>DATJMC010000001.1:0-7666 GCA_035508975.1 Occallatibacter sp.
AACAAGTTGTACCAGGAAGGCATCGCCGCCGGATAATTCGGAAAACTCCACGACACGGCCAGCAGCGTAGTAAGGCCAGCGCCCAGCGGTGAGGTGAACCGCAACGCGATGTAGTAGACAGCCGGCAGCCACAGCAGAAAAAACAAGAATACGCAGACTCTCAGCGTCATCAGGTTCACGCCCAGCACGCGAAACGCCAACGCGTGAAGCATGCTCAGTCCACCGGTATAAATCTCGGCATAATCCCGATGCGGAAGTTGCCCCTGCAGCACTCGCACCGCGCTCTGTCCTAGCGTTCCATCGTCCGCCGGAACCCATCCCTTGCCAATGCGCGGCCCCACATAAAGTCCCGCAATTAGCAACACCGCGCCCAGCACTACCCATCGCATCATCAACTCATTGTCAGTCGCCACCGAAGCCCACCGCCCCAAGTCGTAAGCTGTCGGCTCTGTCTCGCCCTCGCGCACTCGTAAGTCGACTCTCAGGGTGCCGCGATCCACGACGGAGTTACCCGCAACCGATCTCCCTGGACTCTCTTCGCTCTCGCCGATCACTTCGCCTCCAACGCTGCCAACCGCATCTTCGCTTCCCCACTGTCCCGATTCAATCGGAGTGCCTGTTCATACTCCATCCGCGCTCCCGCTGCATCCCCATTCTTTTCGAGAGATATTCCTAACCAATAGTGATAGTCCCAAACGCTCGGATCCGCCGCCACCGCCTCTCTCAGATATCTCTCCGCCTCGTTGCTTCTACCCTCTCCAAGCAGCGCGCGCCCTAGAAAATGCCTCGACCCCGCGTCCTGTGGAGCGAGCACCACCGCTCGCGACAACAGCCGCTCCGCCTCAGCATAGTTGCCGTCCATCAACTCGATGTTGCCGCAGTTATAAAGCGCGGAATTAAGGTCGGGTTCCTTTGCCAGAATCTCAGAGCAAAGACTAAGAGCCTTATCGACATCACCCATGCGGCCATACAGTCCCGCGAGAGATGCCATTCCAATCTCCGACTCCACATATTCCGGACTTACCCTTTGCAGCCAATACCGTCCCTCGTTGAACCTGCCCGCGCTGATGTAATTCTCGGCAAGTGCCAGGGGCGCATAACTCAAATCCGGATGCGCGCGCACCGCGGCCTCCGCCAGTTCGATCGCTCGATCGTGTGCCCCGCGCTTGCTGAATTCCTCCGCCAGCCCAATCGCCGCATGCGGATTGTCCGGATACAACGCCTCTCCGCGCGACCACACCAGCAGATCGCTGGCCCAGTGGACCTGTTGCGCGAGCGAGGCGACCACATAGCCTGCGCATAAGACCGAGACCGCCGCGACCTGCACAACCCGCGCGTTCCACTGTCTAATCGACGGAAGTCGTCGTAGTCCCATCGCCAGCAGCATCGCAAAGCCGATCGACGGAAGGTAGATATATCGGTCTCTTACAAAGTCGCCATTCCCAAAGTTCCGCAAATACAACGCCGGCGCCAATCCCGCGAGCATCCATATCCCCGCGAAGGCCACCCTTGATTCGCCCTCTCGCCGATTCCAATACCACAGTCCGAGCGACACAAAAGCCAGCGCAAGCATCGGTACGATCACCTTGGCCGAGATCGTGTGAGCGACGTATGGCGTGTAATAAAGACCAGTCAACCCGATCGGAACGAGTAACTTTTCGAGATAGAACGCTAGTACAAGCGGCAATGTCCGAAACACGTCTGCGAGACCATGGTTGGGATCGAACTGCCCGGTAGCATGCGGGAGCGCGTGCTTGCGCAAGAGCGCGTATGCAAGCGTCAACACCACGTACGGAGCGGCCTCCAGAAACACGCCCTGAGCTTTCTTTGACGGCGACCTCTCACCTGCCGACGGATGCAGCCACGCATAGACCCCAATCAGCACCGGGAACGTGACCGCCATTTCCTTTGTGAGGAGCGCACAGGTAAGAAAAACGAGGGATGCGGCCCACCATGCTCCTCGTCTCGCTTGGCCCCGATCTCGCCAATTCAGAAACGCAACAAAAGCCAGCGCGGCAAACATCGCGACCATACTGTCCGACGCCGCGGAAATCCAAACCGCAGGTTCAATGTGGATGGGGTGCAATGCGAAGATCAATGCCGCGATCGCCGCCGTCCAGTATTCCAGTCCAAGTTTCCGCGCCAGCCAGAACATCGCGACCGTCGCACCTACATGCGCCAGAATCGCCCCCAGATGCCAGCCCCATGCCCGCAATCCGAATAGCGAATAATTCAGCATCGACCATGCCACGAACAGCGGCCGGTAATAAACCTGGTGCCGCGCCATGTGATACCAGAGGTCGCTGCCAAATGCGCGTGGCAGTTCGCTCCAGCTCCGAATCAAGGGATTGTTGACGATTTGCGGCCAGTCATCCCACACAAAATCAAAAAAGAGCGCGCTGCTGTACAGCACCACTGTCGTCAGGCCCAGCAGCGTCAACAACCATGCGGGCCGCCGCAGATACCCGCGCAACATTTCCAGCGCGCCGGGCTCCAACTCCCGCCCCTGTTCGTCCATCATCTGCCGCAAAGGTGAATGTCCTTTCGTAACCGGTCACGCAACCGTCTATCTTGTTTCCCGATGGCTCATACTAACCTCGCCCGAACCCAGCGGCATGTTACTCAGGTTACCGGCGTACCTCATTTGTTCGCCCGGTTCCGAAGCCCTTTTGCGACGATCTTCTTATGGGATCGGCCGCCGGAACCAAAGCCGCCAGAGAGTTGTCGCCCGTTCTCTGCGTCGATCTCGACGGCACCCTCATCCGCGGCAACCTTGTCTGGGAGTGCATTGTGTCCGTCCTTAAAAACCGGCCGGCCACCTTGCTAGCTTTGCCGTTCTGGCTCCTCCACGGAAAGGCCTTTGCCAAGCGGGAACTAGCCCGTCGTGTGCACCTCGATCCCAGTCGTCTTCCCTATCGGCAAGCCGTACTCGACCTCCTTCAGCAAGAACGGCTCAGTGGACGTCGAATCGCCCTAGTGACCGCAGCCGACGTATCCCTTTCGCAGCCCGTTGCTGACTACCTCGGGTTCTTTGACGAGGTCCATGCCAGCGATGGCGAACGAAATCTGAAGGGCGCGGCGAAGGGCGCGTTCCTGCAAGAGCATTTCGCCGAAACCGGTTTCGACTACGTGGGAGATTCAGCGGCCGATCTCAAGGTCTGGTGTCACGCCCGCGGCGCCTACGTCGTCGGAAAGCAGGCGCGCGCCGACCAGGCTGCCGTATTAGCCGAGGTTAAGGCCTTCATCGCCGATCCGCGGCCCTCACTTCGCACCTGGGTCAACGCCCTGCGTGGACATCACTGGGCAAAAAATCTGCTGCTCTTTCTGCCGCTCCTCTTGTCCCACAACCTCTCGGTTGAGCCGCTCTTGCGCACCGCCGCCGGGTTTGTCCTCTATGGTTTTTGCGCATCCGCGCTTTACATTCTGAACGATCTCCTCGACCTGCATTCCGACCGTGAGCATCCCTGGAAAAAGCAGCGTCCTTTCGCCGCGGGAGAGTTGTCCATCGCTGAAGGCCTGTCTGTTTCTTCAGCGCTGCTGGCCACCGCCTTCGGCCTGGGTTCGCTGATCGATCTGCCCTTCTGTCTGGCGCTGGTCGGCTATGCCGCGCTCACGATGTTCTACTCGCTCTATCTGAAGAAAGTCGCGCTGCTCGACGTCTTCGTTCTTTCCAGCTTCTATAGCTTTCGCATTCTCGCCGGCGCTTTCATTTCAGCGACTCCGCTCTCGCAATGGTTTCTGGCGTTCTCGATGTTTTTCTTTCTCAGCCTCGCGATGGCCAAACGTTATTCCGAGCTCCTCCACGCCAACGATCTCGTTGCCTCCGGCAACTCCGGACGCGGCTATCACGTTCATGACCGCGAGTTGCTGCTCGCATTTGGCGTAGGCAGCAGCTTTTCGGCAGTAGTGATCCTCACTCTCTACGTCCACAGCCAGGACGTGCTCGCGCTCTACTCGTCTCCCGAATGGCTTCTCTTGCTTTGTCCGATTGTTCTCTATTGGCTCGGACGTACCTGGCTCCTGGCGCATCGCGGCGAATTGAAAGAGGATCCCGTTACGCTTGCCATACGCGACCGTGTCAGCTACGCCGTGGCGTTTGCCGCCGCCATCGTCATCGCCGCCAGCATGATTCACGTGAACTTCTAATATGTCTTCCCAATCGGCAGCGTTGCCAAAGAGAAAAACCGTTCCCGCCTCCCCTACCAGCAGCTATCTCTCATGGGGACGCTACCCTGCTGCCGAGCATGCTCACGTCTACAAGCCTGCATGGGATGACCAGGTTCCGGCGATTCTCGAATCCGCCTCCACAGCCTCGCTTCTGCCTTACGGCCTGGGTCGCAGCTACGGTGATTCCTGCCTCAACACCGACCGCAATCTTGTCGACTGCCGCCGCCTCAACCGCATCCTCGGCTTCGACGAATCTACTGGCGTTTTGCGCTGCGAAAGCGGCGTAACCTTCGCCGACATCATCTATGTCTTTCTTCCAAAAGGCTGGTTCCTCCCGGTTACTCCGGGCACCCGTTTCGTGACAGTAGGCGGCGCCATCGCCAACGATGTTCATGGCAAGAACCATCACTGCGCCGGAACCTTCGGCGCGCACATCCTTCAGTTGGGCCTGCATCGCTCCGATCATGGCGTCGTCGTCTGCAGTGCGGACCTGAACTCCGACATGCTTCGTGCCACCATCGGTGGCCTCGGCCTCACCGGAGTAATCGCCTGGGCCGATATTCAACTGCGCCGTGTCGCCGGCCCGTGGATCGATGCCGAGCTGACTCCGTTTCACTCCCTCCAGTCATTCCTCGATCTCAGCCGCGAGAGCGACGGCCGCTTTGAATACACCGTAGCTTGGCTCGATTGTTTCGCCGGCAAAATTCCACGCGGCATCTTCTTCCGTGGCAACCACTCCGCCGCGGCTGACAACCGACTTAAACCAAAGCATGGCCCCAAGCTGCCCTTCGCTCTCCCCGGATGGTGTCTGAATCGATACGCAGTGAAGGCTTTCAACGCCACGTACTATCACGTCCATGCTGCCAAAGCAGCAAAGGCGAAACAACGCTCATCGCCCGTCCCCTATGACTCGTTCTTCTATCCGCTCGACTCCCTCCGCCAGTGGAACCTTCTCTACGGCAAGCAAGGATTCCTGCAATATCAGTGCGTGATCCCCGAGACAAATCTCGACGCCTTTGAGGAACTCCTCAACCGCATTGCCCGCTCCGGCATGGGCTCGTTTCTGGGAGTCCTGAAGCAATTCGGTAACGCGCCCTCCGCTGGAATCCTCTCATTCCCGCGTCCAGGCCTAACGCTGGCGCTGGACTTCGCCATGCGCGGCGCGAGCACCCTGCAACTCATGAAATCTCTCGACGAAGTAGTCCAGCAAAGCGGCGGCGCGCTTTATCCTGCAAAAGACGCGCGCATGAGCCCAGCCATGTTCGAGTCATCCTTCCCCCACTGGCGCACCTTCGTCCCCTACATCGATCCGAAAATGTCTTCCTCATTCTGGAGGCGCGTTACGGAGACGAGTCACGCATGATCGCGCGCCCCACAAGCCTCTCGATGCAGAGGGTAGTGATCCTCGGAGCCACCTCGGGCATAGTCGTCGAAGTCGAGCGTCAGCTAGCCGCTCTCGGATGCGAACTGCTCCTGGTCGCGCGCTCGTCCCAACGCCTCACTGCTCTGCAATCCGATCTACTCGCACGCGGAGCTGCTCAGGTCCTTGTTTGCCCCGCCGAACTGGGTTCGCTGGAGCAACACCCCGGCATTTTCGACTACATTCGTCGCACGATGCCGGCCTTTGACACTGTGCTGCTCGCCTACGGCAGCATGCGGCCCCAGAAGGATGCCGAGGCTTCGGTCGAAGTTCTTCTCGACGAACTCAACGTCAACTTCGTCAGCGCGTCAGCGATACTCGCCCGCTTCGCCGTCGACCTCGAGCAGCGCCGCACCGGCTGCATCGCGGCCATCACCTCCGTCGCCGGAGATCGTGGCCGTCGCTCCAATTACGTCTATGGCTCCGCAAAAGGCGCGCTCTCGCTCTTCCTGCAAGGTCTCCGCAGCCGGCTCCATCCCGCCGGAGTGAAAGTGATCACAATTAAGCCCGGCCCGGTTCAGACTCCGATGACCGACCACCTGCCCGATGCCCGCCGATTTGCCGACCCCGAACTCGTCGCCGCCGATATCGTCCGCGCCCTCGTGCGCCGTAGTCCCGACATCCTCTACACGCCAAGAATCTGGCGCTATATCATGACTGCCATCGGCTACATCCCAGAGGTTGTTTTCAAGCGGCTCTCGTTCTAGCCATTTTTTTCTCGCGCAAATAGAAAAAGGGCCGCAATCGCTGCGGCCCTTCGTCTTAACTGAGAACGGACAACCGAGAACTGGGAACTGTTACTTACCGCCGGAAGCGTCCACCACCACCGCCGGAATGCCCGCCCCCGCCGCCATGGCCGCTGCCGCCACCCGGGCCGCGTCCGCCGCGTCCGCGGCGCCTACGATTCCGGTCGCGATCTCCGCCACCTCCGCGATTGTCGCGTCCACCCTCCGTTCGTGCCGCCGCCGGCTCTCCCGTTCCAGCATCCACGCGATTGAAGTTCGGCTCATCATCAGCATCGAAATCCGCGCCGCCTTCAATTACCGCCGTCGGCGAACCTTGCGCCGATACCGGAGCCGGAGCAGAAACTTCCTGCCCGCCATCACCTTCCGCAGGCGGAGGAGCCCCGCCACCCATCTTCGCGCGCTGCTCTTTCAGAATCGCTTTGCGCGACAGTTTGATCCGGTTACCCTCAACGGCCAGTACTTTCACCAGTACCTGATCCCCCTCTTTCAGCTCGTCGCGTACGTCTTTGATTCTGTGCTCCGCAACTTCGCTGATGTGCAGCAATCCATCCAACCCCGGCAGAATTTCAACGAACGCGCCGAAATCTGCCAGCCGGCTTACTTTGCCAAGATACGTCTTCCCTACCTCAGCCGAAGCCGTCAGGTCGCGGATAATCTGCAGCGCCTTATTCGCCGAGACTTCGTCGTTTGAGGCCACGTTCACCTTGCCCGAATCCTCGACATCGATCTTCACACCCGTCTGCTCGATGATGCTGCGAATCATCTTGCCGCCCGGCCCAATCACGTCACGAATCTTGTCGACCGGAATCTGCAGCGTGTAGATGCGCGGCGCATATGCCGACACCTTGACGCGCTGCTCGCTCAGCACCTCGTCCATCTTTTCCAGGATGAAGAGCCGCCCGCGCTGCGCCTGTGCCAGCGCCTCGCGCATGATTTGCGCCGTGATGCCGCCGACCTTGATATCCATCTGGAGCGCGGTAATGCCGTCTTTCGTTCCGGCAACTTTAAAGTCCATGTCTCCATAGTGATCTTCCGCGCCTGCAATGTCTGTCAGGATCGCGTACTGGTCGCCTTCTTTCACCAGCCCCATGGCCACACCGGCCACGGGAGCCTTCAGCGGAACGCCTGCATCCATCAGCGAAAGTGACGCCCCGCAGATCGTAGCCATCGACGACGACCCGTTCGATTCCAGAATGTCCGAAACGACGCGCATCGCGTAAGGCCAGTTGTCTTCGGTTGGCAACACCGCCGAGACCGCCCGCTCAGCCAGCGCGCCATGCCCAATCTCGCGCCGTCCAGCGCCGCGCAGGAAAGCAACTTCGCCCACCGAGAA
>DATJMC010000002.1:0-38057 GCA_035508975.1 Occallatibacter sp.
ATGCGACGTGTCATTCAGTGCCGGGGCTGGCCCTAGTTCCGCCCCAGGTGTGGGCGTCGACACCGTCCATTGCGTCGCACTCGACGCGGTCCTTCCAGAACCGCCCGACTTCATAAAGTACGACATTGAGGGCTTCGAACTCCTCGGGCTTCGCGGCTCACGCCGCCTGATCTCAGAGAACTGTCCCGCTCTCGCGGTCTGCGCCTATCACACGCAGAGTCACATCTGGGAGATTCCACTCCTGATCCATTCGTTCAATCCTGATTACAAATTCTATCTACGGCCTCACGGCCAAATTTGGGAGACGATCTGCTACGCGATCCCCGACGGCAAGCCGGCTCAGTAAGTGAGAGGCTGCAGGCGACCCGTTCGGCATCGGCGCGGACCATCGAAAAACAGGGGCGCTTGCTAGAGATGCCGGGTTTCTCGCATCAGAAGACATCTCGGCCCAGTCGGTTTCGTGTGAACCGGCTCTCCAATCAAGCCTGTTCCGGGCGATTCAGTGATCGACGCTCCCTCGAATTGGCATGCTCATGCTGTCATTGATTCTTTTGGAACGGAGAACGTCGCCATTCTCCGGGTCAGCAATTCCCTTAGCAAGCCTCGCGCCGAAATCGATCATCGGCTTTTCCAATAGATGGTAAGCCGGGACGACCAGAGCAACCAAAGACGAAATAACTACTATGATTCGAAACGCCAGGTTGTAATTATGCAGATAGTTGATTCCGAGCGCAATTGAGAATGGATGAATCAAGTAAATCCCATACGAGTATTTTGCTATCTGATGGCTGATGCTCGCAATCCACTTGGTGCGCAGTGGGCGAAAGAACGGAAGAGCCAGACCTGTAATGAGCGTCAGGAACCATCCGTTCCGGAATGAGGGATGCGCCATAAAAGCGCTCAACAAACCGAGCAAAAGGACCGGCATGAGGACGACTGGAACGCACTGCGGCACGCGCCTCGAGAAAAGAAGATACGCCAGAACGCCTGACAGAAAATAGGGCATACAAGCCACGAATGTATTGTCGTCTGCGGGGAAAGTCGCACGATCATAGATAGCTGTCGCGATCCAGAGCATCAGAAATGGCCAGAGCCGCCGCTCCCGTTTCACGAAAAAGTACAGATACGGAAGAAGGAAATACATATCAACTTCGAGGGGGAGCGTCCACATGACGCCAAGAATGTTGCCGCGCCAGAGAACATTCTGAACGAGCAAGAGATTGGAGATGGCAAGCCGGAAACCCGGCGACCGAAAAAATGTATCGCCGTTGGGGCTCTGCATTGTCGGCAAATGAAATGCCAACGTAGCAAGAATCACCGCCATCGCAAGAGGATAGATTCGAAAGAAACGACGGAGATAGAAGTCTAGGACGCTCGGTCGCCGATCGAGTGACCACATGAGCACAAGGCTCGTGTGCACGAAGAAGAAGAACACTCCCACGACACCAATCCACGCGACATTCCAACTCGCGATCGACTGGACGTGCATTGCCAGAAGGATATGCTCAACAACAACCAGAATCACCGCGATCGCGCGCAGCAAATCAAGGTTATGGTTGTCCTTCATTGAGCCACTATAGCAGAGCGAAATCTGACTCGGCTTTTCGAGGAATTACTTCTTTTCTTTGGTAGATTTGAGCTTGGACAAGAATGTGCTGAGGCATAACCAAGAGACCGAAGCGGAAACGCTTGCACCGACCCCAGTGACGATCTCCACGGAACATGTGGCCGGATCGACCCAATCCATGACGACAAGGAGTGGCGTTCGAAACAGCGGGGGATGGTTCCCAGGTTTAGACGGGGTTCGTGGAATCGCCGTCGGATTGGTCTTCACCGTTCACTACATCGGCAAATATCCGATCGGCTGGATGGGCGTCATCTTCTTCTTTGTGCTCTCAGGGTACCTGATCACAGGCGGTCTATATGACACCAGAGATGAACCCCATCGATTTAGAAGGTTCTACATCCGGCGGACCCTCCGCATCTTCCCGTTGTTTTATTTCGTATGGATCTCCATCCTCGTCGCCGACCCGCTGATTCATGAGCGCTGGCAACCGATGCAGTGGCTTTGGCCCGTTTATCTGGGAAATTTCGCTCGGTTCATTGCATACAGCCCTTCCACCGATCACATCTACACGTCAGTACTTTGGCTGCCGATCGAAATCGGGCATTTCTGGTCCCTCGCTGTTGAAGAACAGTTCTATCTAGTTTGGCCTTTCGTTGTCTTTTCCATTGCAGATAGAAAAAAGCTCATTCGGATTTGCGTCGGAGTCATGGTTGCGGTTTTATTGCTACGGATTATCCTGGTAGCCGCCATTCCCTCCGGTCTCCTTCAAATGGAATTCCTCTATCGAATGCCCTTTACGCAAGCCGACTCGTTCTTGTGCGGCGGCCTGCTAGCGCTTTGGTGGAGAGGTCCTGAGAGAGAACGAATGCTTCGAGCGGCTCCCTACCTCTTCTTCGCCTTTCTGGGCATCTTTGTCTTCGCCTGCTCAATCGAAGGCGCCGGGGTCGGACTGAATAAGCTTGTCCCAGCAACCCCGTGGATTTCAGGCTACGGGTTCACTCTAATCTACTTAATTGCCGCGGCGCTCATCGCGAGTTCGCTGTCATCCACCAACCTGCTGTTCAAGATCACCAATCTCAGGCCTTTACGATTTCTAGGCAAGTACAGCTATGGATTCTATGTCTATCATGTCATCTTGCGGCCGATTCTCATCAAGCCGTGGGGAGAGCTACATTCTCATTGGGCATTCCGTCTGTCTGTTTGCATTGAGTTCGCGATTGTACTCGCCGTCTCAGTTGTAAGCTATCACCTCCTCGAAGCGCCATTTCTGAGACTGAAAGGGCGACTCGCCGGACACGCGTGACATCCCCTTCAGTCGGCAGAGTCCGATCTGCCGGCCGCAACGACAACTTGGACAATACTTCTACCTGGAGCTCGAGATGGTCTGTCCACGCGGGCGCAGGGAAAGCGCCTTCCGCAACTGGGAGATGTTCGTCATATACTTCGGAACTCGGCTGAGATTCTCATACATTGCTTTGGCCAGTGCGATAACGATGCCCACCATAAAACCGAGCACAGTGGACACGATCACGATGATCCCGCGCTTCGGGAACGACCTGCGATCCGGAGGTACCGCAGGATCGACGACCTGAATGAGAGCACCTTGCTTCGCTTCGTCAAGCTTCGCCACTTCATATTGGCGCGCCAGGATGTCGAAGATCGTCTCGTAGTATTTAACGTTGCGAAGTTTGCCGACATACTCGATGCTTGCTTCTGTAACCTTGCCCCGCGGAACAATCAAGTTCTCGTCGACGGTCTCAGATCCACCCAACTCCGCCAATTGCGCCTTTAATCCTTCCAATTCCTGCTGCGCCTGCACAATCTGCGCATTCTCGCTCGTGGCGAAGGTCTCCATCGATCGGATCTGCACTTCTTTGGCTGTGATCTCGGCGCGCAGCTGGGCAGCCGACTCAATCAGCGCGCGAGCCTGACTGTCCAATTGAATCAAACCTGTCTTCTGCTCGGTGACCTTGAGAGATTCTTCTGCGTCAGCCAAGTTGTTCTTCGCGGTTTCAAGCTGCTGCTCGAAAAAAAGCCGGCGCTGGGAGGCTTCAGTAATTGCCAAATGTTCTGACAGTTTTCGAAACTGGTCAACATAACCATTGGCCAGTTCAGACGCTCTCTTGGGATCTCGGTCCTCGACCGAAACTCGGATCATCCCGTCTTTTGCAGCGCCGTCGATTTTGACGTAGCGCTCCAAATCTTTTCTTCCATCGGACGCAAGCTTGGCGTGATACTCCTGCATCAAGTGAAATCGCTGCACCATGCCGTCCTCGACTGTCCGGCTCTTCATCAGGGCAACAATCATGTCAGTGGGGCTCTTCATGCCAAGACTGCCGCCCGCGAGTGCCGCCACTCCCCCCAGATTTCCCAGTTGGGAAGCGAGCGCTGAGCCCAAGGAAGAATTCTGCTGAGGCGGAAGAATAGTGGTGGTAGCCGTGTAGTATTGCGGAAGAAGAAGAGAGACGATCACCGCCAGCACCGCAAATATCGCTCCGACGGCGAAGATCAAACGTTTGCGTTCCGCGAGCACGATGAGAAGTTGAAAAAGTGTGATCTCTTCCGATTTCTCGGTCGGTTTAGCGGTTTCGATGCCACGGAAACCTGGCTCGTGGATTGCCGCAGCAGGAACTTCGGTTCGCATTTGGATCCTATGGTAGAGTCCGGTCTAACTGTCCCTTATTCTACCGAACCAGAAGGATTGAGACCGATCGCCCTTACGGACCGGCTACGCTAGCCGTGATTTGGGCTTGTGGAAAACAGCGGAACGGGCTTTTTCCCTTTGGGACGGGTGGCCGCTTCGCGGCGATCGTCCGATCAGCCCTGTTGCGCTAGACTGTCGACAGTTGTCTCGAAACATCGCACGCCCAACAAAACGAGATCGGAGCCGGCCACTTTGTTGAACTCAATGATTCTCGGTGAAATTGAGAAGACCGTCTCGGTCTTTCGCGACTTTGCCGCCTCGGCCGACGCAATTCGTGCGGTCGATCGCATCGGCAATGCATGCGGCGAAGCTCTACTCAAGGGCGGCAAGATTCTCCTTGCCGGAAACGGCGGCAGCGCGGCCGATGCGCAGCACATTGCCGCCGAATTTGTGAGCCGCCTCGTTGAGAATCGAGCCCCACTGCCCGCCATCGCGCTCACCACCGACACCTCGATCCTGACCGCCGTGGCCAACGACTACGGCTATGAAAAAGTCTTCCAGCGCCAGGTAGACGCCCTGGGCAATCCCGGCGATGTCCTGATCGCCATCTCCACTTCCGGCAATTCTCCCAGCATCCTTGAAGGGCTCTGCGCCGCAAAGCGCAAAGGGATCTTCACCGCCGGACTCACCGGCCAAACCGGCGGCAAGATGGCCGAACTATGCGACGCCGTGGTGAAGGTTCCCTCCGCCCGAACCCAGAACATCCAGGAGGTGCACATCATGGTCGGACACACCATTTGTGCGATGGCCGAGCGCATCTACCTCAATGACGCGCAATCGGCACAGCGGGTCCGGCCTGCCTCGGTCGCGGGGTGACATGGAAGGAATCGTATTAGCCGGGGGCAGAGGCACTCGGCTGGCCGGGCACTTAGCTGGACGGCCAAAGCCAATGGCAGATATCGGGGGAAGGCCTTTCCTTGCGTTGCTGCTTGATCTGCTCGCCTCTGAGGGATTGCAAAGAATCATTCTCTCCGTCGGTTACCTCGGCGAAACCATACGGAACCACTTCCACGACTCGTATCACGGACTCGATCTCTGCTATGCCGTTGAAGACGCACCCCTCGGAACCGGCGGAGCGATCAAGAACGCGCTACGTTTCGCAACCCGCTCCAGTGCGTTTGTCGTGAATGGAGATACGTACTTGAAGCTTGACTACCGGTCGATGCACGCAGCGCACGCCGACGCTGCGGCTACGTTTACGATGGCCGTTCGCGAAGTAAGCGATGTGTCTCGTTACGGCGCCATCGTGACCGATCAGGCCGGCATCATTCAGGCCTTTGGCGAGAAGCGCGCCACGGGCAGAGGCCTCATTAACACCGGAACGTATCTCGTCGATCGCAAGGTCTTCGAACCCTTCGACCTGCCGGAAACATTCTCCGTAGAATCCGATTTTCTGGCCGTCCATTTGAGAGCAATCCAGCCTGTTGCGTTCCAGACCTGCGGGTATTTCATCGACATCGGAATCCCCGAGGACCTCGCACGCGCGCGGCGAGAGCTTGTCGATGCTCCATAAACGCCCAAAGCAGATGCAGCCGTCACCGTGCGTACCGTGGACTCTCCGGGACAATATCAGCACCGATCTCTGCGACAGGAGAGCTGTTTCCCGGTCCCCAATAAAAGGAAGCGATTCCGGCATCGATTGAATCTCTATCGTTAAGACGAGGCAAGAGATGCAACGGCCCAACCCCTTGACCCAATCCCACGGGATTTCCAGCGAAGCTTCCGCTTGGCTGCTGCTCGTCATCCCCGGCCTCATCTGGGGTGCGTCGTTCTTGTTTATCGCTGAAGGGCTGCGCAGCACGGGCCCGAATGGCGTCACGTTTGCCCGAATCCTCATCGGGTTCCTGACCCTCTCGCTTTTTCCCGCAGCTCGCAAGCCGATCGCGCGCTCCGACTGGGGTGGAGTCATCGCGCTGGGCCTGCTGTGGATGGCGTTCCCTCTGAGCATGTTTCCCTTTGCGGAGCAACACGTCTCCTCTGCCATCACCGGCATGTTGAATGGGGCCAATCCGCTCTTCACGGCAATCGTAGCCGCATTGATTACGCGCAAGACCCCTTCGGCACGCATTCTCGCCGGACTGGCTGTCGGCATCGCCGGCACCGTGCTCATGGCAATCCCGACCATCGGCGAAGGCCGCAGTGACGCCGGGGGCGTTGCCATGATCTTTGCCGCGCTGGTCTGCTACGCATTTGCCCTCAACATCGCGCGGCCTCTGCAGCAGCGCAATGGCGCTCTTCCCGTCATATGGCGCGCCCAAATCGTGGCCCTCGCCCTCACCGCACCGCTCGGGGCGCCAGCACTGCTCTCCGCGCACTGGTCGCTCACACCGATTTTGTGTCTCGTCGCCCTGGGCGTGTTTGGAACCGGGATCGCCTTCGTGGTGATGACCGTTGCCGCGGGACAGCTTGGCGCTACGCGAGCCTCGGGCACCACCTTTCTTATTCCCGCCGTCGCCCTTGCTCTCGGGGTCCTCATCCTCCATGAGCGCGTTGCGCTCCTCCCCGTCCTTGGCGGCATCGCCTGTGTCGGCGGAGCCTGGTTCATGCGCCATGTCCGGGTTGCGGAAGAAGTAATTCCCCACCCGGCCCCTTCGGCTACCGCAGAAAAACTTGAGGTCGCACGAGACACGCTTGCCGGAGAATGAGCACCGAGACGGTATAGGCTGCGCAAGGAGCCGTCTTCGTTCGGCCATGGTTCTTGCTGCTCTTGTTTTGCCCTCATGAGCGCGGGAAATCCGGGCTCGCCTTTTCTTGTGTCGAGGGAAAAATCTCTCTCCCTCAGATGGCCTTCGCGCGACGGAACTCCCCACTCCGATTTTCCAAACCAAATAAATCTTGAAAAAGTGTGACCCCGCCTCCGCGGCTTTGTCGCGTTACCGGGTGAAGGCTGAAATCAACCGTCAGCCCAACCCAGACACAATCCCGAGGAGACACCATGAAAAGCTCAAATTCCCCAGTCCGCCGCACCTGCCGTAACCTGCTCGTCTCGTCGATTCTCTCGCTGCTGATGGCCTCCGCAGCGCCGGGAACGCAGGCGCAGGTGATCGCACCCGTGCCCCTCTACGTCCCGCTCAACGCCCTTCAGCTCGACCAGCTCGTCGCCCCCATCGCGCTCGACCCTGACCCGCTGGTGGCGCAGATCCTGACCGCATCCACATTCCCCGACCAAGTCGACGATTCCGACGGCTGGCTCAACCAGAACAGGAGCCTTTCCCTGGATCAGCGCGCCAACCGGGCCAACACCATGTCGTGGGACGCGTCGGTCAAGGGCCTCATCGCCTTCCCGGCCGTACTCGACAGCATGGCAAAGAACACCGAGTGGACCAAGCAGCTCGGAGACGCCTACTTCAACCAGCCCGATGATGTGATGAACGCCATCCAGGCGATGCGCCTTCAGGCAGAGCAGGCGAATGTGCTCGTCACCACGGTGCATGAGCGCGTTCTGGTCGTCAACGATGTCATTGAGATCGTGCCTGTCGACCCCGCCGTCGTCTACCTTCCCTACTACAACCCCTGGCACATCTGGGGAACGCTCTTCACTTCTTATCCCGGCTATGTCGTTCTGCCGCCTCCAGCCGGGGTGGCCCTCACCTCCGCCGTCGACTTTGAGCCGCCTGTCAACGTTGGAATCTTCGCGCACTTCGATTGGGGCTTCAGTTCCTGGTCTCCTGCCTGGGGTTCGGGCGCAGTAGAGTGCAACCACACGGCCTACGTCTCGCACAGCGGCACCGTGATGAACCACGGCCACTTCGGCGGCCACGACGTCGGCGCCTTCGAACATGGCGGCCGCGGCGTTCCGGGAGGCTACCGCGCTAGCGCTCACGCAGGAACGGCTCACTCGTTCATGAACCATGGCGGCATGCATAACATCGGGTTCAACAACCACGTCAATCACTTTCCCGGAAGACCCGGCGTCAGCCGGCCGACCGGCCCGCGCAACAACATTGGGAACAACTACCGCAACCCCGGCCGCCAGACCACCCGCCCGAACCTGGCGCAAAACGGGTACAAGCACAACGGACAAAACCTCCACGGCTCACCTGTCAACCGCACCAGCATTCACGGCGGCCCCGCTCGCCCTGGACCCGGCCGGCCGACTCCCCTCCATACGGGCGCAACGCGCAGCTGCTGCGCTGTGAACCACTCGACGATCGGCAACCACCCCTTGAATTCAGGACGCACTCCAACTCACTCTCCTTCGATGAACCGTCGCATTGGACCGTCCAATGGAGGCCGTAACTCCGGCCTGGGCGCTGGGCGCAACAACAGCTTCAACCGTCCGATGGGACCATCCAACAACGGCCGCAACTTTAGCCAGGGCGCTGGGCACAACAACAGCTTCAACCGTCCGATGGGACCATCCAACAACGCCCGCAACTTTAGCCAGGGCGCTGGGCGCAACGGCTTCAACCGTCCGATGGGGCCATCCAACAACGGTCGCAACTTCGGCCAGGGCGCAAGCCGTCCCATGGGCCCGATGCCCCGTCCCGCTTCCGCAACCCGGCCCTTCGGCGGCGGTGGATCGTCGTTCGCTTCAAACCGCCCGATCGGCGGCAGCCGTCCCAACCCGATTGGCCGCTCAGGCGGCGCGGGAATGGGCGGAGGACGCAGGCGCTAACTGCCTGCGACCCACTCTTGAGACGCGGCACTTTCGGCAACAACCCTTGCCTAGGGTGCTGCGCTCAACCCAACTCACTCAACTCATCGATTCCGAATTCATAGGAGAGGAGCACTGCCATGATCATCAGCAAAGCCACCATCGCGTTCGTTCTCGGATCTGCCTTCGTCTCGTCGGCGATTATCTATGACGGAATCGCGCATCGCCATCACGATGTCGCCGCCGCCGCTAACCCGCCGGCCGTGCAAGCACCTGCGATCCCCAAACCGCCGGCGGGCACGCCACTGAATGCCGACGACCAAAACAACGGAACCAGCGACCCCAACGCGCAGTCGACCGACTCGACCGCAGACCCCAACTCCCAGGCGGGTCAGGATGGATCGGGAGATCAGGGAGATGCGGCCAGCGCCGATCAAGGCAACGGCCAGGGTGACCAGGCCGACGCGAATCCGGCCCCGGTCACGATCGTCCGCCGCCATGTCATCTACACTCCGGTTGTGCGGCGTCTTGTCAGGATCTCGCCGGCAATTCCGGTTGCGACCACGGCCTACGTCGCACCCCCTGTCCTTGCGGCAACCCCATCCATCGTCGTCCCCACAGGCACGCAGTTCACGTTGCGGCTCAGTGAAGCCCTCGGCTCCCGCACCAGTCAGCCCGGCCAGACTTTTTCGGCCACACTCGATCACGACCTCAAAGCCGGTGGCAGAACCATCGTCCCAGCCGGTGCGCTGGTTAACGGAGTGGTCGTCGTCGCGCGCCCTGCCGGAGCGCTCGCCGGCGAGGCCAAGCTGCAGCTCCAGGTCACTTCACTGCAGACCGATACCCGGCAATTCAATGTGCAGACGGCCATCAACACATTCGGCCCAAGCATTCATGGCAAGAACAAGGTAACCCGATTCTTCAAAGGCCTGGGCAAGCGCATGGACGGAGACGAGCGCGAAGTGGTTCTGGACGAACAAACCGCCTACACGTTCGCCCTGTCGCACCCACTGGTGGTCCAGTAGTCGCAACGAGCGGTCTCCCGGCGCAGGCGAGGCCGCTCATCTTTTTCAGGTTTTAATTCGCTTCCCAGCCGGCAGGAACATTACGCGGGGGCGGCATCGATCCCGTGGCGCTGCTTCAAGTCCGCCGTCAGCCATGCTTTGGCAACGCTCCACTCCCGCTTGATGGTCTTCGGCGAAACTCCCAGGACGTCCGCCGTCTCCTCCACGCTCAACCCGCCAAAGAAGCGCAGCTCGACAACCCGCGCCTGCCGAGGATCCATCTTCGCAAGCTGATTCAGCGAGTCGTCCACCGCCAGCACCTCATCCGCCTGCTGCTCGGCAAACACCAGCGCCTCGTCGAGAGAGACCTTGGCGTGCTCTCCGCCCCGCTTCTGCCGCGTGTGTCCGCGCGCATGATCCACCAGGATGCGCCGCATAAGCTGCGCGGCAACGCCAAAAAAATGCGCCCGGTTCTGCCAATCGGTCGACCGCTGCTCCACCAGCTTCAAGTAGGCCTCGTGCACCAGTGCCGTCGCCTGCAGCGTGTGGTCGCTGCGCTCCCGGCGCATGTAGCTGCCCGCAAGCCTCCGCAGTTCGTCGTAGATCAAGGGCATGAGCCGCGCGGCCGCGGCATCGTCGCCCTGCTTCAAGGCCGACAACAAGACCGTGACTTCATGTGCTTCGCTCATCCGGCCGCCTGCGCTCCGTCTTGAGAAACGAACCTGGGAGGTTGGGAGATTTGCCCCTGCAACGACGGGCAAGGCAAAGATAAACCTTCTGAGACTTCAGCGCCACTGCGAATCGGTCAGATTTGATGGGAGCGGAAAGTGCCGCGCGGCCCGGTGCAACCAGGACATGCGCCCCGGTCAGGCAGCCTGGCCCTCGCGCGCCGCCTTGTTCGGATTGGCTTTCGGGGTGGACTGCGGAAAGGCCGCTTCCCCGCCCCCGCTTGGCGGGTTAATCGAGTCGAGAAGCACGGAGACGTCGATCCGGCGAGATCCAAGTTGCGACTGCAAAATGCGGAGCTGCAAGCTGCGTTCGAATGAATCCATTTGCCCTTCACTCGCGAGGTCTTGGGAGAACCGAAGAAAAGCCTATGGAGCTACGCCTTCTCCGGGCCGTGACAGTGGTCACCAAGCCTTTGCGACCCGCTTGGACGGGCACCGCTCGGTGGCCAGCAGGATAATGAATTTCCCGCATCTGCCGATGCAATGAGTGTCCTGTGAAGGCGTTCGCCTTTTCGATATGCAAGAAGGAGATCGACGTTGAGCGAGACGCGAGCATTGATCGTTGACGATTCTTCGGTGATGCGCAAAATCATTGAGCGCGCTTTGCGCCAGGCAGGGCTCGAGCAGCTGGTGGTGCGGGAAGCCGGCACCGGCGCCGATGGGCTCGAGCAGCTGCGAAGCAACCCCGTTGACCTGATTATTTCCGACATCAACATGCCCACCATGGATGGCCTGGAATTCCTGCGCCAGTTGCAGGCCCAGAAGCTGGCTCCGGGCGTCCCCGTCGTCATGATCACGACCGAGTCGAGTGAAGAGCACGTAAAGCAGGCCATCCAGGCCGGAGCGCGCGGCTATATCCGCAAGCCGTTTACGGCCGAGCAGGTCAAAGAACGGGTGCTGCCGCTGCTGAAATCGGCATAGCCGGGAGGGCATAGCGCCATGAAATTGAATGGAGTTCGATCGTCGGCTATTGCTTCCGGACGCGGGTGCGGCATTCAGCAAACGGAGAATGGAATGGCTCAGTCTCTCAGGAAATCGATTCATGTGGTTGCAGATCCCAAAAACCTCGACGCCAGCGTCGACGAGGTCTTTAAAACCATGCTGGGCATCGACTGCCAGCGCGACCCGGTTGTCTTGTCGACCCCCACGCTTGGCGGGCCCGGTACTGTCACTGCCGTGATTGGCTTTGGAGGACTGCTGAGCGGAGCCTGCGTTCTGCAATGCCGTTCTGAAGCCGCCATGCTCATCGCCGCACAAATGACGGGAATGGAATTTCAGGAGATCGACGACACCGTGAAGGACGGAGTCGGCGAGATCTGCAACATGCTTGCCGGCGCATGGAAAAGCAAGGTTCCCGGCCTGGCCGCCGGCTGCGGACTGTCTGTTCCGGCCGTCATCACCGGGCACGACTACGACCTCCACGTGCAGGCCCCCGAGTTCGAGCTCAGGCATTCCTACCGATTCGGAGATGCTTCGTTCACCGTCACCATCGTGTGCGACGGAATCCAGTAGCGCCGCCTTGGTCCCGGATATTTCCGCCGCCGAAGATCTGATCCTCCATTGGACGCTGCGCGCCTGTCCTCAGCGTCCGGACTGCAGCAGCCCGTAAACATCCACTTCCCGCTTGGCGCCCACGTACACGTGGCCGTTCACAATCGTCGGAACGTTGAAGCGCAGCGCTCGCCCGGCACGATCGCGCCCCGCGTTCTGCTCGCTGTTGAAGAGTTCGTGGGCCACCTCCGAAGCATCGGCGGCATGCAGCACCGCCGTCCGGTCTGGCGAGTTCCATCCCTTCGAACTAACCACCCAAACAATCCCATCCTTCGCGCCGTTTGCTGAAACCGCCGGAGTCGCCGCGTGGTCGCGGAAGACGAAGCTGCTAGCCGCCTTGTACTTCAACTTTCCGTTGACCACCTCGTAGTCGCGCAGCGAGTCGCCGTCGCTCAGGAAATACACGTTGTGGTTCCAATACGCCATCGAGCCGTAGATACCGCCCCGCGTGGGAATCGTCTGCACCGCATGGCTGTCGTCTGTCCCATTGAACTGTCCCAGGCGATCGCGATCGAGCACATAAATCATCGGATTCTTTCCGCCAATCAGCGCCAGATGCGGATGGGCTCCGGGCTGATCCGGAAGCAACACAGGTCCGCCCGATCCCAGGTCGCTGTCGCTCAGGTTCAGATGATCGGCATTGAATGGAGTGAAGTAATCGCTCACGCGCAGGTCGCTGCCGCGAAGCCTCAACAGCGTATCCCCGTAGTCGCGGCCGCCTTTTTCTATGTCGAAGCGACCGTTGCCCGTCGCGGCAAACACGTTGCCCTCCTGATCCGCCGCAATGCCGGTGTCGCTCGCCCAGATTCCGCCGTCGTCCGCATCGGGAGAGTCATTGAAAACCGCTCTCTGCCTCAGCGTGCGCGCATCGTACGCCATTACCCAGCCGTGATACGGGCCCACATCGCACGATGAGGCCCAGGAGAGGTAAACCGTGCCCTTCGACAGCAGCAGCGCGGCGCGTGGGTTCTCGCGCAGCGCGCCGAACGCCACCGATCCATTCACGCTTCCGTCGCCACGGCCCGGCACAGAAGCCTTGATCTCAACCGGGCCCCCGAATTTCTCCACGCCGGTCGTGACCGCCAGCGCGTGAAGCTTCTGATGGTATTCGTTGTCCGCGAAGAGATGGCCCATCTTTGTGCGTGCCAGGACATAGAGTGTCCCCGTTCTCGCATCGATCACCGGGGTCGATGTGATGCCCACCTCCGGCGAAATAAAGAAACACGCCGTGTCCCCGCCGGGCACAGGTGTCGCGCCGTCCTTCAGCAAGCTGACCTGCCAGAGCGGAGCCGACGGATTGCCGTACGCGTCGAAGGCGTAGACGCTGTCGTGCTCGGTGGCAACGAACACCACGTCGTGCTTGCCCTTCCCGGGCACCTCCACGCCCGCAAGAAAAAGCGGCTGGGCGTAGACATCGCCATCCACCTTCATGGTGAAGATCTTGCCGAACTGCCGGGCATTCACATTGCGCGGCGTCAGCGTCGTCTCGCTCAGGTACGCTCCCGTGCGCGCATTATCAACCTGGGCGGTAGTCATCTGCGCTGCAGCTGGCCACGCCGTCACTGCGAGGCCGGCTGCGGCAAACCCATTCCACAGGACATTCCGATTCATCGTCACCTCGTGCGGACCGCAGGAGCCTACCCGGACCGCCTCTCAAGCTTTGTAGGATTCTACATAGCTAAACCTCGAAAACTATAGCTCTTTATCACAAAATTCGACCGCTCCAGTCTTGTCCGCTTTCGGACAAACCTTTTCAATTCCGGACGGAGCGCTCTTCCAACTCTCCGGCGCATCCCTGCGAATCCTCCGAAAAATGGTGCCTTCTCAACAGCTGACAATGGCATGCGGTGTGCTTCTCAACTAGCAACGATTCGTGTGCCTGGAGGCTTTGTGACGGTCCTGCTCCACGATCTTGCCTATGCCCTGCGTCAGTTCCGCAAATCTCCGGGATTCGCCCTGACCGTAGTCGCGACCCTTGCGTTGAGCGTCGGCGTCGCCACGGCTGTCTTCTGCGTCATCGACAACGTGATCCTGCGCCCGCTCCCTTATGTGCATCCGGAGCGGATCATCTCCATTGACAGTCGCAGCCGCAGCGGGTACACGCAGCCTGCCTCGTGGCCAAGTTACATGGACGAGCGTACGCAGGCCGCTACCTTCTCGGCGCTCGCAGGCTACAGCGACTACAACAAGGTGACCGTGGATACCCCCACCGGCGGCCCGATGCTGCTCGAAAACGTCCGCTCCTCCGATAACTTCTTCCGAGTTTTCGACGTGCCGCCTCTGCTGGGGCGTACCTTCCTGCCCGGTGAGCAGGACGCCGGCAAGGGCCATGTCGCGGTGCTTGGCTACGATCTCTGGCAGCGCTACTTCGACGGAAACCGCGATGTGCTCGGCCGTCCCATCAAGCTCGACGGTGAAAACTATACGGTAGTCGGCATCATGCCGGCTGGTTTCGCCTTCCCCATCAACAAGCGCAACGCCGTCTATACGCCGCTGCAACTCGACAAGTCGTGGATGCAGGGCCGCGGAAACCACTGGTTGCGCACCGTCGGACGCCTCAAAGATGGCGTGACCCTGGAGCAGGCGCAGGCTGATCTCTCCCGCATCTTCGCCAATCTCGGCAAAGCCTACATCACCGATGCGGGCCGGACTGTAAAGCTGGCGCCTCTGGCCAACGCGGTCAATGCCCAGGCCCGTGGACCTCTCTGGACTTTGCTGGGAGCCGTTCTGGCTGTTCTCGCCATCGGGTGCGTCAACGTCGCGGGATTGCTGCTGGCGCGCGGCGTGAAGCGCGAACGCGAGATGGCCATGCGCACCGCAATCGGCGCCGGCCGCATGCGCCTCGTGCGACAACTGCTCACCGAAGCCGTTCTCCTGGCGGCAGTGGGCGCGCTGGGCGGAATTTTGCTGGCGTGGACCATGCTCGACCTGATGCGCACCTTCCTCATCCACGCGCTCGCCCGCGGCGCCGAAATCCACCTCAACTGGGCCGTGCTGGGCGCGGCCACCTTGATGGCTGCCGCCGCTAGTCTTGCCGCCTCGCTCTATCCCGCCCTGCGCATGTCCGCGACAGACCCGAATCGCGCTCTCAAATCCGGCGGCAGCGCCGGCACCCAACGCGGCCAGCACCGCCTGCGTTCAGGATTTGTCATCACCCAGGTCGCGCTCACCCTCGTCCTCGTTGTCGTCTCCGGGCTGCTCATCCGTATGGTCACGCAATATCGTCACGCTGACCTGGGCTTCGATCCCTCCCGCATCCTCTCCATCGAGCTCGACCTCTCCCCCGCCCGCTATCAGAACAGCGATATCATCGCCAACTTCTACCAGCCGCTATTTGCGCGCATTGGCCAGATTCCCGGCGTGCGCGCGGTGGGCGTCATCAGCCTGCTTCCCATCAGGGACTGGGGTTCAAATTCCGACATCCACATCGCTGGCCAGCCGCCTTATCCGCCCAATCAGGAGATGCTGGCCGAAGGCCGGATGGTCTCCACCGGCTACTTTGATGTCTTCGGCATTCCTCTCCGCCGGGGCCGCATGCTGTCGCCGAGCCTCGACCGCCCCGACGACCCCTCGTCCGCTGTCGTGGTCAATGAGCGCTTCGTCCGCAAGTTTGTGCCCGGCAAGCTCGATCCCGTTCAGCAACGCATCGACGACGCAGACAAGCAAGAAAACTGGACACGGATCGTCGGCGTGACCGGAAACGTACGCCAGGACATCTACGCCCCGCCGCTGGCTGAACGCGATTGGCTGATCGACGCCGTGCCGCTTAAGGAACGCGCCGAGCAGCTCAGCGGAATGTTCCTCGTGCTGCGCACCGACGGCGATCCCCACATTGTGATCCCCGAACTCCGCAGAATTCTGCATGAGATCGATCCGACCGTCCCCTTCGACGAGCCGGAAACGATGACCGAGGTCGTTTCAGAAACCCTGGTCTTCGAGCGCATGGAAAGCTGGCTCTTTGCGATCTTCGCCGGGCTCGCCATGGTGCTTGCCCTGGTAGGACTCTATGGGCTGGTCAGTCACGAAGTGGAACTGGGCACGCGCGACATCGGCGTGCGCATGGCCTTGGGCGCAACCCGCCCGCAGATTGTGCGCATGATCCTGACGCGCGTGGCGTGGATGCTCGCCTTTGGCGGCGTAGCGGGCCTGGTGCTCACGCTTCTCGCGCGCAGAGTGATTGGAATGGTGATCTACTTCGAAACGCAACGGGAGCTCGGTGGCTTTGTGCTCCTGGCGCTCTGCCTGGCAGCGGTCGGCCTCATTGCCGCCCTGATTCCGGCCGCCCGCGCAGCCTCGATTGAACCGATACAGGCCTTGCGATCCGAATAGCTCCGGAGTCAACTCTCAAGTCCCGCCTGATCATTGAATCTGGTCGCAGGTCAGGCGCCGACCAGTTCCAGATCGCCGACTGTCAGCTCCTTCGGCGTCTCCAGCAACGGGGCAAAGGAGTGAACGAATCCTTGCTCAGCCAGCTTTGTCTTCGCGTTCTGATAGAGCTCGTGCGCCTGATTGAAGGTTGTTCCCTCATCGGCAAGAATCGACGAGATCCGGTGGACATAGCGATTCAGATCCGGATTCCACTCCCCATGCTCCTCCATGAAGGCATAGGCGCGCTGTCCGTTCACCTTTCGCGAAGTTAAAACAAGAAGAAAGCTTTCCGAACGGTCCCGCTCGGGTTTCGGTGTACTGTACATAATCTCGATCATGTCTCCATTTTACGCCTCGGACCCATCGCGCGGGAGGGGCCGACAAAGCCCGACCCGGCCCTATAACAGCCCTCAACTGGTTCTTCAGTAAATCCCCTTAAATCATTGAAAAAATTAGATATTCAATAAGCTATGGGCGCGAGATCGACGAATTCTCCGGCTTTCCTGTCTCCGGCATGTGGGACATGCCGATCATGGAGTCTGCCGGGGCCGGGAAGGCCCGGCCTTACCCGCTTGGTCCGCCGGCTTTGACCCTTTCGCACCCTTAGATGCGCCCGTGCCAGATTTCCCGCAAAGGCAAGCCAGGGCCCTCTGCGCATGTTGATGTTTCTGTCGAAGTTCCCGCAGGCAACCTTCACTCCCCTCAAAACTTCGATCGTCTACGAAAACACGACTTGCCCGAGGCTCCGCCGCCGGCAGCACCGGCGTCTTCTCCATGGCGACCGCCGCCTCTTCTGCCCGGAAGCGGATCAAACAGGTCAGGCGGCACAGATAAGAACTGCTCCAAGGTTGCATGATTCGACAAGAGTGCATCCGATTTCGCGGCTTGCATGTGATGTATCTCACAGGAATGCAGCGAAATCTTCGAAGTGCTCAACCCGAGGTAGCCGCATTGCCGGTGTACCGACAGTTCGAGGGTTACCGGCGATGCTCCTCGTGCCTCTCAATGCGCGGTCCCGGCCCATGAATCCACGCATGCGCGTAGGGGTGAACATAGTAGCGGCGATTCACCCACATCCGGTTCCACGGCGTGTGGTCGATCAGGATGTTATGGGCGCCCCACGCGAATCCGACCGACGTCCATCCCCAAGGAGCGAACGCTCCGCCAACCACCACCGCGGGGCCGTAGTGAATGCCGAAGCCGACCGCAAATCCCGGGCGCGGCCGGAAGAATACGACCGCCGGATCGTAGACCGGGACATACAAATAGGCTGGGTTCACGGGCACGATTTGCACGTAGTTCCCGTCATAGACCACGTTGTCATAGGGGCTCGTACGCAGATAACCGTAGCTGTAAGCTTCAGAGCGTTCCCTCTGCACGGCATCCATCACATCCCCGCGCTGCGCCAAAACCGCGCTCCCCAGCGCCTGGGTCCACTGCGGGTCCTGCGCCATCATGTTCAGGACCTGCGGGAATGGAAGCAGCGCCATCACACTCGGATCCCACTGCAGGTTATCGGCCTGCATAGCCTGCGCCAGCGCGTCGCCGTGCAGGCCGGCGTGCTCGTTGGCCCAGCCCGCGGCGTCGGGAATCTGTTCCCAGACCGTGGAGGCTGTCATCACCTGCGCCAGCAGCGGATCAGGATAAAGCGCAATTCTCTGCACGATTTGATCGATCTGCTGCGGTGCCAGATAGGGTGCCGGCGCCTGCGCTTCGCCCGGCATTGGCTCCCCGGGCTGCGGTGGCGGAGGTGGACCTTGATCAGGATAAGGCGGTGGTGGCGGCGGCGCTTGTTCCTGCGCATTTGCCGCGCTGCTCACAACCATGGCTCCAGCGAACGCGATCAGGCAAACCCAGCCACGGATCGACCCAAGATCCTGAGTCTTCGCCCGATGAATCCCCGAAAACTCCGACGTCCCAAAACCCATTGCCAACCTCCTCAGGAGAATTGCGGCGAGCTCGAACTGCAGAACCACGCCACCAGGACGCTACCCTTGATTACAACCCCGCCTCGCGCTGAATGTTGTGCCGTCGTCCACTATCGGCACTCTTTTCAGCAAGATCAGACAAACACTTTCAAGAAGCGATAGAAGCCTCATCGACCATCCCTCGAGCTGCCACGCCTCGAAACGTGCGCACACCGCAACAGCGTTGCTGATCGGTTCCACCATTCTCAGCCGCAACTCCTCGCAGTGTAACCTTCCTTCCCGAGGATTCTTGTGCAGGCGGCGGCGACAACGATAAGGTCTCAGTAGCGTGGCACAGGAACTCGCGAATCCGGACGGCCCCAGCAGACACGGAGATCGCTGGCTCGCGCTGATTCTCGTGACCCTCCTTGTCGGGCTCGCTGCAGGGCTCGGCGGTACGGGGCTCGGCTTGTTGCTGCGGCTGGTCCAGCACCTCGGCTACGGATACAGCCTCGATACCCTCACCAACCGTGAAACCTTCCTCGCCGGGACAACCGCCGCGCCTCCCTTGCGCCGGCTGATCGCACTGGTGGTGTGCGGCGGCATCGCCGCGGTTGGCTGGTGGCTGCTCTATCGCTTCGGCAAGCCGCTGGTCTCCATCTCCAAGGCCATCAGCCCCAACGCCCCCAAGATGCCCCTCGGCACAACCCTGATTCACGATCTCCTGCAGATCGTCACCGTAGGATTGGGCTCGCCCCTCGGCCGTGAAGTCGCGCCTCGCGAGCTGGCCGCCGCGCTCGCTACCTGGTTCGCAGATCGAGCCGCTCTCTCGCCTGAAACCACTCGCATCCTGATTGCCTGCGGTGCCGGCGCCGGACTGGCTGCCGTCTATAACGTTCCCCTCGGTGGAACACTCTTCATCCTTGAAGGCCTTCTGGGCACCTTCCGACCTGCCGCTATGGTTCCCGCGCTGGCCACTTGCGGCATCGCAACCCTCATCTCCTGGGTCGGCCTGGGATCCGAACCGCAATACACGATCCCGACCTTCACGGTGACCACGCCCTTGTTGGCCTGGTCGTTTGTTGTTGGACCGGTCTTCGGCTTTGCCGCCTTTGGCTTTATTCGCCTCGCGCGGGCAGCCGCTTCGCGTGCCCGGAAGGACTGGCGTCTTGCCGCTTGGAGCATGGCCGTCTTTCCCGCGATCGGCTTATGCGCCATGCGCTACCCGCAGATCCTCGGCAACGGCAAAAGCATCGCCCGCGTTGGCTTCGACAGCAACCTCGGCTTCGCACTTGCCCTCGCGCTTCTGGCTCTCAAGGTCCTCGTGGTTGTGGCCAGCCTGCGAGCCGGAGCCGCGGGCGGCTTGCTCACTCCAGGAATCGCCCTCGGCGTCCTGGTCGCGATCCTCACCAGCTCTCTCTGGAATCTCGGGCTGCCGCATCTGACGCCGGGCGCCTGCGCCCTCGTGGGCGGCGCCGCATTCCTCGCATCGTCGATGAAAATGCCGCTGACCTCGATTGCGTTACTCATGGAGTTTACGCACGTCGATCTGGCATTCCTCGCCCCCATGACGCTTGCCGTTGCCGGCTCGGTCGCCGCCTCTCAGTTCGCGCGAAGGCGCCAGGCCGATCGCGACCGGCCATTGCTCAATCCCGAACAGCTTGCCCTCGAAGCAGAGGCCGAAGGCTGACGCAGCTATCTCTCGAAGAGCGCCGCAGCCAACTCCCGCCGGTGTTGCCTACCCCGGGTACGCTCCCGCGATATAGCCTTCCAGCGCCTGGATGGCGTGCTCTTGCCCCGAGATCACCCACTTCACCAGGTCACCGATCGAGACCACGCCGATCACGTCTCCGTTCGCCACCACCGGCAGATGACGGAAATGGTGTTCCGTCATCATCGCCATGCATTCGTCCACCGTATGCATCGGGCTCACGTGAAGCACCGGTGCCGTCATGATCTGCTGCACCTGCGTTTCCTTCGACGGGTGCCCCATCAGCACACCTTTTCGGGCATAATCGCGTTCCGAAAGGATGCCGACCAGGCGGTGATTCGAAAGCACCAGCAAAGCCCCAACGTCATACTCCGCCATCTTTTCGATGGCTTCATAGACCGACTGCTCCGGCGAAATCGACAAAACTAGACTCTGGCTCTTTCCCCGCAGCAGCGTACCGATCGTGTCGTTGATCCTCATCGGAACCTCCTTCCCTTGTATCTCGTAGCCGCAAGTTAGCGCGCACTTTAGGCAACGCGCCAACCCTCCCCGTATTGCGTCCAAATGCGATATTCTTTCGTCTTACAGAGCATTAGGGATCATGGAACGCGGTCCACGTGGAGATCAGGAAGCTTCTCACATTTTCGGCCGCGCAAGCAATGCAGGATTTTCCTTGATTTCACGATCCCATCAGAGGGACGACACGGAGCAGGGTTCTCGGGCAGCACGGAAGTTGCCGCAAGAGCCGATTTGAATACGATCCGGCCCGACCCAAGCCGAAGGGCCCAAACAAGTCAAGAGAGAAAATGGACCAGCAGCCGCCTTCTTTGCACGCCTCCCCAGCGAGACAGCCAGCCCCGGAGCCGGAACAGACAGCCGGAAAGCGTCGTCATCGCTGGGTCTGGATTGTCGTTCTCCTTCTTTTCGGACTCCTGTTTTACTGGGTCATCAGCCAGCACAACAAGAGCCAGGCAGCCACCATGGGCGGAGGACGGCGCATGATGACCGGCCCGGTGCCCGTCACCCTCGCATCCGCCCAGCGCGGCGACATCGGCATCTACTTCAACGCCATCGGCACGGTCACCTCGGTATACACCGCCTCCATCACCGCTCAGGTCACCGGCGTCATCACCGCCGTCCACTACCGCGAGGGCCAGTATGTCAAGAAAGGCGATCCGCTGATCGACATCGATCCCCGCCCCTACGCAGCTCAGTTGGATCAGGCGCAGGGACTCCTCGAGCGCGACCAGAATCTCCTCTCCGAAGCACAAATGGACCTGCAGCGCTACAAGGATGCCTGGGCCAAGAACGCGATCCCCCGCCAGACCCTCGAAGACCAGGAAAAGGTCGTTCTGCAGGACCAGGGTGTCGTGAAAAATGACGAAGGAACGGTGGAGTACGACAAAGTTCAGCTTGACTTCTGCCACATTACCTCGCCCTTGAATGGCCGCGTTGGCCTTCGCCTCGTCGATCCCGGCAACCTTGTCACTGCCAACTCCAGCACCACGCTGGTCGTTGTCACGCAGTTCCAGCCCATCACCGTCGTCTTCACGCTTAACGAAGACAGCCTGCCTGAGGTCGAACAGCACTTCAGAAGTGGAACACCCTTGAAGGTGGAGGCTTACGACCGCACACAGCAAAAACTGCTCGGCACGGGCGAGCTCACCACCATCGATAACCAGATCGATACCGCATCGGGCACCGTCAAGCTCCGCGCCGAGTTCGATAACAGGAACGGTATGCTCTTCCCCAATCAGTTCGTGAACACCGACCTGCTGGTGAACACGCTGAAGGACCAGACGCTCGTTCCTTCTTCGGCGATTCAACACAACGGCAGCACCGATTTCGTCTTCGTCATCAACAACGCGAAAACCGGCAAGCCGGTCGAAAGTCAGCAGGAGTGCTCCACTCCGCAAAGTTGCACGGCGGCCATGCGCACCGTGAAAGCCGGAAACTCGGATAAGGGCAACACCGCAGTGCAGGGACTGGATCCCGGAACTGTCGTAGCCGACAGCAGCTTTGAAAAACTGCAGAATGGCACGCAGATCACGGTCTCCAAGGTGAAGCTGCCATCCGCTTCCGACGGACCGGAGAGCGATGTTCCATGAATCCGTCCCGGCAATTCATCCTCCGGCCCGTCGCAACTTCGCTCCTGATGGCGGCCATTCTCCTGGTAGGAATCGTCGCCTTCCTGCAGCTCCCGATTTCTGCGCTGCCTGAAGTCGACTACCCCACCATCCAGGTCCTCACCTTCTATCCCGGCGCCAGCCCCGACGTCATGGCCACCACGGTCACAGCGCCGCTCGAGCGCCAGTTCGGCGAAATGCAGGGCATCAGCCAGATGACCTCCACCAGTGCCGGCGGCGTCTCGGTCATCGTCCTGCAGTTCACCCTCTCGCTCAACCTCGACGTCGCTGAAGAGGAAGTACAGTCGGCCATCAATGCCGGGCAAAGCTTCCTGCCCTCCGACCTTCCCACGCCTCCGGTCTACAACAAGACCAATCCCGCCGACGCGCCGGTCCTCACTCTGGCCATCTCTTCGTCCACCATCCCCCTGCCGCGCGTCGAAGACCTTGTCGATACCACGCTCGCGCCCCGCATCTCGCAAATGGCCGGCGTTGGACTCGTCAGCATCAGCGGCGGCCAGAAGCCTGCGGTTCGTATCCAGGTCAACCCCGTCCAGCTCTCCTCCTACGGCCTCAACATGGAAGACGTGCGCACCGCCCTCACCCAGGCGAGCGTCAACTCGGCCAAGGGCAACTTCGACGGACCGCGCCAGGACTACCAGATCGACGCCAACGACCAGATCACCGATGCCAAGGACTACAAGGATGTCGTGATCTCTTACAGCAACGGCTCGCCGGTCTTTGTCAAAGACGTCGCCAAAGTCGTGAATGGGGTCGAGAACGCCAAACAGGCAGCATGGATGAACCAAACGCCTGCCGTCATCCTCAACATCCAGCGACAACCCGGCGCCAACACCATCACCGTCGTCAAGCGGATTCGCGCCATCCTCCCGCAGCTCGAAGCCAACCTGCCCGCGTCCATTCAGGTCACGACCATGACCGACATGACCACCAGCATCCAGGCTTCGGTTGACGATGTCGAATTCGAGTTGATGCTCACCATCGCCCTGGTCGTGATGGTGATCTTCCTCTTCCTCCGCAGCCTGCGCGCCACCATCATTCCCAGCGTGGCCGTTCCCCTGTCGCTGGTCGGCACCTTCGGCGCAATGTACCTGCTGGGCTACAGCCTCGACAACCTGTCTCTCATGGCCCTCACCATCTCCACCGGCTTCGTCGTCGACGACGCCATCGTCATGATCGAGAACATCTCCCGCTTCCTCGAAGAAGGCATGCGCCCGCTCGAGGCCGCCCTCAAAGGCGCAGGTCAGATCGGCTTCACCATCGTTTCACTCACCGTCTCCCTCATCGCCGTGCTCATCCCCCTGCTCTTCATGGGCGACGTCGTCGGACGCCTCTTCCGCGAGTTCGCCGTGACCCTCGCCGTCACCATCGTCATCTCTGCGGTCGTCTCCCTGACCCTCACGCCCATGATGTGCGCGCGCATCCTTCGCCACACATCCGAAGAAGATCAGACCCGCTTCTATCACGCATCGGAAAAAGTCTTCCGCAGCATGATCGACTTCTATGGGCGCACCCTGAAGGTCGTGCTCCGTTTTCAGACCCTCACCCTGCTGGTCGCCCTGGCAACCCTCGTTCTCACCGTCGTCCTCTACATCTACATCCCAAAAGGCTTCTTCCCCGTTCAGGACACCGGCGTTATCCAGGGCATCTCGCAGGCCTCGCAATCGATCTCCTATGCCGACATGTCCCGGCGCCAGCAGGAGCTTGCCCGCGTCATCCTTGCCGATCCGGCTGTGGAGAGCATCTCCTCCTTCATCGGCGCCGACGGCATTAACACCACGCTCAACAGCGGGCGCATCTCCATCAACCTGAAACCCCTCGACGAGCGCCACATCAGCGCCTCCGACGTCATCCGCCGCCTGCAAAACAGCCTTCAGCGTGTCTCCGGAATTCACCTCTACATGCAGCCGGTGCAGGACATCACCGTCGACGACCGCGTCAGCCGCACCCAATACCAGTACACCCTCGAAGACCCCAACACCGACGAACTCAACGAGCAGACAGCCCGCTTTGTCGCCCAGTTGAAGAAGCTTCCTGAACTCGAAGACGTGGCGACCGACCAGCAGATGGGCGCGCGCGCAATCTCCCTGATCATCGACCGCGTTACTGCATCGCGTCTCGGCATCGCGCCCACCACCATCGACAACACGCTCTATGACGCCTTCGGCCAGCGCGAGATCAACACCCTCTACACGCAGCTGAATCAATATCACGTCGTCCTCGAGACTTCGCCGGAGTGGCAGCGCAATCCTGCCAGCCTCAACTCCCTTTACATCCAGAGCAACGCATCGTCGGGAGCCAGCGGCGCGGGGGCTGTCACTTCGTTTTCCACCTCGGCATCGGCATCCGCGGGCTCCAACGCCCTTACCACCTCCGTTCGCTACACTCCGTCCTCAGCCGTGCTGACCGCGCCCGCCACCGTGCTGGCAGGAACCACCACCGGAGGCGGATCCTCGCCCGCTGCCGGAGTCACCGCGGGAACCACGCCCAACACCCTCACCGCCGCGGTCGGCGCCAATGCCGTTCCCCTCGGCGCTTTTACCCACGCTTCTCCCACAACTGAGGCTCTCTCGATCAATCACCAGGGCCAGTTCCCTGCTGTCACCGTCTCGTTCAATCTCGCGCCTAATGCGTCACTCGGAACCGCCATCAACGACATTGACGCCGTCGCGAAAAAACTCAAGTTCCCGGCCAGCCTCCAGGCAGAGTTCCAGGGCACCGCAGCCTCGTTCAAAAATTCTCTCTCCAACGAAGCCCTGCTGATCCTGGCCGCGCTGGTCACCGTCTACATCGTCCTGGGCGTGCTCTACGAGAGCTTCATCCACCCCATCACCATCCTCTCCACGCTGCCGTCCGCCGGCGTCGGAGCGCTCCTGGCGCTCATCATCTGCCGCCAGGACCTGTCGGTCGTGGGCATCATCGGCATCATCCTCCTCATCGGCATTGTGAAGAAAAACGGCATCATGATCGTCGACTTCGCTCTTGAGGCGGAACGCGAACAGGGCAAGTCCTCCGTCGACGCCATCTATGAAGCCAGCCTGCTGCGCTTCCGCCCCATCATGATGACCACCATGGCCGCCTTGCTGGGCGGCATTCCTCTCGCCGTGGGAACCGGCCTCGGCTCTGAACTGCGCCGTCCTCTCGGTATCGCCATGGTCGGCGGCCTGCTCTTGAGCCAGGTGCTCACCCTCTATACAACGCCGGTGATCTACGTCTTCTTCGATCGCATCGCAGAGAAAGTCACAGGGCACAGAGCCTCGCACGTCGGCAAGAAGGAGCAGGTGGCTCCAGGCAACGCATGAGTCTCTCCTCGCCATTCATCACCAGGCCCATCGGCACTACGCTGCTGACCATCGCCGTGGTCATTGCCGGCGCGATTGCGTTCACCGTTCTGCCTGTGTCTCCGTTGCCCCAGGTCGACTTTCCCACCATCAGCGTCTCCGCCAGTCTTCCCGGCGCCAGCGCCCAGATCATGGCCGCTTCGGTCGCGACTCCCCTCGAGCGACAGTTCAGCCACATCGCCGGCATCACCGAGATGACTTCGTCCAGTTCCCTCGGCGGCAGCAACGTCACCCTCCAGTTCGACCTGAGCCGCAACATCGATGGCGCCGCGCGCGACGTAGAGGCCGCTATCAATGCGGCCCGCACTTACCTTCCCATCAATCTCCCCTCCAACCCGTCGTATCGCAAGGTGAACCCGGCCGACGCGCCGATCATGATCCTCGACCTCACCTCCGACAAATACGACGTCACCAAGGTCTACGACCTTGCCTCCACCGTTCTCGAGCAGAAGCTCTCGCAAATCGAAGGCGTGGGCCAGGTCGGCGTCGGCGGAGGAGCGACACCATCGGTCCGCGTAGAGGTTGATCCCAAGAAGCTTGAAAGCTTCGGGCTCACCCTGGGGTCGGTCCGATCGGTCCTCAGCCTGCAGAACTCCCACGAACCGCGCGGACAGCTCTTCGACGGCCAGGTCACCACCGACATCATCACCAACGACCAGATCTCGAAGGCCGACGAATATAAGCCCCTCATCGTTGGTTACCACAACGGCACCGCCGTCCGGCTCAGCGATGTCGCCGATGTTGTCGATTCCACCCAGAACATCCGCACCGCCGGCTACACCGACGGTATCCGCGCCGTCACCATCATCATCTTTCGCCAGCCCGGCGCAAATATCATCCAGACCGTCGATCGCATCCGGGCGCAGCTGCCCTTTCTCGAAGCTATTCTTCCCCAGGGCATCAAGACCACGATCGTTCTCGACCGCACTACCACCATCCGCGCTTCGGTGCAGAACGTTGAACAAACGTTGATCGGGTCGGTCATCCTCGTTGTCCTCGTCGTCTTCATCTTCTTGCGCAGCCCCCGCGCCACGCTCATTCCCAGCGTCGCTGTTCCCGCCTCCCTCATCGGCACCTTCGCCGCGATGTATCTGTTCGGCTACAGCCTCGACAACCTGTCACTCATGGCGCTGACCATCGCCACCGGGTTCGTCGTCGACGACGCCATCGTGGTCATGGAAAACATCACCCGCCATCTCGAGTCGGGCATGGATGCGTTTTCTGCCGCCCTCCTGGGCGCCAGGGAAATCGGCTTTACCGTCTTCTCCATCAGCATGTCGCTCATCGCCGTCTTCATCCCCATCCTCATGATGGGCGGCATCGTCGGACGACTCTTCCGCGAATTTGCAGTCACCCTCTCCACCGCGATCGTCGTGTCGATGGTCATCTCTCTCACCACCACGCCCATGATGTGCGCGCACCTGCTCAAGGCGCACCAGGAAGGCGAAAAACACAACTGGTTCTATCGCACCAGCGAGCGCTTCTTCAATGGCCTGGTCTCTATCTACCGGCACTCGCTCTCGTGGGTCCTCGATAACCCCGCGCTGACCCTGATTGTTCTCCTCCTCACCATCGCGCTCAACGTCGTGGTCATCGTGCGCATCCCCAAGGGCTTCTTCCCGCAGCAGGACACCGGAGCGATGGTTGGCGGGGTCCAGGGTCCCCAGGACGCATCCTTCCCCTTCATGAACTTCTCCATGCAGCGGATCGTCTCGGTCATCAAGGCAGATCCCGCGGTCGCTCATGTGAATGCCTACACCGGCGGAAACGGCGCAAGCAACGGCGGCTTCGTGTACATCGCCCTCAAGCCGCTCGGCCCGCAGCGAAGAATCTCAGCAATGGAAGTGATCAACCGCATTCGCCCCAAGCTCAATCGCCTGCCGATCGCTTCCGTCTTCCTGCAACCGGTCCAGGATCTCCGCATCGGCGGGCGTTCCAGCGCGGCCCTCTATCAATACACCATCCAGGCCGACAACATCGCCGACCTCTACCACTGGGGGCCGATCCTGCTCTCCAACATGAAAAAACTGCCCGGCTTGCTCGACGTCAATACAGACCAGCAGAACGGCGGACTCCAGGACCTGCTCACCTACGATCGCGTTACCGCGGCGCGTTTGGGTCAAACCGCCCAAGCCCTTGACTCTGACCTTTACAGCGCTTTCGGTCAGTCAGAGGTCTCCGTCATCTACACCCAGCTCAACCAGTACTACGTGGTCATGGAAGTCGCGCCGCAGTACTGGCAGACGCCTTCCCAATTGAACAATATCTACTTCGCGCCCCCCGGATCGAGTGCCACAACCGCCGGCCTGAACAAGATCGCTCCCTTATTCAACGTGATGAAGCAACGTACCGGGACCACCCCATTGCAGGTGAACCACACCGGGCTGTTCCCCTCCGTCACCGTCTCCTTCAACATGGCCAATGGCATGTCGTTGAGCGATGCCACCCTCGAAGTCTCCAAGATGGAGCAGAGCCTCGGTATGCCTTCGACCATTCATGGCTTTTTTGCCGGAACTGCCCAGGCTTACCAGGATTCCCTGGCCACTGAAAAATACCTCGTCATTACCGCGCTTCTTGCCGTCTACATCGTCCTCGGCATTCTCTACGAGAGCATGATGCATCCGCTCACCATCATCTCCACGCTGCCTTCAGCCAGCGTCGGCGCCATGCTCGCCCTCATGCTCTTCCACATCGATCTCAACGTCATCTCCATCATCGGCATCATCCTCCTCATCGGCATCGTTAAGAAAAACGCCATCATGATGATTGACTTCGCCCTGATGGCCGAGCGCCAGGAGGGCAAAAACACCCGCGACGCGATCTTTGAAGCCTGCCTGCTGCGCTTTCGTCCCATCATGATGACCACCATGGCGGCCATCTTCGGCGCCCTGCCCCTTGCCTTTGGAACCGGCACAGGATCCGAACTGCGCAGGCCACTCGGCATCACCATTGTCGGTGGCTTGCTTTTAAGCCAGCTCCTGACGCTGTACACGACCCCTGTCGTCTATCTCGCGATGGATCGTCTGCGGCTGCGGGCGCTCGGCAAATCGAGCGACATGCCCAGCGCGGAGGCCGCGCGGGCTACGTCTTAAGGTGAACGTATGAGCATTCTGACCGTAACCCAAAAGTCGATCCTCACAGCGGCTAGCCTGCTCCTCGCCGGCGCCCTTTCCGGCTGCCGTATCGGGCCGGCCTATCACCCCCCGGCTCCGCCCGCCGTCGCCGCTGCCAACTACAAGGAATCGACCGTCAACTTCCACGACGCCGACGGCTGGAAAGTCGCCAGCCCTCAGGACGCCATGATCCGCGGCAACTGGTGGGAGATCTTCAACGAGCCCGAGCTCAACGACCTCGAGAGCCAGCTCAACATCAACAACCAGAACATCAAGGTTTCCTTCCAGAACTTCATGCAGGCGCGCGCGGTGGTCGCCGAGGCACGCTCGCAATACTGGCCCACCGTGACCGCAGGCCCTTCTTTCACCCGGTCGCGAACCTCGAGCAATCAGTCGGTCTCCTCAACCGCCACCACCGGCAGAACCTACTCCTTGTGGAATGCCCCCCTCGATGTCTCGTGGACACCCGATTTCTGGGGCAAGATTCGCAACGAGGTGCGCGAAGCGCAGTACACGGCGCAATCCAGCGCCGCCGATCTTGAGGTCGAAAAGCTCACCGAGCAGGCCAGCCTTGCCCAGTTCTACTTCGAAATCCGCGGCCAGGACATGCTGCAGAAAATCCTGAACGACACTGTCAACGCAGACCAGAAAGCGCTCGACGCCGCGCAGGGCGCATTCGATGCGGGCACGGGCGACTACATCTCCGTCGTCGAGGCCAAGGCCACGCTGCAGGCCGCACAGTCCTCTGCGATCAATGTTGGCCTCTCGCGCGCGCAATATGAGCACGCCATCGCCATGCTGCTGGGTAAGATCGCCACCGACTTCTCCATTCCCGTCAAGCCCATGATCTACCACGCGCCGGCTGTTCCCACCGGCATGCCCTCGCAACTCGCCGAGCGCCGGCCCGACATCGCCGCGGCCGAACGCACCCTGGCCGCGGCAAACGCCACCATCGGCATCGGCTATGGCGCCTTCTTCCCGCAGGTCACCATCTCGGCCGACGCCGGGTACCAAAGCGCCCTGTTCAAGCATCTCTTCGACTGGCCAAGCCGTATCTGGTCCGTCGGCCCAACAGCCTCGCAGATCATCTTCGACGGCGGGCTCTATCGCGCCCAGCTTCATCAATACGAGGCCGTCTACAACGGAGACCTCGCAACCTATCGCCAGACCGTGCTCACCGCATTCCAGCAGGTGGAAGACGCAATGGCTGCCACCCGCATCTACTCGCAGCAGATCCTGCGGCAGCAGGAAGCGGTCAAGTCTTCGCAGCAGTTCCTCGACCTTGAAATGCAACGCTACAACAGCGGCGTCGATCCCTATGTCGACGTCGTCACCGCGCAAACCACGCTGCTCGGGAACCAGCAAACCTTGAACTCTTTACAGGTTGAGGAGATGCTCTCGGCGGTTCAGCTCGTACAGGCCCTGGGCGGCGGCTGGGATCGCAGCCAGCTCGCGACACCCAAACAAGTCGCAGCCAAGGCTCCAAGCTCCGACTACACCATCCAGCGCCAATAGCGCCGGCTTCGGCCTGCACCGAGAGACCGCCCGAACAACTCACGGGCAAAGCACCGGCGATTCCGGCGTCAGATACTTTCGCCTTGCCCGCAGAAAAATCGCCAGCGCGATCGGCAACCCGATTCCTCCGGTCGCAGCGAAATAGCTGCAGGCTGCTCCCGCGCTTCCCCACCGCGGAGCCGTCACCAGCGCAAGCCCCATCGTCATGGCCGAGACCGCAAGCGACTGCACCAGGAATGGCTCGCGTTTGAACGACCGCAAAAGCACCGCCGCACTCTGCACAAAGCAGTTTGCCCCCGAGCCCAGCACCAGGACGACGAAGAGCGGCGGCGCCACGACGCGCGCCGAGATGCGCGGCGCGAAATGCGGCAGGCAGTACGCCCCTGCACACACACCCACCGCAAGCAGGCTGAACACGGCCAGAGCCTGCCGCAACGTGCGCCGGAACAGCCGGTCCAGTGCCAGGAACTGTCCCGCGGCGATCATCCGCCCAAACGGCGTTGCCTTGGTGGTGATCCACGGCAACACCAGCGAGCCCATGTAGCTGGTGATGCTGAGCGACATGCCCATCTGCCCCGCCTCCACCGGCCCACGCATCGCGAACAGCAAAGGAATAAAGGCCTGAACCGTGAAGTAGGCGCAGAGCCAGCTCACCGCAATCCGCCATTGGAATGGCCACACCTCAAGCCCCCATGCGATGGCACGATGCCGAACCGGGTAGCGCATCAATCCCTTGAAGAACCGGCGATAGCGCGACAGAAAGAGCAGGCCCATCCCGATCTGGCCAACCATCATCGACGCCGGGGAAAACAGGCCGTGGTGCATCACCATCGCCGTCCAGGCAAGCCCCGCCGACACCACCGCCTGGCGCAGCCGCAGCGAGGCCACCGCGCGAACTTCCCCGCATCCTTCGAGAAAAGAAAAGAGAGGCTGGCACCAAAGCCCTACGGCTGAACCCATCACTGCGCAGATCCAGGGCCTCATCCACGCAACACTCGCCGTGGCTGCGGTTGTCCGATGCTCGAAAAACGCGACCCCCAGCGGCGCGAGGATCGACATCATTGCCACCGCGGCCACCGTGTACCAGCGCACGCTGAGCTGAAGCGTCGATGCCAGCCGCGCGTGCGCTTCCGCATCGCCCGTAACGGTCCCATCGCGATGCAACGCAAGCCTTGCGCACTCATGCGCGGCCAGCTGCTGAATCACAAACGAGAATCCCAGCTCGAAGACCATTTGCAGGGCTACGAGATTGACCAGCGTGTAGTAGTAGCCCTGCTCCACCGGGCTCAGAAAATGTACGATTAGAAGAACGGTCCCGGTGCTGCCCGCGATGCTCACCAGCCGCGCGAAAAATGTGTAGGCAACGGCGCCGTCCATGCCCAGCTTCCTGCGGATCATGGGCATCACTTCGCAAGCACCTTTTCAAGGCCGCAATCCATATCTCCCCGAAAACAACTTTAGAAATGGGGATGAGTTGCGCCTGTGACTCTGGTCACGGTCGCTCCGGCGCCGCTCTCACGGCAGGCGGCACGAAGAAGACTCTTCATTTCCATTTTCGGGACTATTGATTGTGACCTTCCGCACTGGGAATTGATGAGCCGGATCCTAAGCTGAATACATAGTCAAAGTCATAGAGATAAAACACACTGGTTACATCCTGCGAATAGTGGCTCATAGGACATAAAATCCAATGCTCGATACTTCCGCCTTGCGTCCGCAACCATGCAGACAAGCCTCATCGACCTCCTGCGGGAATTGCCTGAATACCCCTCCAGCCAGCCCGTGGACCCTCTCGCGCACCCGGCGGATCCTGGATCTTCTGATCGCCTCCATTGCTCTCGTCTTCTTCGCCGCGCCGATGACGGTCCTCGCCATTTGCGTCCGCCTCACGTCAGAAGGCGGCGCGCTCTTTATCCAGGAGCGCATGGGGCGATCCGGTCGGCTATTTCGGATTTACAAATTCCGCAGCATGGTTCAGCGTCCCGCAAACGAACCTGGGATGGGTATCACGCGTGGAGGCGATCACCGCGTCACCGCCATGGGTCGCTTCATGCGGGCATTCAAGCTGGATGAGCTGCCGCAGTTCTACAACATTCTCCGCGGCGACATGAGCCTCGTCGGACCGCGCCCTAAACTCCCCCAGCATACCGCGCTTTCCAACATGCCCTATCGACCCGGCCTTACCGGATGGGCCACCGTCGCCTTCCGCCGCGAAGAAGAACTGCTGCGCACCATCGACCCGCAAAAGATGCTCGCCTTCTACATGGAAAGGCTGAACCCGCTCAAGGCGCAGCTCGATGCCTGCTACATGTGCCGCGCTACCTTCGCTTCCGACTTCCGCATCCTGCTCGCAACCCTGTTAGGCTGCCTCATCCCGTCGCACGCACCGGCTGCCATTGCCCCGGCACTCGCATCGCTGAACACCTCTGCTTACCGCATTCTTGATCGTCCATCCGAAGCAGGATCCGCCGGCGGATAGTCTCTCTAAGCCAGGTCCCCGCCCTTGCCGATATCCATCGCGGGCGAAATCGGGTTGCGCTCGTCAATGTATTCGGCAATCACCCGGTCCAGAATCCCTTTCGCCTCCAGGATGAATTCCACGGCGTCGCGCCCCGCTCCATAACCTCCAGCATTCGGCGTCACGTAGTGTGCTTCCGCTTTCACCTGCGCGCGCGCATTCGCCACCGCGACCGCGAATCCGCACTCCCGCATCACCGGCAGGTCGATCACGTCATCGCCGACATAGCAGATCTCTTCCAGCGTCACGTTCTCTTTCTTCAGGATCTCGCGCACCGCCTGCATCTTGAACGCCTGTCCCATGTACACGAACTCCAGCTTCAAGTCGCGCGACCGGGTAGCCACCGTTTCGCTGATGCGCTTGGTAATGACCCCGCACTTCATGCCCCCCAGCCTCGCCAGCGAAATGGCTGTGCCGTCGTGTGCGCTGTAGCCCTTGGCCTCCACCATGCTCGTCGAGTGGACGCCGAATCCAACCTCGCCATCATGTCTTGCCAGGTGAGCCTGCGTCGACGGACCCGCCCCCCCGGGAGCGGGTACAAGCCAGATCGTTCCATCGGTCAGAACGCCGTCCACGTCGAAGAGAATGATCTTGATGCGCCGGGCACGTTCCGCAGCGGTGAGAGTCATGCCTCGATTCTACCCACGCCCATCGGCGAGAATTGAGAGATGAGCGAGCAGACGCCCGCCGGCGGCAAGACTGCGCCCGCGCTTGAACCCGGGGATTACTACATGGAGGGGCCGTACCTTGTTTTCACCGCGGCCTACCACCTCAAGCGCGGCTACTGCTGCGGCTCAGGCTGCCGCCACTGTCCCTATCAGGCAAACGCGGATCAGACGCCGCGTCCGGCAGAATCTACGTGAATGCCAGCTCGTGCTCGCGGACAAAGATGGGGCGCCGCGGCTGCCGCGCGTCCTTCGGCGGTTCCAGAAGGTACAGGACCATCCGCGCAATCTCTTCCGGCTCCTGCGGGTCCTGGATGCCCACCAGTTCGGCTGGAGGAACTTCCCAGCGATCCGGCAGCCCTGTCCGCACCAGGCCCGGCTCGATGCACGAGATCCGCACATCCGACTTGCCGAGTTCCATCCGCAGCGCTTCAGAAAGCGCTTCGATCGCGTACTTGGTAGCGGCGTAAGCGCCTACCGTCGGCCGCGCCTTCTTTCCCAGCACGCTCGACGTGTTCACCAGGTGACCCTGCCCCTGCTGAACAAAATGCTGCAGGAATGTGTAAGCGGTCCGGAACGCGCCCTCCACATTCACGCGCACCATGTTGCAGATGCGCTCGATATCCACCGTCTCCACCGTGCCCGCTTCCAGAAGGCCCCCGTTGTTGAAGCACACATCGCAGCGCCCGTAGTTGTTCAGCGCCGCCGCCAAGAGCGTCTCGGGTAGGGTCTCGGCACGCAGATTCCCGGCTACCGCCACGCATGCACCCCCCAGCTCCGACGACAGCGCGTTGAGCTTGTCGCTCGAAGGAGCATTCAGGACCAGCGAATATCCGGCCTTGGAGAGGGAATGCGCAATAGCAGCGCCGATTCCGCTGGTTGCACCCGTAATCACGGCCACCCGGCTCGAGGTTTGACGGTTCATCTCACGCCTCACTTTCCCGGATGATACCCGCCTTCAGAGCGAAAACGCCCCTCAAACCTCCCCGATGTCCATTTCTAGGTACCCACAGAAGCCCGGGCCGATATAAGATGCAACCCAGACTGCGAGGCGGCCGGCAATCTGACGGCTCCAGCAGCCAAGGACAGCACTCGCGCTGGAACTTCCCCCAATTCCCACGCGCACGACTCGCTGGAAGAAAAGGAGGAAGTTATGCATTTCCTGTGGTGGATTCTCGTCGGACTGGTCGCCGGATGGCTTACCGGAAAAGTCATGAAGGGCGGCGGCTTCGGGTTCTTCGTCGACATCATTCTCGGCATTGTCGGCGCTCTCGTCGGCGGGTTTATTGCCAAGGCCATCGGCTTTTCGCCCCAGGGTGGCCTCATCTATACCATCCTCGTCGCAACCTGCGGAGCCATTCTGGTGGTCTTCGTGTTTCGCCTCATCACCGGCAAACGAGGTTGAGTCCACGCATCGCCCATGGGCCGCGCCCGCATCCCGCCGGCGCGGCCTCGATTGCCTTCATCGCGAACCCGGAGCAGGCGGCGTCGCAGCAGCGGGCGTGCCCGGTGCGGCCGCCGGAGCCGGTTCCCGCACCAGCACCGCGAACCGCGGAAACGCAAAGCTTCCCCCCGCATCGTCCACCACGTTCAGCTGGCAGACGTAGGGGCCCGGCTTCAGCCCGTTCAGCGGTACGTCCAGCTCGATTGAAACTGCATCGCGCCCATCCACGTTGATCGCTTTGGCCTGCACAATCGGCGTCTCATACACCTTCACCGATCCTCGAATCAGTTCCAGGCTGCTCAACAAGTCGATCCCCGCTTTGGTTCCCTTCGGCTGGTTCTCCGCCGGCTTCTCACGTGCCGGATCGTACACCTCGTAGAGCAAATAGAGATGCTGATCCTGGCGGAACACGTGGCTTATGTTGGGCACGTACTCCTCGCCCTCGCGCACCAGCGGCGTGTTCTCTTTGCTCGGCTGCCGCATCGAGGACAGCACAATCGAGCTCATCTTCAGCGGCATCTTCTTCATCTCCGGCAGAGTGATGTCCGCTTCAAACGATCCCATCCGCCCCGTCTGGTTCTCGCGCACTACGAACTTCAGGTGATACTTGCCCGGCGGCAGGTTGAAGCTCGTCGTGTATTCGATATTGCGCTGTCGCGCCTGCAGCGAAGGATCCAGATTCAACTTCACCGTCTGCCGCGCGCTCCCGATCTGCCGCTTTACCTCATCGATCACTTCGCCGATGATGTCCAGCGTCGCCTTATCCTTGTCGCCCCCCTTCACAAACGGAATCTGCGACCCCGGCACAATCAGCGATACCGGCACAAAGAAGCGGTTTTCCTCCAGGCGGAAGTACATCGCGTCCAGGTACACCGCCATGTCCGTCGCCGGCAGATCGCTGGTCAGCTCGTCTTCCAGCTCCCGCTCCCGATCCTCGCGCCCTGAGTGGCGGAAGTCCGCCGGCGCATAGTACCCCGGCCTGTACTCCAGCTTGATCCCCGGCCGGTTCACCTTGATCGTCAGCTTGCGATATTTCCCGTCCCGCGCCAAATTCGACGAGTGAAAACCGATCGCGTAGTACTCCGAGTTGTCGCGCTGTACTTGAGCAAACGCGGGAGCAAAGTCGTTCGAATCGAAGAATGCTTTTCCGCCCGTATCGTGGCTGAGCGTCGCCATCACTTCCTGCGTGGCAAAATTGCTGTTCATGTTGTTCAGCAACGCCCCGCCGTTGTAAGCTCCCGATCCGCGCAGGCTCCCTGTCGACGCATCCCCAAGCGGCGAGATCGCCTGCAAGCCGCGCGTGTCGACGCTGTAGATCGCCAGGTTGGCGCGCACCGCAGAGTTGATTGCCGCCCGCAGCGACGCCTCATTCTCAATCCCGTCGCGCGAGATTCCACCCGAAAAATAAAGCAGCGACTTCTTCTCCCCGATCTTTTCCAGCGACTTCGACACCGCCCGCAACGCAAAAAGCTCCCGGTCGGTATTGATGTCGTTGTACTCGCTCTCGTCCGGCGTGTAGCCCGTCGTGTCTTCCGCCTGGTTCGAATTCGAGTTGGCGCCCTGCTCGAATCCCTGTCCCTCGGTGCCGTTGTAAACGCCGACCTCGTGAATCAGTGCGTCTTTGTCGGCCGTAAAGTCCTGGTCGACATTCAATGTATCGCCCAGCGAAACCAGCGCCACCAGGTCTGCGGGCTGCATCTTGGTGCGCAGGAAAGTCTGCGCAGCGTCCACGCACCGTTCCAGGTCCTCCGGCTGCATCGAAGTCAAATCGAAGAACATCACGATCAGCCGGTGATTGCGCAAATCCTCCGGCCTGGCAACTACCACCGCCTTCTTGCCGCTTCCGCCTGTCCCTAGCGCCAGCCCGCTCACCGTCGCCTCGTTCAGAGGCTTCGCCATCTCCACACTCTGGTAGTCAAACGTCGAAATCTGCTGCGCCTTTCCGTTTTCATACACGGTGAAGTCGCTTTGCTTCAGATCGTGCACAAACTGCCCGGTCTTCGCATCCCGCGCCACCACGTTCGTCAGCACCAGTTCGGCATTCTCTTTCAGCACAAAACCACTCTGCGGCGAGTTGTTGACCTGCGCCTCCTGCGCAAACGCTCCCCCACGCAGCGGGATCATCAACGCTCCCGCCATCAGCACCGCAACCGGCCTTTGCATCCAACTAATCATTCTTGCCTAACTCGCTAACTCCGCTGTTTCCGCCCCTCAGAACCTGAATCTGCCCATGAACTGGAACGATCGCATCGATCCCACCGACGTCACCTGCCCGAAACTCGGCGAAGCCACGTTGGTGTCCACTCCCGAATACTGCACTGTGTTGAACGCGTTATTCAACGTCGCGCGAATCTCCATGCTCCTCGTATCGCCAAGCTGCATGGTCTTTGAGAGCGCCACGTTGTTCGTCACCGTTCCCGGCCCCGCGATACTGTTGCGCGCCGCGCTGCCAAAAACCTCGCAGGGGTACGCCACGTTGGCGGCCGGCTCCGAGTACGCCGCGGTGTTAAACCACTGATGCAGCGATCCGCCTCCGGCCTTCACCGGAACTCCCGGATTCAAATTCGGCCGCAGCGTCCCAGCCGTGCCACAGGCCACGCTCGACGTCTCAGCGGCAAAGTAAGGGTTCAGCGGCATTCCCGTCGCGAACGTGTAGTTCCCCGAAATTGAAAATCCCTCCAGAATGTGCGAAGCCGTGCCTGTCGTGAACCAGAATTTATCCTGCCCGAATGGCAGCTCATACAACCATGTCCCGCTTACCTTGTGGCGCACGTCCAGGCTGGAGTTTCCTTCCTCGGCAGCGAGGTCCTGCCAGTCCTGCGCGCCCACGTTCGAACTCGTCCCTTCGGAACTCGCATTGTCGATCAGGTGAGAGTATTGATAGTTCGCACCCACCGCAAATCCCTTGGTCAGCCGCTTGTTCACGCGCAGTGTCCCCGCAGTGAATTTCGAGAAGGCCGCAGCCTGGTCGTAGTCGAACACCACGTTCGCCGGATTCGTGTTGGGGCTGCTCACGGTCGCGCGCGGCGCACTCGTAATGTCGAGATGGTTCCCCTTCGATCCGTTGTATCCCACGTTCATCACGATGCCCCAGGGCAGCGTCTTCTGCACGTCCAGGTTCCATGTCTCCACGTACGGCAGTGAGTAATGCGGGTCCAGCGCATAATTGCCCGTCGT
>DATJMC010000003.1:0-5362 GCA_035508975.1 Occallatibacter sp.
GCAGGCAGCGCAGAGGCAACAACCGCCAGCAGAAGAACGCCAATCACTGAGAGTGTCAGCACCATCGGATCGTAGGGGCTGACGCTGAAGAGCAGCGAGCGCAGCAGGCCGGCAGCGGCGAGCGCGCCACCGAGCCCGAGCACGCATCCGATCACCGCGAGTTTGGCGCCCGATTCAAGCACCAGGCGCATGATCGCGGAGCGCTGCGAGCCAAGGGCCATGCGGATGGCCATCTCCTGCACGCGCGAGGCAACCGAGAAGGCGATGATGCTGTAGATGCCGAGGATTGCGAGCAGGACGGCGGCAAAGGCGAAGCTGGAGATGAGGACAGTGTTGAAACGGCGCGGAGCTTCTGTTTCCGAAACGCCCTGCTGCAGGGTTTGAACCTGGTTGAGCGGCAGCAACGGATCGAGAGAGCGGAAGGTGGCGCGGAGCGCGTTTTCCATCTGCTCGGGCGGAAGCGCGGAACGGAGTATGATCGTTCCCCCGTTGCCGTTCAGGTCGTCCGCCTGTGCCAGAGTCCCGACGTCGTCCTCATCCTGCGCACCCGGTACGTAGTACTGCATGCGCGTGGGATCGTCGGGGGAACCGAGCTTCACATCGCTGACTTCACCCACGATGGTGAGCCACGGCGTCTGCATTTCGGGCGTGCCGATGCGGACATGCTTGCCGAGCGGGCTCTGGCCGGGCCAGAAGTGCTCGGCGAATTTGTGGTTCACGATGAGGACCAGCTGTTTTCCGGCGCGGTCGTCGTCGGTGAAGAAGCGCCCCCGCAGCAGCGGGATGCCGACGGCCGGGAAAAAGTCACCATAGACATGGGAGGCAGTCGCCAGATTCATCTCCGCCCCTTTGGGTGGGGTGTAGCCTTCCACGACGAAGGTCTGGTTGTTCGTGTATCCCTGGCCGGGTACCAGGTTGGAGAGGCCGACCGCTTTGACGCCGGGGAGCTGCCTGAGGCGCTGAAACATCTCGCGATTGAAGGCGTCGATCTGCGGCTGCTTCGCATACTGCTTCTGGGGCAGCCCGTAGGAGGCGGTGGTCACGTGCTCGGGCTGGAAGCCGAGATCGACGGAGCGCATCTTCTCAAAGCTGCGCAGGAGCAGGCCGGAGGCGGAGAGAAGGACGAGGGCAATGGCGATTTCGGCGATGACAAGCGCGGAGCGCAGCCGGGCATGGCCTCCGCCCTCGGTTCCGCTGCGGCCGCCCTCTTTCAGATGGACGTTGACGTTGGTGCGCAGCGCGGCAAACGCAGGAGCGAGGCCGCAAACCAGGCCGGTAACGATGGCCAGAAGAAGCGCGAAGCCCACCACCCACCAGTTGAGGTTGATTTCGCTGATGCGCGGCAGGCTCTCGGGCAAGAGGCTCCTGCCGATGCGGAGGGCTATGGCGGCGAGAGACAGGCCGAGAATCCCTCCGGTCACGCTCAACACGAGGCTCTCGAGGATGGTCTGGCGCAGCAGCGCGGAGGCTTGAGCGCCGAGGGCCATGCGGACGGCGATTTCGCGCTGGCGGCGGATGGCGCGGACGAGCATGAGGCCGGCGAGGTTGACGCACGCAATGAGCAGAACCACAGCCACGGCAAGGAAGAGTGTGCGCAGGAGCGAGCGGGATTGCTCGACGGTTTCTTCCTGCTGGGGGCGCACCATGGCGGTGATGTGGAGATTGGCGATCATGGCCGGGTAGTTGCGCATGATGTCCTGGGCTACGCGCTCGGCGTCGATTTGCGCTTGTTTCGGCGTGATGCCCGGCTTGAGACGGCCGATCATCTGGTAGCTCCAGTTGGCGGCGGCCGCGGGGACGAGCTCATCGGGGGTGAAGCTCATGGGAACCCAGAGCTCAGTCCGATTCAACTGGCCGGAGTTGAGCGGGAACTCGAAGTTGCGCGGCATGACGCCGATGATGAGGTAAGGCTTGCGGTCGAGAAGGATTTTTGTGCCCAGGATGTTGGGGTCGGAGTGGAAACGGTTGACCCACGTGCCATAGCTGATGTCGGTCACCTGCTGGCTGTGTTCGTCTTCCTCGGCAGTGAAGAAGCGGCCAAGCTGCGGCGCGACGCCCAGCGCCGGAAAGACGCCGGCCGTGAGCCGTGCGGCGTTAATCTGCGCCGGCTCGCCGTTGCCGGAAAGCTCGAAACTGCTGTATTGATAGCCGCCGAGGGAGGAGAAAGAGTGGGTCTCGCGGGTATAAGCCCTGATGTCGGGCACAGTGACGCCGGCTTCGCAGCTGCTGCCGACTCCGAGGTTGACGCCCTGCAGGCAATCGGCGAGCACCATCAGGCGATCGGACTGCGGAAACGGCAGGGGGCGCAGCAGAACCGCTTCGACGATGGAGAAAATCGCTGTCGTAGCCCCGATCCCGAAGGCGAGCATGAGGACGGCGGTGGCGGTGAAGCCGGGAGACTTAAGGAGCTGGCGAAGAACGAAGCGAAGATCAAAGCGAAGTTTTTGCATGGGGTGCCTCGGAGACACGATTCCGGATCTTGAGGAGCATTTTTCAGGCCAAACCATCCCGGTGCGAGAAGTTGATTTTTCAATGGGATACGCGATAGCGAGGGGATGGGCGGGGACTGCGGGCGTTCGAAGGGGGACCCTGGTGTTCATTTGCGGACAGCGGGCTCGGCTCAGGGCGGGCACCAGAGGGGGAAAACTGGTTGCCTTTCCACACGCAGCTATAGTAGCGTCTACTACCAACATAGTAATGCGGTGAGAACGCGGGCGGAGGACGGGACGGTGATTCAGCGATTATCGAAACTTGAATTGCAGATCATGGAGACGCTATGGACGCGGGGCGAGTCGTCGATCCGCGAGATGCAGGAGGCGTTTCCCGAGGAGTCGCGGCCGGCGTACACCACGGTGCAGACGACGGTGTACCGGCTGGAAGCGAAGAAGGCGCTGAAGCGGGTGCGCAAGGTGGGGAACTTTCACATGTTTGCGGCGGCGGTGTCGCGGCGCAGCGCGCAGCGTCGCTTCATTGATGACCTGCTGTTGTTGTTTGGAGGCAAGTCGCAAACCGTGATGGCGCAGCTGATCGAAACCGGAAACCTGACGCTGGACGACGTGAAGGAAGCCGAGAAGACGCTTCGCGCTCTTGCGCCGAAGAAATCCAGGACTGGAGGTAGATCCACGCTATGACCAGCGATCTGTTGCGGGCACTGGGAAATCATCTCTGGCAAACTACGCTGTTCAGCGTATGCGCGGCAGCGGTGGCGCTGCTGATGCGCGGCGCTCCGGCGCGAGCGCGGGCGTGGGTGTGGCTTGCGGCTACGCTGAAGTTCCTGGTTCCCTTCTCACTGCTGCTGGCGGCGGGGAGCTGGATTGCGCCGGCGCGCAGCGGCAACGCGGCGCTGGAGCCGGTTCCCTACTACACAGTGGATGTTGCCAGCCAGCCTTTCACGTTCCCGCCCGCCATCTCAAGGCCGGTAGCGACCTCACTGCGCGGGTCTGCAGAGACGCACCGGCTGCTGCAAGGAGTCTTTATCGTGTGGCTGCTGGGAGCGCTGGTTGTCGCGGGCGCATGGGCCGCGCAATGGCTTCGGATTGCAGGGGTACTGAGGCGGGCAGAGCGGGCGACAGAGGGCATCGAGCTCGCGGTGCTGCGCAGAGTGGAAGCCGCGATGGGCATGCGCCGGCCGGTTGAGTTGTTTCTGTCGCAGGCAACGCTGGAGCCGGGGATGGTGGGAATCAGAAGGCCGAAGCTGGTGTGGCCGCGGGGAATTTCGGGGAAGCTGAGCGCGGAGCAGATGGAAGCGATTGTGGCGCACGAGCTGACGCACGTGCGGCGGCGCGACAACCTCACGGCGGCTCTGCATATGACCGTCAAAGCACTTTTCTGGTTCCATCCCCTGGTGTGGTGGCTTCAGGAGCGCATGATCGTGGAGCGCGAGCTGGCCTGCGATGAAGCGGTTGTGCTTGGGGGCAGCGAGCCGGAGGTTTATGCCGAGGGGATTTTACGCGCGTGCCGGTTTACGATCGAGTCGCCACTGCCTTGCGTGGCGGGAATCAGCGGAGCGGAGCTGAAACAACGGGTGCGGCGGATTATGACGGAATCGCCGCGTGAACTGGGGCGCGCGCCAAGGGCGCTGCTGGGCGGCCTGGGAGCGGCGGCGATTTTGATTCCGGTGATTTTTGGGTTTGTGGATGCGCCGCGGGTAAGCGCGCAGCTGCAGGACTCGGCCACGCCGCGGTACAGCTTTGAGGTGGCGACGGTGAAGCCGGGAGACCCGGGCTCGCAGCAAAGGATGCTCTGGTTGGGGCCGGGGAAGCTCACCGTCAAAAACATGCCGCTGAAAGAGCTGATCATGTTCGCCTACAACGCCAAGTCGGCTTCGCAGATCTCGGGGCTTCCGGAATGGGCGAATTCGACGACCTACACCATCGATGCGAAGGAAGACGAGGCGACGGCCAAGGTGGTGGACAACCTGCCGCGCGATGAGCGCAACCAACAAACTCGGCTGATGCTGCAGGCGCTGCTTGTGGACCGCTTCCACCTCAAGGTGAGCCACGTAGAGAAAGAACTGCCCGTGTATGCGCTGGTGGTGGCGAAGGGAGGGCCGAAGCTGAAGGCGTCGGCGCCCGATCCTCCTGAGCAGGCAAACGCGCCCGCTCCATCGCCGGGGGATCTGCCGAAGATGCGGAACAGGATGATGATGGGCCCGGGAAACGTTGATGCGGCCGGTATCTCAATGGAAGACTTTGCCTCGGGGGTTCTTTCGCGCCTGCCGGAAACGGGCGACCGCGTGGTGGTCGACAAGACGGGGCTGACGGGGAAGTACGACTTCGACCTGAAGTGGACGCCGGAGAGTGCGCCGCGCCCGGGCACCGCGGAGGCCGATAACGGCACGGCGGACGTCAATACGCCGGGGTTATTTACGGCGCTCGAAGAGCAGCTGGGGCTGAAGCTGGAGTCGCAGAAGGGCTCGGTGGCGACGCTGGTGGTGGATTCCGTGGATCGGCCCACGCCGAATTAAGCATTGCATGCAGCGGACGCGTGGCGCGCTCCTTATCGCGGAACGCTGGGCGTTGGTGTTCGTCCGGAGACCGCCTCCCAGTGTGTGTTTGCCGAGCTGTACGGGCTGAAGCCGTGCCCTTCAAGGGGCTCAGGACTTCTTGTCCGCGCTCATGGACGCCGGCGATGAAGGTATCGATGGCTTTCAGCACCGCATTGCCGATGGCCGGCCCAAGCCTTGCCCGGACACGGAAGCGAGAGGGATACGGATTCTCACGCGCAGGCATCTTACCCAGTACGCGGTGGAACGGAGCTCCAGGTGCCCATCCAAGTAATGCGCGATCGAGATGCGATCGTAATCAAGGCCGAGGGGAAGCTTGTCGAAGAGGATTTTTCCGCTTTCACTCCACGCTCCGAG
>DATJMC010000004.1:0-2823 GCA_035508975.1 Occallatibacter sp.
CGCAGATCCCTAGTGACGCACGAGGTCGATCTGCCCCGCCACTCCAATTGCGTTCACGTTGACTACTGCGTTTCCGGGGTAGGTGTAAGAAACGTCAGAGAAGTTGCCGTTATCAAGATGAAGCTTTTGTCCATCGACCACATTGCATTGGTAAGTGTTCGTACTTTCGGTGGGGTTGTCGTCGTCTCCACCGTGGTAGTGGAACGTGTTGCTCCATTCCTCTATCACCGAACACGAGCCGTCGCTCTGCACTTGAATCGTAAGAGCAACTCTATTGGTGGCATAGGATGTTGAGTTCTCGACGTAGTTGTCGTGGGAGATCTCGCCGGACCATTCACCCTGCCAGCGCGAGATGATTTCGCGTTTCGCCTGATCCGCGGCATTCTGCGCATCCGCACGGGCTTTGGCGCTGGCTTGTTTGGCTGAGGCCGGATCTGTAAGAGGAAGAGAGCACTGCTGCCTAGTCCAAATCGAGTTAAATGCCAAGGTGCGATCAGTCCCTTCCAGAGTTGCCTTCACTATGTTATCGGTCAACGAGCGGTCATTATCCACCCTGCAAGCGCTGTAGTTGTGCGTCGCTGGATAAGAGTTGGGAGGCGCGGCGGCAATAACAAAGCCGCTTGCGTGATCGATTGCGCAGCTTTGGCCGCTGACCTTGATTTCAAACGACTCAAAATAGTATGAGGTGGGTAAGCCTGCCGCCGGTGGTGGTTGGTTGTAGTAGACTTCGGCGTACCAATCACCCTGCCAGGTTTGGGCTCTTAGAACGGATTGCAAGTCCGTTTGGATGAGGCGCTGGCCGGCTTTATCGACCGTGAGGGTGGTTTGCCACTTCAGCTGTCCGGACTGGGCCACGACCATGTGTTCGCCGAGGGCGACTTCGACCGTTTTTCCGGCGTCCTGAGCGATGGTGCCTACCTTTTCGCCATCGACGGCAACAGTGCAATTCATATCCGCCATAATTCGAAGGCTGGCAGCGCAAGACTGACATCCGACGCGGGTAATGGACGACCGCTGTGCCGGACTTTTACCGGGCGCGCCCGATGACTGTTGCGCAAAAAGAGAGTGTGGCGTGAGTCCGATAGCTATCAGCAAAATCCATTGTGGTGCGTGGCATTTTTTCGCAGTCATCGCAATCAACCTTTCCGCTCGTCGGCAGCTACACGTGTCACTTTCCGACCGCTCAAGGAAGCTTGTATTTTTTGCGTCGATTCGGCTCCGATAAAGGTCGGTCCGCTATCCCGGGCCTCTTCAGCTTCTCCCCCCGCAGAATGAGCTGGGAACCGGGCAAAAGGGCTTTGCTCATAAAAAGTCCTCCTGGTGGGCTGATGAGACTCAGTTATGGAGCCGTTAGTGAGAGCTAAAAATGCGAGGGGCCGTCTTGACCTGCTACCCAGCTTTATCGATGCGCTTTTTGTACCTCCCGAGCGGTGTTGTTGTCAATGCTGATGATTCGAGGGCAGGGGCCCGCAAAAAGAGCGGGCACTTCGTCGATACAAGCACTCTGTTGCTGCATCGGGGTCTGTTGCTGCATCAGGTGTGCAGGGTGAGCCGTTCGCGGGAGTCGCCAAGGATTCGCAAAGAAACGCAGGGTGAATTGACGGGAGTGGGGCTCGGTAGTACATTCTTTGCGATCGGCTCTTTGTGTCCAGCGATTCGGACCTGCCTTTTGCTCGGAGGTGCAAAATGCCCTACAAGCTCATCGTCAACGGAAAGACGACCACCGTCGACGCGCCCGCGAACATGCCCATGCTCTGGGTCTTGCGCGACATGCTCAACCTGAAAGGCACCAAATACGGTTGCGGCATCGGAATGTGCGGTGCGTGCACCATCCACTTCCGCGGACAGGCGGTCCGCGCCTGCCAGACGTTCGTCTCCCAGGCGGACGGCGTCCCGATCACCACGATCGAGGGGCTCTCCGCGGACGGCGAGCATCCCTTGCAGCTCGCCTGGCAGGAGGTTGACGTCCCGCAGTGCGGCTATTGCCAGGCCGGACAGATCATGTCCGCCGCGGCGCTTCTGGCGAAAAATCCGAAGCCCACCGAAAAAGAGATCGAAGACCAGATGACCGGTAACATCTGTCGCTGCGGAACGTATCTCCGCATCCGCCAGGCCATTCATCGCGCGTCGGCGCTCGCCGTCGCCGCGAAAACCGCCCCGGCCCACAACGGGCACGGCAGCTGAAGGAGGAGATCATGGCAACCGCTCCCTCGATGTCACCAAAGCCCGTAAAGAACGTGAAGAAAATGATGAGCCGCCGTTCCTTCCTCCGTGTCAGCGCCATCGCGGGCGGCGGCATGCTGCTTGCCTATTATGCGGAGCCGGTGAAGAAGATGCTGGCGCAGGGTTTCCGGCAGCAGCCGCTTTTGCCCAGTTCCTTCATCGCAATCGCGCCTGACGGCATCGCCACGATCATGGCGAAAAATCCCGAAGAGGGCCAGGGCGTGAAGGCGATGCTGCCGATGCTGATCGCCGAAGAACTCGATATCGACTGGAAGAACGTTCGTATTCAGCAGGCGGACATCGATCAAGCCAAATACGGCCCGCAAGTGGCGGGCGGCAGCACGGCGACGCCGACAAATTGGGTTCCGCTGCGCCAGGTGGGCGCGGGCGCGCGGCAAATGCTGATCATGGCCGCGGCGCAAACCTGGAATGTGCCGGAATCGGAATGCACCACGGCTTCCGGACGCGTGATGCACACCGCAAGCGGCAAATCGCTCGGCTATGGCGAGCTGGCCGCGAAGGCTGCCATGCTGACGCCGCCTGATCCCGCGACGCTGAAGATGAAGGACCCGAAGGACTACAAGATCATCGGGACGACGG
>DATJMC010000005.1:0-72173 GCA_035508975.1 Occallatibacter sp.
GGGCCCAGCAGCGCCACTTCAATCCTCTGCGTTGCCAGGGTCTTGGACAGCAGGTCGCTCAGGCTGTAGAAGCCCGAAAACGGCAACCCGGGGTCGACGCTGAGAAGGGCGCTCTGCATCTGCCCGGCCAACCCCTCGACCGGCCGCGCGGTCCGCACAATCCAGTCAGGCTGATACCACACGTGTACCACTGCGAGTTCTTGCCCCTTCATCTGGCTGGCCGGAACGTACAGGGTCTCTTCGGTCTGGAGCGGCGCAGTCGGGTACAGTCCCGAGGAGACTGGCACATCGGCTACAACCCCGACAATCACCGCGCCCTTTTCGACCGTATGCCCAATCGGGTTCACCCCGGGAAAGAACTTCCGCGCAAACGTCTGGTTCGCGATGGCCACACGCTGCGTGTTCGGTCCGTCAGATGCGGCGAAGCTCCGCCCCGCCAGTAGCGGCATCCGTAGCGTCTCAAAGTATCCTGGCGTGACGTAAATCGCGTCAGTGCCAACCTCCTGGCCTGCCTCCGGCCCGTTGTCGATGTGGATGGAGTCGTTGAGCACCGGCTCATAGGGCAGCGAAAGCCCGACTGCGGCGCTCTCTACGCCGGGGATGCGCTGCATCGCCGCGGTGCTCTCATTCAGCAGCTTCTGGAACGCGGCCGGATCGTGGTAGCGCGCGTCGTCGAGCGAGGCCTTGGCTGCCATCACCCCCTGCGCACTGAAGCCCGGGGGCAGCGTTTCAAGATGAATGAGCGAGCGAATCAGCAGTCCGCTTCCGCAGAGCAGAACAACCGTCAGCGCCACTTCGCCCGCGATCAGCGCCTGCCGCAGGCGAATTCGTTCTCCGCCCGCAACTGCGCGGCTGGCCATCGACGAGCGCAGATTGACGCGGCGCACCGCAACCGCGGGAAGCATGCCGAAGAGCACGCTGCTCAAGACCGACGCGGTAAAAGTGAATGCCAGCACGCGAAGATCGAGCGTCACCCCGGCGACCGGCAAATAACCCTCCGGCAGCATGGCCAGCAGCCCCCTCAGCGCGGCAAAGCCCACGCCGATCCCGGCAACCCCGCCCACCAGGGCCAGGAGCAGATTCTCGATCCACAGCTGCTTCTGGATCTGCCAGTGCGAACCGCCCAGCGCGAGACGCGTTGCAATCTCCGGCGTCCGTCGCGCAACCCGCACCAGCGTGAGCCCCGCGAGATTGGCGCAGCCAATCAGCAGAATGAATCCCGCGGCATACATCAGCGCCAGCGCCCGCGGCCGAAGCTCCGCTGTCTCACCCTGCTGCAACGGTACCGAGTGGAAAGAAACGCGCGCCCCGGGCCCGTATTGTTTCGCCATGTTGACAGCCCAATCGCTCCAGGCGCGATTGATTTCCCCGTCGGCCTGCTGCCAGGTGGCGCCATCGCGCAGCCGCGTGATGACTTCATAATTCGATCCGCCGCCCTCGCCCTCGCGGCTCGGTTGCAGGTCCGTGTAGAGGTCCGCATTCAGCGGCGTCGTCGCTCCCGCGGGCAGAATGCCCACCACCGGATACGAGTCGCCTTTCAAGTGGATCGTTTGCCCGATCAAGTTGCCGTCGCTATGGAAGGTATTGCGCCACAGAGCGTAGCTCAGGATCGCCGCCTTGGGCCCATGCGGACGGTCTTCCTCCTCTGAGAAGTTGCGCCCCATGGCCGGGTGAATGCCGAGCACATCGAGGTAGCCGGCCGAGACGCGCCCCGCGCGCACATACTGGGCACGCTCTCCCGCGCGTAGATTCACGCCATCGGCGCGGCCGCTCGAAACCGCGGAGATCAGCGAAGGCACATTGTCGCGCAGTGCTTCCCATGCCTGGCCGTCGATGGAGTGGTTGTCGTCGCGTCGCTCTTTCCCCTGCACCTCACGGAAGATGGTGCCCATGCGCTCCGGATGGGCATAGGGCAGGCTCGTCAGCATCAATGCATTCACCAGCGAAAACACTGCGGTGTTCGCGCCAATGGCGAGCGCCAGCGTCGCGATCACCGTGAACGTAAAGCCTGGATTGCGCCGCATCTGCCGCGCAGCGAATTGCAGATTCTGACGAAATGAACCCATCGCGATGACCTCCGGCCACGATCCGGCCATGCCAGCTTCAGAATGCAGGCATTCCGCCTTCCAAAATAAACGATTAGCGAACCAAAGCGAATCCCGCGGAAATCTCAGGGTTGCGCGGTTTGGATGCCGCCCGCTCCTGATCCGCTCATTCGTCCCACTGCGCGGGCACTTCTCCCCACGTTCCGCTGCAATTTCAGCCCCTTCGAAGCCAGCTCCCGCCCCGCTGTGGCAAGCTGGAGTTCTGGAGGTTCGTTCAAAGACATGTCTTCTGTTGCGGCCAGCGCGGTGATTGACGAGATACACGTTTGGGAAACCGGAGGGGCTCAATCCACTGAAGCTCTCAAGTCCTGGGTGAGCGCGCGTCTGGCGGCGCATGAGGCTGCGCTTGCAGCTCTTCTCGCCGTTGAAGGCCCGCGCACTCCCGAGAACTCGCTCCGCCTCTACGACACCGCGATCGAGCAGCTGAGCCTCGCCGGAGCGCAGGCCGGCATCCTCAACTCCGTCGCCGCCGACAAATCCGTTCGCGACCAGGCGCAAACCGATGCGCAGCGCGTGGCCATGGCAGGCAGCGCTCTGAGCCTCAATCGCGCCGTTTACGACGCTCTCGTCGCCATCGACCTCACCGGCGTCGACCCCGCCACCCGGCACTACGTCGAGCGCACGCTCCTCAGCTACCGTCTCGCCGGCGTCGACAAGGACCAGTCCACCCGCGATCGCCTGCAGGCTCTGCACGAGAAAGCCACGCGCCTGTCGCTGGAATTCGGCCGCAATATCCAGGAAGGTGCAAAGACCATTCAGGCCGCCCCCGCGGAACTCGAAGGGCTGCCGGCCGACTACCTCGCCCGCCATCCTGCCGACTCCACAGGCCACGTCACCCTCACCACCGATCCGCCCGACATGGCGCCGGTCATGACCTTCGCGGGCAGCGCCGCGCTGCGCGAGCGCATGTTCCTCGCCTACAACACCCGCGCCTATCCCGCCAACGCGCAGATCCTGATGGATCTCCTTGCCACGCGGCAGGAGATCGCCACCGTCCTCGGCTTTCGCAGCTGGGCCGATCTCGCCACCGCCGACCAAATGATGGGCTCGGCCGCGAACGTGCGCACCTTTCTCGCCAAGTTGAACGACGCCAGCCGCGAGGGCGCGAAACACGAGCACGACCTGATCCTCGCCTTCACGCGCAAGGCGCAGCCGGGCCTGCAGGAGATCGACATCGCCAGCCGCGGCTACTGGTACGAGCAGTTCCGCCGCGCCGAGTTCGACTTCGATTCGCAATCGGTCCGCCCCTACTTCCCCTACGCGCAGGTTGAAGCCGGCGTCCTCGACACCGCCGCGCGCCTCTTCAAAGTCGAGTTCCGCCCCTCGCAGAAAAAAGGCTGGGACCCGGCCGTCTCTGTCTTCGAGGTTTTCGAGAGCGGCAAGATGGTCGGCCGCTTCTATCTCGACATGCATCCGCGCGAGGGCAAAGACAAGTGGTTCTCGGCCGCGCCCGTCGTCACCGGCGTCCGCGGCCGCTACCTTCCCGAGGCCGCGCTCATCTGCAACTTCCCGGGAGCGGACGAAAAAGATCCCGGCCTGATGCAGTACTCCGACGTCGTCACCTACTTCCACGAGTTCGGCCATCTCATGCACGCCATCCTTGGCGGTCAAACCGCGTGGGCCGGTCTCTCGGGGTTCGCCACCGAGGGCGACTTCATTGAAGTGCCCTCGCAGATGCTCGAAGAATTCTTCCGCGACGAAACTCTTTTGCAGGCCTTCGCCAAACACCACGAGACCGGCGAAACACTGCCTTCGGCGACCATCAAAAAAATGAAGCTCGCCGGCGCCTTTGGCCGCGCCGACTGGGTGCGTGCGCAGCTTTACTACACAACGCTTTCGCTCGACTTGCACGACCAGGACCCCGCGCAACTCAGCTTCGACGAAATCACCAGGCGGCTCTATCAAAGCCTCCAGCCCTGGACCTGGATCGAAGGCAATCGCATGTACGCCAGCTTCGGCCATCTCACCGGCTACTCATCGAACTACTACACCTACGCCTTCGACAAGGTCATCGCGCTCGATTTCTTCGCGCAGTTCGATTCGGCCGACCTCCTTGGCTGCGACGCCGGCGCGAGGTACCGCAAGACCGTGCTCGAGCAGGGCGGATCGAAGCCCGGCCGCCAGATGGTGCGCGACTTTCTCGGGCGCGATGAGGAGTTCGCAGCCTTTTCAAAGTGGCTCAACGAGGAGTTCGAAAGCCGGCTCCTCGCCGCCAGCCGCTAACCGAATCGAGAGGATGCCATGCCGACATACCACATCGCGCAAGTCAACATCGGCCGCATTCGTGCCGATCTCGACAGCCCCATCATGGCCGGCTTCGTCAACCGCCTCGACCAAATCAACGCCCTCGCCGATGCTAGCCCCGGCTTCGTCTGGCGTCTCCAAACCGGCGAAGGCAATGCCACCTACCTCCGCCCCTTCGAAGATGAGCGAACCCTCCTGAACATGTCGGTGTGGGATTCGGTCGAGCATCTGCGCCACTTCGTCTATCAAACGATGCACGTCGAGCTGCTGCGCCAGCGTCACGCCTGGTTCGAGAAGTTCGCAGGCGCCTATGCCGCGCTTTGGTGGGTGCCCATCGGCCACATCCCCGGCATCGACGAAGCCAAGCGGCGCCTCGCGCACCTTGAAGCGCATGGCCCGACGCAGTTCGCTTTCAACTTCAACTCGGTGATCCAGCCTGACGAAGAATTTCAGCAGGGAATTGATTGGGCGGCTTTCCGGCCGTGCCCGGCAATCTAGGCTCTCCCATGACCGCTGCCGATTTTCGCCGTCTCGCTCTCAGCCTCGAAGGCGCCGAAGAAGGCGCACACATGGGCCAGGCCGACTTTCGCGTCGGCGGCCGCATCTTTGCCACCCTCGCCGCGGAAAAACAAGGCTACGGCAACCTGCTTCTCACTCCCGAGCTTCAGGCCGACTTCGTAGCCGAACGCCCCGACGTGTTTTTGCCGATCCCCGGCGGTTGGGGCAGAAACGGTGCAACCCACGTCCGCCTGGCAGTGGCGTCTGAGGATCTCCTTGCCGGTGCGCTCCAGACTGCCTGGAAATTGCGCCTCGAGAAGAACCAGAAGGCATCCGCCCGCCCCCGCAAACCGTCCAAGAAGCTAAAACCGATTTACTGACTGAAATTCCTGCCCGCCGGCTCTGTCTTGGAGTTCCGCAAGTTAGAGAAAAATGCCTCGCGGAAGCCCGTGTGGAAAAAATCCGTTGCCTCTTCGTCAACCTTTAGCAACCTTTTCCGAGAATCCGGCGTCCTATCAGTTAACAAGCAGAGGCTTCCCCGAATTATGGCCCTTCCAAGAAAGGTTTCCACCCCTTTTGAAGGTCCCCAACCGGACCCCTTCTCTTGACCCCCTCAGGTTACCCTCCCTTTCAATGCCTCTCGAGCGGGCCTGCCGGAAGGCAGGCCCATTCGCTCTTCTGCTTGTTGAGCGAGTGCGCCAACTAGACCCCTCACCGTCTCCGCCTACAATCGGTGTGTGACTTCTCCGGCTCCCCCTCGTAAAAAATCCAGCGAACAAATTTTGCGCGGCATCGACGAGCGCCTTCAGGCGGGCGGCCTCACGCGCAACCCCAGAACTCCAAGGCCGGCTCACCCGCCTCGTTTCGACTCCGTCACTCCCGAGGAACTCGCTCGGGAAGCGCCCGAACCAGTGATTGCCGCGAATGGGGTGCATATTCTGCAAGTCCCGGCTTGGCAAAAAATCTCCTGGCTTCAGCACGGTTTCAGCACAAGGCGAGGCGGCGCGAGCCGCGCCTACTGCGCCGAAGATGCATGCGGAGAAATGAATCTCGGTTTCACCGCCGAGGATCCGCGCGAAATCGTCATCGAGAATCGCCGTCTCCTGGCTGAAGCGGTCGGTGGCAACTCCGACGCGCCTTTCATCGCCCTCCGCCAGTTTCACTCGAACCTTGCCCTCGCTCCTACCCTGTCCGATGCGGCGCGGGAGCGCCCCCGCCGGGCTGACGGCCTCTTCACCGCCGAGCCGGGCCTGCTCCTCGCTATTCAGACCGCCGACTGTATTCCCGTCCTCGTCGCCGATCGCAGGCTCCGCGTGGTCGCCGCTTTTCACGCCGGCTGGCGCGGAACCGTCAAGCGCATCGTCGAGCTCGGCATCGGCCGCATGCGCATCGAGTTCGGTTCCGATCCCAAGAACCTTCTCGCAGCCATCGGTCCCGGCATGGGCCCCTGTTGCTATGCCGTCGGCGAAGAGCTGCTCTCCGAATTCGAGAGCCAGTTCGCTTATGCGCGCGAGCTTTTCCATGAGGTCTACTCGAGCGACGAGGTGCGCAATCAGTATCCCTTGCTCTTCCTCACCCAGCGTGCACCGGGCCACTCGCCCATCGGGCCCCGGCTGCATCTCGATCTGATCGAGGCCAATCGCCGCCAGCTTCTCAGCGCGGGCCTGGGTGCGAAGAATATCAGCATCGTAGGAGGGTGTACGGGCTGCCGGCCCGACCTTTTCTATTCACATCGCGCCATGAACGGCCGCGCCGGACGCATGATGAGCGTCATCGGCATCCGGCCTGGAAAAAAGCTCTGATTGTGGCTGGGGCCCGTCCAGGGGGTCTGGCTTCTACGATGCTGCGTTCGCCGCTTCCGCTGGATTCACCAGATCGCGCAACTCTTTTGATGGCTTGAAATAAGGCACACGCTTCGCGGGGACTTCGACGCGCTCGCCAGTCTTTGGGTTGCGGCCAATGCGGGGATTGCGCTGCCGAATCCGGAACGACCCGAAACCGCGAATCTCGATCTTGTCGCCGCTCTGAAGGGCTGAAATCACTGAATCGAAAACAGTTTCCACAATGATTTCGCCGTCGCGACGGGTCAAATCCCCGAGCCGCGTGACTTTCTCCACCAGGTCTGCCTTTGTCATAGCGTCGAAACCTCCCAACCACAATAATGGATTCTCCCCGTATGGTGCACAAAAATCAAGGGCTGGAAAGAGATTTGGGCCTTATCCATCAGTAAGATGGAAAGCGCACCCTGTCATCGGGCCACGGAGTTTTCCATCTGAGTTATGATGACCGGAGCCTTTTCCGATGAGTTCGGCGAATAAACATGGGGCACGACTGAAGTGTCGCACTATCCGCAGTACAGCATCGTGATTCCCGCGTTCAACGAGAGCGGCCGCATTCCCGCCACGCTGGAATCTGTCCTCTCGTGCATTCGCGCCCATGCGTGGAATGCCGAGGTGATTGTTGTCAACGACGGGTCCACCGATACCACGGCCCAGCTTGTCCGCGAGATTGCCGGTAAAGCCCCTGAAATCAGATTAATTGAGAACCCCGGCAACCGCGGAAAAGGCTACAGCGTGCGCAGCGGAATCCTCCAGGCCCAGGGCGAAATCGTAATGTTTACTGACTCCGATCTCTCCGCCCCGATGCATGAGGCCGAGCGCCTTTTTGCCGCCATCGCCGGCGGCGCCGACATCGCCATCGGTTCGCGCTGGCTCGAGAGCGGCCGCCAAACCCATCGCCAACCCCTCTACCGGCAGTTCTTCGGCAGGTGCTTCAACCTCGTCTGCCGCATGGTCATGAATCTTCCCTTTGCCGATACGCAATGCGGCTTCAAAGCCTTCACCCGCGCCGCCGCTCAAACCGTCTTTCAGCTGCAGACCATCGAGCGCTGGGGCTTCGATCCCGAGATCCTCTTCATCGCACTCAAGCGCGGCTTCAAGATCAAAGAAGTCCCCGTCAGCTGGGCCCATGACGAGCGCAGCCGCATGAGCTATCTCAAAGACGGCCTGCAGATGCTCAAGGAACTCGCCATCGTCCGCTGGAATGCGCTCACCGGCCACTACAGCAAGCGCATCGAAGCCACCCTCCGCGCCGGCGAATCGCGCTAAAGCCCTCTACTGGATCATCTTCCCCTGGCCCGGCTTCACCCCGCCGCAATCCGAGCCCAGGCGGTGCGACGACATCGTCATGTTCACTGTCATGGGCTGCGTCATGTTCGGCAGCGCAATCTTCATCACGATGGTTCCGTGCGCACTCTCGGGTCCGTCGATCAGGATATCCACGTGGGCATTGTTCATCCCGTTCGAGCACGCCTGGTCGAACGACACTTCATGCGCATCCTGATGGACATTCGATAGCGTGCACCCGCGCTGCTGCCTCGAGTTGAGCCCCTGGATGTCGTTCTTCCAGCTCTCCGGCGTCAGGCACGACTGCGTTACATGTTGCCGCCCGAACATCGCGGCCATTCCGGCCATCGGCGTGTTTTCAATGCCGCTTGCCGTGCCCGTCGTTTGTGTTTCCCATAAGCCCATGTTCACGGGAGGCACTTCCGAGAGCTGCGCCAGGGCCGACGCGGCCAGCGCCAGCGCACCGAGCGCGAATAAACCGGGAAGGGAATTGGTCTTGAGGAATGGGTTCTTCATGGTGGGGACTTTCCTTACGCGTGAAATTGCCCGCATCGTGCGATGTGGCAGAGATGCTCTGCCTTGATATCACAGCCCGGGCTCCACTCGCCAGAGTTGTTGCCGCACAAAAAACTTCCGTGCCTAGTTCTTCGACCGAATCAGCCGAATCCGCGCCGTGAAGGCCCGTCCCAAAGGCTCGGTGAAGGTTCCATACTGCGGTGAATCCACGTCGTTATTCACCACGAAGTAGTTCCCGCTGCCCGTGATGTTTTCGATCATGCCCCGCAGCCCGAAATACGCCCCGCGAAAGTGAAAGCGCCATTCCAGCCCTGGACTGAACGAGACGTACTCCGGAAATCGCTGCCCGCCTGCTGCCCCCACCACTTGCTGGTTCGCATTCACCGCGGTGTATGGGAATCCCGTGTGCCGGTCCAGCGTGTAAACGAAATCCCAGTTCTTCTTCTGCCAGGGCAGGGGAAACGGCAGCCATCCCCACGAAAGCAGGCGGTTGGGCGTATCCCACGGCAACGGCCCCGCCTGCTGCGGCCCCAGCATGGTCAGCGAAGGATAGTACTCGATCGCAGCATTGGTGTGCGCCGTCGCGTGCGTGTATGCGCCGAAAAGCGTGTACCCGCTCTTGAACGTGCGCCGCACTTCGAACTCCTCCATGTTGTCGTTGTCTACCCGCGAATTGGTCAGCGCGTAGGTGCCCGACAACCCCGTCGCGTCCGTCTCGTCCACGTAATTGAATTCATCCGACACCCGCTTGCGAATGAAATTCGCTGAAACGTAGAGCGACTTCGGCAGTTTCTGTTCGATGCTCACGCTCCAGTTCACCGCCCGCGCCTCGCGCAGAGACCCGTAATCCGCCGTGAAGTTTGTCTCCAGCGGAGATCCCGTCGGCGTCACTCCATCGGCCGCAAAATACGTGTCGTCGCGAACGCCGGCCAGCGCGCGAGTCAGGTACTCGAGCTGCGTGTGCTCGAAATACAACCCGATTCCCGCGGAGATCTTCGTATTGCCCTCGGCCTGCGGCGGCGCAAACACGATAGCCAGCCGCGGCGCCGGCAGAGGTCGTCGTACGATCTCGTCCCAGTCGAAGCGAATTCCGGGTTCCAGCAGAAGCCCTTTTATCGGTGTCCAGCGGTCTTCGAGATACGCGCCAATCTCCGCGTTGTGCCGCGTGAACGGCGCGACCGATGGGAAGACGCTCTGCCGCAGCAGCGTTCCATCTTCGCGAAGATAGTTCACCGGCGCGCGCACCACGGATTGGTCGAAGCCGATGCGATCCAAATCGATCCCCGCTTTCAGCTGGTGCGAGCCCAGCCAATGCTGCCGCGCCAGGTAAAACGCAGCATTGCCTTCGACCCGCTGCGAGCGGCTGGTCAGGTTTTCAAAATAACTCCCCTGCGACGTCTCCGGCGTGATCTCGAAGGGGCTGTTCCCATGAGGCTCGGCGCCGTTGAAAAAGCGAACCACTCCAAATCCCACGTCCAGCAGCGAGCCGCCGGCGAAGCTCTGCTGATCGCGTACGTACGGCAGCCACGCAAGGATGTCCGTATTCGTCGTGCTCTGCTGCGGGACCAGCGTCGAGATCCCTTCGTAGGGCGAGTGATAGTCGTTGAAGAGCACCCCGCCCGACAGGATGTTGCCCGGCGTCACGTTGGCCTGGAACTTGATCAGGTTGCTGCCGCGGATCAAGTGGTCCGTATCCGCATTGGCCGGAAGCCCGGGAATGTAGATGTCGTCGTATTCGAGATCCAGCCCGTCGAAGAACCACGCTCGGTTGCGCACAATCGGACCCGTGAACGTGAACCGCGGCACGAATTTGTCGAAACGTATCCCGTTCTGGTCGTGAAAAGACGGCAGAAAATCTGTCGCGTTGAACCGGAATTTGTTGTCGCCCATCCCCGTGTAGAACGCGATCACCCCGCCTGTCGCGCGCCCGAATTCCACCGGGTAGCGCGTCGATTCCTGTTCGATCGAACGCACCGCATCCGCGCTCACCCGCATCGCCAGTTCGCCGCTCACCGGCGAGCGGATGTCGAACTGATCGAGCGTGTCCAGCGTCGCCCACGTCTCCGATCCGTCCACGTGCACCTGCCCGCTCGCGTCCTGCACCACGCCCGGATAAAACGCGAGCAGGTTGCGAATGTCCCGCGATGTCGGATAAGGAATGTTGATGATCTCCGGCAGATTCAGGGTCATCTGGTCGGAGGTTTGCTCGGCGTCGATGCCCGGCTGCGAAGCCGAGACGCTTACCTCTTCCTGCAGCATCTGTTCATGGTTGAGCACGACCTTCAGTTCCTGCAGATCCGGATTCTCTGCCGCATCCGTCGTCTCGTAGAAGCCGGGCTTCTTCACCTCGATCCCATACGGCGCGGAGCGGATCAAGGTGTAGCTCGTGCGTCCGGCATAGTCGGTCGTCAGGTGCTGATCCTGCCGCCCCGGCTCGCTGACCACCACCTGCGCCCCGGCTACCGAGGCGCCGTTCTCGTCCACCACCGTCAGGGCAACCGCGTGGCTGGCCGGTGTCTGGCCCAGCCCGGCAGCCAGCGGCGCGCTGAGGATGAGCCCGGACATCCCTCGGCAAATCCAACTAAGGTTTCGCATCGCTCCGCTGCAGCCAGTCAATTCATTCTAGTTTCGGGCCCGTCCATCAAGCCCTCGTGCCCAGCCTGCCGCGCGTTGGTTCCCGGAAGTTTTTAGGATCGTCGCCGTCATTCCTGAGCGAAAGAAGCGCCGGAGTCGCCCCAAGGAGCTGTCTTCGCTCTTCGGGGCGGAGTCTGGGAGTGGTGAGTAAATCCGCATTTCCTTTCTGATCGAGACTCCCGGGACACAGCGATTTGACGATCATGAATTGAATCCATCTCATCTGCGATACACTGACAATTCGCCCGAATCACCAAGGAATTCCGGATGCAACGCCGCCCACCGCTTCCACCTTCAGCTTCATGGTTCGCCACCCTGCTTGCACTGGTTCTTTGCGCGCTCTCTATGCAACTCGCGAGGGCAGAAGCAGGACAGGCCGTCGCAACCCGCGAAGCCAATGCTTTGCAACTGGTGAACCCGTTTCTCGCGGTGCGCGTGTCGTTTACCGGCGACCGGCTTTCCGGGCTCACCGTCACCGACAAGCTTCACCATGCCGACTTGCCGATCGCTGTCCCCTTTGCGATTCTCCTCAAAGACGGCTCCATCGAGCGCATCGAAAGCGTCACACTCAAGAGCGACCCCGTCACGCGGGATCTGCCCCCGCAGCCGGACGCTTCCCGCCTTGCCGACCGCCGTCATGGCGCGGTGATTGAGTGCTCCCTTGAAAATGGGGATCATAGTTTGCAAATACTCTGGTCGCTCGTGCTTCGCGACGACGCGCCTTACTTCCGTCAGCTTCTTAGTCTCACCTCCGGCAGCCGCGATGTCCCCATCTCCCGCGTCGAACTGATCAACATGCCGCTCCCCGGAGCGCGCGTGGTCGGCTCCGTCAACGGCTCGCCCATCGTTGCCGGAAACCTCTTTCTCGGGTTCGAGCATCCCCTCTCCCGCAGCAAGGTCACCGGCGATCGCGCCACCGCATGGATCGAGCGCGACCTGCCTCTGCCTGCCGGCCAATCCATCACCTACTCGTCGGTTCTCGGAGTTGCCCGCGCCGGCCAGATGCGGCGCGATTTTCTGGCTTATCTCGAACTCGAGCGCGCCCATCCCTATCGCACTTTCCTCCACTACAACTCCTGGTACGACCTGGGATACTTCAATCCCTATGACCAGGCCGGCGCTTTGGATCGCATCAACGCCTTTGGGCGTGAGCTCACCCAGAAACGAGGCGTCAAACTCGACAGCTTCCTCTTCGACGACGGGTGGGACAATCACAAATCGCTCTGGAAATTCAATAGCGGATTTCCCAACGGCTTTACCCCGGTTCGCGAAGCTGCTGAAAAATACGATGCGAGCCCCGGCATTTGGATGTCGCCGTGGGGCGGCTACGACGGCCCCAAGCGGGAGCGCATCGAATTCGGAAAATCCGCCGGGTACGAGATCGTCGACGGCGGTTACGCGCTCTCCGGACCCAGGTATTACGCGGCTTTTCGCGATGTCTGCCTCGACATGATCCGCAACTACGGGGTCAATCAGTTCAAGTTCGACGGCACCGGCAACGTCGACTCCGTCTTCCCCGGCAGCCGCTTCGACAGCGACTTCTCGGCGGCCATTCACCTCATCGGCGAACTGCGCGCCGCCAAGCCCGATCTCTATGTCAATCTGACGACCGGCACGTGGCCCTCGCCCTTCTGGCTCATGTACGCCGACTCCATCTGGCGCGGCGGTGACGACGACTCCACCACCGGAGTCGGGCCCTATCGCGAACGCTGGATCACCTATCGCGACGCTGAAACCTACGAGCGCGTCGTCCAGAACGGCCCCCTCTATCCGCTCAATTCCCTCATGCTCCACGGCATGATCTACGCGCAGCATCACAAGGAACTCGACAAAGATCCGCAAAATGACTTCCGCAACGAGATCCACTCCTACTTCGGCACCGGGACCCAGTTGCAGGAGATGTACATCACGCCCAGCCTCCTGACCGATGCCAATTGGGACGATCTCGCCGAAGCCGCGAAGTGGTCGCGCAGCAACGCCGACGTCCTCAAAGATACCCACTGGATCGGCGGCGATCCCGCCTGGCTTGAGGTTTACGGTTGGGCTTCCTGGACCCCGCGTAAAGGCATTCTTGTGCTGCGCAACCCTGGTGACAAGGAGCAGACTATCGTCATTACGCTGCAGAACGCCTTTGAACTGCCGCCCGGCGCGGCGCAGACCTATACCGCGCGCAGTCCCTGGACTGCGGATCAGGCGAAGCCTGCACTTGTCCTGCGTGCCCAGGACTCCCACCCATTTCATTTAGCGCCATTCGAGGTGCTCACCCTCGACGTGCTTCCCCAAGGAGAAGCCCGCCAATGACGCCTTCCCCGCGAGAGGCTCGCCCATGACCGCACCCACTCTTCTTGTCCTTGCCGCCGGCATGGGCAGCCGCTATGGCGGCCTCAAGCAGATCGATCCCGTCGGTCCCGGCGGCGAGACCATCATGGACTACTCCATCTACGACGCCCTGCGCGCCGGCTTCGGCAAAATCGTCTTCGTCATTCGCAAAGACATCGACGAGCCGTTCCGCAAGAACATCGGCTCTCGCTTTGCGCGCCGCGTTCCCGTCGACTATGCCTACCAGGAACTCGATTCGCTTCCTCCCGGATTCACCGTTCCTGCCGGCCGAACCAAGCCCTGGGGCACGACCCAGGCTGTGCTGGCCGCGGCCGACCAGCTTCGTGACCCCTTTGCCGCCATCAATGCCGACGACTTCTACGGCGCCGGCAGCTTTCGCGCCCTCGCCGACCATCTCCGCGCCAATACTCCCGATTACGCCATGGTCGGTTTCATCCTGCGCAATACTCTTTCCGACTTCGGTTCTGTGGCGCGCGGCGTTTGCCAGGTCGATGCCCGCGGGTTCCTCGAGAACGTCATCGAACTGACCAACATCGAGCGCGACGGCCAGGGCGCCAAAAGCGCCGATGGCGCCGGCAAAGTGACCCATCTTTCCGGCGACGAGCACGTCTCCATGAACATGTGGGGGTTTGCGCCCAGGGTTCTCGACCAGCTCCATGCCTGCTTCGAGGAGTTCCTCGAACGGCACGGAGCCGACCTGCGCGCCGAGTGCTACCTGCCCAGCGCCATCAACCAACTCGTCAGCGCGGGCAGCGCCCGTGTCAAGCTCCTGCCCTCGGCCGATGCATGGTTCGGAGTCACCTACCGCGAAGATCGTCCGCGCGTCGTCGAGAGCATTCAGCAAATGGTCCGCGCCGGGGTCTATCCCGAAAGACTCTGGGCATGAACAACCACTACGACATCGGAGCGGTTGCGCGGCACTTCGAAATCCCCGGAGAGTTTGCCTCGGCTGAGCCTTACGGCAGCGGCCACATCAACGATTCTTTCTGCGCCGTCTTCCTCGATCGCGGCAAGCCCGCTCGCTACATCGTGCAGCGCATCAATCACAACATCTTCAAGAATCCGGTGGCCGTGATGGAAAACATCCAGCGCGTCACGTCGCATCTGGGCAAGCAGGTCAACGGCGTGCCCGACCCCGATCGCCGCGTGCTCACGCTGATTCCTGCGCGCGACCAGCGGTCCTGGCATCGCGATGCCGAAGGCAATTACTGGCGCGCCTATAAGTTCGTCGAAGCTGCCCACAGCTACGACGCCGTCACCTCGGCCCAGCAGGCTTTCCAGGCCGCCAAGGCCTTCGGGCACTTCCAGCAGATGCTCACCGACCTGCCCGCTCCACGCCTACTCGACACCATCCCCGACTTCCACAACACCCCCAAGCGCTTCGCTGCCCTTGAGCGTGCCATCCAGGCCGACGTCGCCAACCGCGCCGCCCAAGCCAGGCCGGAGATCGACTTCGCCCTGGCGCGCGAGCCCATCACCTCTGTGCTGCTCGACGCAAAGCTCCCCGAGCGCGTCACCCACAACGACACCAAGTTCAACAACGTGCTCCTCGACGACTCCACCGGCGAAGGCATCTGCGTCATCGACCTCGACACCGTGATGCCGGGCCTCGCGGCCTACGACTTCGGCGACATGGTGCGCACCACCACCAGCCCCGCCATGGAAGACGAACGCGACCTCTCCAAGGTCGAAATGCAGTTCCCCATGTTCGAAGCGCTCTTGCGCGGTTACATCGAGTCAGCCGGCGGGTTTCTGACCTCGGACGAGAAACGGCACCTCGCCTTTTCCGGAAAACTGATTACGCTCGAAATCGGCATCCGTTTCCTCACCGACCATCTCTCCGGCGACACTTACTTCAAAGTCCATCGCGAGGGCCACAATCTCGATCGCTGCCGCACCCAATTCAAGCTTGTGGAATCGATCGAGCGGCAGGAAGATGCGATGGAAGGGCTTCTCAACAAGCTGGCCAACTAAGCGCTGCCGCTCCCACCTTCCCCTTATATCTTGGGCTCTGCTTGCTATCTTGGGCATAAGTGTGATATAATACTAAAGTCGGTTACGACTAAGACTCGCCTATGGAGGCTCACTTATGCCCTTTACTCCGCAAGCTCTCGACCAATTCATGGCCACTTATGAACGCAACACAGCCAGCGACGATCCGGCCGCCGTCGTCGCACAGTTCGCCGATACCTTTCTCGCTGCAGGCCCCGATGGGTCCGTCGTCATTCCAGCCGCGGCTTTCGCCCAGAAGCTTCCCTTGCGCAAACAGCACTTCGACAATGCGGGCCTGCGCTTTACCAGGCTCATCGCCCGCCGCGACACGCCCATCGGCGAACGCTACGTCCTTGTCGACACCCAGTGGCAAATGGATTTCGCTCCCCCCGGCAAACCTGCCGTGACTCTCACTCCCCAATCTTCGTTCCTCATCGACATGGGTACTGCCCAGCCGAAGATCCTCGCCTATCTCAGTCACCAGGACATCTTCAAGCTCATGGAGGATTCCGATCTTGTCTCCAAGCCCTAGCGTTGCCGCCCCCTGGCTTGGGCTAGACTGAATGTGCTCGTCAATCCCTTCCGAAGAAAAAACGTGACCCGCCTTCTAGCGACCCTGCTCTCTCTCGGAATCCTCGCCGGCCCGCCCGCGCTTTTGGCGCAGGCTGCCGGAGACATTCAGCCCGCGCCCTACCAGGTCGCGTGGCAGGACCTCGAATTTGGCGTCATCCTCCACTTCTCAACCAATACGTTCCTCGATCGCGAGTGGGGCGACGGCACCGCCAACCCAGCGGTCTTCAATCCCACCCAGTTCGATCCCGACCAATGGATGCGTGCCATCCGCGCATCTGGCGCGAAGTACGTCGTGCTCGTCGCCAAGCACCACGACGGCTTCTGCCTCTGGCCAACCCAACAGACTGATTACAGCGTGCGCAGCAGCCCCTGGGAAAACGGCAAGGGAGACGTGGTCGGCGATGTCGCCCGCGCGGCTCGCAAGTACGGCCTCGGCTTCGGGGTCTATCTTTCCCCATGGGACCGGCACGAGCCTAAGTACAAGGACTCCCCGGCCTACGACGAATACTACAACGCCGAGTTATCTGAGTTAGCTTCAAGATATGGCGACTTAGTTGAGTTCTGGCTCGACGGCGCCGGGTCTGAAGGTCACGTTTATAACTTCAAGAAGATCATCGAAACCCTTCGCACCTATCAGCCCGATACCGTCGTCTTTGCCGACACCGGCTTATTCGAGTATGGCGACGCGCGCTGGGTGGGCAACGAAGCCGGCGTCGTCAACTACGAAAACTGGAACGTCATCGACCGGCATGGCTACGAGCGCTGGCGTCCCGTCGAAGCCGATACGCCGCTCCGCAAACTCCACTGGTTCTGGCACCCCAACGACGAATCCTCCCTCAAATCCCTCGACGAGTTGCTGGCAACCTACGATGCAACCGTGGGCCGCGGCGCGCAACTCATGCTCGGCGTCGCTCCCGACAATCGCGGCCTGCTTCCCGATGTCGACGCCCGGCGCCTCGAGGAGTTCGGCGCCGCTCTCCGCACCCGTTTCGAAAACAACCTCGCCCTGAAGCACCGCCCCGCCTCATCTGAGGTCGCCGCCGCACTCGACGGCGATCCCGACACCTTCTGGTCGGCCCCGCCCGGCTCGCATCATGCCATTCTCGAAGCAGATTTCGACGCCCCCGTCACTTTCGACCACGTCCTGACCATGGAATGGCTCAACGATGGCCAGCATGTGGAGAAGTATGCGATTGAGGTCTGGGACACGAAAACTGCGAAATGGGCCCGCATCGCCCAGGGTCAGGCCATCGGCCACAAAAAGATCGACGCGTTCGCGCCCGTCACCGCCAGCCGCGTCCGCCTCAACATCCTCTCCAGCACAGCCCCGGCTCAGATCCGCGAGTTTCAGCTCTACCGATGGGGCCCAATCGCCGCTGCACACTGAATCTCGATGGAAGGTACGGGCCCGTACACCTACACTCCAAATCCTCAGAGCCTTCAGGCCCTGAGGATTTGGATTGGACTGTCAGCCCGGTCTACCGGTGGCCGCCTCCGCCTCTGCTGTAGCCGGCAGCATGCTCACCGCGTGCGTCATGCCCAGCCTGCCCTTCGTGGCCTCGCCCATCGCGCGCCTCATTGGGATGAAAATGATTGAAAGCGCGCTCGCCACGCTCCGGCAGCGGCCCAGCATACCCGTGGTGAGGATCCCAGCGGTTGTCTACATGGCCGTAGAAGCCATGCGGCCCGTGAAACCATGGCCCTGCGCCAATAAACACGCCGCCCACAAACCAGTCCGGACCGTAGTATCCGTAGGGAGCGCAGTTGTACGGGGCATAGTCAAAATACCCATAGGGGCACACCGGTGGCCCCCCGATGCTCACCGAAATTTGAGCAGGTGCGGGCTCGCGAAGCCCGCAAAGCAGGCAGACTAGACCAAGCATACCGAGCCACTTGAATGTGCGCATGTTTCACCTCTCGACGAGGCTAACAGAGGATCCCCTCGTAAAACAGAAATTCAACCTTGACTGCGAATGCGGTCACACTCCGCGGTTGACCGCACCGCGAGATCCTTTTCAGTGTCCGTCTGACGCACTTCGGCTTCCGCAACGAAACCGCTTTTTGCCGCCTGAGAATTCGCTTATTTTTATGGCCGGAAATGGTGGGCGATTAGGGACTCGAACCCCAGACCTCTTCCGTGTGAAGGAAGCGCTCTAACCAACTGAGCTAATCGCCCCTATGTGGAACTGCCCGCGCCCGACATGCCGCCGACGCGAACTGGCCCTATCTCTAACCCCGACAATAGCTTACCTTCAGGATGCCGGAACGGGTCCGTTGTACGCTCAACCACCCCGCCGGACACCCGCGGCAACGACCGCACGCAAGATACGCGTACAGGGCTTTCCGTAGGGTAGAGTAACACCAGCGAGGCGCTAGGGCCAAAGCCCGAGCCGATTTGAGTTTCCCGGCAGGCCCGCGTCCTTTTGCCCATGTTCTCGAGATCGAGGCCGATCGACGACTGCGTTGAACCCTTTTGGAGTGGGTATAGGTCCATCTGGCCGTTTTCGGAACCGCTCCCCCTCGCATTCGCGGGCGCAACCCTTGACGGGCTCCGGTTTCCGGGAGCTAGATTACGCCCAAACGAGGCCATGTCGGCAGCCCGCGCCGGCGAAAATCCGCGTGACGCGCGCCCCAGGCCGCAGACCGGCAGCGGATCCCCGGAAAGTGTTAATTCCGGGGAAGAAACTGAGGATTCTGCGCAACCTTCAGCCGGGGACGGGGTTCCTGAGGATATGGCAACCCTGGTCCTGGACAAACCGGCACTGGGAACGGGCTCGGCTCCTCGGCCCGATGCGAGGCCGATTCCCAACTACAGCGCCGACGAATCCAGCGACGCCGCCATTATGCTGCGGGTTGCAGCGGGCGACGAATCGGGGTTCAATTATCTGGTCGGAAAACACTACCGGGCCATGATTCATTTCTTGTTCCGGATGGTGCGCAACCAGGCGGTTGCAGAAGAATTGGCGCAGGAAGTGTTCCTGCGTGTTTATCGCTCGCGCGAGAGCTACCGGGCCGAAGCCAAGTTCACCACCTGGCTCTACCGGATCGCCACCAACCTGGCCGTGAACCACGCGCGCGATACACGTCACGAACGGGCTGCGCAAAACGTCTATCTGGATGCGCCGGACGAGGAGACCGGCACCACGCCGGACGTGGCCGATGATGAACCGACGGTAGAGCAGAACCTCCTGCGCGACGAGCGTATGGCCGCCATCCGCCAGCATGTGATGGCCTTGCCCGAACGCCAGCGTATGGCGGTGCTGATGCACAAGTATCAGGGGATGGATTATCGCCAGATCGGAGACGTGCTCAAGCTGAGTGAGTCGGCGACCAAGTCGCTGCTCTTTCGCGCCTACCAGACTCTGCGCGACAAGCTGAAGGACTTTGTCTAGGGATGGAAGCCGGATTTGACCGGCAGGAGTGGGGTGGTTGCAATGGAACTGAATACGAAAAAATGCACGGCGATGGAATCGAAGCTGGCCGATCTGCTGCTCGATCCTGAGACTGTGCCTGCCAAGGTTACGACTCATGTTGCGGCGTGCGAATCCTGCAGCAACGAGCTGGAGGAGCTGCGCGCGACGATGGCGCTGCTCGACACCTGGAAAGCGCCCGAGCCCAGTCCCTATTTCCTGACCCGCCTGAATGCGCGCCTCGGTGAGGCGCGCCAGGCCGAGCCGGCCGGCTGGTTCGAGCGCCTTCGCGCCCGCCTCGCCTATGGCCCGCAGTTGCACGCCCGCCCCATTGCGGCCATGGCGCTCACCGTCGTTCTGCTCCTGGGTGGCGGCACGTATCTGGGCATCAGCAACTGGGATCAGCCGGTCGCGGCTCCTCCGCAGGCTGCTGTCGTCCACGATTTGCAGATGCTTGACAATAACGCCCAGCTGCTCGACCAGCTTGAAGCGCTGTCGAGCACCGACAGCAACGAAAACTGAGGCTGGGTGTTTATAAATCTGAATAAGTCTTAGTTAGAGGCCTTGAGACCGATCCATGAGGAGGGTGCCCAATTCGAGCGTCGCAAGCATGGCGCAGGTGAAAGCTTTGGCTTTTGCTTTCGCCATGTTGCTGTGCCTGCCCACAGCCTGGGCACGCGGTCAGCGTCAGGCTGCGCCTCGGCATGCGGCCGCCCCGCGCTACAACGCTCCTCGTCCGCAAGCCGCAAGGCCCCAGGCCAAGTCTGGCCAGGCTTATCCCCAATATCGCGGAGCTGGCCAGCAGCCTTATCGCCCGGCTCCCACTGGCACGCCCGGCGCCAACCCCGGCAGCGCCTACCAGGGACAGGGCTACATGCGGCCTAACTACCAGGGCGCCGGTCCGGCGGGCTACGCGCCTCCCGGACACCTCGGCGCATGGCTCAATGCCCATCGTGGCGTTGGGACCCAGCAGCAGGAACAGATGCTGCGCAATGATCCCAGCTTCAACCGCCTCCCGCTGGCGCAGCAGCAGCGACTCATGCAGCAGTTGAGTCGCGTCGACGAGATGCCCGAGGCCCAGCGCGAACGCAGGCTCGCGCGCAACGAGAATCTTGAGCGCATGTCTCCCGCAGAACGCGCCCAGGTGCAGGAATCGGTCCGCCGCTTCCGCACCATGCCCGCCGATCGCCAGGCGGTGATGAAGAGCGCCTTCCAGGATCTCCGCAACGTGCCGCCCGATCAGCGCCAGATGGTCCTCGACTCGGCGCGCTATCAGAATGCCTTCAGCCCCGACGAGCGGAACGTCCTGCGCAATATGCTCAGCGTCGAGCCCTACATGCCGCCCAGATAAGACTCTGCCGCCTATCGGATCATCCGCGTCTCTTCCTCCGGCCGAAGCCCTCGCGGACGTCCCACCCGCTCGCTTCAATTCAGCTTCAGGGCCAGATCTTCTGTGTCAGTCTCGTCTTCGCGCGCAGTCAGCAGCCACCCGGCTCCGGCCGCGATCAGCGCCAGTCCCACACCCGCCCGCACCGTCACGAAGGGCCTGATCAGGATCAATCCCACCACGTTGACGATCAGCGGCGTAATCAGAAACCGCGTCGTCATGCGCGCTGCCGACATCCGCCGCATCAGCCAGAAAAGAATCAACAGCCCCGGCAGTTCGACCGCCGCCGCCCACTCGATTTCCGGCCTCACCGCGTCCCAATACCACTGCGTGGGCTCGGTCAGCGCGCTCAATCCCGCCAGTCCGATCGCGGCAAACCCTCCCGTCAGCGCCGCAAGCGCCGCCATCGACTTGCCCGGCGCCTCCGACGCCACACGCACCGCCCGGCAGTTTGCAGCCGCCACGCACACCACGCCCAGCACAATCCCGCACGCCGCCAGCCACGCCGCAGGCGAGCCCGGAATCTCGATGGGGAACAGTGCGCGCGTGCCCCCTACCGCCACCAGAGCCGCCAGCAGCCCGCCCCGGTTCTGCAGGCTGATCCCGCGCCCCACGTACGGCTCAAACACCAGCGCAAACACCGGCGTCAACGAGTAGAGCGCCACCCGCGTCAAGTCCGAAATCAGCCCTTGCGCAAACGACGCCAACACCGCCGGGGCGACGAACATCCCCACCGCCACCAGCAGCGAATCCCATGCCAAGCGTCCTGACTGCCATTCCACCCGCCGAACCAGCGCGATTCCCGCCGCCACCACCGCCAGCAAAACGAATTGAAAGCTTTCCCGCTGCAACATGGGAAGCCGGTGCAGCACAACCGACGAGCCCGTGTCGGCCCGCAGCGAGCTCAACGACCACAACAGGCACAACCCCAGAAGCCCCATCACGGGAATTGCGGCTCTCTTCATCGCTTCCATCTGTGTCGGATTCTCTCCAACTGACCCCATCCTAGTCCAAGCCCCAGCCTGCCCCGCCATGCGCCCCTAAGCTACAATCAACCTTGGGCCTCGGCCAATTTCCTGCGTAGAAACGCGACCACAGCAAGGAGTTTTCTCTTTATGGCGATTCCCGCCACTCAAATGCGTCCGGGCATGATCATCAAACACAATGACCAGCTCCACCTGGTCTTCAAAGTCGAACACCGCACGCCCGGCAACCTCCGCGCCTTCATCCAGGCCAAGCTGCGCAACCTGAAGTCCGGCGCGATGTTCGAGCACCGCTTCCGCTCCGCCGACGCCATCGACCGCGTCGTGGTCGACGAAATCCCCATGGAGTTCCTCTACAACGACGGCGACGACTACTATTTTATGAATCCCGTTGACTACGAGCAGACCGTTCTCAAGGGCTCTACCCTCGGCGACGCCATCGAATACCTCACGCCCAATCTGCAGATTCGCGTCAGCTACTTCGACGGCCAGGCCGTCGGCATCGAACTGCCCGGCACCGTCGAACTTACCGTCGTTGAAACCGAGCCCGGGCTCAAGTCCGCGACCGCTTCCAGCGTCACCAAGCCTGCCAAGACCGAAACCGGCCTCGTCGTCCAGGTTCCGCCCTTCATCAACGAGGGCGAAAAAATCAAGGTCGACACCAGCGAAGGCGCCTATCTCAGCCGCGCCTGAACAATGGGTCAAGAAAACGGGCTTTAGTTGAAGGGTACGGGCTTTTAGCCTGTACTTCACTGCCCTTGGCGCACGCGATGTACGGGGCCTGCGGGAATTTGCAGCAACCCCTCGCGCGTTTTTCTTTCCCGGCATGCCCTGCCCAGCCTGTGCAAGCCCGCCGCGCCGCCGGTTTATGATGCACACGTGCATTCACCCCACCTCGGAGGCATCCCAAACGTGCGCCATCCTCGCTTTCTCTCCTTGTTGTCTTGTGCCGCTCTCGCACTCTCCGTCTCGCTCGCACATGCGCAATCCGGTGAGACCATCTCGCTCACCGTCGATGCCACCCAGACGCAGCAAAAACTGCTCCACGGAAAGATCGTGATGCCCGCAAAACCCGGGCCGATGACCCTTTACTATCCCAAGTGGATTCCCGGCGGACACGGCCCGCAAGGGCCCATCATGAACCTCACCGGCTTGAAGTTCATCGCCGGCGGCAAGACCATTCCCTGGCAACGTGACCTCCTCGACGTCTTCACCTTTCACGTCGATATCCCCCAGGGCGCGTCGCAGCTCGAAATCCACTACGACTTCATCGAACCCGACGGCGTGTCCGCCACGGACAAGATAATGGACCTCGAGTGGAACGAGGCGCTGCTCTATCCCGCCGGCACGCCCTCCGCGCAGCTCATCTACGACGCGTCCCTGCGCCTTCCCGAAGGCTGGAAATTCGGCACCGCGCTTCCCGTCGCCAGCCAGTCCGGCAGCGAAATTCACTTCAAGCCCATCTCTCTTGAATTGCTCGTCGATTCGCCCGTCATCTCCGGCCAGTTCTATCGCGCCATCGACCTCACACCCCCCGGCGAGCCGATCCATCACGAAATCGACATGGTGGCCGACGCTGAGGCCGACCTCAACATGAGTCCCGAAGTGCAGAAGGACTTGACCAACCTCGTCGCCGAGTCCGGCAAGCTCTTCGGCACCCGCCACTATCGCGACTACCACTTCCTGCTCACGCTCAGTGACTACGTGGCCCACTTCGGCCTTGAGCACCACGAATCAAACGACAGCCGCCTGCCCGAGCGCGCGCTTCTCACGCCTGCTGCACCGGTCCTTGTCGGCGCGCTCCTGCCCCATGAATTCGTCCACTCCTGGAACGGAAAATTCCGCCGTCCTGCCGATCTCAACACCCCCGACTTCGAAAAGCCCATGGAAGACGACCTGCTCTGGGGCTATGAAGGTCTTACCGAATACCTCGGCCCGCTGCTCGCCGCGCGCAGCGGCCTCTTTACGCAGGAGCAGTATCACGAGTACCTCGCCAACGCCGCCGCCATGCTCGGTCCCGGCCGCCCCGGCCGCACCTGGCGTCCCCTCGTCGACACCGCCGTTGCCGTCGCCGGCTTTGGCTACGGGGGCCGCGGCTGGACCAACTGGCGCCGCACCACCGACTACTACGACGAAGGCAATCTCATGTGGCTCGAGGTCGGCACCATTATCGAGCGAGAAAGCCATGGCCAGAAATCCATCGACGACTTCTGCCACGTCTTTCACGGCGGCGCCAACAACGGTCCTGAGGTCAAGCCTTACACCTTCGACGATCTCGTCCGCACCCTCAACGGCATCGTCCCTTACGACTGGGCCGCGTTCTTCCACCAGCACATCGATTCCACATCGCCTGACATGCCCGACGGCGGCATTCGCAACGGTGGCTGGAAGGTCGAGTTCAACGATCAGCCGCTGCACCTGCCCGGCCGTCACGGCGCAACCGGCGACCTCTACTCCCTCGGCCTGCAACTTGGCGACGATGGCACCGTGGCGGATTCGGTTGTCGGCAGTCCCGCTTTTGATGCAGGGATCTCATCCGGGATGAAAGTGGTGGGCGTCAACGGCCACGTCTACACCCGCGACGTACTCGAAGACGCGATCAAGACCGCGGCCAAGGATAACTCCGCGCCCATCTCTCTCCTTGTCATCAGCGACGATTACTATCGCACCGCTAACGTCAACTATCACGGCGGCGACCGCTATCCGCACCTTGTGCGCGACGACTCCAAGCCGGATTACCTCGACGACCTCGCCAAGCCGCGCGTCGCCAGCCATTAGCTGTCGGCTGAGAAGCATCTGCATGGCGTGACGAAAACCCTGGGTGCGCCGGGTCTCGCTTCTGAGACCCGGGAGGGGTCATCTGCCTGGGCGCCTCATCCGGTCGGCGCCGCAAGCTTGGGAGTCGACCCCTGCCCCCCGACAAGCGATCCCTGACCCCGGTTTCCCCGCCCGTAACCCCAAACGTGACTTGCGTTTTGGTCAGCCCCCGCCTCCCCTGTGCTACTTTCGACAATCAGTGGCCAACTTCGAAAAAACTCCGGCTGAAGTCCAGGAGATGCTCTCCAAGCCCATTCAGCAGCTCGGCTTGAAGCTCGAAGGATCTCCCCTCGAACGATTCGTCCAGCAGCTCTACCAGGAACTCGACGACAAGGGACTCCGCCGCTTCCGCCCCAAGTGCTATCTCACCGATGAATGGGGCTGCCCCAATATGGAGCCCGTCATCGGCATTCCCTTCTACCTCGCCGATCCCAAGCTCCAGCGCCTCGAGTCCGAGATGAACGACATCGAAGATGCGCGCCAGATCATGATGTATCTCCGCCACGAAGCCGGCCACGCTTTCAATTACGCCTACGCGCTCTACAAAACTCCAGAGTGGCGCGACTGCTTCGGTCCCTTTCGCCGCGCTTACCGCGAAAACTACAAGCCCGTTCCCTTCTCGCGCCAGTTCGTGCGCCACATGGAAGGCTGGTACGCGCAAAAACATCCCGACGAAGACTTCGCCGAAACTTTTGCCGTGTGGATGACTCCGCGCTCCAGCTGGCGCAAGCGCTACAAGGGTTGGGGCGCGATGAAGAAGCTCCTCTACATGGATCGCGTCGGCCGCCTCTTCGGCGATGCCGAGCCCATCGTTGCGCACGGCGATACCGACATCACCGTCGACGAGATGGATGTCACCGTCGGCGAGTTTTATTCGCGCGCGCTCGATCAGCAACTCACTCCCGGCGAGCTTCCCCTCGACACCGATCTCCGCGACATCTTCAACGTGTCCAAACGCCGCCGCAACAACGTTCGTCCCGCGGTTGATCTCCTCCGCCAGAATCGCAAGACTCTCATCGACAAGGTGAATTACTGGACCGGCGTGCAACGTCCGCTTGTGAAGAAGCTGGTCGAAACTATCGAAACAAAAGTCAGCGACCTCGGCCTGCGCGCCGACATAAAATGTGAAAGGGATTACTTGACCGAAGTCGCCGTGTACGCAACCGCACTGGCGATGAACTACATCACTCGCGGCAAGTTCATTCAGCCGTGATGGTGCTTCCCATCTGTCATACCCGGCAAATGGCGTTCGCACCGAAAGAGCGCAGAGGCAACATGGCGAACCTCAAAGTAACGATATTGCACGACGTCTGGGAAGAGGGCCCGCCGGAACCAGAACCGGAGCCGGTCAAAGCCCCACGCGGCAAAAATGGCAAGCGCCCTAAGAAGAAAAAAGATCCGCTGCACGATCGCGAAGAAATCTTCGAAGCCTTGACCAAGCTCGGCCACGAGCCCTCCTATCACGTCCTCGACGGCAAAAACCAGTCGCTCCTCGCGCTCTCCAAGTGCGGCGCCGACCTCATCTTCAATCTCACTGAGTCCTTCGCCGGCGACGACACCATGGATAAAAACATCGCCGCCTACCTCGAGCTGCTCCAAATTCCCTACACAGGCGGCGGTCCCCAGGCTCTCTATCTCGCCCAGGACAAATCCCTCGCCAAAAAAATCTTCGACTTCCACAAGATCAAGACACCCGACTTCGCCACTTCCTACAAAGGACGCACCGATCACTCCCACGACATCGAGTTTCCCCTCATCGTCAAGCCCGTCTCTGAAGATGGATCCATCGGCATCGACAATGGCTCCGTCGTCGACAGCGTCAAGGAACTGATGGAGCGCATCCACTACATCCACGAAGAATTCGACAGCCCCGCCCTCATCGAGGAGTACATCGAAGGCCGCGAAATCTACGCCTCCATCCTGGGCAACGACAACGCCGAGGTCCTCCCGCTCATCGAACTCGATCTCTCCAAGCTGCCCAAGGGTACGCCCCGCATCGCCGGCCAGGATGTGAAATTCGATCACGAAACCGCCGCCTACAAAGTCACAAAATCCGCGCCTGCCGAAGACCTCGACGAAGAAACCACCAGGAAGCTCGAAGACACCGCGCTCGCCGCCTACCGCGCCCTCAAGCTCCGCGACTACGGCCGCATCGACATGCGCCTCAACAAAAAAGGCGAAGTCTACGTCATCGAAGCCAATCCCAATCCCTGGCTCGCCAGCGCCGCCGAATTCACCATGGCCGCCAAGAAAGCCGGCTACACCTATACCGACATGATCGACAAAATCGTCGAACTCGCCCGCGCCCGCTCCATGTAACACGGATCTGCGGTTCACTCCTCAGCGAATACCCGAAACCGTGTGCCCCATTGTTGCGGCTTCGTTTGCCGCCCGTAAGAGCGCAGCCCCCGCTCCCTGATGACTGGCCCCGGATCACTGAACCCTCTTCCCTGTTCTCTGGTTTAATAGCTGCTGTTGGGCTCACCTGCGATGCCGCGCATCCTTATTCCGGCCGTTCTGCTTTGCCTTGCACTCCCGTCCTGGGCCGCGAAGCGCCTCACCGTCGCCCAGCTTGAGCACATCCTCACCGCCGATACCGCCGCGCACAAACCCGCCGCAGAGATCGCCCGCAAAATCGGCGCCATCGAACTCTCCGAGCGCCTCACCGAGCAAAGCCTCGCTCGCCTGAGCCAGCCATTTCCCAGCGGCTCGCAGCCCGCGGTGGCGTTGCTCCTCCTCGCCGATCGCTCCGCCTTCCTCGATCCTCCTCCCGCCGAATTGCCATCCAATCCTGCGCCTGAACCGGCCGCCCAGCAGCATCTGCTCGAGGCGGCACAGAGGTTTGCCGTCGAAACCCTCCCGCGCCTGCCCAACCTCCTCGCGACGCGTACCACCTTCAGCTTCGACGACAGCCCCCAGGAAGTGATCAAGGGTAGTTATGCCCAGCGCCTCGGCCTGCACCTGATCGGCACAGCAAAGGCCGAGATCTCCATCAGCGACGAGAGAGAAACTCCCGTCTCCGCTTCTTCACAGCATGCGCAGGGCGGCCTCATGACCTGGGGCGAATTCGGCTCCGCGCTCCTCATCATCCTCAGCGATTCAGCTCACGGAACCATCACCTGGAGCCACTGGGAACAGACTTCCGCCGGTCTCATGGCCGTCTTCCACTACCGGGTGCCCAAAGCAGCCTCCCACTACGAAATCGACACGCCCCTCGAACAAACGGAGCTCAGTACGGGCTCAAGTCGATGGATGCGAACCGACGTCACGAGCTCGATGACCGCGTCGACCTCGAATCGCATGCTCCACACCAAGCCCGCCTACCAGGGTTCCCTCTGGATCGATCCCACAACCGGCGCTATCTTCCGCGTCTCCTTGATCGCCGACCTGAACGGGAACCCGTCCTTTGAGCGCGGCGCTGTCCTGGTCGACTACGGGCCGGTCGAAATTGCAGACAAGACTTTCATCTGCCCGGTGCGAAGTCTTGCGCTCTCCTCCGCACCCGCTACTGTTGACACCACCTTTGCCGGCGCTGCCACCCAGTGGCTCAACGAAAACGAGTTCACCAACTACCACCTCTTCGCTTCCACTTCGCGCATCGTCAGCGACGCTGCCGCCATGGCCGGGCCGCGACCCGTCCCAGGCCCAAACCCGTTCGCAACAGAGGCCTCCCAATCCGCCTCTGCAGTTCCTTCCGCGGTCGTTCCCGCGCCAACCGTCAGCGCAGCGGCCGCCACCTCTTCAGCTTCATCCGCGCCTGCCGCCGCCACACCCGACTACGCTCCGGAAAACCCGCAGCTTCCTCCGCCAAATGCCGGCTCGCCCGCGCAACTCGCAAACGCGGCCCCGCCGGCCTCGCCGGAACCACCTGCGCCTGCCGAAGCGAACGCTGTGCCGGCTGCATCCACGGCAGCTCCCGCTCCCCAGCCGCTGCCTTCGCCTCTCGTGCCCCTTGCCGTCGCACCCGACGCCGCACCGACCCTGCGCGTCAATGTCGATCGCCTCGTTGTCCCGGTCGTCGTTCGCGACAAGTCCGGCCGCGCCAACGGCAATCTCACCAAGGCTGACTTCACCGTCTTTGACCAAGGCAAGCCGCGCGCAATTACCGGCTTCTCCATCCTCAAGTCCGCTACCGCTGCCGAAGCGCGTGCATCGAACCAGTCGCAGCAAGCTGCAGCCCAGTCTCCCGCAGCTCCACCAACTACCGGGCAAAACCGTTTCACGGTCTTCCTCATCGATGATCGCAATCTCGATTCCAACGACCTCGCCCAGGTACAGCAGGCTGCCCTTCGCACCCTCGATCATCCCCTCGCCGCCAACCAATACGACGCTGTGGTTTCCTTCATGGGCGTCAACTCCGGCATCACTCAGGATCGCGACACGCTCAAAGCCGCGGTCATGAAAATCACCGTTCACCGCGCCCTCCAACGCAGTTCCCACGACTGCCCCGACATCGATCCCTACAGCGCCTATAAAATCATCGAGCTGCGGGACGACATCGAATTCCAGCTCGCTGTCGCCAAGGTCGAGGCCTGCGGCAGCATCCCCGTCGACCTGCCGGGATCCTCCTACGGCGTAAGCATCGACAACACCAACACCGCTGCCCAGCGCCTCGCCCTCCAAGCCTCCACGCGCGCCCTGCGCATCGGCGAAGAAAATGCCCGCATATCGCTCGGCGCAGTCGAATCCGTTGTCCGCGCCATGTCCAAGCTCTCAGGCCAGCGCACTCTGATTGTCATCTCGCCGGGGTTCTTTTCGCTTTCTTCGGCCAGCATGTCGTTCAAGTCGCAGCTTTTTAATCAGGCCCTCGCCGCCAACGTCGTCATCAACACCCTCGACGCGCGCGGGCTCTACTCGGGCGCCACTGGCGCGAGCGAAGGAGGCAATTCAGTCTTCAACCAGCTCACCGGGGGCTCGGCGCTCAACAAGCTCAACTCCATGCAGGAAAACGAAAACGCGCTCGCCGAAATCGCCGACGGCACCGGCGGCACCTTCTTTCACGACAACAACGACCTCAAGGCCGGACTCGATCGCCTTTCCGAACCGCCGGAGTTCCTCTACCTCCTCGAGATCTCTCTCCAGGGCGTGAAGCGAACCGGCGATTATCATCCCTTGAAGGTCCGCCTCGACCAGCCCGGGTTCAGCATCGAGGCGAGGCGCGGCTACTTCGCCCCCAGCGAACCGCACGGCAAATAAACCTGCGCCTGCATCAGTTCTTTCGCTCAGAACGATGAGCTCAAGAGCTGCTTTCCGGGCTTTCCCGCCGCGCCAGCTTCGCGCACGCCCCTCGCCGGAAGCAACCCTCCGCGTGATCGTTCACCATCCCCACCGCCTGCATCCACGCATACACAATCGTCGGCCCCACAAACTTGAACCCGCGCCGCTTCAGTTCTTTCGAAACTCTTTCCGACAACGGAGTTGACGCCGGCACCGGCCCGCGCCCCTGGATCGCCTTTCCGTCCACAAAGCTCCACGCAAAATCGGCAAACTTCAGCCCGCTCTGCTCCATCGCGCGATATTCCCGCGCACCGCCAATCGTGGCCTCGATCTTTGCCCGGCTGCGAATGATTCCCGGATCTTCGAGCAGCCGCGCGATGTCCTTCTGGCCCAGCCGCGCCACCTTCACGGGATCAAAGCCGCGGAACGCCCTCCGGAAAGCGTCGCGCTTGCGCAGCACTGTAATCCATGACAGGCCCGCCTGAAACCCCTCCAGCATCAGCATCTCCCAAAGCATGCGGCTGTCGAAGTTCGGCACGCCCCACTCCGCGTCGTGATACGCCTGCATCAGCGGGTCGTTCGCCGCCCAGGCACAGCGCTGCTGCGTCTTCCCCATCGCCCTAGTCCGCTGCCGGCGCTACTGCGTAGCGAGCGCCCTTTGCCATCAGCTCGACCACCTTGTCCACCGGGCCGATGCCGCCGCGTGCCCCGGTTGCCGTGCAGTTCAGCGCCGCCGCCGCGCAGGCAAAATCAAGCTGCCGCGGCAGCGCCCATCCCTGCAACAACCCATAGATGAATCCCGCGTGAAACACGTCTCCCGCGCCCGTCGTGTCGGCCACGCGCACACAGTAGGCGGGCCGCAAGTGAAAATTGCTTCCGTCCCACGCCAGCACGCCGTCCTGGCCCAGCGTCGCCGCGGCTACTACGCACCCATAGCGGCTCTTCATTTTGCGCAGCGCCTGCTCGAGATTGCGCTCCCCCGTCAGCCGCCGCGGAAAATCGCGGCTCACCACGAGGTAATCGATCTGGTCGATCAGCTCTTCTACGCCCGCATACATCTCGTCCAGGTCGGCAACCACCGGAATGCCCGCATCCCGCGCCCACCCCGCCGCCGTGGTCGCCGCCGCCGTCTCAAATCCATCCACCAGCAGCGCCCGCGCGTTCCGGATCCATCCTCGATCCAGGTCTTCCGGCTGCAGCAGCAATCGCTCGTCGCGCCGGCACAGCACCGTCCGCTCTCCGCCGTTATCCACCACGATCAGCGACTGCGGGCTCGCCGCATTGGCCACCGTCAGAATGCGCGCATCCACTCCCGCCCTTGCGAATTCGCTGCGATGCAGCCGCGCCGCATCATCGTCGCCCAGCTTCCCCACGTACCGCGTGGTCAGCCCCCACGTCTGGCACGCAATCACTGCCGAAGCGGTTTGCCCTCCGGGAAGAATCGATGCCTGCCTGTATTCGACTTTGGAGCCGCGTTCGGGATACGTCTCCAGAGGGATCAGCGTGTCTGTGGCATTCAGCCCCACACCCACAAGATCAACCAGCGACGCCTCAACCATATTGCACCATTGTACGGCTCATCTAAACAAAGCGCGTCGTCTTCCACAGTCCCCACGCGCACACCACCGCCATCACAACCAACCCCACGCTCAGGATCCCCGTCCATGCAAGGTTCATCTCCAGCATCGGCACGCGCGCCCACGATCCCAGCCATACAAACACCCCAACCGCCGCAATCAGAATCGCGTAATCCCACCACGCCCGCCCTCGATCCCGCTCTTTCTCCGCGGTTCCATGAAACGCGCTCTGCACCCGCTCCGCATCCAGCTGATAGCGGTCGCACTCCCGCATCACCGCCTCGCTCGTCGACTCGTGTTCGCGCTCGGTCGCAATCGCGGTGCTCACCGCCAGCGCTCCCAGGATCATCACCATCGATCCCGCCACCACCAGCGTCTGGTGCGCGCGGTCCGCGTGCGCCAGCTCGCCAAACACCAGCGCTCCCCACGCCAGTCCCCACAGCTGGTTGGTGTTCGACAGCGGAATCCCGCGACCGATCCCAAGATATTTCGTCGCGTATTGCTGAAAGATGTCGCCGATCACCCACACAAACCCGCCCAGGAACAGCCAAAACAGCATCGGCCGCACGTGCGGCGAAAAGAACACCTCCTGCGTCGACGCGGGATCGAGCATCACCGCCAGCGTCAGCACCGATCCCAGCTCGCCCACCGTGAACACCGTGACAAACGAAAGCGGATTCATGCCGCTCAGATAAGCCTTGCGGTAGGGAATGTACATCGTTCCCCACAGCAGGCTCGCGCCCGCCGCCGCGACAACTCCGCCGGCTGCGTGACTGGCGTGGCTCCCGCTGCCATGAATCGTGCTGAACCCCAGCATGACCGCCGCGCCTACAATCGCCAGCGCGCCCAGCACCACCTTGGCCACATTCTTCGCGCTCGCGCCCTTCAGCTCGCCAAACAGCAAACGTCCCCACACAATCCCCACCAGCGAATTCGTGTTCCACAGCGGAAACGCAACCGCCAGCCCCACGTCGCGAATGGCAAAAACCGTCAGCGTGTTCGCGACCGCCCACAGCATGCCCGCAATAATCGCCATCGGGATTAAATGCCTGTGTTCCGCGAGATCGGCGAAGACCTGCCGCGTGCCCTTCAGCAGCGTGGGCACCGTCCACCGGGCCGTGAAGACGCCCGCCACCATGCACAGCGAGATCGCGTACGGCGAGAGCCCCGTGTTCACCAGCTTGGTGGGCGCTTCGGCCGCGCCCAGCCACGCGCCCGCGCCAAGACCGCACAGCACCCCCAGCCCGTGCGCCGATCCGAAGCTTGGTGCTGCCTTGGTCTCCGGCGCCTGGCTCATGGATGCGGGGGCGATTCCTTTCAACGCGATCCGGCGATACCAACTCCGCGGCGCCGGTTGAGGGCATCAATGCAGCGTGATGAGGATGGCAAGCCCGATGCAGAACACCACCAGCGGAATCAGGAAATGGCTGTCGGTGAGAACCGCCCCGGTCTGATCGGCAAATCGCATCGTTCGACTCTGCGCCACCATAAAGACGCGGCACCGCCGATGTCAAGCCTCATCCGGACTACGAGGCCTGGGCGGCGGTTTCCACGCGGGGCGGGAAGACGCGCAGCCGCTCGACCCGGCGATCGGTCGAGGCGACAACTTCGATGCGGAGACCGGCGTGGTCCAGCTCGACCACTTCGCCGCGCAGCGGGATGCGGCCTTCGATCTCGCTCACCAGCCCGCCCAGCGTCGTCGCTTCATAGGATCCGTCCACTGCCACCGGCTCGCCGAACAGATCCACAAGTTGATCGACGGGAAAACTGCCGGGGACGAGCCAGGAACCGCCCGCTTCCCGCTGCGGGTCTTCCACGGGCACATCGGCTTCGTGCTCGTCTTTGATGTCCCCGACGATCTGCTCGAGCAGGTCTTCAATGGTCACGATCCCCGCCACTCCGCCATACTCGTCGATCACGATGCGCATGTGCTGCTTTTCTCGCTGCATCTCGCGCAGCAGCTCGTAGCCCCGTTTGGTTTCAGGTACGAATGCGGCCGGGCGCTGGATCTGGGCTACGGTGCGGGTGCGGGCTTCCTCGTCGGTGATCTGCAGCAGGTCGTGGGCAAAGGCGATGCCGGTGACGTTGTCGAGGCTGCCGGAGTAGACCGGCACGCGCGAAAAACTGTGCTCGCGCAGCAGCTCGATGAACTCTTCCAGGGTCGTGTGATCGGCCACCGCAAAGACGCGGGGCCGCGGCGTCATGACCTCGCGCACCAGCTTGTCGCCGAATTCAACGGCCGAGCGCACCAGGTCGCGATCGGCTTCTTCGAGAATGCCCTCTTCCTGTCCGGCCTCGAGCAGGGCCTCCACATTGGGCGCGGTTTCTTCTTCGGGATTGGGCGCAGGTTCGGCGAGAGATGCGACCGAATAGAAAAAGCGGACAAAGACCGTGATGGGCGTGACAATCCAGAGCAGAAAGCGTATCGGCCACAACAGACGAACGGCCCAGCGTCCGCGGGTCTGGTTGAAGAGCGTCGAGGGTAGAACCTGGTTGCAGAAGACCACGACCAGCACCACGCCCAGAACAGCCTGGGCTATTTCAGCGTAAGAGGGACGAGCCGCGTGGGCCGCGCGGTCGAAAAGGATCACGCCGAACTCCAGCGCAATCATGCCCAGCGCAAGCTGCTGCAGTACGGCGGCCGAGATGGCAGCGTGCTCGCGGCTCAGGCCGAGATGCGGCTCTACCTGCTCCTCCCAGGCATCGAGATTCTCCTGCACCTCGCGCGACAGAATCTTGCCGAACTCCGAGTACACGCGGCTGATATAAGAGGCCAGCGTGACGATAGCCCCCGCCAGGATCAGCAGGAACGCGGTGAGAGGAGTCATGGTCGGCTCCGGGCCCGCACGCCGGGCCCCCCATTCCGCTCGATAAGGCCCTGGGGAAGCTTGAGCTGCGCGCGCAGGCGCCGCTCCCGGCGCGCCATCTGGCCGGTATCCGATTCGTGGTCGTAGCCGGCGAGGTGAAGCAGCCCGTGCAGGATCAGGATCTTCAACTCCACGCCAAGGGGGTGGCCGCACGCAGTGCTCTGGCGGCGCGCGGTGGGCACGCTGATGGCGAGGTCGCCCGCGATCTTTTCTTTGCTCTGGACGAAGGCCTCCGCCGGAAAGGAAAGCACGTCCGTTGCCTTGTTGAGGCCGCGGAACCGCCGGTTGAGCCGGCGGATGGAGGCGTCGGTGGTGAGCAGCACGCTCACGTGGCCGCGGAGTTTCACCTGTCCTTGCGCCTCACGCAGAAAGCGGCCGAGGCTTTGCGCCGACGGAAGACGATGGGAAGCCGGCACGGCAGACCGGGTCGAAGGTGCCGCGGAGTCAGGGTCCAGATCTGGGTCCAGGAGAATCATCGTACACGAGCCCGCGGGCGTGAAGGACGCCTCGGTTCTCGTCTAATTTTACGCGAATGCCCAATCTACTGGGGTTTCGCCTGCTGCGCCGGCGGCGCCGTGCCTTCCACGCCCAGGCTGTCTCCCAGCGAGAGCGGCAATTCCTGCTGCTGCGGCTTGGCCGACTCGTAGGCGCGCACGATCCGCTGCACCAGCGCGTGCCGGACCACGTCGGTCTCTTCGAAATGACAGAAATGGATCCCATCCACTCCATCGAGCACGTTGATCGCGTCCACCAGCCCGGATTTGCGCGGGTTCGGCAGGTCGATCTGGGTGATGTCGCCGGTAATCACCGCCTTGGAGTTGTTGCCCATGCGGGTCAGGAACATCTTCATCTGCTCGACGGTGGTGTTCTGCGCTTCGTCCATGATGATGAAAGCGTCGTTGAGCGTGCGGCCGCGCATGAAGGCCAGCGGCGCAACTTCGATCACATTTTTCTCCAGCATCTTGTCCACGCGCTCGGGCTCGAGCAGGTCGTAGAGCGCGTCGTAGAGCGGCCGGAGATAAGGATCGACTTTTTCCTGCAGCGTGCCGGGCAGGAACCCGAGGCGCTCGCCGGCTTCAACCGCCGGGCGCACCAGCACAATGCGGCTGACCTTTTTGGCGTTCATCGCTGAGACAGCCATGGCCACCGCCAGGTAGGTCTTTCCTGTGCCGGCCGGGCCCACGCCGAAGACCATGTCATTCTGCTCGATGGCTTCTACATATTTGCGCTGGTTGAGCGAGCGCGGCTGCACCAGGCGCTTGACTCCCGCCGAGCGCTGCTTGCCGGCGTCCGCAAGCGAACGCAAAGTCGTTGCCGGATCCGCCACTACGAGACGCAACATCCCGTTCAATTCGCCATTGTGCGGGTGGATGCCTTGTTTGCGGAGCGCTTCAAAGTCCTGAAAGATGCGCTGGACGCGAGCTACCGATTCTTCCGGCCCTTCCACGTGTACCGAATCGGATCGCAGATCGATTCGTACACCCAGTGAATCCTCCATTAATCTGAGGTTTTCATCGCGGGTCCCAAACAGGGGCTCAAGATTCGGCGTGATCTCCAGATCAGCGTTCAGACATCCTCCATGGGCTGCCGCTTGGGCAGACGAGCTAGCACATTAGATTCTTCTGGAACCTCTATCGGCAGGGGTGTGGGAAATTTATTCGAATTGAGCGCAAGGGCACAGAGAGGACCGGTGCCGGTCGTGACCCCAAACGTGTTGGCAAAAGCGCCCAAATGGGTTATCTGGGGAGAGAGTAGCTCCGCTCTCGTCCGGCGTCAATCCCACGCACGTAAAGATTGATGAAAATAGTGACTTAGGAAGTACGCGCCGGCGGGTGACCTTTGTTGGAGCCATGAAGCCACGAACGTAACCTGGGGGCCGAACCGCCACAGTTCTCTGAATCGCCGCGATTCAGGTGCGGGCTCCTCCATTCCTGCGGGACACAGAGGTCTGGGCGCGGCAAAACGACTCGAACTCGCTCCCCCTCGCGCCCTGTCCGGCCGCCGTCACCACGCATTGACCCGCGCCGGGGATTCCCGTAAACTAAGACTTCGCGAGGGATGCGGGTGGTTTGTTCCTCCGTCCCGCGATCATCCAGCCCTCAAGAAACAGGCGCTCCCTGAAAACCTGGGCTCAAGAGAAGGACTTCGAATGGCTAACCATGTTTCCGCGCTGAAGCGCGCCCGTCAAACCGAAACCCGCACCGTGGTCAATCGCACCAACCGCACCCGGGTTCGCAGCAGCCTGCGCGCCCTCCGCGAAGCCCTCGCCAAGGGCGACGCCAAGGCGGCCCAGGAGCAGTATCGCGCCACAGTCTCTCTGCTCGACAAGGGCGTGCAGAAGGGCGTGCTGCACTTGAACACCGTCTCCCGCTACAAGAGCCGCCTCAATGCCCGGCTGAAGACGCTCGCGGCTGCCGGCTCCCCCAAGACCCCCGCGAAAACCAAGTAAGCGCGCATCAAAGTCCGCGGAATCGCCCAGTGGCCGGGAACCATCCCGGCCATTCGTGTTTGTGCGCGGCCGCTGCCGCCAGCATGCCCGATCCGCCGTCAGCCCTCTCTCGAAACCGCTTCGCCGCTGCTCTGCTTCAGCAATTCGCGCAATCGCCGGTTGTCCCGCTTCTTGGCGTACATGGCCGCATCCGCGGAGTTGAGCAGCTCGTCTCGCGTCGCGCCGTTGTCCGGGTAGAGTGCGCACCCAATGCTTGCCATCCCGCGAATGACCGCTTCGTCAATCACAAAAGGATCATCGAAGCAACGCTCCACTCGGAGCCCAATCTCTTCCAGACTCCTGTGGCTCTCCACGCTGCGCGTCAGCACTGCGAACTCGTCGCCGCCCAGGCGAGCGAGAATGTCGCCGGGGCGCAGGCACCGCCGCATGCGCGACGCCACTAGCTGCAGATAGCGGTCGCCGGTGCGGTGGCCGTACCTGTCGTTCACCGCTTTGAATTCGTCGAGGTCGATGTAAATCAAGCCGAAAACGCTCCCCGCGTCGTGCGCGGCGCGGATCAGATCGTCGACCTCCCTTTCGAGAGAGAACCGGTTGCGAACATCGGTCAGAAGATCGAACTCCGAGCGGTGCACAAGGTCGCAGTGCAACCGCGAGTTCTCGACGGCCAGCGCCACCAGCCACCCCGACTTGGAAAGCACCTCCTGCACTTCGTCTGCCTGCGCGCTACTGGCAACGAAGATGGTCCCCATCGAGGACGATGCAGACCCGATGGGATGCCTCTGGACCTGGTCGGCCGGCGGCGGCGGGTAAGGACGATCGCCCGCCTTGATGCCGTCTCCCATCTCGCACCAGCAAGGCGCATCGCCCAATTGCGACGACGCCATCCCGGTGATTTGCGCGAGAATCTCCTCGAGCGGCCGGTCGGCATTCATGGCTTCGAGAATGCGACCGCGCCGCTTCTCGATGAGTGCAAGGCTGGCGGTGTGGCGCCGCATCCTGCGCTCGACGCGCCAGCTTCGCGCTACAACCACGAGCACCGCCGTGGTCAGCAAGCCGACCAGAAAGCTCAGGTTGCGCACGTTCAGCCACGGAGCCGGGGCCACTACCGCGACATCGTCGAACGAACGCAGCAGGATGCTGAAAGGTACATCCCCCAGAAAAGGATCGGCATCCTCGAGCATGCAAATCCCGGTGACGCGGACTTCGGCGCCCACCGGCACCTGTTTCATCGCCTCCAGCGGAGTTCGCGTCAGCGACCCGGGATGGTGAAACACCGCGGAGGTCAGGTGCCCGCCCGTCTCCAGAACATATTCGTCGCGGGTCGCCTGCCGGACCTCCGCCACCACCCGTCCCTCGATCGACACCAGGTCGTACATGTGCCCGTGGCTGTGGTTCCCGCCTTCGGCCAGGTCTTTCCAGCTGAAGAGCGGAGCGCTTACCGGCGCGGGAATTCCGTTGTCCCGAACTTCACTGCGCGTCAGGCTCAGAAATCCATCTTTTACATCCGGGAATCCGATGGCATCCGCCAGGTCGCCCACGCGGACCGGCTCGAAACTGTCCGTCGTGATCCAGAGACTCTTCGTGCCATCCTGCAACACCATGCCCGAACCAGGGTGGAAGTACGTCACCGTGCCATGGACGCGCATCCGCTCGGTCTTGTCGATCTTGCTGTAACCAACGATCACCCGGTCCATGGGCGTGATGGGCAGGGTCCACGGGTCCACTTCGGAGCGATGCAGAACCTTCACGTCCGCAAGGGACTGAATGTGAATCAGCACGCCGGTTTGCTGCATTTTGTTGTCGAAGTTCCCCGAAACGACGCCGGTGATCTCGACTTCGGCATCCAGCAGGTCTCGCAGCGCATCGCGGTCGCTGCCATTGACCTCCGCGGCCACCTCTTCCCCGTCGATCAGCATCCGCAGAGCCGTGGCGGGAAGAAGCAGAACCGAGCTGGGAACAACTTCTGCGGACCGGATCGTGGCGTGGACCCGCACCAGCCGGCAATCAACTTGACCGCGGATCATCTCGCTGAACGTGGGCGCAATCGCAACCGGCAGGGTGCCGTGATGGAGCAGGACGATCCCGGCGGACTGAACGTAGTTGCGGAAGCTGCCCCGCGTGGTCCCTTGCACGAGGATGCGATCTCCGGGAACCAGCTGAAGATCGGTATGCGCGCTCACGTACATGGCGGATTCGCCGTCCTGCACAAAAAGCGTGTGATCGTACGAGCGGTAAAACGTCACCGTGGCTGGGAACGAAACCGGGCGCTTTTGATCGGCATCCGCCGTCGAGAGCCGGCTGATCGCCTCGATGGTCGTAGAGTTCGGCGTGTCCGCCGCCCGTGCTGTTGCAGCGCAGAGAAGGATGATTCCGACGAGAGTAGTTACCGACTTCACACGGGCACCACGAGCACCGGCTGGCGGTCGACTCAATCATTACATCGGCATACAACCGCGGAATTCCAGAGGAGCACAGAACTCCTCCGTTCGAACGGGTCCCGGCCCGTAAGTCAAATAAAAATAGTGAAATAGCGAGGGGTTCCTTTGGTTACCTGTCTCGGCGGGCAGACCAAACAGCATCCCCCGTTTCGAACCCGGACAAACGGCACCGCTATCTCCGACAACCGTCCCGCCCTGCCTCAGTTCAGCCGCTCGAAGATCCCCGCCGCGCCCATGCCCCCGCCCACGCACATCGTCACCATCCCGTATCGCACCTTGCGCCGCCGCATCTCGGCCAGCAGCGTTGCCGTCAACTTCGCCCCCGTGCATCCCAGCGGATGTCCAAGCGCGATGGCGCCTCCACTTACGTTCAACCTGGCCGGATCAATTCCCAGTGCACGGATGACCGCCAGAGACTGCGCCGCGAAAGCTTCGTTCAGCTCGATCAACTCGATGTCGTTCAGCGTGAGACCGGCCTGCTTCAGCGCCTTGGGAACAGCAAAGATGGGGCCGACGCCCATCTCCTCGGGAAGACACCCGGCAACCGAGTAGGCGACGAGACGGGCCAGAGGCTCAAGGCCGAGTTCCTTTGCGCGAACGGCGTCCATCAGCACCGCGGCAGCGGCTCCATCGGAAGTTTGCGAGGAGTTGCCCGCTGTGACCGAACCCTGCGCGTGAAAGACCGGCTTGAGCGCGGCAAGCGCAGCGGCCGATGTGTCGGCGCGCGGGCCTTCGTCAGCCGCAAAGTCCTTCTCCTCGATCTGGGGCTTTCCCGGCTTGGCCGAAGGCGTAGCCGTCGTGATCTTCACCGGGATCAGCTCCTGTTCAAAACGGCCCGCGGCTTGTGCGGCCACTGCCTTCTGATGGCTCGCAAGAGCGAAGGCATCCTGATCTTCGCGCGCGATCTTGTAGTGGCGCGCAACCCGTTCTGCCGTGAGGCCCATGGTCAGGAGCGATGCCGGATAATTCTCCGCGAGCCACGGGTTGGGGCTCGGCTTGGAGCCGCCCATCGGGATCATGCTCATCGATTCTGTTCCACCGGCAACGACAACCCGGCAAACGCCGCCGCGAATGCGCATGTCGGCCTGGGCAATGGCTTCAAGACCTGAAGCGCAGAGTCGATTGACGGTGGCTCCGGGAATCCCGACCGGAAGTTGCGCGCGTAAAGCAGCGAAGCGGGCGACATTGAACCCCTGCTCGCCCTCCGGCTGCGCGCAGCCCAGGATCACGTCGTCGATCTCAGCTTTGTCGAGCGCTGCCACTCGCCCCAAAGCTCCGCTCAACGCTGTTGCGGCGAGGTCGTCGGGACGGGTGGTGGCAAGGGCGCCCTTCGGCGCCCGGCCTACGGGAGTGCGAACAGCGCTGACGATGACGGCTTCGGGCATGGAGGACTCCGCGAGAACAGGGTTCTGTGAGCGGTGATCGGTTGAAAAGCCCGAATCACTCTTCGGGCATGTCGAGCAGGGCCCACTTGCCTTTTAAGTAAAAGTGAAAGACAGTACGATTGTCGATTACCGAGTCGGCAAGTGCATCGTGGTCGATCGGCGGCGGATACGGCTTCATGCCGATCCGGGCATCGTGCACCTGCTGCGGCGTGGCGCGATCGATGCCCCAGTTGAAGCCAAGGGTACCGCCGGGACCGTGCGGCTGCAGGCGTTCGGTTTCCCGCGCGGTGGCGATCACAATTGGGTGATCGGGAGCGCTGGCAAAAAAAACAAGTAAGGCCACGGTGCCTTTCGATGCGCACAGCACCGCCCAGTCGGAAGAACCCGCGTGCTCAAGACTGGCATGGATGAGATTTTCCGGATGGTGCGCCTCGTAGGTTTGCGGAATGAGACAGCCGCGACGGTCGAGCAAATCGCCGATCGCCGCGGGCAGCTCGGGGAAAGCGTTGGCTGGCAAGTGATGGATCGTATATGCTGCCGTGTGCCCGTCGACCGTGGCGTGGCCTGCTTCGGTCAGGGCGAGTGGGGCTTCCTGACCTCGGGTCGCGGTCCCCGCCAGTGCCAGGCAAAGCGGGATCAAGACTGCGATCCGTGCTTCGATCCGCGCGACTGACCCTTGCGTCATGCGACTAGTTTCTCAGCGGCTTGCCGGTCTTCAGTGTAAACGCGATGCGCTCCTGCGTCTTGCGTTCTCCCGAGAGCGACAGGAAGGCCTCGCGCTCCAGATCGAGGATGTACTGTTCGCTGATCGGCGTTCCCGGCGTGATGCGGCCCCCGCAAAGAATGTAGGCAGCCCAGCGCGCCACCTTCTGATCGTGCTCTGAAGCGTATCCTGCCTCGCCCATCAGATAGATGCCGGTCTCCAGGGTAGCGAGAGCCCCAACGCCGGGAGCGGGAAGTTGCGTGCGCTGCGCGGGAGCAGCATACCCTCCCTCGGCCATCGCCGCGGCAATCGCCTTCGCGTCGAGCAGCTGCCGTTCGCGATTCAGCGTGATCCGATCAAGCGGAGCAAGCAGACCGATACCCCGCGCCTCCGCGGCCGACGTCGAAACCTTGGCCATGGCGATCGTTTCCAGCGCGCGCTTCAACGCGTCGGCAACTTCGGCCGACTGCGCAAAAGCCGATGGCGGATTGCGCGGATCGGGCGGCGCAACAGTGGCAGCCGCGTCCAGGGAACGAAGCAGCATCTCCTTTGTTCCACCCCCTCCGGGAATCAGGCCTACGCCGGATTCGACAAGGCCGATGTACGTCTCTGCGTGGGGCTGCCGGCGCGCGCCATGGAGGCACATCTCGGCGCCCCCGCCAAAAGTCATGCCGAACGGCGCCACTACCACCGGGCGCGGGCAAAACTTGATGGCCGCGGTCATCCCCTGGAAGGCGCGTATCGCGCCGTCCACTTCGTCCCACTCGCCTTCCTGCGCGGCCAGCAGAAGCTGCATCAAATTGGCGCCGACGCTGAAGTTGTCGCGGTCGCCGGTGATGACGAAGCCGGCAAAGTCGCGCACCGCGTCGGAGTCCGGACGCAGCACGGATGTAGTGAGGGCAACAACGTCACCGCCGATGGCGTTCTTCATCGAGTGCAGTTCGATGCAACCGATGCCGTCTCCAAGATCGACGAGCGACGCGCCGGAGTTGCCGCGGACCACGCCGTGGGAGCGGCGAAAATCGGCAACGCGGGCGTGGCCAGGCTGCGCCGGGACTGCATCCCAGGCGCTCGTCACGGGGTTGAAGCAGTGCGGACTGTCGGGCGAATACCAGCTCACTTTCACGGCATCATGAGAAGCGTGGAGCAGGTCATGCGCCGCGCGGGAGACCGGGAGCTGCCGCTCTTGCATGCGAGAGACAGTGGCGCCCACACCTGCGGCATCCCACATCTGGAACGGCCCGAGCTCCCAGTTGAAGCCGGCGCGCATGGCTGCGTCGATCGAGGGCGCGTCGTCCGACGCCTCCCCGATGCGATCCGCGGCGTAGTTCCACAGCGACGACAAGAAAGGCCAGAGAAACTTCGCCGCCTTGTCCTTGGCCGGATCGTTGGCGAGCAGCATGCGCAGCCGCTCTTCGACGCTCTGCGCGTTCTTGGCCATGTCGAGCGAGGGCAGGGCGGGCTTTGCCGAGGGACGGTACTCGAGCGTGTTGAGATCGAGGACGAGACGCTCGGCGGCTGATTCAGGCTTAGGCGCGTCGGGTTTGGATCCGTCCGCCTTCGAGCCCTGAGGGCTTTTGCTCTTTTTGTAGAAACCCTGGCCAGATTTGTCGCCCAGCCAGCCGCGTTTGACGATTTCGGCCAGGATCTCGGTGAAACGGCCGGGCGTGGCGCCTTGCGGGAAGTTTGCCGCGACATGGGCGAGGATGTCGATGCCGACCATGTCTGCCAGTCGAAAGATCCCGGTGCGTGGCCAGCCGATTGCAGGGCCGGTCAAGGCGTCTACTTCTTCAATCGTGAGGCCTTGCTCGAGCATGAGATTCGCGGCGGTAAAGCTGACAAAAACGCCAATCCGGTTGGCGATGAAGTTCGGCGTGTCGTTGGCGAAGACGATCTGCTTGCCGAGCATCCGATCGGCGAAGGCCGCGAAGGCGCTGACCAGAGCGGGATCGCTTTCCCCGGTCGCGATGATTTCCAGCAGGCGCATGTAGCGCGGCGGGTTGAAGAAATGGGTTCCGAAAAAGCGATCGCGCTTGCCGCTGAACCCGGCGGCGATTTTGCTCACCGGCAGCCCTGAGGTGTTGGTGGTGAGCACCGCCTGCGGAGCCAGGTGCGGCGCGACGCGCTTGAGCAGCGCGGTCTTGATGTCGAGGTTTTCAGCAACGGCTTCGATGACCCAGTCGCACTGCGCGAGCCTGGGAAGGTCGTCTTCAAAGTTTCCGGGAGTGATGAGTGCTGCAACCGAAGACTCGTAAAACGCCGCGGGTTTCGCCTTGGCGAGCCCCGCCAGTGCCCCCACAGCCAGGCGGCTGCGTCCGCCCTCGCCGGCCGGCACCATGTCGAGCAGCAGGACAGGGATGCCCGCGTTGGCCAGGTGCGCGGCGATACGCGATCCCATGGTGCCCGCGCCAAGCACCGCGGCACGGCGCACCAGGAGCGGTTTGGTTGCTATCTCTTTGGCGGCGGTTGCAGCAGTTGTGCTCATCGGCAATCTCCTTGCCTGCATTTTGCGGCGCGCTGCAGGTCACTTCTGCAGCAGTTTGAAGGCGTGCGTCCAGTCGGCGCGCACGAAGCCGGGAATGCACCACAACATGCACAGCGGCTCGATCGCCCGGGCTGCCTCCACTGCGCCCATATCGGCCACTTCCCAGCCGAACTGCGCGCAGACCTGCGCCACCGTCTTCTTCGCCCCTTCGTTGTTGCCGCAGATGAACATGGTGGGCATTCCCCCAGAAAACTGCGGATTGACCATGCAGGCGCTGCCGACCGAGTTGAAGGCCTTGACGAAGTGAGCCCCCGCGAATTCGCGTTGCAACTGCTCCATCAGCGACTCGTCATGCGTGGTGAAGAATTTCAGGACGCCGTGCACGGGCGGAACTTCGGCGATGGGGTTGCATGCGTCGAGCACGGGCTTGCCGTTCAGGCTGGCCGCTCCGGCCAGTCGCAAGGCTTCCGCTGCCGCGGTCCCTTTGACGGCGAGCACCACCAGTTCGCCAAACTCGGCTGCCTTGGCGAACGTGCCTGTCAAGGCCCCCTTGTTGGCTGCAGACCACTCGGCCAGTTTCTCCGGCGATCTCGAGCCGACCATCACTGTATGGCCATGCTTGAGGAACCCTGCGGCCAACGCCTTGGCCACATCTCCTGACCCGAGAACACCCACCTTCATTACACGCTCCTTTGGGTCCGGAAATCGGTGAACCCTTCTGGGCGAGTATAGAACCGGTCGAGCGAGCGCGTCTTGTCAACACCAGAATCGGGCCATGCGGCCAATCGTTCACCTGGAGTTAACACCTTCGTGCGGGTTGTTCGGCGCGCGGAGATTGCACCTGCGTTATTCTTGAGATGGAACTCCGCGTTGGGAGTTCACTCCGAATGACTCTCCTGAAGCCAAGTACATGGGAGACTGCTGCCGGCCTTGCCATGGTGGCGGCTGCGGCCGCATACGCCTTCTGGCTCTACAACCGCCGCCGGCCGACGCCCGAAGAGATCGAGCGCGCGCGGCGCCTGCAGCTGGCCATGATCGGGCGCGTCGTCGACGGCATGCTCCTGGATGTCCGCACCATGCCGGGCGAGGAAGATCGCACGCTCACCTGGCTGGAATATAGCTATCGCATCGGCGGCGTGGAGTATGAGTGCTCGCAGGACATCACCCTGATGCGCGACATTGTTGACCCCGCGGAAGTGCGGGCCGGTTTTCCCTGTTCCGTCCGCTACTTGCCCGGAAGCCCCCAGAACAGCATCGTCGTGGCCGAAGAGTGGTCGGGATTGCGCGTGGCCCTCTCCGAAATGTCGGCGGGAACGCTGGCGCAGCAGGCTGCCGCTCATCAACAGCAATCCCCCCAGACAGGCTGAGCCTGGCGCGGTTCGCGCGGAATCCGAAGCCCGATTACACTTGACCTATGCATGTCCATGCGGCGCCCTCGGGACCCGGCGCAACCCGGACGCAGTCCGTTCTCCGCTTCTCGCTGATCGCTACCCTGGCCTACGTTGCGGTCACGTTTATTGCTGGACTGCGAGCCCACTCCCTGGCTCTGCTCTCGGAGGCCGGCCACAACGTCTCCGATTTTCTGGCCCTCCTGCTCAGCTTCGCCGCCGTTTACTTCCAATCCCGGCCGGCGAACGACTCCAAGACCTTCGGATATCAGCGTGCCGGCGTTCTCGCTGCGTTTCTCAATGCGGCGACGTTGATCTTCATTTCGCTGTGGATCGGGATTGAGGCGATTCACCGCCTGAGCGCCCCCGTGGTGGTGCAGCCTAAAGTCATGATGCTGGTCGCCGCCGCCGGCGTGGTCATGAACGGCGCTATCGCCGCGCTCCTGTGGGGCGTGGCCCGCGACGTCAACCTCCGCAGCGCCTTCCTCCACATGGCCGGCGACACGCTTTCCACCGCCGCCGTTATTGCCGGGGGCGCGGGCATTCTATTCACTGAACAGAACTGGATTGACCCGGTGCTGTCGCTGCTCATTGCCGCCCTGATTCTGTGGTCGAGCGTCGGCATCGTGCGCGAAACCCTGAATATCCTGCTCGAAGGCACCCCGCGTGGAATCTCTCTGAACGAGATTCGCACCCGCATGGAGGCGGTGGAGGGCGTGGTCAACGTGCACGACCTGCATGTATGGTGCCTCGGCTCGCAGTCAAGCGCGCTTGCCTGCCATGTGACTATCGCCGATATCCCTCCGTCAGAGAGCGCATGTATTCTGGTCAAGCTCAACCATGTGCTCCGCGATCACTTCCACATCAGCCATACCACCGTGCAGTTTGAACACATCGGGTGCGGCGAGTTGGAGGGCTGCGTGGTGCCGATGGAGGAGATGTCGAGCAGCGTGAGCCACCAAGGCCACATGCACTAGCAATTCAGGAGGTCCCGTTTCTTGGTTCATCGTTCTGCCATTCCCTGCCTGTGTTTCGCCCTCCTTCTTCCCATCTCCGCCATCGCTCCCCGCGCTGCCGCCCAGCAGCCCGCACCGGCGCAGCTGCAGGCGCTGGCGGGGGAATATACCAACCCGGCCGAACCCGATACGCCGCTCAGCTTCTACCCGCGGGACGGCAAGCTGATGATGGAGTCGTTCCGCCGGGTTCCAACGGAGCTGATGCCGATATCGGCAACGCGCTTCGCCGCCGCAGGCGGGCGCATGACCATTGAGTTCACTCTGGATGCCGGCGGCCACGCAACCTCCGCTGCTGTCGGCGGCGAAGAGCGCGCAGGCAATGAAGTCGAAACCTACCGGCGCACCGGCGAGCCCGTGCGCCACGTCTTTCACGACTATCAGCGCAGCGAAGCGATGATCCCGATGCGCGATGGCGTGAAGTTGCACGCGGTCATCTTGAAGCCCGCGGACATCGCCGCGCCGCTGCCGATTCTCATGCAGCGCACGCCCTACGGCGTCGATGGAACCACGCGCGCGTCGTTTTCGGCGCAGCGGCCGGAGCTGGCCCGTGACGGCTACATCTACGTGGCTGAAGATATCCGCGGCCGATTCAAGAGCGAGGGTGAGTTCGTCATGAGCCGGCCGCTGGCCAATCATCATGATCCCAAGGCCATCGACGAAAGCACCGATACGTATGACACCGTGGATTGGCTGATCAAGAATGTTCCCGGCAACAACGGCCGCGTGGGCGTCGTCGGCACCAGCTATCCCGGGTTCCTGGCGATGATGGCGGGCATCGATCCCCATCCGGCCGTAAAGGCGATTTCGCCGCAGGCTCCCATGATTGATGTGTGGATGGGCGATGACTTCTTCCATAACGGGGCCTTCCGCCAGAGCTACGGGTACGACTACGTGATGGGCATGGAGTCGAGCAAAGAAAACAGCGAGGTAAGCTATGGAAAAGACAAAAGCGGAAACCCTCGCGACGGCTACGACTTTTTCCTGGAGCGCGGCAGCTTTGCCGAAGACGTGAAGAAGTCGGGTTCGAAGATGCTGCCCACGTGGAAGCTCTTCATCGACGATCCGTCCTATGACACGGTGTGGTCCTCGCGCGCTGTGGAGAACGACCTGCACGCCGTAACCGTCCCGACGCTCAGCGTGGGCGGCTATTACGACCAGGAAGATATGTACGGCCCGCAGGAAGAGTATTCAACCCTGGAGCCCTTCGATGCCGACCACGAAAACTTTCTTGCCCTGGGGCCATGGCGCCACGGCTATTGGTCTTCCTCGTCGCGCCACCTGGGAAACGTTGACTACGGCGCGCCCATCGGCAACCAGTTCCGCGCGCAGATCGAGGCCAGTTTTTTTGGCCACTATCTGAAGGATGAAACCGGATTCAACTTGCAGGACACGGCAAGCTTCCAGACTGGGTCGAATACCTGGAAGTACTACTCGCACTTTCCCCCGGTGAAGTCTGAACCAACCGGGCTCTATCTCAACGGCGGCGGAAAGCTCAGCTGGAACAGCCCCACGACCCAGCAGAATACGAGCTACGTGAGCGACCCGGCCAACCCGGTCCCCTATCGCCACCGGCCGATTCAACCCACTTACTCTGAAGGATCGCAATGGTTCAACTGGCTTACTGAGGACCAGCGCTTCGTCACCGATCGCAAAGACGTTGCCGTGTGGAAGCTGCCGGTGCTCAAGAAAGACTTGATCGTGACTGGCGAGGTGATGGCGGATATCTTCGCCGCGACCACCGGTACTGACAACGACATGGTCGTCAAGCTGATCGACCAGTACCCTGAGGACGACCCCGACGCGAAGATGCGCGGCTACCAGCTGATGACCAACGCCGAGATCTTCCGCGGACGCTACCTGACCAGCTTCGAGAAGCCGGCCCCCCTGCGTGCCGGCTCGGTGCGCGAATACAAGTTCAGCCTGCACGATGTGGATCATGTGTTCAAGGCCGGACACACGGTGCTGGTCGAGATCCAGAGCACCTGGTTCCCCCTCTACGACCGCAACCCGCAGACGTTTGTGCCCAACATCATGACGGCCAAGCCCGAGGACTACAAGACCGCGACGATCACCATCTACTCAGATCCCGACCACCAGTCGAATCTGCAGATGCCGCTCATGAACGCCTGCGATCACATCGAGTGCTTCTGAAGATTGGAATTGGCGCCGGGTGATCGACGGCCTGCGGGTCGTGAATTTCTTCCTCGATGCGAGCCCCTTACCACACCACGCAGCGCTCCGCCTCCGGCCGCACCATCGCCGAGCCAGCCTTGCATGAGAATGCTTCCGCAAACGGCGGAAAGTTCGAGAGCGGACCGAGCACGCGGTATTTCGCAACCGGGTGCGGGTCGCCCTGCACCATCAGCTTCTGCGTCTCCGGTCGCGTTTCGTCGCCGCGGAATTGCCCCCACGCGATGAAGAACTGCTGGTCCGGCGTGAATCCATCGACCTTCTCCATCGATTGCCCCTGCGCGGTCTTCTTGAACGCGAGATAAGCGATCTTCAGCCCCGACAGGTCGCCGATCGACTCGCCGAGAACCAGCTTGCCGTTGATGTGTATATCGTCGGGGCCGTCGATCCGGTAGCCGTCGAACTGGTGCGCCACGCACGCGGTCCGCGCCTGGAACTTCTCAAGATCCGCCGGAGTCCACCAGTTTTCCAGCTTGCCGGTTCCGTCAAATTTCGCGCCCTGGTCGTCGAAACCGTGCGAAACTTCGTGCCCGATCACGACCCCGATCGCCCCGTAATTGACGGCATCGGTGTAGTCGATGCTGAAAGCCGGCGGTTGCAGGATGCCCGCCGGAAAAACGATCTCGTTGAGCAGCGGATCGTAGTAGGCGTTCGAGGTGGGCGGCGTCATGCCCCAGCGCGATCGATCGACCGGCTTGTTGATCGTCGACAGGTTATCGGCCACCAGGAAACGCGACGCCGATTCCACATCGTCGAAGTAGTGCGCGCTGTCAATCTTGACGCTTGAGTAGTCCTTCCACTTATCGGGATACCCCACCTTCACGTTGAAGGCTGCCAGCTTCGCCAGCGCTTTTTGCTTCGTCTCGGGGGTCATCCAGTCTGAGTTCTCGATCGAGTCGTGCATCGCCGACAGGACGTTGGCGACCAGTTTCGTGGCCCGCTGCTTGGCTTCGGGCGGGAAATAACGTTTCACGTACTCCTGGCCCAGCGCTTCGCCCAGGAGCGCATCGGTCTGCTCGGCGCAGCGCGTGGGGCGCGGCTTCAGCTCGCCGACCCCGGCAAGCTGCTCTTGGTAGAAGTTGAAATGCGCGTCGACGAAAGGCTGCGAAAGGTTGTCAGCCCGGCTATTGATCAGCTGCCAGCGCAGGTAGGTCTTCCAGTCGGCCAGCGGCGTCGAAACCAGCTGGCGCTCCACCTCCGCCATGAACTCCGGCTGATCGATGTTCAGCACCCCGGGCTGAATGCCGGCGTTCGCCAGGTAGGCCGCCCAGTCAAAGTGCGGCGCCATCTTTTGCAGCGAGTCCAGATTGGCGATGTGGTCGGTAGATTGCGGATCGCGCAGGGCGACGTTGTCGAGCGAGGCCTTTGCGAGTGCAGTTTCAAAGGTCATTACCGTCTGCGCCGCGGCCTTTCCTTCGCTTTCGCTCGCCCCTGCCAGGGTGAAGAGCTTGGCCACATAAATCACATACGCGGCACGCGCATCGGCAAAGCGTTTGTCCGGCTTCAGGTAGTAGTCGCGGTCGGGAAGCCCCAGGCCGCCTGCCCCTACGTCGCCGATCACGTCGGTGGGAGCGTGGATATTCTGCGTGCCGTTCAAGGTAAAGGGAACCATGATCCCGGCGACACTCAGGTCGCGAATCTCTTTCTGCAGACCGGCCGCGTCGTGGATCCGGTCGATGGCTTCAAGAGACGGCTTGAGAGGCGTGATGCCGGCGGCGTCGATCGCCTTGGTGTTCGTGCAGGCTTTGTAGAAGTCGGCAGTCAGCTGCGCGGGACTTCCCGCGGGGTGATCGGGCGTTGCGGCGAGATCGTCGAGGATCACCCGCAATTGGTCCTTGTTGTCCTCGCCCGCTTTCCAGCGCCGGCTCCAGCGATCCATCGAGGCGGGAATCGGATTCTGCTTGCGCCAGGAACCATTCGAGAAGTCGTAGAAGTTGTCGCAGGGTTTCACGCTGCGATCCAGATCGGTGGTTTCGATGCCTTTAAGCGCCTGGCCCCGCGCCCCCGCCGCCAATCCCACGACTGCCGTCAGCACTGCCGCAACTTGCCTGAGTCTCACGCATCCTCCTGAAACGATATTCTGCACTATACCGTCAACCCCAGACCGAAGGCGTGACGAGCGGGTGGCTTTCAGGGTTCGCCGCGGCGAAGATGTCGCCCTTCGCGCTAGAATAGAACCAGCGGCATGTTGTTCCACCACCCCATTCCGGCCCTTCTCTAGCGGCGCCCGCCGCACATACTCGTTCTGTCAATTGCTATCCCGAACCTGAAAAACCAGAGAGTCTGATCGCCCGGAGGGCCCCATGCTCGATCGCCTTGAACAAATGGATCAGCGCTATAGCGAACTCCAATCGCAGTTCGCGCTGCCCGAAGTCATCAACGACCACGAGAAATACACCAAGACAGCAAAGGCTCTGCGCGAGATCGAAGAGCCGGTCGAGAAGTTTCGCGAGCTGAAGCAGGTCCGCCAGGGGCTCGAGGACGCGCGCGCCATGCTGGCCGAGCCGGACCCGGACCTTCGCGCCATGGCCGAGGAGGAGATTGCTTCGCTCCAGCCGCGCCAGTCCGCCCTCGAAGAAGAACTGAAGGTGCTGCTGCTGCCCAAAGACCCGAACGACGAGAAGAACGTAATCCTCGAGATCCGCGCCGGCACTGGCGGCGACGAGGCTTCGCTCTTCGCTGCCGAAATCTTCCGCATGTACTCGAAGTTCGCCGAGCAGCACCGCTGGAAGGTTGAAGTCATGTCGCTCTCCGAGTCCGGCGTGGGCGGCTACAAGGAAGTGATTGCGATTATCGAGGGCGACCGCGTCTACTCGCAGCTGAAGTGGGAGTCGGGCGTGCATCGCGTACAACGGGTGCCGGCAACCGAAACACAGGGGCGCGTGCATACTTCCGCGGTCACCGTCGCCGTGCTCCCCGAAGCCGAGGAAGTGGATATCAAGATCGAGGCCAAGGATATCCGCATCGACACGTTCTGCTCGTCGGGCCCGGGCGGCCAATCGGTAAACACAACGTACTCGGCTGTGCGCATCACCCACCTGCCCACGAACACAGTTGTCAGCTGCCAGGACGAGAAATCGCAAATCAAGAACCGCGAAAAGGCCATGCGCGTCCTGCGCTCGCGCCTCTATGAGGTGGAACAGGAGCGCCAGAACGCGGAGCTGGCCGCGGCGCGCAAGTCGCAGGTTGGCTCCGGCGATCGCAGCGAGAAGATCCGCACCTATAACTTTCCCCAGAACCGGTTGACCGATCATCGCATCGGCCTCACGATGCACCAGCTCGACCTGGTGATGGAAGGCCGCCTGCAACCCATCGTCGACGCGTTGATCGCGCATTACCAGGCCGAGCAGCTGAAGGCAGACAGCCAGGCCGCCTGATGACCCTGCGCGAGTGGCTCGAGCGCGCTGCGGCGCAACTGGAGTCAGGTCCGCACCCCGAAAAAGCGCGGCGGGATGCGGAAACCCTGCTGCTGCATTCGATCGGGAAAAACCGCGCCTGGCTGCTGACCCACCGCGACGAACCATTTGCTGGATGCCGCGCCGTGGGCTATTGGAGCCTCGTCGAGCGGCGCGGCCGCGGCGAGCCGATCCAGTACATCACCGGCGAATGCGAGTTCTACGGGCTGCCGTTCCGCGTCACGCCGGATGTCCTCATTCCTCGCCCTGAGACGGAACATCTCGTCGAAAAGGTTATCGATATCCTGCCGCTCTTTCTCAAGCCGCGCATCGTCGATGTCGGAACCGGTTCCGGAGCCATTGCCATCGCACTGGCCCATGAGTGCCCGAGTGCGCGGCTAACGGCGACCGATCGCTCTGCGAGCGCCCTCGATATCGCGCGAGAAAACGCCCAGCGCACCGGCTTCGCCCACCGCATCCGCTTCCTGCGGGGCGATCTGCTTGCGCCGGTCGCCGGCGAACACTTCGACATCGTTGCTTCCAATCCGCCTTATATCCCCTCCAACGATCGCGAATCACTCAGCGTAGAGGTGCGCGACTACGAACCGGCACTTGCTCTCTTCGCCGGTCCCGATGGCCTCGACGTTTACCGGCGCCTTATTCCACCGGCATTCGCCGCGCTCGTTTCAGGCGGCTTCCTTCTGCTTGAAATCGGCTTCACGCAGGTGCGCGCGATCGAAACGCTGCTGCGCTCCGCCGGATTCGAGGCGGTTGAGTTCACGGCTGACCTTCAGGGCATCCCGCGCGTTGCATCCGCGATGCGGCCCTGAATTCCGAGCGGCAGAATTCACAGAAAACTGACGGTTGCAGCGCGCTCGAAGCCTGAATCACTCGGCTTGCGTGATTTAGACTCGTCTCCGGAAAGGACTACACATGCCAGCTTCAAAAGGTTATGCCGCATCGGACGCAAAGTCGCCCCTTGCGCCCTTTGCTTTTTCGCGCCGCGAGCCCGGCCCTACTGAAATCACGGTCGAGATCCTTTACTGCGGCGTTTGCCACTCTGACCTGCACATGGCGCGCAATGAGTGGGGCGTGTCGATGTATCCCCTGGTGCCCGGCCACGAAATCGTCGGCAAGGTGACAGGCGTCGGCAACGCCGTCAAAAAATTCAAACCAGGAGACATTGCAGCGGTTGGCGTGATTGTGGATTCGTGCCGCAAGTGCCCGCCCTGTACCAGCGGCGAAGAGCATTTCTGCAACGAAGGCGCGACTCTGACGTATGCCAACAAGGACCGCGTCGACGGCTCGATCACCATGGGAGGCTACTCAAACAACTACGTCGTCGACGAGCGCTTTGCCCATACCGTGCCGGCTCATCTCGACCTGGCCGCGGTTGCGCCACTGCTCTGCGCCGGCATCACCACCTATTCGCCGCTCCGCCATTGGAAGGTCGGGCCCGGCAAGAAAGTCGGCATCGTGGGGTTGGGAGGATTGGGCCACATGGGACTGAAGTTCGCGCACGCCTTCGGCGCACACACCGTGCAGCTGACCACCTCCCTCAAAAAGAAGGAAGACGCGCTCAAGCTGGGCGCCAACGAGGTGGTCGTGTCCACCGATGCCGACGCGATGAAAGCGCACGCGGGAACATTCGACTTCATCCTCGATACCGCTTCGGCGCCGCATGAGCTCGATCCCTATCTTGCCTTGCTGAAGCAGGACGGCACCATGACGCTGGTCGGATTGCCCGAGAAACCTCCCGCGGTCAGCGTCTTTTCTCTGATTGCCAAACGCGTGTCGATTGCCGGCTCCATGATCGGCGGCATGCCGGAAACCCAGGAAATGCTCGACTACTGCGGCAGCCACAAGATCACCGCCGACGTGGAGGTGATCCCCATGCAGAAGATCAACGAGGCCTTCGAACGCATGCTGAAGCAGGATGTGAAGTATCGCTTCGTCATCGACATGAGTTCGCTGAAGTAGCCCCAGCCTCTGCCGCCTTTTCTGCGAACTGACAACTGAACGCTGCGAACTGCGGGCACCCCTCCGCGCTACACTCCTCTCAGGAGCATCCCCCTTTGCGCTCAGGCTTCGTCGCCATCCTCGGCCGCCCCAACGCCGGCAAGAGCACCCTGCTCAACGCCCTCGCCGGCGAAAAAGTCGCTATCGTCACCGCCAAGCCGCAGACCACGCGCAACCGCATCGCCGGCGTCGTCGAAGTGGCTGCCCGCAAAGGCGCCCATCCCGCCGCGCAAGTCGTCTTTGTCGATACGCCGGGCGTTCACAAGCCCACCACCCACCTCGACCGGCGCATGCTCCAGGAAGTCCACCAAGCCCTCGAGACCCGCGACCTCGTCCTCGTCCTCGTCGATGCCAGCCGCCGCATCCAGCTCGAAGCGGCTGCCGATCCCGGCGACGTCTCCACCCACGCCCAACTTGACCCGAAAAAGAAAGGCGCCCACGCCGCATCCAGCGAAGACGAGTTCCTCTTCTCCCTCATCCGCGGCCTCGACTGCCCCGTCTACCTCGTCCTCACCAAGATCGATCTGGTCGCAAAAGACCTGCTGCTTCCTCTCATTGAGACCCTCACCCGGCAATATCCCTTCGCCGAAGTCATCCCTGTGAGCGCACTCAAGCGCGACGGCCTCGAGCTCCTCGTTCGCAAAATCGTCGATAAGCTTCCCAACGGCGAACGCTACTACCCCAAGGACCAGTACACCGACCAGCCCATGCGCTTCATGGTCGCCGAGCTGATCCGCGAGCGCATCCTCGTCGCCACCGGTGAAGAAGTGCCTTATGCATCCGCGGTTGTGATTGAGCGCTACGAAGAGCCGGCCGGCCAGTCGCCCAAACCTGGAAAGGGAAAGCCCGAGCCCAAGCTCCCTCTAACCCGTATCGCCGCCGCCATCTATTGCGAGCGCGACGGCCAGAAAGCCATCCTCATCGGAAAAGGCGGCGCCAAGCTCAAGGACATCGGCACTGCAGCCCGCAGGCAGATCGAGTCCCTCCTCGGCACTCGCGTCTACCTCCAGCTCCACGTCATCGTCCAGCCCGGTTGGCGCGAGTCTCCCGCCTTCGTCGAGTCTCTCGATTGGCGCAATCAGCTCGAACACATCGCCGAAAAACAAAATAGCGAATAGCGAAGCCCGGCTCTTGCACACCGGCCAACCGGCCTCAATTCCGCTGCCGGTTGTCGCAGTCTCTCATCCCGGCAATCGGAGTCGCGGGGTCGACCCAATGCCCTATTTCCGGCTGCCTGTCCCATCCTCGGCAATCACCGCAATCGAGACCTTCATGCCGGCGACCCTCACCGGCATCTTCGCTCCCTGCCGCGCAGGCGGATCCTTGGGAAACCACTTCACCCACTCCTCGTTCATGCCGGCAAAATCCGACTCCTCCAGCACAATCACCGTCGCGCTCACCACGCGTTCCAGCGATGTGCCCGCGGCTTTCAGAATTGCGGAGATATTCGTCAGGCATTGCCGCGTCTGTTCCTGGATCGTCTCGCCGATGACTTTTCCCGTCGCCGGATCCTGCGGTGCAATGCCGGAAACAAACACCAGTCCCGCGGCTCGCACCGCCTGGCTGTAGGTAGGTGGCGCAGCTGGCGCGTCCGCCGTGCGAATGATCTCTCGTGCCAAAAGTCTTCTCCGAAAATTGAAGAGCCGCGCGCTCAGCGGCAACGCAAAGCACGGCCTTCCTGAGACGACATCGTCTCACGGCGCCCGGGTCTTATTCGGTGGATTTTGCTGCTCAGGCGCTGAGCTACGCTCCGCGCACCCGCCCCCGCCCGTCCGTCTTCACGTCATACATCCGCGCATCGGCCACCCCGATCACGGTGTGAATCGTCGCGCCGTCATCCGGCGCCGTCGCCAGCCCTACGCTTGAGCTCACGCTCAGTTCCACGTTGCCGCTCATGCGAAAGTGCGTCGCCGTCAGTTTCTGGTGCAGGGTCGTGATCTGCTCTGAAGCGTCGCGGGCAGTCGTATTCGGCATCACCACCACGAATTCATCGCCCCCGTAGCGAAAGCACAGGTCCTGCGGGCGGCTCAACTGCTGCAGCCTTCGCCCCGCCCGCGACAGCAGCTCGCTCCCAATCAGGTGACCATGCACATCATTCACCTGCTTGAAGCGGTCAAGATCCAGAAACGCCAGGCTCACCGGAACCTGCTCGCAGCGTTCCAGCTCACGCCCCAGCACGTCATAAAGGTGCCGTACGTTAAACAGGCCCGTCGTGTCATCGGTGATCGTCAACTGCTGAATGTGCGCTACGTCCCGCGCATTCTCGATCGCGATCGCTGCGTGATCCGCCAGGATATGCAGGAAGGCGATCGTGTAGTCGCTCATCAACTGGTCCGCGCGCGGGTTCACGATCTCGATGGCCCCCTGCGTGCCCTTGCGTCCTCGCAGCGGTAGCGCGATCACCGAACGAATCTTCGCCTGGCTCGCCGTCCCCCGCGCCTTCAGCCGCGGGTCGTTCTCTTCCTCCGGAACAATCAGCGTCTCCCCATGCTCGACCACCCAGCCCGCCACACCCTCGCCAACTTTCACGCGCAGGTCGCGCAGCGCGGCTTCTTCTCCGCCCGCCGCAATCGCGTAGTAAAGCTCCTGCCGCGCCTCGTCCAGCATCAACAGGCTCCACAGGTCGGCGTGAATAAACCGCTCCATGTGATCAAGGATGGTGCGCAGAATCGTGTCCAGGTCGAAGCTCGACGTCAATGAGCGCGCCAGCTGGTGAAACACCAGCAGGTCGTCGATGGGAATTCGTTCCTCGGTCTTGTTCATCATGGGGGAGCCGCAGCTTCGCCTCGTAGCCGGAAAGCTGCTTCCTGGCGGTCTTCGCGGTGTCAACTCAATTCAGGAACCGGCGCCCCCCGAACATCGCCAGGCGGATACGGCTTTTCCTGATCTGCCTTTCTGAATTCTGGCACACGTTGACGCGCTTCGACGCGCGAATTGCACCGAAGTAATGACGTTGGTTTTTTGCGCCTTATGCAATCAGCCGCCGATGTGCACCATCGACCGCGACGGCTTCAGGAATCCCGGCTCGCCTATGTGGTGGCGCGCCTCCTTGCCCTGCACCGTCTGCGCTATGTAGCGGCGCAGTTCGTCCTCGCTCTCGCCCGCCCGCATTCGCCCGTAGAGATCGTGCTCCACCTGCGAAAACAGGCACGTCCGGATCTTTCCATCCGACGTTAGCCGCACCCGGCTGCACGCCCCGCAGAACGCCTCGGTCACCGGCGCGATAATCCCGATCTCGCCCCGCCCATCCCCAAATCCATAGCGCCGCGCCGTCTCGCTCGCATCCCGCTGCGGCAGCGGTTCCATCGGCATTACCCGCCTGATCCGTTCCACGATCTCCCGCAGCGGCACCACGATCTCCGGCGTCCACAGCCGTCCCTCTTCCAGAGGCATGAACTCAATGAACCGCACCGCCACGTCTTCTTCTCGCGCAAATCGCGCGAAGCTCTCAACCTGGTCGTCGTTGAACCCGCGCAGCAGCACGCAATTGATCTTCAGCGGCGTCAGCCCTGCCCGTCGCGCCGCCCGAACCCCGCCAAGCACCTTCTTGAAGCTGCCGGGAACCCGCGTGATGCGCTCAAACGTCCCCGCGTCCACGGCGTCCATACTCACCGTCACGCGCTGCAATCCCGCCGCCTTCAGCTCCGGCGCCATCTTCTCCAGCAGGTGCCCATTGGTTGTCAGCGCCAGATCCAGCGGTGTCCCGTCCAGCGTTTTCAGCTTTGCCAGCTCGCCAATCAGCTCCACCAGCCCGCTTCGCAGCAGCGGTTCGCCGCCCGTCAGCCGGACCTTCTCGATCCCCAGCTCCACAAAAAGCCGGATGAGCCGCAGATACTCGCCAATCCCAAGCTCCGGATACTGCGCTCCCAGCTCGCCCGTCCGGCAATAGACACACTTGTAGTTGCACCGGTCCGTGATCGAAACCCGCAAATCCCGGATCACCCGGCCATGGCTGTCGGTCAGGCTTACCGGCGCGGCAATTGTAGAAGCGGCCACCATCTCCAGACTCTAGGCTATAACGTTTCCTCGTTGCCTGCAGCCGCAATGCAGCCAGCGGCTCCAAACCGCTCCCCAAGCCAAGGCCGTTTGAAGCAGCGCTCTGAAAAAGCATGGCTTAGAGCCAGGCGGGTCCTGCGATTGCGGAAGATCCCGCTTTGAAGGCCCCGGGAAGCCGGGTGCCCACTTGTGACCCGACTTTGGTCGCAAGGATGGGAAGCGACCCCGCCCAACGGGTCGAACGACCTGCTTTGGTTCTCGAATAGGCTGACGCGGAAGCTTGGCGCGGCTTCAGCCGTGCCGAAAAGCCTCAGTCAATCCGCGGCGAGCCACGCCGCAGCACCAGCCCGGCTACACCGAATCCCGCAATCAGGCACAGCGCCAGCACGAAGTAGTAGAACATCGGATGCGCCCACCCCGGCGAGTACTTCAGATCCTGCCCGACCCACAGCAGCAGCACCGTCGCTACCACCGAGAATTGGCCCGCGATCACCAGAAACGTGTGCCCCAGGTCGCGCCGCTTGTCCAGCGCTTCCACCTGGTCGGGGGTGAGGTGTTGCTCTTCCGGGGGAAGCAGGGAATTCGCCATCGTCCGTCTCCAAACGCGCCCGCGTTTTTTGGCCTTGCCGGCCCGGGCCGCTCACCCTTCGATTCAATCACAGCCCACCAGCGCTTTGCTACTCCTGCGCCGCGGCGCGCCGGAATCGCCCCTCAAAGACCGTCCCTCACTCCATGAGGAACGCCAGCGACTGCAGCGTCGTAATCTCGAACGGCTTCCGGCAGCGGATATTCGTGCACGCCAGCTTGTCGTCGCGCCGCACCATGTACGACTGCGCCTTCGCAAAGCGCGCTCGGTCCCGCTCATCGGCATGCCGCGGCAGCTGCGTCTTCTTGCGCCGCACCACCCAGTTCACTTTGTACTCCGCCGCCTGCCCGCACTTCGGGCAAGTCAGCATGTGCACTCGCAATTCCGTCGTCTCGTTGAAAAACTCCCGTTCTTCCATCGACTCCTGACTCCAGTACTGCCCATCCATTGCGGCATCGCCCGAATCCCCGGCTCCGCCTTCAAAATTTCCCTTGCGTCGAACTTGAAGTCCTTTCGCTTCGGCTCAAACTATTCCATACTCATCCTTGCCATGCCGAAACGCAAGCCGGCAAAGTTCTCCGCGGCCAAAGCCGTTAAGGCCAATGCCCGCGAACGCGTCGGTCAACCCAAACCCGCCCGCGTGCTCCAGGACCAGCCTCGCACCGGGCGTCAAGCCAAACATAAGCCCAAGCTCGACGAGCTCATGCGGCAGGAGGAATAAATCATGGCGCGTGCGGTTGGAGTCGGAGGAGTTTTTCTCAAGGCCCGCGATCCCGGCGCGTTGTCCGCCTGGTACGCCAAGTATCTCGGCATCCCCGAACAGGAAGGCGGCGCACTCGCCTTCGACGGCCCCGAATCCTTCGGCATGACCGTCTTTTCCTATTTCCCCGCCGACTCCGGCTACTTCGGGCACGGCGCCCAGCAGGCCATGGTCAACTTCCGCGTCGACGACCTCGATGCGCTCCTCGATCAGCTCGGCGCCGAGGGCATTCCCATCGATCCTAAGCGCGAAGACCATCCCTACGGCCGCTTCGCCTGGATCCAGGACCCCGAAGGCAACCGCGTCGAGCTCTGGGAGCCGCCGCCAACCCCCGACACCGCCTAGCCTCACAGCTCCGGCTGCCCCGGTTTTCGAATCAGAGACTCGGGAAGCGCTGGCGGCTCGCGGGCTGAGAATTCAGCGGCGCCCGCCCGCTCCCTGTCGCGCAGCCGGAAGCTTGCCGCAGACCTTACCGCTGCCTGTGTCATTAGATTCAGAATTCCGGCGCCCGGTATGCGGCGCGGGCGTTTCACTGAGCCTTTCACCGCGCTTTGCCTGAGGACTGCGAAGCTCTGCGCCGTCCTAGCTCCACAGCAGCAGCAGGCTCCCCAGCAGCGCCACCGGCATGGCGATCGCTCCAGCTTTGAAAAACTCACGCGCCGTGATCTCTACACCCTCGCGTCGCAGCGCAATCAGCCACAGAATCGTGGCCAGCGAGCCGGTCACCGAGAGATTCGGCCCCAGGTCAACCCCGAGCAACAGCGCATGCGCCATCAGGCCCGGCTCCGGCGCGTGCCCGATCGCCGCGCCGCTGATCAGACCCACGGGAAGGTTGTTCATCGCGTTCGACAGCAGCGCCACGCCAAATGCCGATACGCTCTTCGCAAGCCATTCGGGCAAATGCGCAAGCCGGGCCAGCCCCGCCAGTCCCGCTTCCTTCAGCCCCACATTCTCCAGCGCCTCCACGATCACAAACAGGCCGGCCACCAGCGGCAGCACAGACCACGAAACCCCCTTGATCACGCTCACCGCAATCCTGTGGTTGCGCATTGTTACCACGATCAGCACAAACACCGCCGCGCAGCAGGTCGGCAGGCCCAGCGAGAGTCCGAAGGCCGAAGCCCCGATCAACGCCGCCGCCGCAAGCCACAACCCCGCCAGTGCCAGCTTCCCCTCGCGGCTTAGGTGCACCGGCTCCAGTTCCTCCTCGATCGGGCGCCGCAGCTCCTTCCGCGACAGCGCGCGCAGGCACAGATAGGTCAACCCGACCGCTGCCATCGAGGGGAAAAGAAAGATGCGCAGCCATTGCAGCAGCGGCGGGATGCCCCGTCCGAAGACAACAAGGTTGGCCGGATTCGAAATCGGGAAGACAAAGCTCGCCGCGTTGGCAATCATCGCGCACGCCAGCAGGTAGGGCTTCGCCGCTGCCTTGACCCTGCGCGTCACCGCCAGCACCGCCGGCGTCAGCACCACCGCCGTCGCATCGTTCGAAAGCAGGGCCGTCACCACAATGCCCACGCAATAGACCAGCAGAAACAACCGCCGCGCCGAACCCCGGGCATGCCCCGCGGCAATCCCGGCAGCCCAATCGAAGACTCTCTCTTCGCGCGCCATCTCGGCAAGAATCATCATGCCGGTCAGGAAAAGATAGACGTCAAGCCCCTCTGCCACCGCCTGCCCCGCTTGCCGCAGAGGGATCAGCCCTGCCCCGGCCAACAAAGCGGCGCCCCCGCACACCCACCACGCTTCGCCAATGCGGCGTGGGCGCAGAAGCATGCACAGAATACTCAGAAGGGAAATCGTCCAGACGAGCACAGTTCTTGGATGCACGGCGGGCAATGAATTCAGAGACCCAAGTGCGGAAGACCAGAGTTCCGTCGCCGCCATGCGTCCAGTATCGATTGTGTCCTACGTCCTTTCGCCTGCGTTAGACGTAATTCGCCTGCAAACGGATGTGAAACTGCCGTGTAGGACAGAGCCAGACGCGAATTTGGTCGGGTCTTACAAGCGTCTTACGCTTTGTCTTACGCTGTATTACGGGCGTTCGACAAACTCCGCACCGTACTCCCTGGATCCTCGCAGTGTCCAACACCGCCAGGATCCCAATCCTGCACAAGTCTCCGTTGCACGATGCCGCGTCTAAGATATAGGACTTCGCTCAATCGACAACTTCGGCGGTCTGGCCCTCAAGCCACGTCGCCAGCTCCTCGTGCCCATGCTGCCGCGCAAAATCCCCCGGAGTCTTGCCCCCATCGTTCGCATGATGCGGGTTCGCTCCGTTGTTCACCAGCAGTTCAGCAAGGTCGCGGCGATTGGCCGCCGCGGCCGAGAAAATCGGCGTGAATCCGCCCGCCTGCGTCGCATTGGGATCGGCGCCGTTCGTCAACAGCAACTCCACCGTCGACCTGTTCTTGGCCAGCGCCATCGCCGCGTGCAAAGGCTGGTTCCGCTGGCCGTTTTTCGACACTACATCCACACGCGCTCCGCGAAAGATCAGCGTCGCCACCGACAGAGGCGTTCCAAAGGCCGCGGCCAGATGCAGCGCCGTCCATCCGTCGCCCGAAAAAGCCTCCACGGCCGTCTCGTTCTGGCTCAGGATCGCCTGCAGGCGCGCTTCCTCGCCGGTCGCCGCCGCTTCAAACAAATCCAGCGGAATATCGGCCGCGGCGAGCCGTGTCCTCAGAAAATCGCGAATCGCCGGCTGGCCCGCATACACCGCCCACAGCAGCATCGAGACATCGTTCGCGTCGCGGTAAACAACCACTGCTGGATCCGCCTGCACGGCCTCGACGACCTCCGCCGCTGCGCCCTTCTGAATCAGTTTGAGGAATTGTTCGCTCACTGGTGCGCTACGCTGTAAGGCCCGGGAAGCTTGGGCGAAGAGTTGGTCGCTTCGTCATCCGGCTTCGCCGCCTGGTCGGTTCGCTTCGAATAGATCCGAAACTGCACTACCAGGTCAAGAACCACCGGAACCGGCTTTCCATCTTTCATGGCCGGCTGAAAACTGGCTTTGCGTATCGTGTCGGCGGCGCTTTCATCCAGCCCGAAACCAATTGGCCGGCCCACCACGATCTCCTGCGGCTTGCCATCCGCCCCGATGACAGCATGATACAGCGCCATCCCCGCTACCCCGCTCGCCTGCGCAAATGCATTCGAGGGCGGCTCGAAGGTCGAGAGCAGCTTCGCCTTCTGGTCGACGGTGGCTTGCCGATAGATTCCGGGGTCGCTGGGCCGGTAGTCCGCCTGCTTTGCCACCGCCTGGTAGTAGAGCTTCCAGAGATCCGGCATCGCGGCGATCATGCGATCATCCAGTCCTGGCGCGAAGATGCGATCGATGGCTTGGCGCAGCAGCCGCGCCGCATGAGCGGGAGAAGTCGTCGTCGTCACGCTCGCGGCATCCGCGGGTCGATCGCCCTCCGACGCGGCGTTCATCTCGCGCTTGGCGTCTTCCTCATCGCTGTTCTCCGTTGCCGGAGCGGCGCTGCTTGCAGTCTCGCCCGATCCCGCCGCAGCAGCCCCAGCCGATCCCGTTGTCGCCGATTCAGCCGGTGTTCCGTTCTTGTCCGCCGGCGCACTACTTGCTTTCTCGCTCTTCTTTTTCTTCTTCGGCGTCACCACCAGTTCGCGATCGATGGTGATCTTCAGAACTTTTTTCTTCGGCGTGATGCGCACCTTGTCTACAGCTTTCGTGGGGTCCTCATCCGCGCGCGCTCCCAGAAAATGCAGCCCATAACGCGCGCCCGTCAACTCCACCTTGTGCTTCGACAAACGCACCTTGTCAATCTGGACCAGGCTCAGCGTGTACGATCCCTGCGGCGAATGTCCAATCAACTTTCCGTGTTCATCGAAGCTCAGAGAACTGTCCAGGTAGCCGTCCCGCAGGTAGAGCGTTTTCCCCATGACAAGCTGCTTGACCTCGTCTTCGGTGATCGCTCCGGACTTGCCGTCGTCTTTCGCCTCCTCTTTTGAGGCTTCCGGTGGTTGTGTTGCCGAGGCGGGCGTTGTCACTGCGGCTGCTTGCGCCGCCGCCGCAGAAGGTGCCGCCTGCTGCGCCGCGGCAGGGGATGGCTGTGCGGGACTTGCCGGAGTCGACTGGGGCGCATCCGTTGCTGCCGGCGTTACGGGCGCAGGTTGGTCCGGCTGCTGCGGGGCCGGCGTCTGCCCTGCGGCAGCGCGCAGCAGTGCGAAGGCGAAGACCGCTGTCGCTGCCATTCCAAGCCAGTGGTGTGAACGTGCGCAAGCTGGGCCCTGCAAAAGCCGAAGAGGGGAGAGCTTCATGATTGGGTCCCTTGTCCCCGACTGTAGCAGGGCCTGGACCGTTCTCCTGGAGCCAATCGCGGGAGCCGTATTACGGAGGTGCTGCCCCGGTCAATCCCTCGGATGTTGGAGCCGCCATAGAAGGCGACGGAACAGGCCGAGAGCCCGCCTGGCATCCAATGCATTGAACTGCAGCCGCCGCAGCATCAGGCGCAGATCGTGGCGATTGGCCCCTTCCATGGTGCGTGGCGAATAGCCCGCGGCCTGCATGTTTTCCGCGATCACGTCGGCCAGGCGATCCAGGGTAGCCGCGTCCGCAGGCAGGGCGATTCGGGGTGCCCCAAGACCGGGTGCATGCTCTTCCGCAGTTCCCCGCGAGAGTTCATAGAGACACACCGCGACCGCTTGGCCAAGGTTCATTGAAGGCTGGCGCGCATCGGTTGGGATCTCGACAAGGAGGTGGCAGCGCGATAGATCTTCGCGGGTAAGGCCGCGCTTCTCCGGGCCAAAGAGAATGGCCAAGCCTCCATCGCTTGCCATTGACTCGAACAGCATGGGCGCAAGTTCTGGCAGCAGCACGGTTCGCTGCTCGGGCTTGCGATGCGTCAGGGTTGCGGTGCCGATGACGAGGGTGCAATCTGCGACGGCTTCGGCGAGCGTCGCGGTCTCTCTTGCGCGCAGGAGCAACTCAGGCGCGCCTACGGCAGAGCGCGCCTCGCGCCAATGGGCTGCAAAAGGTGCAACCACGGTGAGGCGATCGAAGCCGAAGTTGGCCATGGCACGCGCAGCCGCGCCGATGTTGAGCGGATTGCGCGGCGAGACCAGCACCACCTTCACACGCTGACGTTGGGATTCAGAAAGCAAGCCCTCATTGTAGAGCGGCGGCATCGCGCGCAGCGCGCAGGCGCAAAGCACACGCGTTGATACACTCGGAGCACATATGGAACGTGAATCCGGCGCTGGCGCGCATGAACCTCGTAATTCGGAAGTGGAGGCGTTGTGCGCGACGGCGCGCTGGTGCCATGCCCGCGGCTGGGTGCCGGCCACGAGCGGCAACTTCAGCGTGCGTTCCGGTGATCGCATTTTTATCACCCCCACGGGCCTCGACAAGGGCACGCTTGCCTCGACAGATCTGCTCGAAACGGCTGCGGACGGCACCGTGGTTGACGGCCGCGGCAAGCCTTCGGCGGAGACGGGATTGCATGCGGTGATTTACCGCGAGCGGCCGCAGGCGCATGCGATTCTGCACGTGCACACGGTCTGGAACACGCTGCTGTCGGGCCGTTTTTTAGAAACCGGCTATGTCCCCGTTGAAGGTTACGAGTTGCTGAAGGGGCTTGCGGGCGTGGCGACGCATGAACATGAAGAGCGCGTGCCGATTCTCGAGAATTCGCAAGACTACGAAGAATTGGCGCGGCAATTGACATCGGCGCTCCAGTTATACGCGGGGGCGCATGGCGTGTTGTTGAGCCGACATGGGCTTTATACTTGGGGGAACTCGGTGGCCGATGCGCGGCGGCATCTGGAGGCGCTCGAGTTTTTGTTTGAAGTGGAAGGCCGGCGACTGGCGATGGGCGGTTGAGCCTGTTACGCAGCCCGGAATTGTTCCACGTGGAACAATTCTGAGGCTGGTGGTCAAGGCAAAGCGGGCATGAGCCGTTTGACAAATTGTTCCACGTGGAACAATTGTGATGGCGAATACGCAAGATGGCTGCGCTTTGCAGATTTATTCGTCGTGTTGTGATTCACCGTGGTGGGCCAGGTGAGTTGCAACGCGGGCATGAGGAGTGAGCATGGCGGTTCTTCGCTTTCCCGATGAGGACAGGCAGATCAACGCAGAGCCGGAGATTCGCGGGGCGCTGGCAGAGCTTGGCATCGACTACGAACGCTGGAGCCTGGATCGCGTTCCGGCGGACAGCTCCGCCGACCTTGTTTTGGAAGCCTATGGGGCCGAGATCGAGCAGATGAAGCAGCGCGGCGGCTACGTGATGGCCGATGTGATCGACGTGGACCCTGCGACGCCGAATCTTGACGCGATGCTGGCGCGGTTCGACAAGGAGCACACGCACTCGGAAGACGAAGTGCGCTTCATTCTTTCCGGGCGCGGGATTTTTTTCCTGCACATCCACGGGAGGGTTGCCTCGGTTGAAGTCGGGCCAGGCGACATGCTGCGCGTGCCGCGGGGGACGACGCACTGGTTTACCTTGTGCGAGGACCGGCGGATTCGCGCCATCCGCTGGTTTCAGCAAACGGAGGGCTGGACGCCGCACTACACCGGGTCGGGTGTCGATGCGAGCTACCAGCCGCTTTGCTTCGGGCCTGTGTACCTGGGGCCGCGCGTGACGACGAACCTCTCGGCATGACGCCGCTGGTTTACCTGGTGGATATCGAGGGAACGGTTGCGCCGTTGACGCTGACGGCGGAGGTTCTGTTTCCGTATGCGCGGAGAAACTTTCCGAGCTTCCTGAAAAAGAGCACGGGAGATGATGCGGTGCGCGCGGACCTGGCTTTGCTGGCGCAGGAGAATCGCGCGGAAAAAGCCGCCGGTGTGCCCCGCCTTCCGGAAGTGGTGGATCCGGAGCAAGTGGAGACGCCGCGGTTCCGGCTGGATGCGATGGTGTACCTGACGTGGCTGATGGATCGCGATCGCAAGTCGACGGCACTGAAGGCGCTGCAGGGCAAGGTGTGGAAGGCCGGGTTTGAGAGCGGACAACTGAAGGGCACGTTGTTTGCCGATGTGCCGGAGGCGTTTGCGCGCTGGGCGCGCAAGGGGAAGGTGGCGATCTATTCTTCGGGATCGGTGGAGGCACAGCAGCTCTTATTCCGGCACACGACGTTTGGCGATTTGAGCGGCTTGATTTCGGGCTATTTCGATACGCGCACGGGAGGGAAGCAGGAGAGCGCAAGTTATGGCGCGATCGCGCGGGAGATGGAAGTTGCGCCGCAGGAAGTGTGCTTCTTTTCGGATGTGGTCGGCGAACTGGATGCGGCGCGGGCGGCGGGTTGCGCGACGCGGCTGGTGATGCGCGAGGGGAACGCGGCGGTGGAGGATGGGCACGGGCATGGTGTGGTGGAAACCCTGACCGGGGAATAGGAAGACCACGCCGCGCAACTTCGCTGGAGATGACCATGCGGGGAAGCGGGACGCAGTGCGAGGATTTGGGACTGCGCAGCAGCGAGGCCAGGGAGCGGAGTTCAGCGCCTGTCGGCGAAATGCCGGGAGTCACGGCGAAGCTGCTCAGGGGACGTATGCTGCATGTCGAGGAGAGCCTCTTCAATTTCGGCCAGCATCTGGAGGAGGACGACTGGGGCCTCGACGCCGATTCCCCGGCGGACGGCCCTGATTCTATTGAGTAAGACGACTGTATCCATCAAACTTCTTTGGCCCATGGTGGACAGCGTCCCATGAGTTAGGCCGGCGGGATGTGATTTGAGTCACTCCGTGGGAGGTATTGGCGGTTCGGACAAGCCCCAAGGCAACCTCTTCCAGGCCTCAGAAGCGAGACCAGGGGCACGCAGATCCAGGGGTTCGTGGTTTCCCACCCCTTGCGCAGAAAACGCGCGAGGAGGGGGTGGCCGGCTGGGAGTCGTGGGGGCGAGCGCGGACCGTTCAGGGGCGGAGGATGGGCGCGATGCTAGTCGATGAAGTAGCCGATTTCGGTAAGGATGCTCTCGCTGAGTTCGACGCCCAGCAGACGCGCGCCGGAAGGCTCGAGGAGGGCGGCTTCAAATCGCTGGAGAACGTAGTCGGGAAGATCGGTCTGGCGCCGGAGCAAGCGCAGCAGCGCGGCGCTGTCGGTTGGAAATTCGTAGTCGCCGGGTAGCCCACATGCAGGCTTGATGGTGAGCGAGATGGGGACCGTGCCGATGCTCGATGACAGATGGTCGGAGCGGCGCGTGGTGAGATTGACTCGCATGTGGGCATCGTGATGCCAGTTTGCGCATCTCTCAATGCCACTGTTGGGGGATGCCTGTGGACAGCGGTAACTGCGGTTCCGATGACCGGCTCGGGGAAGGGCGAGACGACACGCGCAGAGAGGGATGCAGGGAAGGCTGGTTTGTGGATTAAGCTCAAATCGAGCATGATCTGGACCAATCCAGCGGCAACGGCTTTCAACGAACTGAGTCACGCGCCCATTGTGCGCTTCAGTGTGCTGGCGCTCAGCTCGATCTTTTTCCTTGTGGATCCGTTTGCGGCGATTCCATCGTTTATTGCGATTACCGAGAGCGCGGACCCGGGGCGTCGGAAGCGGATGGCGCGCAAGGCGGCCATGACGTGTTTTATTGTGTTGACGTCGTTTGCGCTGGCCGGGCAGCTGATCTTCAGGATGTTTGGCATCACGCTGCCTGCGTTTGAGATTGCGGGGGGCCTGATCCTGCTGCTGATCGGTTTGGACATGCTGCAGGCGAAGCGTTCGGCGACGCAGGAAGCGCGCGGGGATACCGAGGAGGGTGCGGCGAAGGAAGATGCGGGCATTGTGCCGCTGGGGATTCCGATGCTGGCGGGGCCGGGCGCGATTTCGTCGGTGATGGTGCTGGTGGGACCGGTGCCGTCGTTTTTGCATTGGCAGATGGGGGCGATTCTGGGATCGATCGGGCTCACGTGCCTGGTGAGCTACTGGGTACTGGCGGGAGCAGGGCGTGTGCGGGCGGTGCTGGGGGAGACGGGGATTCGCATCCTGGTCCGCATCATGGGGTTACTTCTGGTGGCACTGGCGATGCAGTTCTTTGTGAACGGACTGACGGATCTCGGTCTAATTGTGAAGCAGGGCTGAAAAGGGATGCCGGAACTATTGCGCAGTACGCTGGCATGGGCGGCGCTGGTCGCGCCGGGATTTCTGGTTGTGTCGGTGCTGGCGCCGGTGGGTTTTGCGTTTCGCCGGCGTCGCTGGGCGCTGATTGCCCTCCTGCTGATCGCGCTGGAGTGGATCGCGAAACAATTTGACGCGCAGATGTTTGCCGGCATTGCAGGCCTGGCGATCGATGCGGGCTCGGTGGTTTTCCTGGCGCGAGGGCTGCAGCAATCCTGGAGGATGCACGCGGCGTGGGGCAAGCGCTTGCGGGGAGAGACGCCGGTGATGCTGGAACCGCCGTTTGAAGGGCGCTGGAAGGCGCAGGGCACGGGTCCATGGGCGGCGTGGAATCATCACCTGGCGGCGAGCGACCAGTGGTTCGCGACCGACTGGCTGCGCGTGGATGGCGAGTCACGGGGGAGCCGGGTGTTATCGCCGGTGAACGGCGTGGTGGCGACCGTGGAAGAAGGGCGTCCGGACAAACCGGCGCGGCGATGGGTGCAGCGGGACATCGCGAACCCGGCAGGGAACTATGTTTCGGTGCGGGTGGACGGACGGGAGCATGCGTACGTGATCCTCGCGCACCTGGAGATGGGATCCATTACGGTGTGGCCCGGGAAGGCGGTGCACGTGGGCGAGGTGATCGGGCGCTGCGGGAACAGCGGCAATACGACGCGGCCGCATCTGCATGTGCATGCGCAGCAGGCGGCGCGCGTGGCACCGGGGTCGATGTGGGGTATCCCGATCTTGTTTGGCGGGCGCACGGAGTGGACGCGCGGCGGCGAGGTGCTAGAGGGCGCGAAGGCCGCGGCGGACGAGGTGAAGGCGTAGGGGCCAGCCGCGACCCTTAAGGAAGTCACGGCTGTTCGTGGCGACCCCGGACGGGCCAGGCTTCGGCAGAAATGGGGACAAACCTCAGGCGCTAAGGCCCAGGGTCTATGTGGACCATTCACGGCGCGGCTCAGGCCGTGCCCCTTCAAAGTCCATGCAGAGCGGGTTCGTGGTTTCTCACCCTTGCGCAGAAAACGCGCAAGGACGGGCACCCAGATCCAGAGGCTAGAAGATGCCGGCGGGGCGGGGAGCGGATTTGCCTTCGGCGTTGAATCCGTTCTCGGAGGGCGCGGTTGAATCCGGAGAATCGGTGATTGCCTCGACCACGCCGTAGACGCCGACGATTTGACCGGAGGGTCCGAAGCGCGGCGATCCGCGCGAGCGCATGGGAAGCCAAACGCCGTCGATTCGTCGTACGCGATAGATCACGTCGATGGAGGCGCCGGCGTCGAGGCAATTGCGGATGGCTTTCTCGGTGGCTGGAATGTCGTCGGGGTGCAGCATCTGGAGCCAGCCGTGGCCCATGGCCTCGGTGAGCGGCTGTCCGGTGAAGTCTTCCCAGCGCGAGCTGGCATCGATGACTTCGCCCTTCTCGTTGAGAACCCAGGGCACATGCGGGCCGAGTTCGAGCATGTGGCGAAAATGGCTGAGGCTTTCGCGGAGAGCTTCTTCGGTGCGCTTGGGCTCGGTGATGTCCATAACGGCAACGGAGACGCCGAGGATCTCGCCGGCCTCGTCGCGCGCGGGCTGATAGGAAAGCAGGACGGTTTGGGGGACGCCGTGATCAGGCATCGGCTTCTGCACTTCGACGCCGAGGATGGGCTCGCCTTGTAACGCGCGGCGGATAAACGGCTCAATGAGGGGAAACAGGTTGGGAATGACTTCGGCGACGGTTTTGCCGAGGTGCGCGCGGACGGGAGCGCCATTCATTTCTGCGAGGCGGCGGTTGATGCTGATGTAGCGCATGCGGCGATCGAGGAAGCAGAGGCCGACGGGGGCTCCGTCGTAGATGGCCTGGATCTGCGCGAGGCGCTGGGCAGGGAGGGATTCGTGTCCGACGAGGGAGTTGCCGTCGGCGTAGGCGGGCATGACGGAGGCGAAGGTTTTGGGCTCGGCGGAGAGCATGCGGGGGACATCGTCGATGGGGGCGGGCTTGCCGTAAAGGTAGCCCTGACCGAGATCGCAGCCCAACCAGAGGAGCATGCTGGCCTGCGCGGGAGTCTCGATGCCTTCGGCGACGGTAGTGAGTCCGAGGCTCTGGCCGAGGCCGATGACAGCGGCGACGATTTTCCGGCTCTCACGCACGCCGGTCATGGAGCCGACGAAACTTCGGTCGACCTTGAGGCGGTCGAAGGGGAGGGACTCGAGGTGGCGCAAGCTGGAGTAGCCGGTGCCGAAGTCGTCGAGGGCGAGGCGGCAGCCGAGTTGCTTCAACTCGCAGGCAATGGCATTGGCGCGGGAGAGGTCTTTGAGGAGCGCGCTCTCGGTGACTTCGATGATGACGCGGTCGAGCGAGAAGCGAGCCTGCTGCGCGCATTCGGCGATGACGGCGGGAATGCCGGGGTCTTGCAGCTGGACCGGGGAAAGATTGACAGAGAGATGGAGGGAGCTGTTGGCGAGTGCTGGATAAGCGAAGGCCTTGCCGAGCAGGGTCCGAGTGAGGCAGCTGCTGAGCCCGGCGGCTTCGATCCAGGGGATAAATTCGTCAGGCGTGGCGTGTTGCCAACGGGCGAGCAGTTCGAGGCCCGTGCATTGCCCGGTTCTCAACTCGACGATCGGCTGGAAGGCGGGGAAAAACTCGTTATTGTCCAATGCCCGTTGCAGCCCGGCCGCATCGGATTTCATGCCACCAATGTACGCTTGCTTCGTGGGAGTGGACTACAACCTTTGTACCGGGGCGGGTACCTTTGGAGCAATTTGGTCCAAATTTGAGGAAGGAATGGGGACGAGGGCGCGGGGAACAGGGAAGAGGGAGGGGAGTAGGGTCCTTCGGCCGGAGCACTCCTGGACTGCGTCGGCCCACTGAGCGAACCGAGCATGCGGTACGCGACGCCACGGAGGCGTACCCGGTTTCCTTTCGAATTGTTCGGCCAGCCAGTCGCGCTCGGTCATCGATCACAACCCTTCGTCTTGATCCGTCATGGTGTTGACGCACGATGGTCGCGGGTTGTGAGAGAGGGAGGGCGGATTTCCAAGAAGGAGATCCTTTCCCACAGAAGGCGGGAATTTTGCACAGGGGTTTGGGGGTTGAGTTTATGAGGGTGGATTGATATTCTCAACGAGTTGCAGTCGCTGGTCGCAAGGGTAGATTTTCTTGTGTCTTTCGGTTGCATTCGGGGGTACCCTGTGGTACTCTCAAAAAGTTGCTGTAGTGAAGCAGTGGAGCCTCCCGGTGGCCGTTGGGCCTGCCCCGATTTGGTAGAAGCAAGCCGGATTTGAGGGAAGTGGGAAGCTGGTTCGTAGGGTCAGTTGAGGCAGCGGTTACGCACCCCCTGATCCCTGTAGGTTACCCCGCAGAGAACAAGCCATTGCATGACCCGAAAGGCTAGACCTTTCGCGCGCCCTAGTGGCACGAGCTGAGTGCTGGTCGCTCTTTGAGAAATTAGCGCTGCGCGATGAATGCCTGGCGGGGGAATCTGGAGGGTTAACGACGGATTCGCTTGACTTGGCAAGGAAAGTTCGATACTTTCGAAAAGTTCGCGCAAAAATGCTGGCGAACGAACTCAACGGCATTTTCGGGGATAGGCAGGCTTGAGTGGATCAGGCCGCGATCCGGGAAAATGCGATCGATTGACAACCAGCAGCGCATCAAGTTCGAGGACAGCCGGGCTTCGGTTCGGACCTCGATCCCAAGGGCTCCGCTCAGGCGGAACGCTCTCAAGGATCTTTGACAACTAGGTTGAACATGCCAGTCGTGAGAGGCGATCAGGTTTAGCTTGATCATTCTCACAAGGTAAGAGCGTCTGCGTGCACCCTCTTGCTCGAAGCGATTCGAGGGAGAGAAGCGCAGATGCCGTCGACCCCGACTCGACCTCCGTCGGAGCGGGGACGACAACAGGTTTCAAACGAGAGTTTGATCCTGGCTCAGAATCAACGCTGGCGGCGTGCCTAACACATGCAAGTCGAGCGAGAAAGTGGAGCAATCCATGAGTAAAGCGGCGCACGGGTGAGTAACACGTGACTAACCTACCCTCGAG
>DATJMC010000006.1:0-8423 GCA_035508975.1 Occallatibacter sp.
GTGAACGTGGGCGACGAGATCCAGGTAAAGGTGCTCAAGTTCGACAAAGACAAGCAGCGCGTCTCGCTGGGCTTCAAGCAGCTCACTCCCGACCCGTGGCTCGACGCCTCGGAGCGTTATCCGGTGGGCGCCAAGGTGCACGGCCGGGTTCTCTCGGTCACCGACTACGGTTCGTTCGTTGAACTCGAGCAGGGCATTGAAGGCCTGGTTCATCTCTCTGAGATGACCTGGTCAAAGCGCCTCAAGCATCCGTCAAAGCTGGTCAAGCCAGGCGACGAAGTCGACACGGTGGTTCTGAGCGTGAACCCCACCGACCGCCGGATCTCGCTGGGCATGAAGCAGCTGCTCGAGAATCCCTGGGAGAATCTGAGCGAGCGTTATCCCACCGGCGCAATCGTCGAGGGTCGCGTTCGCAACCTTACTGACTTTGGCGCGTTCATCGAAATCGAGGATGGAATCGACGGCCTGGTGCACGTCTCAAACCTGAGCTGGACCAAGCGCGTGAAGCATCCTTCAGAGATCGTGAAGAAGGGCGAAAAGGTGAAGGCTGTGGTGCTGGGCGTTGAGCCTGCCAACCGCCGCCTCTCGCTGGGCATCAAGCAGCTTCAGCCCGATGTTTGGGAGAGCTTCTTTGCGACCCATCGCGTGGGCGACCTGGTGCACGGAAAGGTTCTGCGCACTGCGCAATTCGGCGCGTTTGTCGAAATCGCCGACGGCGTAGAGGGCCTTTGCCACATCTCCGAGGCCGGCGAGGGAGACGATCACTCCAAGCTCGAAGTTGGCGTGGAGCACGAGTTCAAGATCATCAAGATCAACGTGGAAGAGAAGAAGGTGGGTCTGAGCCTGCGTGCCGTCAGCGGTCACGAAGCCAGCCGCGCAACGGTCGAGCACTACAAGGCCGATACGCACAAGCACCCGGTCTCAAGCTCAACCACGACACTTGGCGATCTGATCCAGTGGAAGCGCGAAGGATAAAGACAGTGGTCAGTGGTCAGTGATCCAAGAACAGTTGTCAGTGATCGGTGTTCAGTTAAGCGGCCACCCGCAAGGGTGGCCGTTCTGCGTTTGGTCGGTAGTTCTTCGTTTGCAGCGGGGAGAATGCGCAGGCCGGACTATTGCCTGGCCCTCGCGGGGAACCGTCATTTGGTTGCGAACTTTTCCGGTGAGGCATCGAAGATTTGTTTGTGCTCTTTCACGCAGAAATAGTAGGTCTTTCCTTTGTAAGTCGACGACAGAGAACGATCGACTTCCATACCGCAGACGGCGCAGAGAGGATGATCCGCCGTCTGCTTGATGGGGCCGGCAAATTCGGCGTTGGAAGACGGGTTCAGCCAGCCCTGGCCCTGATATTCAAGCAGAGTGGCGGTCTGGCTCGCTACATCCCGGCCGAAGTAGCGCTCGACTACCCGCAACGCGAGGTCCATTCCAGAAGTGAGGCCGCCGGCGGTCGCTAAATTGCCCGATTCAACAAAGCGGGCTCCACGCTGAACTTGAATGTCAGGATATTGCATCGCAAGGTCGACGTAAGCGCCGTGGTGTGTGGTGGCAGGCTTGCCGGAAAGCAAACCGGTGCTCGCAAGCACAAAGGCGCCGGTGCAGACCGACATCGTTACATCGGTGCTCTTTGTCGCATTGCGAATCCAGGCTTTGGTGGCCTCGCTGGCAGGACTTTGCGCGGGGATAACGATGATCTTAGGCGCAGGGGCATTGGCAATGGTGTAGGTGGGCGTGATCTTCAATCCGCCACCCGCGGTAATGGGAGCCGCAGTCTCGGCCACGGTGTAGAGGCTGAAGGCATCAAACTTCCGATCGGGTATGTAGACTCTTTCGAAAACTTCCCATGGGCCGCAGAAGTCAATAACGACGGCGCCTTCGGAGATTAGGAACGCGACCGGAATGGACGCGTTGGCTGGAGGGGTAAGCGGGTTGAGCGCGGCGCTGTCTCGGGCTGCGTCGAGTGTTGCGGCGGCCGCGCCGGGTAGTGTGAACGAGCCGGCGGCGGTCAAGCCGAGGGCTGCGGAACGCTTCAGGAGTTCTCTGCGATTCATTGTGATGACCTCTGCAATTGGTTTGCAACGAACGGTTAGTGTGTCGAAGAGGAAGCTTCGAATGTGATCGATGCCTTGCGGCGGTTGATGTGGGTCATATTCCGATTTCCTTCGGACCTAAGTGTGCGCGGGCGATGTGGCGCTCGCGTATTGACCGCTGACGTATTCCCAATTGACGACGCGGAAAAATGCGCCGACGTACTCGGGACGGCGGTTTTGATACTTGAGATAGTAGGCATGCTCCCATACGTCGATGCCGAGGATCGGCGTGTGACCGAGAGTGAGAGGGCTATCCTGATTTGGGCTTGTTTCGATCTGGAGCCTGCCTCCGGCGAGCGTGAGCCATGCCCAGCCGCTGCCAAAGACGCTTGCGGCCGCTTTGGAGAAACGGTCCTGGAATTGGCTGAAGCTGCCGAACTGGGTAGAAATGTCTTTGGCCAGCTGTGCCTTGGGTTCAGTACCGCCGGATTTTGAAAGGATGAGCCACCAGAAAGAATGGTTGGCGTGGCCGCCACCCTGATTGCGCACCGCGGTGCGAATCTCTTCAGGAATAGCGTCGAGATTGGAGACGAGCTCAGCGACGGATTTTGAGCCGAGTTCGGGATACCTGGCGACGGCGGCGTTGAGGTTGTTGACGTACGAGGCGTGATGCTTGTCGTGATGAAGGTGCATGGTGGTGGCGTCGATGAATGGCTCGAGGGCGTCGTAGTCGTAGCCCAGGGGCGGCAGCGTAAAGGGGCCGCTGGGAGCGGGTGGAGCGGTGGGCGCTTGCGCGAGCGAGGCAGTATTGAATGCGCTGCTTGTGGCGGCCAGGCTTGCAGTCAGCCCGAGAGCTTTGATGACGGTGCGGCGATTGATCATACTTCTCCTCCATTGGTTCGGTTAAGGATTGATTCCGGCCGGGGTCTCCGGTGTTAAAGTGCGGCAAGAGTTTTTTCAATACGGAGATTTGAATTCGGAAATACCGGCACTCCTTGTTGAAGTGGATCTTCAAAGTCACGTAGGCGGGTTGCGGTTGAACCAATCGATGATGATTCGATTGCGGTCTTCGCGATTCAGCGGCAAGGGATGGCCATCGTGTTCGTAAATGTGAAGGGCGTACACCTTGTTCTTCTCCTGAAGTGCTTCTGCAATGCGGAGGGCTTGCGTGACCGGGACCATTCTGTCGGTCCTGCTGTGGAGGATGAGGACAGGCACGTTGATCTGGTCGGCCCAATAGACGGCTGACCGCGCTCGATATTCTTCCTCGGCACGGTGCTCGTAGTCCGGCCAAATCCTGGCGAAGCCGTCGATGTATTCATTCCCGCTGACAATGCCCATCTCGGGCCTCGAGTCGACCCAAGCTTTCACGTCTGTGACTCCGCCGATGACGGCGGCGGCCTTGACGGGAACGCCTCGTTTCAACGCAAGGTAGGTCATGGTTCCGCCACGCGACAGGCCGAGCATGTAGAGCCGGTCGGGGTCAACGAATGCGAGCGACTTCAGTGCCGGCACGAGGTTGAGAACATCGTTGACTTCGACTCCGCCCCATTGATCGCGTTTTATGGTGGCCCCCTGGTAGCGGTAGTCGGATGCGATGACCACAAAGCCAGCCTTGGCGAACTGGTAAAGATCGGCAATGTCAAGGCACGATGTGTTCATACCCACGCAAGGCAGGCCGTTGTCCATTAGGCTCCCCAGTTGGCCGTTGCCTCCACGGTTGAAGATGATCGCCGGCCATTTCTTAGCGCCCGGCGATTTTGGCCTGATCAGCACTCCAGGCACTGAGAGTCCGTCACTCGCGTAGGTAATATCGAGAACGTCGAAGCCGGTTTGCGTCCGCGCCTCTTCGTAGACCGCACGCGGAAAGTAGCCGCGACCGAAATCATCCAGGGATTCATAACCTGGCAGAGGCACCCTGGGCTTGGTGCTCAGAATCTGTCCGTCCGGTTGCTGCGCGGCCACAGACAATGCCGAAGCGCCCACAAGTAGCTGGATAAGCAGAAAGAACGAACTCGCAATTGCGGTCTTTCGCATCGTGTTCTCCTTACTCCTTGTTGAAATGGATCTTCAAAGTCACATAGGCGGATAGCGGCTGGTTCGGCATCACCACGGGGAAACCGAAGTACTCGAAGGGATCGAACGTGTGACGATCAGTCAAATTCACCGCCGAGCCCTCAATCGTGTAACGGCGTCCGAAGTCGTACGCAGCCTGCGCATCGACAACCGCATAACCCGGCGTTGACAGGGTATTGGGCAAGGTGTCCTGGCGGGCGCTGAATCCTGTGACGCCGGACCCGAACGACAGCCCCTCCGCGGCTCCGTGCTGCACTCGATAACGCGCTGCCACGCGCCCGCTGTTGCGCGGCACACGCGCCAGCACGTTGCCAATCGGGATGGCGTTGTCTTGCGTGACAGCCGCCTCGGTGTAGGCATAGTTCGCGAGCAGGGAGAAAGCGCGAGTCGGTTCCCAGATGAGATCCGCTTCAGCTCCCTTAGCGCGTTGCTGACCGACCTGGACCGAGAAGCCAGGATTGGCAGGGTCGGGTGTGGCGACGTTGTTGTGGGTCTGGTCGAAGAAGGCGATTGTGCCCGACAGGCCGGCCCTGGGCAGCGCGAGCTTCAGGCCGCCCTCGGTGCTTCTCGATGTCTCGGGTTTGGGCGGCAGCACACCGACAAAGGCGAAAGCGGCGCGAAAGGCGGTTGAATATCCCGCATAGAGCGCCACGCCGGGCGCTACATCGAAGGTCGCCCCGACCCTCGGGGATACGTGGTGGTAAGTTGAATCATTCGCCACCCCGTAGTTGCTGGATTCGAGAAACTTGAGCTGGGTAAAGCGAAGCGCAGCGGTGAGGTGGAACCTGCGGTAAGTCGCCTGATCCTGAACATACCCCCCCAGCGTCTTGTAGTGGTCGTCTTCAATGTAATTGACTGGGGTTTGCGATGCGAACACGAGAGTATAGACCGGATTGGCAAGATCGATTGTGCCAACGGTGCTTGCATTGACGCCGAGGCCCATTCCGCTGTAGAAACTGGTCCAGTCGTAGTCAACGCCCGCCAGAAACGCGTGGACGCCGCCCAGCAAGTCGGCATTCGCCAGGATATTGGCGTCGAAAGCGCCCTCCTTCGTATCGGTGATCAACGTGATCGGGATGACTGGATACACGGTAGGTGTGGACGGGTCGGGCGCGAACATCTGCGGGTCGACGAAGCTGCCGTTCTCGTTGATCGAGCTGTCGTAGTAGCGCCCTGTGACGGCCAGCTTCAGCCGATCGGTGAAGGCGTGGCGCAGCGTCGGCGTCACCATCCGGTTGTTGTCTGTGGTCTCTGGCTGGCCGATTGGCGAGCCTGGAAAGGCGTTGCGATCGATCTGCCCGGCCAGGGCCTGCGCGGCGGGCAGGCCCGAATATTCGAGCTGACTGCGGTCGTTGATCTGCCCCTGGAGGAGGAGATCGGTCCTGGAGTCAATCTGGAACAAGATACTCGGCTGCACAGACCAGTGGTCGCCCTTCACCAGGTCGATCCAGCTTTGGTTGGTCAGGTACTCGCCCGCGAGGCGGCCTGCGATTCGGGAACCGAGCGGCGCGTTGAGGTCGACGTAAGGGTCCCGAGTGGTGAAGTTCCCTCCACGGAATGCGACAATCCCGTTCAGGCTGTCCGCCGGACGCTCAGATTCGATGTTGATAATGCCGCCGAGCGGAGTGCCGAGGCCACCACCGTAGAGGGTCGAGTTCGGTCCTTTGAGCACCTCGATCCGTTCAACACCGACAAGGCTCGTGGGATCGAAAGCTTGCTGATTGCCGCCAAAAATGGGCAAACCGTCCAGGTAGACCTCCGCCGGAAAGCCGCGAACGATAGGAGGGGTGAACAGCAGCTCCTCCGGCTTGGTCGGGGTTACGCCCGATACACTCGCCAACGCGTCCGCCAGCTTATGAACGTCTTGCTGAACCAGCACGGCGTGCGTAATTGTCTCGACCGACTGCGGCACTTCGATCAACGGTGTGTCGGTCCGCGTGGCTGAACTGGAATCAAGTGCAGCAAAGCCATCGGGCGCTGCTGTAACCTGGATTGTCTCAGACGCCGAACCGACCGACAGCGTTACATTCTGCTCCGCTGTGGTCTGAGCTCCTACGGTGAAATCGTTTGTGGAGACTTCCTTAAAACCCAGTTTCGTTACAGAGATGCGAAAATGCCCCGGCTCCAGCCCAGCGAAGATGTAGATCCCGTCTGCGTTAGTTGTCGTTGTGGCTACTGTGCCGCTTTCGATGCGGGTTGCGGCGATCTTCGCATCTGGGACAACAGCGCCCCGTTGATCCTTGACGACACCGGTGATACTGACATGTTCGGTCTGCGCGCTGGCGGAGTATGGAAAGAAGATAGCTATGATCACTGCAACCAGGATGGCTGCAGGACGAAAAGCTGCACGGATCATGAGGAAGCTCTCTTGTCTGCGCTTGCGAAAGCCAGTGCAAGACTGCACGGGTGCGCGAAGGCGCGGTTGCCGGGGCAAGAAACAGCGGTCACTCCAAAGCAAACACGTGTTAATGCGCGTACTAACTTGCACAAGCGCAAGCGCGCAGGTGTAGCACGGGCAAATGCAATTGTCGTGACAGGCTAGCGGCTAGGAGAGAGGAGACGCGGGAGGGCCGCGCTTGCGCCAGGCGCGATCGAGCGCGACACGGGCGCGGGCCTCGGTCTGTGTGTGGATCGCTGGATGGGCGCCGATCTCAGCAAAGTGCGCGTGGGCAGAATTCAAACCGAGTTGGAAGTGTCGAGAAACAGGTGCCGTGCTGGGGCAATCGGGGCAGGGAACCGGCGTTGCCATCAACTTTGTTCCGGGCAAGCGCGATTCCAGATAGGCAGTCATCATCGCGCAATGATGGCGCATGCCTCCATGCCGCCGGCAGCACAGGGGCAGATTGGCATCCTCGTCGTCCTGCCCCAAAGTGGTCAGCGGCATAAGCACTGGCAGCATCATGAGGACAAGAAGCGAAATGGCGCTAAAGCGGCGCATGGGGAATGCAGGAATCTTAGCATGGATCGGATTGAATGCGCCGAATCCTCCGGCAAACCGGATCGCTCGGCCGCCCCGCATACGCAACGCCAGCCTCTCGGGGTGGCCGTTCTGCATTTGAACCGGTCTAATTCCAGTTGTCGCGCCGTACTCCATTACAAGGATTGCGGCGCGCGCTTATTCCCGGCCGTCGCAGAACGCGCACATCCGCCGAATCGTTGTCAGTCCCAGCAGTTGCACACCGGGCGCGTCGTATTCGTCGCGCTCCGGCTCCTTGCGCATCAGGTCAGTGCTCAGGTACTTCCGGTTGTCATCGGGGAACACGGTGACGACAACTGCATCGGCGCCCAACTCCTCCTGGACCTTGAGCGCTGCCAGAAAGTTGCAGCCCGACGAGATGCCGACAGCAAGCCCCAGCGCAGTCGCCAGCTTCTGCGCCATCAGGATCGAGTCGCCGTCGGGAATGGCGATCACCTCATCGAGTTTTGACAGGTCGATCAGCGCGGGAATGAACTCATCGGAGATGCCCTGGATGCGATGCTTGCCCACCTTGCGCCCCGTCGACAAGGTCGGCGATTCAGCCGGTTCCACCGGGTGCACTTTGATTTGCGGGTTGCGGCTGCGCAGAAACTGCCCCACGCCCATCACCGTGCCGCCTGTTCCCACGCCGGCGACAAACGCATCGGGCACGAGTCCCGCGCACTCGAGCTGCGCCCATATCTCGGGTCCGGTGGTTGTTGCGTGGGCCTCAAGGTTGGCGCTGTTCGAGAATTGCCGCGGAAGAAAAACATTGGGGTGGGCAACTCGATACTCTTCCGCTTTGCCGATGCTGCCTAGAAATCCGCCTTCCTCTTTGCTCACCGGGACAATCTCAGCGCCGTAGCCGCGGATCAGATCCTTCCTCTCGGTGCTCATCCAGTCGGGCATGAAGATGCTCACGCGGTGCCCAAGCGCGCGGCCGAGCGCTGCGAAAGAGATGCCGGTATTGCCGCTGGTGGCTTCGACAATAGTGTCGCCCGGGTGCAGTTCAGCATCTGCGTATGACCTGCGCAGAATGTGCAGCGCCATGCGGTCCTTGATGCTGCCGGTGAGGTTCATCTGCTCGCACTTGGCATAGATGATCCGCGCGCGGTCCCGGAAATTACATTGAATCCCCAGCAGCGGCGTGTTACCGACAAGTCTTGCCAGAGCCGCGAGCCGTTCCTTAATTGCTTCTTCGGTGCTTACCCGCATCGTATTTCCTATTTATCTCCCCGTTTATCCGTTAGTGATTCGCGCCGCAATTCTAGCAAACCGCCTCAATGGACCTCAGTGCGCGAGCCAGCATCTTTTCGCGTCCCTGGTCCTTAGTCCCTATTCCCTATTGCCTGTTCCCTCGCTCC
>DATJMC010000007.1:0-7802 GCA_035508975.1 Occallatibacter sp.
GCATGAATCGCGTCGGGCCGCCCGAGCCTTATCCGAGCGATGAGGAAGAATCTCCCAGCCGTTCAAGCGGGCCTCCCCCGGTGACTTCGAAGGTATGGATCTAGGACACATCTCTGATCCATTCGATAGCTGCGTTCACTGGGCGCCCAGAGCGCATCTATCCGCCGGACCAAGTGGCGCGGGGCCCGCGTGAGGGCCTTGAACAATAACGGTGGTGAGCCACGTCACCTACGCCGTTGCGGCGGTGCCGAGCAGCTTCCGAACGTGTGAGCGAGCGCACACGCGTCATGAGGGCCGCATCGCACTTGGAGATCTATCCATAAAGAGGGATCGGCCGGCTTCGGTCCGACAGGTTCCGTTATGCGATACGACGGACCACAATCCGCAGTCATCGTGACAGCTGTCACGGACTGGAGGAACCCCTGAACCTTAATGTCGCTATTTGGATATCGATAGAAAAATATCGGATGGCTCAATCTCCGGGCGTACCCGGGAAGGCATTCCCCAACCTAGTCTGAGCCGTCTGCCCCAGTACCACCACTACCTGACGGAGCTCAAAGCAAAAGGGATCAGCACCGTTTCCTGCAGCGTGATCGGGTCGGACCTGAACCTGGTGCCGGTCCAAGTGCGCAAGGATCTGCAATACACGGGGATCGTGGGCAAACCGAAGACGGGGTATTCCGTACCCGAACTGCTTGCCGCCATCGAGACATTTCTAGGGTGGAACAACGTGCATGAGGCGTTCCTGGTTGGAGCGGGAAACCTAGGCACGGCGTTGCTGGGCCACGAGCGCTTTTCCAATTTCGGGCTCAGGATCGTGGCGGCATTCGATACCGACCCGGACAAGGTTGGCCAATGGGTGCACGGGAAGATGGTTCTCCCCCTGGAGAAACTTGCCGACCTGGCGCGGCGCATGAGCATCCACCTGGGCATCATTACGGTGCCGGCGGAACACGCGCAGTCGATTGCCCAGCAGATGGTGGAAGGCGGTATTCAGGCGATCTGGAACTTTGCGCCGGTGCGGCTCAAGCTGCCCGCGCAGATCATTGTGCGCAACGAAGATCTTTACTCGTCGCTGGCTTCGCTTTCCTGGGAGCTGGCGCGACGCTTTCATATTTCCATTCAACAGACAGACGGAGGGTTGCACTGATGGCGGCTGCACCCATGGCGATGGACCGCGCAGAGAAGTTTCGAAAAGTGTGCCGGATTCTGGACCAGCATGGCTACCGGGCGGCGGGGCTGATCCCGATCTTGCAGGCGATTCAGCATGAGTATCAATATTTGCCCGAAGAAATACTGACGTTTGTGGCGACATCGCTCGATGTTCCTCCGGCGCGCGTGTTTGGAGTGGCGACGTTTTATGCGCATTTCGCGCTGGAGCCGAAGGGCAAGCACGTGATCAGGGTGTGTGACGGGACAGCATGCCATGTGAAGCACAGCTTGCCGATTCTGAGCGCTCTCAACGAGAAGCTGGGAACGAGCGAAAAGCAGAAGACCTCAGGAGATGCGCTTTTCACCGTGGAGACGGTGGCCTGCCTGGGAGCCTGCGGCCTGGCGCCGGCAGTGGTGATTGACGAACAGGTCTATGGCGCGATGACCCCGGAACGCGCGGTTGCCCTGGTGGACGAGATCAAGGCGCAGGAGAGCGATGCCGGCGCGGCCACTTCGGCGGCGGCGGGGATGGGAGAGGCTCATGTCCAGTAGCAATCATCTGGTTGTTCTCAACGCGCATTCGGATGGTCCCCTGGAGTTGTCTGCGATGCGGCGCGTGATCCTCTGTGCCGGAACCGGATGCATGGCGAACGGCGCAATGAAGGTGTTTACGCGCTTCCGGAAGGAGATGGATAGCGCGGGGCTGAATGTGGTCCTTGAGCTTCGCCCGGAAGGCAGCGACCGCGACGTGCGTTTGTCGAAGAGCGGCTGCCAGGGTTTTTGCCAGATGGGGCCGTTGGTTTCAATTCTTCCCGAGGGCATTCTCTACACCAAAGTGCGCGTGGAAGACGTGCCCGAGATCGTCGGCCAAACGCTCATGGGCGGTCAGCTCGTCGAGCGGTTGCTGTACAAGGATCCGGCGACGCGGAAGACGTGCCGGGGCCTGGAAGACAATCCCTTCTATGCGCGACAAGACCGGCGGGTGTTGCGGGAGTGCGGTTTTCTGGATCCTGAAGACATTCACGAATACATCCTGCACGGGGGGTATTCGGCGGCGAAGAAGGCGTTTCTGGAGATGACTCCGGAAGTGATCTGCAAGAAGATCACCGAGTCCGGCTTGCGTGGCCGCGGGGGCGGTGGATTCCCGACGGGGCGCAAATGGGATGCGGCGCGGGTACAGAAGTCGGCGAAGAAATATGTCATCTGCAATGGCGACGAAGGCGATCCGGGCGCGTTCATGAACCGGTCGGTGATGGAAGGGAACCCGCACAGCGTGATCGAGGGCCTGATGATTGCGGCGCGCGCCATCGGAGCCGACCAGACGCTGGTGTACGTACGCGCCGAGTATCCGCTGGCCGTGGACCGCATGCGGCGCGCGGTGGCCGATGCGGAACGTGAAGGAATTCTGGGCGACAACGTCTTCGGCACGGGCCTCCCGATGAAGTGCGAGGTGATGGAAGGGGCAGGGGCTTTTGTATGCGGCGAAGAGACCGCGATGATCGCATCGATTGAAGGCCGGCGGGGCATGCCGACGCCGAAGCCTCCTTTCCCCGCGCAGAGCGGGCTGTGGGGAAAGCCGACCATCATCAACAATGTCGAAACGCTGGCGCATGTGTCGCGGATTCTCAACGAAGGTCCCGAGACGTTTCGCGCCATCGGCACGAAAGATTCGCCAGGGACCAAGACGTTTGCGTTGACGGGGCACGTGGCGAACACCGGCCTGGTTGAAGTGCCGTTCGGCACCAGGCTGCGCGAGATTGTGCTGGAGATCAGCGGTGGAGTCACCGATGACCGCGGGAAGCTGATGAAGAACGGCTTCAAGGCGGTGCAGATCGGGGGACCTTCCGGGGGCTGCCTTACGGAGGAGCACCTGGATCTGCCGTTGGCCTACGATTCGCTGCGCGCAGTGGGTGCGATGGTCGGGTCGGGCGGCCTGGTGGTGATGAACCAGCGCACCTGCATGGTGAGTATCGCGCGTTTCTTCATGGAGTTTACGCAGCGCGAGTCGTGCGGGAAGTGCGTGCTGTGCCGCGAGGGCACCAAGCAGTTGCTGGCCCTTCTCGACGACGTGATCGAAGGGCGGGCGGATGCGGGAACGTTGGATCTGCTCGAAAAACTGGGGCGCGCCGTGCAGATGGGGTCCTTGTGCGGCCTGGGAAAGACGGCACCGAATCCGGTGCTTTCAACGCTGCGCTACTTCCGCAAGGAGTATGAGGAGCATATTTTTGAGAAGCGCTGCCGCACGGGGCGCTGCAAAGCCCTTTTGAGGCCGGAGATCAACGCCGAACGCTGCAAGGGATGCGGGCTGTGCATCAAGTCCTGTCCGACCGGCGCGATTAGCGGTGAAAAGAAGAAGGCTCACCATATCAACCCCGAGCTTTGCATCAAGTGCGGGGCCTGCGCCAAGGCGTGCAATCTGCAAGCCGTAGAGGGGGTTTAGCCCGTGAAAGAGCTCACGCAGCCGACATTGACGATTGATGGCAAAACCGTACTGATTGAAGGCGAACGCAACCTGCTGGAGCTGGTGCGAAAGGCGGAGATCGACTTGCCGACGTTCTGCTACCACTCGGAGCTGAGTGTTTATGGAGCATGCCGGCTCTGCCTGGTGCAGGTAGAGGGCCGGGGCATCATGGGAGCGTGTTCGACCCCACCGGAGCCGGGTCTGACGATTCTGACCACGACGCCCGAGATCCGGGAGATCCGGCGGATTGCCGTGGAGCTTCTACTGGCCAATCACGACCAGCAGTGTCCCACATGCGCGCGCAGCACGAACTGCCAGCTGCAAAGCCTGGCGCAACGGCTTGGCGTTCGCAAGGTGCGTTTCAAACCTGTGCACGCGCCGGCGCCGATCGATGAATCGTCGCCCTCGCTGGTGCGGGACCCGAACAAGTGTGTGCTCTGCGGCGATTGCGTGCGCATGTGCTCCGAGATCCAGGGGATTGGTGCCATCGACTTTGCGCATCGCGGTCACGATGTGAGCGTGAAGCCTGCTTTCGGCAAGGCGTTGGGCGATGTAGAGTGCGTGAATTGCGGCCAGTGCGCGAGCGTCTGCCCGACAGGCGCGTTGACGCCGAAGTCGGAGGTCGACGAGGTTTGGCAGCTGCTGGCCGATCAGGGGAAGACTGTCGTGGTGCAGATTGCGCCGGCGGTGCGCGTGGGATTGGGCGAGTGTTTCGGGCTCAAGCCGGGTGAGATCACGACCGGACAGATTGTCGCGGCGCTTCGGCACCTGGGATTCAAGCAGGTATATGACACTTCGTTTGCCGCAGACCTGACGGTCATTGAAGAAGGAACCGAGTTTCTGAAGCGCAAACAGGAGGGCGGAACGCTGCCCATGTTCACGTCGTGCTGCCCGGGCTGGGTGAAGTATGCCGAGCAGTACTTTCCTGAACTGCTGCCGAATCTCTCTTCGTGCCGTTCGCCGCAGGCCATGTTTGGTTCGCTGATCAAGGCGATGGCGCCGGAGCAATTGAATGTCAGCCGCAAGGATGTGAAGGTTGTGGCCATCATGCCGTGCACGGCGAAGAAATTTGAAGCGCGACGGCCGGAGCTTGGAGTCGGCGGCGATCCGGACGTGGACCACGTGTTGACGACGCAGGAACTGGCGCACATGATCCAGTCGGCGGGCATGATCTTCAACTCGCTGCAACCGGAGTCGTTTGACATGCCGTTCGGCTTCTACACCGGGGCCGGGGTGATTTTTGGAAACTCCGGCGGGGTGATGGAAGCGGTGTTGCGCTATGCGGGAGAGAAGCTGCAGGGCAGCAAGCTGGAGCGCATCGACTTCCAGGAGGTCCGGGGTGAATCGGGCCTGCGCGAAGCCAAGGTCAGCGTCAACGGCACGGAACTGAAGCTGGCGGTCGTTCACGGACTGCGGAATGCGCGAGTTGTCGCGGAACAGGTTCGTGCGGGCAAGTGCGCATACGACCTGATCGAGGTGATGGCCTGCCCGGGTGGATGCGTGGGCGGCGCGGGACAACCCGTGACGACGGCACGCAATGCGCGTGCGCTCAGGACGAAGGGCCTCTATGAAGCGGACAAGCTTCTGCAACTGCACAAGTCTCAGGAGAACGTGGTCATCACCGACTGCTATGCAAAGTTTCTCGGCGAAGTCGGGGGCGAAAAGGCGCACCACCTGCTGCACACGACCTACCAGAGCCGGCGGCGGATCGTGGACGAAGTGCTGCCGCTGATGCAGGCACGAGGCGGCAGGAAGACCAAGGTGAGTGTCTGTCTGGGAACCAACTGCTTCCTGAAGGGTTCGCAGGAAGTGTTGAACAACCTGCTGTATTACGTGCAGGAAACGGGCCTGGATAACCAGATCGATGTGCGAGCGGCCTTCTGTATGGAGGAGTGCGAGCACGGCCCGAACGCTCAAGTCGATGGCGAGCACATTCATCAATGCTTTGCGGCGAACGTCATCGAAATCCTGGAGAACCGCATCGACAGCGAGGAGAAGCGCGAGCGCGCTCCGCGCCCCGAAACGCCCACTGAGAGGAGAACATCGTGATCGCGGCAGAACGCGCGGAGTTCATCAAACCACAGGAGGTTGAAGGGCTGCTGGCGGAGAAGGCGCAGCCGGGCAAGGCTGGTGTTCGTGAGCTTCTCGCCAAAGCGCGGGAGTTGCGCGGCCTTTCGATGGAAGATGTCGCGAGTCTTGCGCTGGTGGAAGACCCCGAATTGCTCGCGGAACTGTTCACCACCGCAAAGAGCATCAAGGAAGAGATCTACGGTTCGCGGCTAGTATTTTTTGCTCCTCTTTACATTTCGAATCGCTGCGCGAACGAGTGCACGTATTGCGCGTTTCGGGCGACCAACAGCGAGCTCAAACGGCGGACGCTGACGCAGGAAGAGATTGCCGAACAGACGCGTATTCTCATCCGGCAGGGGCACAAGCGCGTGCTGGTGGTGGCGGGAGAAGCGTTGCCGCCGCGCGGCTTCGAGTACATCACGGACACGATTGCGACCATCTACGATACGCGGGTAGGGCCGGGAGAAATTCGTCGCGTAAATGTAAACCTGGCGCCCCAGAACGTGGAGCGCTTCAAGCGCCTGAAGGAAGCGGGCATCGGCACTTTCCAGCTTTTCCAGGAAACCTATCATCGTCCAACCTACGCCGCGGTTCACCTGAAGGGGAAAAAGCGCGATTACGACTGGCGGGCGATGGCGTTTGACCGTGCGATGCAAGCAGGGATTGACGATGTCGGAATGGGGTTGCTCTTCGGACTCTACGACTGGCGTTTCGAGCTGCTTTCGCTCATGCAGCACATCCGGCACCTTGAACAGAGGTTCGGAGTGGGGCCGCATACCCTCAGCTTTCCCCGCATCGAGCCGGCGGTAGGGTCGGCGCTGGCGGCTGCTCCTCCTTATGCCGTGAGCGATGCGGATTTCATCAAGCTGATCGCAATCATGCGTCTTGCCGTGCCGTATACGGGCATGATCATGTCGACGCGCGAGACTGCGGAAGTACGGCGGCAAACCTTCGCGGTAGGGATTTCGCAGATCTCCGCGGGGAGCCGCACCGATCCCGGCGGATACAAGGACAGCGAGGGCGACCCCAACGGAAGCCAATTTCAGCTTGGCGACCATCGGCCGATGGAGGAGGTGGTGCAGGATGTGGTGTCGCTCGGCTACACGCCATCGTTCTGCACGGCGTGCTACCGGCTGGGCCGGACCGGGCAGGACTTCATGGACCTGGCGAAGCCGGGCGAGATCAAGTATCACTGCCAACCCAACGCGCTCTCGACGTTTCTGGAGTACTTGTGCGATTACGCCGGTCCGGCCGCGAAGTCGGCAGGCGAAAAGCTGATTTCGATTGAGCTGCAAAACATGGATGGCCAACAAACAGCGTGCACGCTGCCGATGCTCAACCAGGTTCGGCGCGGAGAACGCGATGTCTTTGTGTAGGGAGAAGGAGAGGGAAGCATGTTACGCGCAACAGCGAAGGGATTTCGACTGCATGTTGGGTTCTTTGGCCGCAGGAATGTTGGCAAATCGAGCCTGCTGAATGCCATCACGCGGCAAACCGTGTCGATCGTCTCTGAGATTCCCGGCACGACGACAGATCCGGTGGAGAAGCCGATGGAACTGGCGCCCATTGGTCCCGTCCTCTTTGTGGATACAGCGGGAGTGGATGATGTGGGCGCGCTGGGCGCGCAGCGAATCGAGAAAACGCGCCAGGTGATCGCGCGTACGGATGTCGGCGTGCTGGTGACGGAGGCGGGCACCTGGGGCGAGTTCGAAGAGAGGTTGCTGGCCGAGTTGCGATCGCACAAGATTCCCGTGCTGGTGGCCTTGAACAAGGCGGACCTGCGCAAGCCCGCGTCCGAGCAGATCGCGCATTTCGATGACGAGAAACTGAGGTGGGCGTTGCTCACCGCGACGACGGGCGAGGGTGTGGATGCATTGCGCGCGTTGCTGTGGGAGGCTGCGCCGGCAGAAGAGGCAGAGTCGCCGGCGATCGTGCGCGATCTTGTGCCGCCGGGAGAGACCGCCGTATTCGTAATGCCAATCGACAAAGAGGCTCCCAAGGGGCGCATCAAGAACCTCCAAGTGCAGGCGATGCGCGATCTTCTCGACGGCGAATCGTCATGTGTCGTGGTGAAAGACGCGGGATTTGAGCGAGCGCTCGGCAACATGAAGATGCCGCC
>DATJMC010000008.1:0-36138 GCA_035508975.1 Occallatibacter sp.
TCGCACTCGAGCACATCGGCGAGGCGCGCCCGAGCATGCTCGAGAGGGTGGTGGAGGCGAACAAGCTGGATCGCGATCGACACAGCATGTGGCCCGCTGAGCCGCACGACACCGATGCCGCCGCGGCCCGGCGGGGTAGAAATCGCGGCGATTGTGTCCGTCGGCGGTGGGTCGGCGATCGGCGAATTTGAATCCATGAGAAACCTGCGAGTGCCTTCATTGTAGGGAATGCATCCAGGGGCTGCGCATCCCGTGGGGGTCCCTATCGAAATCCGAGAAATTACCCGGCCCGGTGGGTTGGCTTTTTCAGGCTGCCGGTGGCAAGATTTGCTGCAAAAACGTTTTAGCAGCCAGCCGAAAGGTATAATTCTCGGGTCACAATCATTCCTGATTTTTGCTACGGAAATCGCGTGTTTATCGCTCGTTTTGCAGGTAAGGGTCTCCCCCAAGTGATCAGTCGCAGGTGCTTGCTGACAAACGACGGATTCAATCGAATCAGTGCAGGGAATCGAATTGGGTTGCTGTTTGCGCTGCTCCTCTTTTGTTTTTGTGCGCGAACGGCGATGCCGCAACCGCCGGCGCAGGCAGTTTGGCAAGGGGTGTTGCGCGCGACCGGCGGGGCGCCCGTCGCCGGCGCCAAGGTTGTCTTGGCCGGCAATGGAACAAAGGCCGAAGCCACAACCCGCGCGGATGGTCGATTTCGCGTGCAGGGTCTAGCCCCCGGCACTTATCGCCTGACCATCGAGGTGAACGGAAATACCTCCGGATATCCCCAAGCCATCGAGGTGGTCCCTGCGGGGCCCGAGGCGGAGATTGCGCTCTCGGCTCGCGGCGAAATCACCCTCGCCTACGGGAAGGAAGCCAATGAGAAAGCCACTGGCGGCGAGGAGTTGTCGAGCCAGGAAGTGAGCGAGCTGCCGCTCAACAAACGCGATTTCAGCTCGTTGCTGCTGCTTGCGGCCGGAACCATGACCGATGCGAACGGCGCGACGAATTTCACGCAGCAGTTTGCGATCAATGGCCAGCGCGGCGTCGAAGCCACGTTTGCCATGGATGGCGCGGATATCAGCGATCCGGAAATGGGCGGCGCCACCTTTACCAACTTCGATGTCGACGCGGTCGAGGAGATCCAGTCGAGTTCCGGCTGGATGCCCGCGGAGATCGGCCGCGGCGGAGCCGGCTTCACCAACATCATCTCTCGTTCCGGCGCCAGCGGCTTTCACGGGTCGGTCTTCGAGTTTGTACGCAATTCGGTTTTCGATGCCCGCAATTTCTTCGATTACCCGACCCCCGCCTATCCGGGGCGCATTCCGCCGTTCCATCGCAATGAATTTGGTTTCACAAACGGCGGCCCCGTCTACCTGCCTCACGTCTATGACGGCAGCAAACGGACCTTCTATTTCTTCCAGTACCAGGGCTTCCGGCAGGCGCAGGGGACGACTCAGGTATTGCCATTGCCGACGGCCGCCGAGCGTGCCGGAATTGACGTGGTCAGCTATCCCGACGGAACGACAGACACGCTGAATGTGCCCGTGAATCCCAGCATTGCCGCGATTCTGGCTCGCTATCCCTTGCCCAATTACACCGCCGGATCCTATGGCGCAAACACCTACGCGACGGCCTCGGTCGTGGTGACGAACGCGGACCAGTTCTCGCTTCGCATCGATCACAAGTTTTCGCCCAAAGACCAGTTCTTCGCTCGCTTCAACTTCGACAATCTGACCGGGCCGACCACCAACCCCGATCAGACGGCAATCGATCCCGCTTTTGGTATTCAATACCGCGACCGCCAGCGCAACGTGGTGGGCACGTACACGCGGACGGCCACTCCGCGTCTCGTCTTCGAGTCGTCGATCAGCATTACCCGTTCGACGCCGGGATTTCCCACATCCGATTCCACAGACCCTGCGGTCAAGTTCAACGACGGGCTCTTTGAGGCGTTCAACTCCGCCGGCGGTTCCGTGATGCAGGCTTATGGAAACCTCTTCCAGGGACGCGAAAATGTGTCCTACGCCCGAGGGAACCATGCCTTCAGGTTTGGCGCGGAAGTGCGACTGAACCGCGACACGACATACTTTGGCATCAGTCCCAACGGCGAATACGACTTCGGCGGTGGTACAGCTTATTCCACCGAAGACATTCCATCGCAGAGTGGGATGCACAACATCGCCATCGGCAATCCGCTGCCCGACACGCTCTCAAGCTTTCTGTCTGGGAGTCCCTTTGTCTACACGGTGGCGATCGCACCGCCTTATTTCTCCAATGGGCCCCACATCGGACCGGCCGCCATCAACCGCAACGACGTAAATGCCTATGCCGAAGACACGTGGAAACTCACGCCGCGCTTCACGCTGAGCTACGGGGTCCGCTGGGAGTTGTATACACCGATCAGCGAACGCGCTCACCGCACCTCCGGTTTTCTGACCGTGAACGGCATGCAGGAATTCGTGGTGAACCCGCAGCCGGGCTACCAGACCGATTGGCACGCCTTCGTCCCCCGCGTGCAAGCCGCTTGGCAGGCAACCGACAAACTGCAGGTGCACATGGGCGGATCGATCACGACCATTCCGCCAAATATCTGGCAGGATAACTTCCTTACCGGGTCGACGCCATTCGCAGTGTACCCACGCCTGGTGTCGGCGACCACCGCGCCAATCCCGTACGGTTTCCAGATCACTCCCGCTCAATTGCCGAACGCCTACACGCCTCAGGGCACGAATATCTTTGCCTCAGGGAAAACCAAGGATGTCCCGCCCAACACCGTGCTTGACGTGAATCGGTACGAACAGGACGTGGCGGCATTGACGCCGAGCCACGTAGTCAGCGCTTTGAATCTGAGCGGCGTCGATCGCTCGTTTGACAATGGAACCCTGTTCACCTGGACAGCCGGCCTCGAAGAAAAGATCGGCAACCTGACTGCTGACGCGAGCTACGTCGGTACCGCCAGCGAGAAGTTGCCGCGCACCAGTTTCCCCAACGCCTATCCCGGTGCGAGTCCTGGATTCGCGCCCCACACCCAGTTCGACGCTGACGGCAATGTAACCGGCGGATTCGGCGTGGAAAATGTCGTCACCGCAACCGCGCACTCCACTTACCACGCCTTGCAGACTTCGCTGGCCGGTACGGTGGGCCACAGCGGCCCGGGCATCCAGGCGAGTTATACGTGGAGCAAATCGCTCGACGATACGAGCCAGGTGATCGGGGGAACCGGCTCGACCGGGGCCGTCACCGTGCCTTATCCCCAGAATCCCTTCGATACCCATGCGGAGAAAGGTCCGTCGAATTTCGATGTGACCCATGCCTTCGGGCTGAGCGTGGCGCAGGACCTGCATCTGGAAGGCGCGGAGTTTCTAAGCCCCATCAGTAAGAAAGTGACTTATGGATGGGAGCTGCTCAGCATTTCGAGCATCAGCTCGGGCTCGCCCTTCACGGTGTACTCCGGAATTCAGCAGACCGGCTACGGATCGAATGGCGTGGACCGCCCCAACCAGATCGCCAAGCCCAGGCTCTCGACCGCGCGCAAGAACCGCGTCGATTACTTCGGCGAAGGCGCCAATAATGCCTCCGATTTCTTCTCGATTCCGATTCACGTGGCAAATGGAACCGGCCCCAACCAGGGCGTCTTCGGCACCCTGGGGCGCAACTCCTTCCGCGGTCCAGCTTACTACGACTTCGACTTCGCGCTCATTAAGGACACGCCGTTCGGGCGAAGGAAGAGCGGAGCCGAACGCCTGGACCTGCAATTTCGCTCGGAGTTCTTCAACCTGTTCAACATCGTCACCATGGGCCTGCCGGCGAACACCATCAGCGGATCCGGCTTTGGCGAAATCAGCAAGACCGCAGGAAATTCGCGCCAGATTCAGTTCTCGCTCAAGCTGATTTATTGATGCTTCCACGGAAGGCGCAGGCGCTTCCCCTTTTCCCATCTGCTATAAAGGGTGCGGCATTTCGGGTGAAATTTGCGCGTAGCGGAACCGGCCGCGGGATCTGACCGGCAGCCGGCGAGCCCTGGAAGGCAAACGATGAGCATGAATCGAATGGCAACGCGGTTGTTCGCCTCTCTGGCGTTATCCGCTTGCGCCCTCGCTCTGGAGGCGCAGCAATCGGCCCACCGCACGCTGGATATGACGGTCACCAAGCCCGAATTGGTCGGCTTCTCGTCGGAGCGCCTCGCGCGCCTGCACACGCTCATGCAGGACGCCGTCGATCATCACGAGGTCGCAGGCGTTGTGACCCTGCTGGCGCGGCACGGCAAGGTTGTCGACTATCGCGCTTATGGCATGCGCGACATCGCCAGCAGCACGCCGATGACAACCGACACCATCTTCCGCGACTACTCGATGACCAAGCCGGTAACAGCCGTGGCCATGCTCGAGCTCTACGAGCAAGGCAAATGGCTGCCCAGCGATCCAATCTCGAAGTACATTCCCGAGTTCGCGCACCTCAAAGTCTTCAACGGTCTCGATGGCGATGGCAAGCCAATCCTCGTCGATCCCGTGCATCCTCCGACCATGGGCGAGCTCATGACCCACACGGCGGGGTTAACCTATGGCATCTTCGGCGACACGCCCGTCGACAAAATGTACCGCGACGCCCACCTCTTCCAGTCGCAGAGCCTGCAAGAGTTCATCACCAGGCTCGCCGGCATTCCCTTGCTCTATCAGCCGGGAAGCAGGTGGGTGTACTCGGTCTCCATGGATGTCCAGGGCTACATCGTGGAGCGGCTTTCGGGTAAGGCCCTGCCTGAGTTCATGCGCGAGAACATCTACACACCGCTGGGCATGAAGGACGCGGGTTTCTACGTGCCCGCTGATAAGTGGTCGCGCTTTGCCACCGTGTATTGGGTGAATCCTAAAGGCGGAGGCCTGTCGCCCAACGGACCCGAGACTGTGAACCATCGCGACTTCGACAAGCAACCCGCGCTTCCCTCCGGCGGCGGCGGCATGGTTTCAACCATCGAAGACTACTATCGGTTTGCGCAGATGCTGGCCAACGGCGGTGAATTGAACGGCAAGCGTCTGCTCGCCCCAGCCACCGTGAAGCTGATGAGCTCTAACCATCTGGCCCCAAATCTGCTCACCGGCGAGTTTCGCATCGGCTATCAGGTCATGCGACCCGGCTTCGGTTATGGATACAACTGTGCTGTGGTCTTCGACCCGCCCGAGGCCAACTTGCCTGATGGCAAAGGGACGTTTTTCTGGGATGGCGCGGCCGGAACGTGGTTCTGGATCGACCCCACAAACGATGTAGTCTTTGTCGGCATGATCCAGCGCATGGGAGCCGGTCCGGCGAGCGAGAATCTGCAATACCTGAGCCGCAGCGTGGTTTACGGCGCTCTGGTCGATCCGTCCCGGTAACTCTCGACGACCGCGTGCCCTCGCAGCGCAACCGGGCTGCCGGCCTTCCATTCGTCACAAACATCTGTTCCAGGAAAATTTAAGACTCCGTCCTATTGCGTTCCCATAGGGACTGGAGTACGCTCCCTCTATTGGATCGCCATAGGAGGACCTGAATGGGCGGCAAGACCGATGTTTGGCAGGGAACGCTGGCGCTGATGATTCTGAAGACTTTGCAGATGATGGGGCCGCAACACGGCTACGGCCTGGCTCGCCGCATCGAGCAGACAAGCGGCGATCTGCTGGAACTGAACTACGGCACGCTTTATCCAGCGCTGCTCAAGCTCGAGCAGGAGGGCTACATCCGCTCCCGCTGGGGCTTCTCCGACAACAATCGCAAGGCGAAATTCTATGAGCTGACCAAGGCGGGCGAAAAGCAGGTCCGCAGGGCTGCCGCCGAGTGGGAACAGACCACCGAAATTCTGTCGCGATTTCTCGAGCCGAACGCCGAAGCGTAAGAGAGAAGGAAACTGATGGACGCACTGCGAGCAAAAATTCGGGCGCTTTGGATGCGCCTTTTCCGCGCCGGGCAGCCTCGCGAAGAGATCGACGCAGAATTGGAAAGCCATCTTGCCATGCACACCGCAGACGGCGTGCGCGCAGGCCTCAGCCCCGAAGAGGCCCGCCGTCAGGCGCTCATCCGGTTGGGCGGTGTGGACCAGACGCGCCAGGCTTATCGCGAGCGTCGCACCCTTCCCTGGATCGAGGAAACTCTGCAAGACATCCGCTTCGCCCTGCGCATGATGGCGCGAAACTTTGGTTTCACGGCGGTCGCAATCACTACCTTGGCGATCGGCATCGGCGCAACCGCTACGGCCTTCACCTGGATCGACGCGGTGCTCCTGCAGCCGCTGAGCGGCGTCAAAGAACCCAATCGCCTGGCGACGGTTGAGACGTTGACATCCGATGGCGATTGGGTCCCGAATTCCTATCCCGACTTCATCGATTTCCGTGATCGCCTCAAGCTCTTCGATGGCATCGCCGTTTCGCATCCTTCCGCCTTCAGTGTGGGCAAAGAGGACCACTCCGAGCGCGTGTGGGGCGAGCTCGTCTCCGGAAATTTCTTTTCGGTCCTCGGCGTAAAAGCCGAAGCGGGCCGCATGTTCCTGCCCTCGGAATATGGCGATGTGCCCGGCGCATATCCGGTCGCTGTAATCAGCGATCGTTATTGGCGGTCGCACTACGGCGCAGACCCGTCGATCGTGGGCAAGACCATTCGCATCAACCAGCACGAGCTCACGATCGTCGGCGTCGCCGCACCCGAGTTTCACGGCTCCATTCCCGTCACCTCGTTTGATCTGTGGGTGCCCTACATGGAGCAAGCTACCCTGAACGGAGTTCCGTTGTGGATGCTTCGCGACCGCCACGATCGCAACATGCTCGGGATTGCACGCCTCAAACCGGGCGTCACCTTCGAGCAGGCGCGTCTTGAACTGAAGACCCTCGCCGATCGCATGGCCATCGCCGATGCCGACGTCAGCGAAGGCATGAGCGCCACCCTTCTGCCTCTGTGGAAGTCGCCACATGGTCCGCAAGGTCTGCTGGTAGGTCCGCTGCGCATTCTCATGGGCGTCTGCATCCTGGTGCTGCTCATCGTCTGTGCCAATGTCGCTAATCTTCTTCTGGCGCGAGCTACGGTTCGCGAGAAGGAATTCAGCGCGCGTCTGGCTCTGGGCGCTGGCCGCGGCAGGATCACGCGGCAAGTGCTGACGGAAAGCCTGATGCTGACCGGCTGTGGCGCCGTGCTGGGGCTGGCAGCCGCTCCCTGGATGAGCCACGCCCTTGGCCTGCTCGCGCCTCCCAGCCCCATGGCCTCGCTGGTTTCAATGGATACCCGACCCAATCTAGCCATTGTTTCTTTCACGGCCGCCGTCTGCATCTTCGCCGCGCTCGCTGCGAGTGCGGTGCCCGCGATGCATATTGGAAAGCTCAATCTCAGCGCAAAACTGAATGCAGGCGGGCGCAGCGGAACAGCGGGACGTGCCCGCAATCGCCTCCGCTCCTCGCTCGTCGCTGGTGAAGTTGCGCTCGCTCTGGTGGCATTGGTGGGAGCCGGTCTGTTCGCGCGCAGTTTTCAGCAAACGATGCACATCGATCCCGGCTTTGACCCCAACCACGTACTGCTGAACCAGTTCTATCTCTCTACCAACGGCTACAACCTGGCGCAGCGCAAAGAGTTCCTGCGGCGTCTTGAAGAGCACATGCTCGGCGCTCCGGGCGTGACCAACGTCGCCTACTCCGATGGCGTGCCGCTCGGCTTCGAGCCGAGCTGGTGGGAAGAACTCAAGATCGAAGGCTATGCCCCGCGGCCCAACGAAAACATGAATGTGTTTCGCAACGTGGTTTCGCCGGGTTATCTACCCCTTATGCACATTCCTATTGTGGAGGGTCGTAACTTCACCGACCAAGATAACGAGAACACCCCCGCCGTGATGATCGTGAATGAAGCCTTCGTGCAGAGATTCTTCGCGGGCCATAGTCCCATCGGCAAAAAAGTTCACGGCTGGGATAGCTGGTTCCGCGTCGTCGGGGTCGCAAAGAATTCAAAGTATCACTACCTCGGCGAGTCAACACCGGCCTATTTCTACGTGCCATTCCGCCAGGTGTATCGCGAGGACATGAACCTGACGTTCTATGTGCGCACGCAAGGCGATCCCGAGAACGCTCTTCCGTCGCTACGCGCACAAGTGCGAGCGATCGACCCGAATGTCACGGCATTCGATGCCGTTCCTCTGAAAGAATTCATCGGCGCCTCGCTCTATCCGCAGAAAATTGCGGCAAGCCTGATGACGGTGCTCGGAGGACTGGCTCTACTGCTTGCGGCCGTCGGCTTGTATAGCGTGATGGCCTACTCCGTCGCGCAGCGGACCCAGGAAATCGGCGTGCGCATGGCTCTTGGTGCGCGCCCAGCCGATGTGCTGCGCATGGTGGTAGGGCAGGGACTCGCGCTCACCTTCGCCGGGCTAGTGGCTGGCGCCGTACTGGCCATCGGAATGGCTCACGCCATCGCCAGCGTCGAGTTCACCAACTCCGGCATGGGCGCAAACGCACGCTTGCTGGGCTCCGGCGCGAACGATCCTATGATCTATCTCGCCGCCGCAGCCTTCCTCTGCCTGGTCGGCGCGGTGGCTGCGTATCTGCCGGCACGGCGCGCGGCGCAAGTCGATCCCATGGAGTCATTGCGCACCGAATAGGAGAGGCGATGAGACGACTGCGGGCGTTATGGATGCGGGCGCGGCACCTGTTGCGGATGCAGGACGACTTCGATGCCGAGCTCGAGAGCCACATCAATCTGCACACCGACGAGGGCGTGCGCGCCGGCTTGAGCGTGGAAGAAGCCCGCCGCCAGGCGCTCATCAGGCTTGGCGGCGCCGAGCAAACCCGCCAGGCTTATCGCGAACAGAGCATTCTGCCCGGGATCGAGTCCTCCTTACGGGATGTGCGCTATTCCCTGCGCACCCTGGCGAAGCATCCCGCCGTTACCGCCATTGCGATCGTGTCGATCGGGTTGGGGATCGGCGCGAACGCAACCATCTTTGCCATGGTGAGCCGTTTTGTCTTGCGGCCCGCTCCCGTAGGCGACCCCGCAACATTGCTCGCAATCTCCACCACGCACAAAGGCGATCGCTGCTGCAATCGTTTTCCCTATCCAGTTTTTGAAGATGTGCGAGAGCAGTCGCATTCGTTCCGTGGAATGGCGGCATACGACGACTTGATTCCCGCGTCGATTAACGGAAACGGCGAGCCGGAGCGTGTATGGGGGCAGGCCGTGACCCCGAATTTCTTCGACGTCCTCGAGTTGCGCATGGTGCTTGGTCGTGGTTTCGTCGCCGGCGAGAACTCTGCGCCGGTTATCGTTCTCGGACAGAATCTGTGGCGCGAGCGCTTCAATGGCGACCCATCGATCCTCGGGAGGTCGGTTCTGCTCTCGGGGCGCAACTTCACGGTCGTTGGCATCGCCCCCGCGGCATTTCACAGCGTCGATCAGATTCTCAACACGCAGTTTTGGGTGCCTCTGGGCGTTGAGTCCCAGCTTGCGCCGAACCTCCCGCCGCAAAACTCACGCGAGTTTCATTCTCTGTCGGTGGTCGGCCGCATGCGAGCAGGAGTGACCAGGGGCCAGGTCGAAGCCGAGCTGACCACGCTCGCCGCGCGGTACGAAAAGAGCTATCCCGCAACCGATAAGGACAATGGATTTCACGTTGAGATGGCGGGCACGTTGCCGCCGAATATGAAGACCACGGTGGCCCTGTTCCTCACAGCGCTGCTCGTTATTGTGCTGCTCGTTCTTGCGATCGCCGGTGCGAACGTAGCCAACCTGCTGTTTGCACAGGCTGCGGCGCGTCAACGCGAGATGGCCGTGCGGCTTGCCCTCGGCGCAACCCGTGCCCGGCTCAGGCGACAGATGCTGCTCGAAAGCGTGGTCATGGCCTTGGCCGGCGGCGCGCTCGGCATCTTCTTCTCCGGTGGGGCCACCCGCGGGCTCTCCGCGGTTCGACTACCCGCTCCAGTGCCCCTCGATCTGGCCATCGGCGTTGACGGACGCGTGCTGCTGTTTGCGTTCGCGCTGAGCCTGGCGAGCGGCATTCTGCTCGGAATTGCACCGGCATGGGCTGCATCCCGTCCACTGCTCACCAACGCCCTGAAGGGAGAAGATGCACTTGCTCCGCCGGGACGGCGCTGGACTCTACGGAATATCCTCGTCATTGGCCAGGTAGCGATGGCGGTAGTCCTCTTATCGATCACAGCGCTCTTTCTGCGAAGCCTCGAGAGTGCGGCAAGCATTGCGATAGGGTTTCGAACCCACGGATTGTTGATCGCTTCCATCGACCCGCGCGTTCACGGCTACACGGCTGAGCGGACGACTGCATTCCTCGCCCAACTGCGGCGGCGCGTGGCGGCATTGCCGGGTGTGGACGAGGCTGTTTGCACCGACGTGCCGCTTCTCTCCGGCGGCAATCGCAGCGACGCTTTCACTGTCGCAGGACAATCGACCGAGAGCCACGCACAAACATTTGCGGATCTCTACATGGTCACGCCCGGCTATTTTGCGACGCTCGGGATTCCGCAGCTTGCTGGGCGCGACTTCGGCAATGAGCCTGCCAACGGCCCCAAGGTTGCCGTGATCAATCGCGTCTTCGCGGATCGCCTTTTTGCAGGAGTAAACCCCATTGGCCGGCACATCAATGGCGATGGCGTCATCTACGAGATCATCGGCGTCGTCGCCGACGTCAAGTCGCGCACCCTGGGCGAGGACCCCCGTCCGCTGCTCTATCGCCTGCTCGACCAGAGCATCGCCGGCGACCCGTCGTTGATGGGCTACACGCTGATCGTGCATACGCGCAGGGATGCAACCGCGCTCATCGAGCCGGTGCGACAGCAGGTCTATGCGCTGGACTCCGCAATGGCCATCTACAACGTTGAAACCATGGATCGGCACGTGCAAACGGCGTTCATCTTGCCGCGTCTCGCAGCCATGCTCTTCGGAATCTTCGGTGCCATCGGGGTGGTGCTCGCGGCTATCGGGCTCTATGGCGTCATGAGTTACTCCGTCAGCCGGCGTACCCGGGAGATCGGCATTCGCATGGCGTTGGGCGCGCATTCGGCTTCAGTCGAGCGGCTTGTGCTGCGACAGGGCCTGATCCTTTCGCTCATAGCGATTGTGCTGGGCTGGCCCCTGGCGTGGGTGACCGCGAAATTTACGACCAGCTTTCTTTATGGGATTCAGCCGCACGACGCACTGACCTTCGCCGTGGTGCCGCCGTTTTTGCTTCTGATCGCGCTGCTGGCTTGCTGGGTCCCGGCGCGCCGCGCCGCATCGGTCGATCCCATGCAGGCGCTGCGGACAGAATAGGAGATGCAATGAGAGGTCTGAGAGCTTTGTGGTTGCGCCTTACGGGCGGAGGAAAAATGCAGGACGACTTTGACGCGGAGCTCGAGAGCCACATCAATCTGCACACCGACGAAGGCGTGCGCGCCGGCTTGAGCGTGGAAGAAGCCCGCCGTCAGGCGCTCATCAGGCTTGGCGGCGCCGAGCAAACCCGCCAGGCTTATCGCGAGCGCAAGACGCTGCCGCTGCTCGAAGGCGTGGCGCAGGACGTGCGCTTCGCCCTCCGCCAGATGCGCAAGGCGCCCGGATTCACCCTCACCGCGGTGCTGACCCTTGCCCTCGGCATCGGCGCGAATGCTGTGATCTACACTCTTGTGGATTCCATCCTGCTGCGGCCTCTTCCCTACTCGCAGCAAGATCGCCTCATGCGCGTTGTCGGGTCCACCATGCCGGTTGCCCCCAAAGGCTGGATTCGCGCGCTGGGCGCGAACTCCAAGGCCTTTTCGTCCATCGCCGGCTACGGAGAAGACATCGAGTCGAACGTTTCAGACAACGATGTACCCGACCGGATCTTCGGCGCGAAGGTCACGGTGAATGCCTTCTCAACGCTCGGAGTTCAACCTGCTCTGGGTGACTTCTTCACTCCCGATGACGCGATTGCCGGCCAGGACCACGACGTCGTCCTGAGCTACGGCTACTGGCGTCAGCACTACGCAGGAGCGCCATCCGCCCTCGGCCGGACCTTGCAAATCGACGGCGTCTCCCGGCGGATCATCGGCGTCATGCCGGCCGGCGTTCATTTTCCATATGCCGACACCCAGTTCGTCACCCCGATCGCATTTCAGCGCGACTCCGTCCCCGATCCCTGGGCCGTCCTCGATCTTCACATCTTCGGCCGCCTTGCCGGCAACATCACTCCGGCTCAGGCGCAGGCAGAGCTGCGCCGACTCCACGGATTCCTGCTTCTGATGTTTCCCTACCGCATGCCCGACATTTGGGCGTCCGACATGACCGTCGTCCCCATGCTCGAGGCGCAGACCGGCGCCATGCGGCCGCGCCTGATGCTTCTGTTCGGCGCTGTCGGTCTCATCCTGCTCATCGCCTGCGCCAATGTGGCCAATCTGATGCTCGCTCGCGCCACCGCGCGCCAACGCGAAATTGCGATTCGCGGCGCATTAGGCGCATCAGCCCGCCGTCTCGTTCAACAGCTGCTTTCAGAGAGTGTCGTGATGGGCGTCGCAGCCGGCGCGGTGGGCCTCATCGCCGCACTGGTCAGCATGCGCGTGTTCCTGCAGCTTCTGCCCGCAGATACGCCGCGCATTCAAGATGTGTCGCTGCACTTGCGCGATGTGCTCTTCACCCTGGGTGCATCGGTGCTGGCCGGAATCCTGTTCGGCCTCGTCCCCTCAATGAAGATGGCATCAACCAATATCCTGGCCTCGCTTCGACTTGGGGGGCGCGGATTGACAGGCAAGAGCGCTGGCTTTGGCGTCGCCATGGCGCTGGTGATGGCCCAGATCGGGTTGTCGGTCATCGTCATCACCGTGGCCGGCCTGATGCTTCACAGTCTCTACAACATCTCCCAGGTTGACCCGGGCTTCCACACCGACCACACCGTCACCGCTGAAGTGGCTCTTGACGCGGGAGCATGCCGCCAGCAAGGCCGCTGCTTCGCATTTTTCGAAACCCTGCTGCACCAGGCCCAGGGCATGCCTGGAATCGAGGCGCTCGGCCTCACCGACTCCTTGCCGCTGAGCGGTCGCGATGACAATTACTTCTACGACGCTGAAAACCATCCGCGCGACGCACGCCAGGGCGCGATGGGAGCAACCGAGCGCACTGTTTCCCCTGGCTACTTCAGCGTGCTCGGACTGCATCTCATGCGCGGCCGCTTGCTCAATGCTGGCGATGACTCGGGCGCGACCCGGGCAGCCGTGATCAATGAGCGCATGGCGCAACGGCTCTGGCCCAATCAGGACCCGCTTGGCAAGCATCTCATCGATGTGGCTGACGAGCCTTCCCCAGCCGTCTGGGACAACACAAAATCCTCCGTCATCGTCGGCATCGTCGCCAACACGCGCGAGAGCGGACTCGAGGGCGACTTCGAAGATGAAGTTTACCTGCCCATGGCCCCGGCGCGTGCGCAAGCCGTCATATACGTGGTCATGCGGTCGCGCCAGACGCCCGCGGAAACTGCGGCAGGGCTGCGCCGGACCGTGGCCGCCATCGACTCCCTCGTGCCGGTTACGCGCGTTCGCGCCATGAACGAAGTTGTGGCTTCGTCAGTGGCCGCGCCGCGTGCCCTGGCAGTGCTGTTGCTCGGCTTCGGTTGCCTCGCCGTTATCATCGGCGCCGTCGGAGTCTACAGCCTCATCGCCTACATCGTGAGCTGGAGAACCCCCGAGATCGGGCTGCGGCTCGCTCTGGGCGCGCAGCGCTGGCAGATTGTCATGGCGGTCGTGCGGCAGAGCCTGTTGCTTGCGGGCACAGGCTGTGCGGTCGGCTTGCTGGGAGCCATGGCTCTCAGTCGGGTTCTGCGCAGTTTTCTCTTCGAGGTCAGCACCCTCGACCCCACGACATTTGCCGCCGTCGCAACGCTCATGGCGATCGTTGCCCTCACCGCAACCTGGGTTCCGGCGCGCCGCGCTGCCGCCGTCGATCCCATGGTGGCCCTGCGGGGCGAGTGAGGAGGCCGCATGGTGCGGCACAACGAGTAGACGGAATCCGCTCTGCCCTCGAATCGTACAATCGCTCCAGCAGGAGTGTGCGTGCGGGCAACGGCCATCGAATTCCGTCTGCGAATGCCGATCAATGCGGTGATCATTGTGTTGGGCTTCTGGGCGCCGTGGATTGAAGTCTTTGGCATCGGCAGCCGCATCTCCCTCCTTGAGTGGCTGGCGCTTGAAGTGAGCCGCGCCCGGCTCCTCACCTTCACCTTCGCGACACCGGCCGTGATCATCGCGGCCGCATTGGTCGCGGGCTTTGCCGCGGTCCTGCGTGTCTGGGGGACGGCCTACCTGGGCCCCGGCACGGTCACCAGCGCTCATATGAAAGCCGAGCACGTGATGGCTGCCGGACCCTACCGGTTCGTGCGCAATCCGCTCTATCTGGGCGTTTGGGGCATGGTGGCCGGCATGTCGATCGTGATGCCGCCGTCCGGGGCGCTGGTTTCGTTGCTGCTCGTGACGGTGTTTCTCCTGCGGCTGATCTTTGGCGAAGAAGCATTTCTATCGGCGAAGCTCGGCGCTCCCTACCAGGCCTATCTCGCCCGCGTGCCGCGGCTGCTCCCCAGCTTGCGCACCGGAATCAGCCCGAGCGATGCGAAGCCCGACTGGGTGCGCGGCGTGCTCTCGGAACTGCTGCCCATCGGAGTCTTCCTCGCCATTGCGGTTGTCTCGTGGAGCTATGACAACCGCCTCGTGGGCCGAGTCATCCTCATCAGCTTGGGCGTGTCGATGGTTGTCAGAGCGCTGATGCCGCCGTCTCGCACGGGACAAGCTGAAGCTACGAATGCCTGATTGCCACAACGAGGAGCACAGCGAAGGCTAGAAAACAGCCAATCGCCGCCAGCGAAATCCTCTTGTGCCATTTCAGCAGGGGACGCTCAGGATAATGCGTCCGGTAGATGCGATGCGCTTCCGATCCCCAGAAAGAACGCGCGCGCAAAAACATCGCATAAGGATCCAGGTCGGGCCTCACCTCTTCGATTGCCTCAACGATCTTCCAGCGGAGATCGTTTTCATACAGGCCGAGCCCAAAGCCAACGATCAGGCATAGCGCGGAAAGAATCCCATACAGAAGCATCTGGCCGATATTTTACGGCTGCTGGCGTTTGGTTTGCGCATCGACGCCCTATCGAAAGTCACCATCCATGCCTGAGCATGAGACGCATGCAGCGGAAGCGCCCCGCCAGCACGGATCACGTGAGCCCGGCTGCCTCTGCTTCCCAGAATCCCGAGACGCGTAACTCCAAAACAATCAGAGCCATTCTCGAAGAGCACAAAGATTGGTGGAGCAAAAAACCTGCGCCAACGAAAATGGGGAGAAGCCGAAGCTTCTCCCCGGTTGTGGTCAGCTATTCCAGAACTACTTCTTGGGGGGGGCGATAACGTCCTTCGCAGCCTTGGCGACGCGGAACTTGACCACGGTCTTGGCCTTGATCTTGATGGCCTCACCAGTTTGCGGGTTGCGGCCGATGCGCGCCTTGCGTTCAGCCTTTACCAGGCGGCCGATGCCGGGAATGATGAAGACACCGTTCTTCTTGGTCTCCTTGATCGCCGTTTCTGCCAGCAGATCGAGGAAGGCAGCGGATTGCTTGTTGGTCAATTCGAGCTTCTCGGCCATGTGCCGGGTAAGAGCTGTCTTGGTGAGTCCAGTTGCCATGTGATGTTCTCCTTCTGTGGTTGTTGCCTGGGCTTCCGCTGCTCGGCATCCCCACCAGTGAATGGAAGAAGCCATGAAGCGAACCGCATGGAGGGAGTGCGACCGAGGCAACGTTTGCACGAAACCCCTGTATTCATGCGGGTCCGTGCAGAACCCTGTCAGTTGAAAACAATGCGGCCTCGGGGTAGGCAAAGTCAATGAAAAAACGCCGGATTTCCACAGTTTTCTTAGGTTTTTGTGCCTTTATTGCCGATTTTGGGCCGAAATTACCGGTATTTGGGCCTACCCTGCCTCGAAACCGGCAAAAACCCTTGAAAATCGCGGCCTCAACGCAGTCCGAAAAGGACCGTCTTCCGCGACGCCAGAGATGCCGCGATCGGAGTGTTGAGAGCGTCGACCACCGGCGCAGCCTGCCGGAAATAGCGGATGAGCACATCGACAAGCTTGCGATCGAGAGCGGTCTTCGCAGGCAGCGTTGCCGCGAGCCCCCACTGCCGGCATTGGATCAGATCCAGTCCGGGATGATCGCACGGAAAGCCCTTCGGTGGCCGCGTGAGGGAATTGCCTTCAAACTCGACAAACATGCTTCGCATTTTCCGGCTTTGCAGGATCTTCCTGAAATCCTGATGGTTGTCCAGCAGCCAGTGACGAATCGCCGAGAGTTGCTCCTTCTCGGGCATGTAAGCCCCCGCCGCCACGATCACTTCCTTGGGGCTGATGTGAAAGTAGTAGCCCGCGCCCGACGTCTTCTGGAGGCCCTGATGGGACCACCAGGCGGCTACGTGCGTCTTGTAGGGGCGCTTGTCGTTTGAGAAGCGCGTGTCGCGATAAATGCGAAAAAGGCTCTTTTCCGCGGGGCGCACGTGGTTCGGCGCGAAGTCGAGCATGGCATCCGTGACCTTGCGCACGATGGCCAGCATCGGCTCGCGCAGCAAAGCCTCGAACTCCGCTTTGCGCGGCTGAAACCACTCGCGGTCGTTGTGCCTGGCAAGGTTGCGAAGAAACGTGAGCGCCTCGGGCAGAAGATAGGGCTGCGCGGCTACCGGAACGGATTTGGTTTTGCCGGGCATCTCCAGTGAGTCTAGTGCATTTGGCGCGGTCCTCCCGCGCACAGGTCTGTGCAAAGAGGCCGAATTCTGAGGAAAACCACGGCCTGGGACGCCACTGTGCGCGGCAGCGTCAGCGAATCTGCTTCGCGGCGCTGGAACGAGAAGGATGGTTTCTTCTAGCGAATCAGCTTCAGCGCGCCGCGAAACAGCCCATCAAAATCTGCTGAGAGCGCTTTGTCCTTCGCCACGGCCTGCTCGATCGCCTTCTCCGCTGCGGGCCGCTGGTACCCAAGATTGATAAGCGCCGAGAGCACGTCATCCACTGCGGGCCCTTGCACCGTGGCGGGCGCGGGAGCGACAGCAAAGTCATCGAGCTTGTCTTTCAACTCCACCACCAGCCGCTCGGCAAGCTTCTTGCCCACACCCGGAATGCGCGTGAGCTGCGCATGGTCCTGCGCGCGAATCGCCTGCACCGTGCGCTCCGGCTGCAGCCCGCTCAGCATCTTGATCGCCAGCTTCGGCCCCACGCCGCTCACTGTGATCAGGCGCTCAAAGAGGCGCTTTTCTTCGCTCTCGAGGAAACCGAAAAGTGCAATCTGGTCTTCGCTCACCTGGGTGTGAATGTGCAGAGCGGTTTCCGCCCCGACCGGGGGCAGGGAAGTGAACGTGGGCACTGAAATGGCCACGTCGTAGCCCACGCCGGCCGCTTCCACGATGGCCTGGCCGGGCTGCTTGAAGAGGAGTTTGCCGCGCAGATGAGCGATCATGGCGTGCTTATTGCAAAATCCCCATGCGCTTGGCGACCCGCGCCAGCGTCTCCAGCGCGCGATCGAGCTGCGGGCGAGTATGTTCGCTCGTCAGGATCAGCCGGATGCGCGCCTTGCCCTCCGGCACCGTGGGAAACGCAATGCCGGTGCCCATCACGCCTTCGTCAAACAGCGCGCGCGAATACTCCATCGCCGCGCGTCCCTCGCCCACAATCACCGGCGTGATCGGTGTCTCCGTTGCCGGCGTCGTCACGCCGCCAATATTGAACCCGCTGCGCTTGAGTTCGCCTTGGAAGTAGCGCGTGTTGTCCCAAAGGCGCTCGATGCGCTCCGGCTCCTGCTCCAGGATGTCGAATGCGGCGATGCACGTGGCTGCCACCGACGGCGGATGCGACGTCGAAAACAAAAATGGCCGCGCCCGATGATAAAGGTAGTCGATCAGGTCCTTCGAGCCGCAGACATACCCGCCCAGCGCGCCAATCGCTTTCGAGAGCGTGCCCACCTGCACATCGACCCGCCCGTGCATGCCGAAGTGATCGATGCTGCCGCGACCGTTCCGACCCAGCACGCCCGAAGCATGCGCATCATCCACCATCATGATGGCGCCGTACTTCTCCGCCAGAGCGCCCAGCCTGTCCACCGGCCCAATATCGCCGTCCATCGAGAACACGCCATCCGTGATCACCAGCTTGTGTCCGGGCTCGCCGGCAATCTCCTTCAGCAACTCTTCGCAGTGCGCGACATCCTTGTGCCGGAACACCTTGATCTTCGCGCGCGAGAGTCGCGCGCCGTCAATAATGCTGGCATGATTCAATTCATCGGAGAGAATGAAGTCTTCCTTCCCCAGAATCGCGCTCACCGTCCCGGCGTTCGCAGAAAACCCGCTCTGGAAGACCACGCACGCTTCCACATTCTTGAAGCGCGCGATCTTCTCTTCGAGTTCCATGTGAATCCGCATGGTCCCGGCAATCGTACGCACCGCTCCGGAACCAACTCCAAACGTCCGCGTCGCCGCCAGCGCGGCCTCGATCAGCTTTGGATGATTCGCCAGGCCAAGATAGTTGTTGCTCGCCAGGTTGATGACTTCGCGGCCGTCGTAGTGGCAAACGGGCGCCTGCTGATCGTCGAGGATGCGCAGCTTGAAGTGGGTTCCCTTGGCGCGAAGCTCGTCGAGAACGGCTGTCAAATGCGCCAGTTGCGGGCGCGCGGCGGTCTGAGTCATGGCAATGCACCTCAAAGACATAAGGATAGCGCGGCCGAGCGCTCCACGTGCCACAACTTAAGGCCCGCGTCGCGCGTCTATATCTGCGGAGAGTCCTGTGCGCAGTGCATTCTCGGCTTTGCAAATCCCTGCCTTGCTTTTCGCCGCTGCCGCTGCACCCGCCCTCGCGCAGGGCGCAGATTTTATCGTGAGCCAAAATGGAAAGCAGGTGGGAACCGCCAGCTTTCACATCACCGCCAGTCCCGGCGGATACGACTCGAGCTCGATGGTCCGCGTGGCCATGCAGGGTCTGGACTACGCGCTCTCGAAAAGCGAAGAGCTTTCCTCCGGCAACGAGTTGAAGCACGTCCTGCTGAGTGCGACCGTGAATGAGCAGGCGGTAAACGTGACCGCCAGGCCCGATGCCGCGCAGTTGCTGCTGAATATTTCAGCCAACGGCCGCAGCACCACAACGCGCCTCGACGCCCATGCCACCGCGGTTTTCCTTCCCGACTTTGACCCCGGCGCCTTGGAAACGCTTCTCGCCCTCGCCGTAACCCACAACAATCGCGACTTGTGGGCCATCGTGCCCAAGCAGGCAGGTTCCATCGCGCCCATCAGCCTGGCTACCTACCCCGATGAGCAGGGAACGCTCGACGGCAAGCCCGTCACCGTGCATCACCTCGTCGCGACCATCGCCGGCGAGCACACCGATTTGTTTGCCGGACCGGAGAGCCAGTTGTTGCAGGCCGAATTGCCGCAAGAGGGATTTGCGCTTGTGCGCAAGGGATTCGTGCTGACGCCGCCCGCAAAGCCGATCGCACCGGCAGAGTAAGCCATCAGAGCGCCCTGCCCGCCGCTGCCGCCGACGCCCACGCCCACTGAAAATTGAACCCGCCCAGATGTCCCGTCACATCGACGGCCTCGCCTATAAAAAACAGGCCCGGCACATTGCGCGCCTGCATGGTCTGCGAATCGAGATCCGCCGTATCCACTCCGCCCGCCGTCACTTCAGCCTTCTCAAACCCCTCCGTGCCGCTGGGATGAAACTCCCAGGCATGCAGCCGTCGCTCGCAGGCATCCAGGGCCACATTCGTCCAGCCCGCGGGCGCTGCGGCTTCGGTGAGATGTCCGGCAAGCCGCTGGGGCAGGGCCGCCTGCAGCGCCTGCCGCAATGCCGTGCTGTCGCGCCGTGCGCCTGTTTCCCGAAGCTGCGCCAGCACCTTTCGTTCAGGTGCAAAATTGACCACTACCGGCTCACCCGGCCGCCAATACGAAGACGCCTGCAACACAGCCGGCCCGCTCAGGCCGCGATGCGTAAACAGCAGCTTCTCGCGAAACTCCGTCCGGCCCGCTCTCACGATCGCATCGGCCGAAACACCAGCCAGCGTCGTCCATCCTGCTTCTGCGCCCGCAAGCACAAGCGGCACCAGCGCGGCGCGCGGCTCGACGACCCGCAGCCCGAATTGCCGGGCCAGATCGTATCCAAAGCTCGTCGCGCCCAGCTTGGGGATCGACAGTCCGCCCGTGGCCACAACGAGCGCGGCAGCCGACCACTCGCCCTGCGACGACTGGAGATGAAACATGCCGCCGGCTCGTTCGACTCCGATGTCGCGCACGTTGAGAATCACCTCGACGCGGCCCTTCTCGCATTCGGCGAGCAGCAAGTCGACGATCGCCCGCGCGGAGCCGTCGCAAAACAGCTGCCCCAGCGTCTTCTCATGCCAGGCGATCCGGTAGCGCTCCACAAGCTCCAGAAAATGTCGCGGCTGGTACAACGCGAGTGCGGACTTCGCGAAATGAGGGTTGCTCGAGAGAAAGTTCGCCGGCGTGCAGTGCATGTTGGTGAAGTTGCAGCGGCCTCCTCCGGAGATGAGGATCTTGCGGCCCGGCTGCGCGTTGTGTTCCAGCAGCGCCACGCGCCGGCCGCGCTGACCGGCAACAGCGGCACACATAAGCCCCGCAGCGCCCGCACCAACGACCACAACGTCATGCGAGCGCGGGACGGAAGGCATGAAGCCATTTTCGCCGAATCCGATGCCCGTCGTTCATCCGCCCGCGCGTGAAGCGCAGAAGCTCGTGCCGGTTCACCGGCCGCAGGCTTCTATCGCCGGGCCACGATCGCTTTCGCCAGGGCCTTGGCGCGCTCGGCCGTGCCGTCTTTCCCCAAAATACTGACACCAACGCCCCCGATTGCGTCGAGGATGCTCAGGTTGTAGCCGCCTTCGGTCTCCGCATTTCCCGCGGTCCCCACCGCCCTCGTTCCGATGCCCGAAATCTGCGCGGCTCCCGATTGAATCTGCGACTGCATCGTCACCTGCATGTGCGCGGCGTCGGCGACGGTGACGACGATCTTTACGCCCTTCGGCCCTAGCCAGGTGCAGTTTGAGAGCGAGCCCGCGATGGGCGGCCCTGCTTTGCCCCTCGTTACCCGCAGGCCTGCAGCTTTGGCGATCGCAGCCCGCGAAAGCAGCCCGCAGGCGTCCGTCGCGCCGGTCTGGGCCTGGCTCGTTCCCTGGGCACATGCCCAGAAAAGCGGAATCGCGAGCAAAACAAGGAAGGCCCGACGCATATCACTGCTTGGATGACCTCTGCTGCACCGCCGGATGTCCCCGCGCCGGTTCTGCTCGGGCTATTCCTTCACTTCAGCGGCCCCAAAGCGTTCCTTCACCAGGGCAAGCGCCTGGCCGGTCGTTTCAATCGCGCCCTCCAACTGCGCGTCTTCCGCGGCGCGCAGCATCTCCTGGAACTTCGGCCCCGGCGCATAGCCGGCAGCGATCAAATCGCGGCCGGTGAGCAATGGCTTCGGGCGGACTGCTTCCTCGGGCGTGGCTTCGTAGCGTTCGCGGACAAAGGTCCAGAGATCGAGGTTGCCGTGCGCTGCCAGGCAATCCATGCGGTGAAGCGCAAGGTGCTCTTCGAACTTCTCGAGCCGAAAGAACCGCTTCAGCGTCGACGCTTTCATGCGCGGCGCATCGGCAAATCGCATGTGGTTCTCAACCAGGGCCAGAATCCGGCGCGTCTCGTCATTGGAGAACCGGAAGCGGCGACAGATGTCGGCGGCCATTGCCACGCCAACTTCCACGTGGCCGTCGAACCGAATCCGGTCCGGCGCTTCACGAAAAGTCGGCGGCTTCCCCACATCGTGAAGCAACGCGCCCCACGCCAGCGTAAGCGAGCATCCCGGCTCCAGCTGTTCCAGCAGCAGCAGCGTGTGGACCCACACATCGCCCTCGGGGTGAAACTGCGGCGGCTGCGCCACCCCTTTCATGCGCGCCACTTCGGGCAGCACTTCCACAAGCAAACCGGTCTCATCCAGCAGTTCAAACGCGCGCCGCGCGCGGCCCTCGGTGAGCATTTTGTTCAGCTCATCGCGTACCCTTTCGCGGCTCACCGCGGCAATGCCCGGGGCAAACCTTTGAATCGCGGCGTGCGTCTCCGGTTCAATCGCAAATCCAAACCGCGCCGCAAAGCGAACTGCACGCAGCAGGCGGAGCTGGTCCTCTTCGAAACGGCGCCGCGGGTCTCCGATGGCGCGGATCACTCTGGCGTCAAGATCCGCCAGCCCGCCGACATGGTCGAGCAGAGCTCCTCGAAGCGTCGCGCCCGCAGAATCGCCTCGCTCCTCGTTCAAAACTCCGCCTCCCCGCAGGGGATCGAGCAACAAGCCGTTGATGGTGAAGTCGCGGCGCTGCGCGTCCTCGGCAGCGCTCAGCGTATAGCGCACCGAATCGGGATGCCGCCCATCGGAATAGGCCCCATCGGACCGGAACGTCGCCACCTCCGTGCAATGCGCGCGCGGCGAATCCGCGGGTGCTTCCTCAGCCACACTGGTGATCGGAACCAGCACCACGCCAAAATGCGCGCCGACACCAAACCCTCTCGGAAACATCTTCAGTACCACGTCGGGCGTCGCTGAAGTTGCGACATCATAGTCGACGGGTGCGCGACCGAGCAGCAAATCGCGAACGCATCCCCCCGCAAGGTATGCCTCATACCCGGCGCTGCGCAGCGTCGTCAGGATGCGCAGTGCGGATGCGAGTTGAGCCGAAATGCCCGTCATATCTGCCCTATTGTTGCGCGCCGGGCCCAAGCCGGTGCAAGCCACCCCGGTAAACTTAAAGGAATGGGTCGCGGCCTCATTCTCGGAATCGAAAGCTCGTGCGACGAGACGGCCGCCGCGGTTGTGGAGCGAGGCGCGCGCACTTTGTCCTCGGCGGTTGCCTCCCAGATTTCCACCCATGCGAAATACGGCGGAGTCGTCCCGGAACTGGCCAGCCGCGAACACTTGCGCGCCATCGTCCCCGTGGTGCGGGCAGCTCTCGCCGAAGCCGGCATCGCCCTTGCCGATCTCGACGCCATCGCCGTCACCAGCGGCCCGGGCCTCGCCGGTGCGTTGCTCGTTGGCATCACCTACGCGAAGGCCCTATCCTTCGCGGCAGGCCTGCCCTTGATCGCCGTCAATCATCTCGAAGGCCACATTCACGCGGTTCTGCTGAATCAGCGGTCTTCGCAGCCAGACGGGCAGAATGCATCCGAAGAAGGCAGGTCGTTGGCGCTGGTCGTTTCCGGCGGACATACCCACCTCTATCTTGCCCAGCCGCAAGACGGCGCCTGGAGGTATGCGCTGGTCGGCCGAACGGTAGACGACGCCGCCGGCGAAGCCTATGACAAAGTCGCGAAGGTACTCGGACTCGGCTACCCCGGCGGTCCCTGGCTCGACGGACTCGCTAAATTCGGCGACCCGAAGGCGGTGCCGTTTTCTTTCGCGCAAATCAAGACGAAAGTACACCTGCACGGAAAGCCGCCGCGAACCAAAGCTGCAACGACAGCGCCGATTGCGGACTTGGACCCGCGCTTTCTCTTTTCGTTTTCAGGAATCAAGACCGCCGTCCTGCGCTACGTGGAGCTGCACAACCTTCGCCCCGAAGCCGAGGCGCGTCGCGAAGCCCTGTTTACCGGCCCAGACGCTCCGGCAAAGCCCTCCATCGAGCAAGCTGTGGCCACGTGCGACCCGACCACTCTTGATCTCATCGCCAGTTTTCAGCACGCCGTCATCGGCGATCTGCTGAAGAAGACCTTCGCCGCGGCCGACGCGCACGATGTCGACCGGATTCTGGTGACGGGCGGCGTCGCGGCCAACCGTGAGTTGCGCGAGCGCTTCAGCGCTGAGGCTGCGCACCGGCAGATCACGGTCGCGTTTCCGACTCTCGCCCTTTCAACCGACAATGCCGCGATGATTGCGGCGGCTGCATGGCCGCGTCTTGTGGCCGGCGCGTTCGCGCCCGCGGATTTGACCGCCAGCCCCTCGCTTGTGCTGGGAAGATAGGCGCCTCCGGATTCCTCCGCGGCGTCCCGGACTTCAATCTCAGCGCCCCGTTGTCGGCTTGCGGAAGGTCAGGCAGTAGAATTTGCCGCCCGCAATCTCTCGCGCCCGGATCTCCTCCATCTCCGGGGGAACCAGCTCGATGGGGCAACGGACATTTTCCGTGCCCGGCGGCAAGTGCCCAGGATCCCTCTGCGCGTGGCTGTGAACTTCCTCGGTCTCATCCACGATGACAATTTTGGTTCCCGGCTTGGCCACCCAGATCATCTCCCGGATGGCACGCAAGGGGTCGGAGAAAAAATTGATGCCACCCACATGGAAGACACAATCGAAAACTTCGGCGCGAAATGGGAGCCGCCCCGCCTGCGCATGAAAGAGGTGCGCGCTGCGGCGCCACTTCTTCAGGTTCTTCCGGCATTTGTGCAGCATGCCCCAGGAAAGATCCACGCCAAAAAAATCAATATCGCGCGGTAAATAGCGAAGGTTGGCGCCTGTGCCCACGGCAACTTCGAGCACTCGGTTCCCGGGCTTGATCTCGAGTTCGCTCAAGCACTCGACGCGAAAATCCTGCTTCCGTATGAACCATCTCTGCAGGCGTTCCGCCAGGTCATAGCCGGGAGCTATGCGGTCGTAGAGCGCCTGGTATTTCAGATTCGGCCCGCTTAACGTGCTGACAAACAAGGGGATGTCGTCTCGAATGGGATACACGCGCCCGGTCGCGGTGTTGCGCAGAGTTGCCCCCTCCAGCTCAAATTCATAGCGTGTGTCGGGGTCACAAAGAACAGACAGTACGTCGCTCTCCATAGCTTTCCGGGCCGGGACAAGAAGCTGGGGCTCAAAACATCTATACACTAACGCAGCCCGCGATGCTGCTCGAAATGAGGGAAATCCGGGCAAAAATCGCGCTGCTACAATCGACTGAGGCTGAACGAAAAACTACTTGCAGATTGCGTTTGAAGCACGACGAATGACCCTCCGCCTTTTCAATACTCTTTCAGGAGAATTGGACGCACTTGTCCCCTCGGACGGCAAAACGCTGCGCATGTACGCGTGCGGCCCGACCGTCTACGACTACGGCCACATCGGAAACTTCCGCACATTCCTTGAAATCGATGTCCTTCGCCGCTTCCTGAAGTTGACCGGAACCACGGTCCGTCACGTCATGAACATCACCGACGTCGACGACAAGATCATCCGCAATGCGGCACAGCGCGGCGTTCCCATCGGCGAGTACACGGCGCAGTTCGTCGAGGCGTTTTTCGAGGATCTCGATTCGCTCCGGGTCCAGCGACCCGAGGTGATTGCGCGCGCCACCGAACACATCCCCCGCATGGTTGAGCTGGTCCAGAAACTGGCCTCGGCCGGCGCGGCCTACCAAACCGACGACGGCAGTTGGTATTTCCGCCTTTCCGCGTTTCCGCAATACGGCAAGCTCAGCAAGAAGGACCTGAGCGGCATGGAAGACGGCGCGCGCGTGGATGTGGACGAGTATGAGAAGGACTCGGCCCGCGATTTTGCCCTGTGGAAGGCGGCCAAGCCCGGCGAAACATCCTGGGAATCCCCGATCGGCCGCGGCCGTCCCGGCTGGCACATCGAGTGCTCCGCGATGGCCATGGAGTTCCTCGGCGAAAGCTTCGACCTGCATGCCGGCGGCGAAGACCTCATGTTTCCGCATCACGAAAACGAGATTGCGCAGAGTGAGAGCGTGACCCACAAGCCCTTCGCCCGGCATTGGATGCACGTCCGCTTCCTCCTCGTTGACGGGCGCAAGATGTCGAAGAGCGAAGGAAACTTCTACACCCTCCGTGACCTCCTGCTCAAGGGCTACAAGGCGTCCGCCATCCGCCTCGCGCTCATTTCCGTCCCCTACCGCCACCAGCTGAACTTCACCTTCGACGGGCTGATCGAGGCGACCAACGCCATCGATCGCCTTCGCACGTTCCGGCAGCGTCTCACGTCCGGCGCATTTCCGGCCTGCCCGACATGCGGCCCCGCGCAGAAATCGCCCATGCAGGAGGTCGCGCAACGAGCCCACGACGAATTCATGGCAGCGCTCAACGACGATCTCAACACCGCCGACGCCAAGGCGCCAATCTTCGAGTTGACCCGCGCCGCGAATACGGCCATGGACCGCGGCCAATTCTTCGCCCAGGACCGCGATGCGGTTCTCCGCGTGCTCGCGGACTTCGATGCGGTCTTCGACGTGATTGAGGATAACGATGCGGCGCCCACCCAGCGCGCCTTGCAATGGGCCGAGCAGACCGGACGCCTGCGCGACGTTGCGCCGGAACTTCTCGACAGGCAATCGCTGAGCGATGCTGAAATCGCCGCCCTCATCGACAAGCGGCAGCTCGCCAAAAAGCAGCGCAACTTCGCGCTCGCCGACCAGATTCGCAATGACCTCGCCGCGAAAGGCATCGTCATTGAGGATTCAAAGGACGGCGTGCGCTGGAAGCGGAAATAGCGATTCCGCGAAGCGAGAAAGCCCGAGGACACCGTGGAAGCAAACGAAGCACAAGAACTGCGGGAACATGCTGAGCACGGTTCACACGAACAGGCGATGCGCCCCGTCGCATTCACCATGAGCGCGCTTGCCGTGCTCGTCGCCCTCACCACCGTGCTGGGTCATCGCACGCACACCGAAGCCGTGCTGTCACAGAACAAAGCCACCGACCAATGGAACGAATACCAGGCGCGCAAAATTCGCTCGAACGACACCGCGCTCTCGACGGATCTGCTCAGCGTCCTCACCCTCGCGGATAAGACCGCAGCCGACAAGATCCTTAAGTCGTACGCCGATCATCAGGCCAAGTGGGCCGACGAGTTGAAAGACTCGCGCGACAAGGCCGAAAGCCTCGAGAAAAAGGTCGGACAAGAAGAGCGGCGCGCCAATCGTTATGACCTGTCTGAGGCCTTGCTCGAAATCGGGCTCGTGATCACCTCGGTCACGTTGCTCACGCGCAGCCGCATCTACTGGCTCTTCGGCATGGTCTTCGCGCTGGGCGGAGTCATTTCGGCGATCTCGGCTTACTTCCTTCGCTAGGGTTGCCGATATGGAATTCGAGAGCGCCGCGCAAAGTAACTTCCCATTTTGAGAAACTCGCTGCTGAGGTGTAGAAAAAGGTTACTAAAGCCGCATTTCTATATGGCACTTTCGCGCCAAAGTGCCCTGATTTCTACGATTTCGCTTGCTTTCGTATTGCACAGAAAGCTAACGTAGAGCCATCTATTGGGGAACAACCTTCACCGCTAACCAATGACTCTGCTGTTGAGTCTACGCGATGCCCGCCCTTCAAAAAGGCGGGCATTCGTGTCAATGGATCAAGCCCACGACCCGCAAGACCCCCGAGATTCCCGGCACCGATCCTTCGGCCGCGCCCGTGGTAGACTTGCCGCAAAATGAACCTGCGGTGGTGGGCGTCCTTTCTTCTCTTGTTCAGCGGTGCGTTGATGGCACAGGCGCCCGCTGTCACTACCGAGGCGCATGCCAGCAGTCTCGGCTACAGCTATTCACTGCCCAGCGATTGGGATGTGATCGGTTCGCCCACTCTCTCTGACCTTAAGCAGCAGGCTCAACAGAGTGCCTCCAGCGAGGATGAGAAGAAAGGCGTTGCCTGTGTCGACATCGCGCTAACCGCGAGGCACGGCGATCCGGTTTCGGTGATCGTCGTCGTGCAACTCCCCTTCGATTGCTTCGGCCAGGCCATGAGCACCAAGGATCTGCCTGGATTTGCCCAGGGCGCCGCCGAAGGCATCAAGCAGAGTTTCGATATCTCCGACCCGATCTATGGTGATTACAAACTCGGCACGCACAGTATGTGGGCCGAGCGCGCCAAGGGCACCCCGAAGGGCCATCCTGAAATCCCTCCATACACCGTCGAAATCTCCTGCACTTTGCTGAAGAAGGGCGCGGTTTGCTGGATGGCGATGGCAGCCAACGACGCCACGCTGAAAGTCTTCGAAACGAGCGCGGCGACGCTCGAAGACGATCCGCCGGCAGCCCTGGTTTCGGCCACGGCCTTCGACAAGAAGCCCGAACCATAACCCGTTTCCTTCGGCCTTTGCCACGGCCGGATGCCTCCATCAGCCCGCCCAGAGCAAGCCCATGGCGTTTGCTTTCCAGCGCGTGCTATCCTCGTAGCCAACGGGGACAGGATGCGCAGCCAATTGTTGAGTGCGATTTTTCCGATGCCGGCCTCCAGGCGCTGGTCGCGTTCCCGCGCCCGCTGCATCTGCCCGCGGCGCCATCTGCGCGTGCTGCCCACTCGCACGCGACCTAGCCTCTTCGGCGGCGATTAGATCTGGTCCGCCGAAGTCCCTCGCCTGCTTTTCGGATCCTGACTGCCCGGGTCCGCAGAACTGGATGACCCTTCGCAATGGGTCTGTGGCCGTGCTCCATCGATTGCTCGTGGCGCCGGCCGCGCAACCAATCTGCCCCAAATGCCGAGGAGAAAATGATGACGAAGCAAGAAATGCAAGCCAAATTCGGGCCGAAGCTGATATCTCCGCTGCCGGGACCCAAGGCCAGGGCAGCAGTCGAAGCGGATGATCGCCTCATTTCGCCCAGCTACACGCGCTCCTATCCCCTGGTGGCCAGCAGCGGCCGCGGCGCTCGCGTGACAGATGTGGATGGGAACGAATTCCTCGACTTTGCCGCGGGCATTGCCGTCGTCTCCACCGGCCATTGTCATCCCGAAGTCGTCGCCGCGATCCAGCGGCAGGCTGCCGAGCTGATTCACATCTCGGGAACCGACTTCTATCACCCCATGCTCACAGAGCTGGCCGAGAAACTCTCTGCCATCGCGCCCATGCGCGGGCCCCACCGCTTCTTCTACGGCAACTCGGGCGCCGAAGCCATCGAGTGCGCGCTCAAACTGGCCCGCTATCACACGCAGCGCCAGCACATCATCGCCTTCACCGGCGCATTTCACGGGCGCACGATGGGCGCCTTGTCCCTCACTGCGTCAAAGCCCCAGCAGAAGCGCCGCTTTTCGCCCCTGGTGCCCGGCGTGACCCATGTGCCTTTCCCCAATGTCTACCGCGAATGCAGGGGAGACGCAAAGGAACAGGAGGCGTTCAGCCTGGGCTGCGCGCGCTCGATCGAGGAAAAGCTCTTTAAGACCATCCTCCCGCCCGAAGAAGTCGCCGCGATCTTTGTCGAGCCGGTCCAGGGAGAGGGCGGCTACGTCGTCGCGCCCACCAGCTTCCTGCGCGAACTCCGCGCCCTCTGCGATCGCCATGGCATCCTCCTGGTGGCCGACGAAGTGCAGAGCGGCGCTGGACGCACCGGTAAGTGGTGGGCTATCGAGCACTCCGGCGTCGAGCCCGACATCGTCTGCATGGCCAAGGGCATCGCGTCCGGCATGCCGCTGGGCGTCTGCATGTCACGCGCGTCGATCATGGACTGGGTTCCCGGATCCCACGCCTCCACCTTCGGCGGCAATCCGGTTTCAATCGCATCGGCGCTGGCGACGATCGACATCCTGCAGCGCGAGGGCATCGCCAATGCCGCGCGTGTTGGCGGTTTGATCATGCAAAGGCTCCAGGGCTGGACGCAGTCCCATCCCAGCGTGGGCGATGTGCGCGGCCGAGGCCTCATGATCGGCATCGAGCTCGTCAGCGACAAAGCGACGCGCGCGCCCGCTCCCAAACTGCGCGATCGCGTGGAGACCCTGGCCTTCGAGCGCGGATTGATGATCCTCGGCTGCGGCGCAAACTCGATCCGCCTCTGCCCGCCGCTGATCGTTTCTGAAGAGGAAGCAACCGTCGCCCTCGATCTTCTGGAAGATGCCCTGACGCAAGCCGAGAAGGAGCACATCGTCGTCTCCGAGCCTCGAGTGGCCGTTGCCGCAGGCGACGGAGCCTGAACCCTACAACCCCGGAAAACCCAGCCGTTCAACGGCTGTGACGTCCATCCTTTGCCTGGATCTTTCCCGCGAAGACAATACGTGTTCGTGGGAAGATTCGCGCAAATGCGGACCGATCTGTTGGAGCGGGCGATTGCCAAGCTTGATCGCCTCGCGCAGCGGCGGCATCGCCGTGCGCCCGATCTGCCTGCCCATCTCTCCACAGGCCTCGCCGGCGAAGATGCGGCGTTGTTTTATCTCCGGCGCAAAGGCTACACCATCGTCGCCCGGCGCTGGTCGTCGGGCGACGTTCCCGGCGACGTCGACCTGATTGCCTGGCATGGCCCGATGCTCTGCTTCATCGAAGTGAAGACCCGGACGGCCTACGACCAGACTCCCGCGGAGTCGGCGGTCGACGCCCATAAGCGCAGGGTTCTTCGCCGCCTGGCACGGCGCTATGTGCGCCAATTGCCGCAAATCGACATGCCATCGGTCCGGTTCGATGTTGTGAGTGTGTACCTTCTCGCCGATAAGAAGCCGCAGTTTACCCACTTCGAGGCGGCATTCGGCTTGTCCGCATACGACTGACCCGCGCGACCCAAGGAAAAGTCGGCTGCGCTCGAGCGCTCAACCCTTGGCGTCTTCGTGCTCTTCATGCCATGCCATCTGAATCGCCTCCAGGCGCGACTCGTTTGACTTGGCTGGATCATCGGCAAAGCCTTCGAGCCCGGTCACGTAGCGGTGCAGATCCGTGAACCGAACCGTCAGCGGGTCGACTTCCGGGAACTTCTCCTGCAGTTGAATGCCGATCTCTTCGGCATCGGTCCAGTGAATCTCGCGCGGCATCTCTATCCTCGCTGCTATTTTCCCTCGGCCAGAGCCAGCGGCTTGCCCTCCGAGGTGTAATTGCGGTTCCACTTGGGAACCTCCACCACGTAGTCGCCCGGCTTGGTGATGACTGCCTGGCAGCCCAGCCGCGAGTTCAGCTGCTGGTCCGCGGCCATGTCGAGACGATCCAATTCGTCGTCCTCGGCTTCGCTGATGCCGTTCGCGCCTTCCTTTACCCAGATATGGCACGTCGTGCACGCGCACGATCCGCCGCAGGCATGATCGAGAAAGATGCCGTGGTTCTCCGCGACATCGAGAAACGACATCGGTTTGCCGTGGTGGTCGTATGGCATCGTGCCGAATTCAAATTCCACCACCTTGCCCTCGGGCTCAAAGGTCACCCGGACCAGCTTATCGGGCGGAATGTTCTTGCTGTTTGCTTCGCTCATCTCTTCAAATCCCTCTGCGGTCATGCCAACCGGCGCGAAGCGCCGCGAACCATCATTTGAACTCTGCCGGGGCCATGGGATGGGGTGCCGTCACTTCTTCGCCCAGTTCCTCGCCGGCTGCTGCCATCGTCTTGCCCCGAATCGCCGTCGTCACCGCTGCGTCCATCATCAGTTCCGCCAGCCGCTGCGTTGCTCGATCGAGCCCTGATGTGGCCTCGCGTAGCTCGTTCAGGTCTTCGCCATCTTTACCAGCCGCCAGGCGGTCGCGCGCCGCATCAATCGCAGTCTTCTCCTGCTCTGTCAGCTGGCCCCAGACGGGGTTCTTGCGTGCCTGCTCCACCTTCGCCAGGATGGACTCGGCCTCATTGCGCGCCTCGATCAGCAGCCGTTTCGCAAAATCCTCTTCCGCATGATCGAACGAATCGAGAATCATCGTCTCGACTTGCTCATCCGTCAACCCATAGGTCGGCTTCACTTCAATCTGCGACTGCTTGCCGCTGCGCTGCTCCCGCGCCGAAACCTGCAGAATGCCGTCCGCATCGACAAGGAACTTCACTTCGATGCGCGGCAGTCCCGCTGTCATCGGCGGGATGCCCTTCAGGTCAAACCGCGCCAGCGACCGGCAATCCGACGCCAGCTCGCGCTCCCCTTGCAGCACGTGGATCGCAACGTTCGTCTGCCCGTCGACTCCCGTGGTAAAGTGCTCCGTTGCCGACGCCGGAATCGTCGAGTTGCGCGGGATGATGCGCGCCACCACGCCGCCCAGTGCCTCGATTCCCAGCGACAGCGGCGTCACATCCAGCAGCAGCATCTCCTCGGTCGTCTTTGACGCTCCCGCCAGGATATCCGCCTGCACCGCTGCGCCAAGAGCCACCACCTCATCCGGGTTCAGCTCGGTATGCGGGAGTTTTCCGCGCGTCCCGAGATGAAAAAGATCATCCACCAGTTGCCGCACGGCCGGAATGCGCGTTGATCCGCCCACCAGCACCACTTCGTCGATCTGCTCCGGCGTGATACCCGCGTCGGCCATCGCCTGCTTGCACGGGCCCGCCGTGCGCGCCAGGACCGGCTCAATCAGTTGCTCAAACACTTCGCGCGGAATCTCGCGCTGGTAGCGGTCGCCGTTCGGCAGCTCGATGTCGAAGCTCGCGGATTGCTCCGACGACAGGCGAATCTTCGCGTCAATTGCGGCTTTGCGCAACCCCTGCACCGCGCCCGGCTGCTTGCGCAGGTCGACCCCATGCTCGGAATAAATCTCGTCCAGCGCAATCGCCAGCAGCAGGTTATCGATATCGTCGCCGCCCAGGTGCGTATCGCCATTCGTAGATTGCACTTCGAAGATGCCATCGCGCAGCTTGAGAATGGAAATATCGAAGGTCCCGCCCCCGAGATCGTAGACTGCGATCGTTCCTTCCTTGGCGCGATCGAGGCCATACGCAAGCGCCGCCGCCGTCGGCTCATTCACCAGGCGCAGCACTTCCAGCCCCGCCATGCGGCCCGCATCCTTCGTTGCCTGCCGTTGGGCGTCGTTGAAGTAGGCAGGCACCGTGATCACCGCCTGGTTCACCGGCTCGCCAAAGAACCGCTCCGCATTGCGCTTAAGCTGCCGCAGAATATACGCCGAAATCTCAGGCGGCGTGAAACGCATTTCTCCAAGCTGGATCCGCGGCACCTCGCCGGCTTCCACGTCGTCAGCCAAGCGGAAAGGGAAAAACTTCAACTCCGCCTGGACTTCCGCGAGCCCTCGCCCCATCAGGCGCTTCACGGAGTAGATGACCCGCTCCGGCGTCTCGATCAACGCCCGCCGCGCGCTGTTGCCCACCGTCACAGTCGGCCGCGCACCCGCCGGAAGCGGATCGAGAGCCACCACCGATGGCACAAGATTCGAGCCATCGACGCCGGGAATCACCACCGGCTTCTCGCCCTGCATGTAGGCGACGAGCGAGTTTGTGGTCCCGAGATCGATCCCGACAACACGTCCTTCTGCCATGTCTCTCGTTACGCTCCCAGAGTCTCGGTTACATCGCGAACGAGGTTGTTCAAGTAGCGGCGCCGATCGAGCAGTGCGACCATCGCCTTTTGTGCCCCCTCGCGCGACGTTGCGTCGCCTTCGTCCCAGGTCTTCCACTGCGCCCGCAGGGCGCGATCCACATCATCCAGCAGACCGTCGAACTTCTTCTTCGCCTCTTGCAGGCTCTGCTTCAGCCCGGGATCGTCTTCGCCCATCTTCTTGTTGGCCCGCATCTCCTCCAACTGCATATTCAGATCGAAGACTTCTTCCAGCAGATCCGCAGGCACGCGCGACGGATCCCGCCGGTCCTTCCCGCTGTGTTCTTCGCCAATCTCCGCGCCGTGCAGCTTCAGCAGGTACTCCGTGCGCCGGATCGGGTCGCGGAGCGTGCGATACGCGTCGTTGAGCAGGGCCGTGTCCGCCAAGCTCCACTCCTTCTCGTTTTCGGATGCGCGGGCGAAGCGGTCGGGATGCAGCTTGCGGCTCAGCTTGTGAAACTCGTGCTCCAGCATGCCCAGATCCAGGTCCAGCCTGGGCACCAGTCCGAAGACCGAAAAATAGCTGCCGCCCGACGGCGGTTGAATCTTGCTGCAGTGAGGGCAAAAGAGCGTGGACTCGTTATGAGCCACGGAACATGACCAGCACGCGACAGGAACAGCAGACTCGATAACTTTCAACATGAGCGAGACTCCGGCAGCCGGCTTACGAAGAGAACGACGACCCGCAGCCGCAGGAGCGCGTGGAATTCGGATTGATGAAATTGAAGCCCTGCCGCATCAGTGTCTCTTCGTAGTCCAGCGTCATGCCGTGCAGGTACAGAAACGACTTGGGGTCCACAAATACACGCACGCCGTCGAACTCGTACACGCGATCCCGCTCCCGCGGGTGGGTATCAAACTTGATCGCGTACGACAGCCCCGAACAGCCGCCCCCCGTGACACCCAGCCGCAACCCGCCTTCGGTCGGCGAGATGCCTTCCTTGGCCATCGCCGCGCGGATGCGCTTCACCGCCCGCTCCGTCACCTGCAGCCCCTGGCTCGGTGCTGCGGGCGCCTGCGGTGCGGCAGATTGGGGATGAGCCGCAGAGATCCCCTCCGCTGGCTTCGATCCGATTGTCACCACGTTCGACATACCGTCCTGATCCAGTCTCGACCTCTCGTGCGAGTGCCGATCCCGCGTTCCGGATCAGGCCCTCATCGGATATTGCACTACTTCGCTTCAACCGCCGCCGGCGCGCTCTCCGCGACGCCGTTCTTCTTCTTCCAGTCGCCAATCGCCGCACGAATCGCGTCCTCGGCCAGCACCGAGCAGTGGATCTTCACCGGGGGCAGCGAAAGCTCCTTCACGATGTCGGTGTTCTTGATCGTGAGCGCTTCTTCGACCTTACGGCCCTTGATCCATTCGGTTGCCAGCGACGAACTCGCAATCGCCGACCCGCAGCCGAAGGTCTTGAACTTGGCTTCTTCGATCACTTGCGTCTCGGGATTGACCCGGATCTGCAGGCGCATCACGTCGCCGCACTCCGGCGCGCCAACCAGCCCCGTGCCCACATCGCCAGACGCCTTATCGAGCGTGCCCACGTTGCGCGGATTGTTGTAGTGATCAACTACCTTATCGCTGTATGCCATCGTTCCTCATCTCCTCCGCGGGGGAAGCCGCGTGTTCAGCTGTTTGATTCGCCAACGGTATGGGCCGATGCTCTCGTTCAACCGAAAACTTGCCGCGTCAGCGGCCATTGGCCCCACCGCAGGTGGTTAGTGCGCTTGCCACTCGATCTTCGTCAGGTCAATGCCTTCCTTCACCATCTCGTAAAGCGGTGAAAGCTCGCGCAGTTTCTTCACAATGTCGATCACCTTCGCTGCGACATAATCCACTTCCGCTTGCGTATTGAACCGCCCCAGGCCGAACCGAATCGACGAATGCGCTACATCGTCGCCGAGTCCCAACGCCTTGAGCACATAGCTCGGCTCGAGCGTTGCCGACGTGCATGCGGACCCGCTCGAAACCGCGACGTCGTTGATCCCCATCAGCAGCGATTCGCCTTCCACGTACACGAAGCTCATGTTCAGGTTCCCGGGCAAGCGGTGTTCCATCGACCCGTTCACGTGAATGTAGTCCAGTTCCGACTCCAGCTTCGCCTTCAGCCGGTCGCGCAGCCCGCGCAGGTAGGCCGCTTCGTTGTCCATCTCCTGCATCGCGATCTCGCATGCCTTGCCGAGACCCACGATCCCAGGAACGTTCAGCGTGCCCGAGCGCATCCCGCGTTCGTGGCCCCCGCCGTCAATCTGCGCGGCAATCTGCACCCGGGGATTGCGCCTGCGAACATACAGCGCGCCCACACCCTTCGGCCCGTAAATCTTGTGCCCCGAGAGCGACGCCACGTCCACGTTGTCCGTGATCACGTTGAACGGGACCTTCCCGATAATCTGTACCGCGTCGGTGTGGAACAGAACGCCCTTCTCGTGGCAGATCTTACCGATCTCTCGAATCGGCTGCAGCACGCCGATCTCGTTGTTGGCCGCCATGATCGTCACAAGAATCGTCTTGTCGTCGATGGCCCGCTTCAGGTCTTCGAGATCGATCAGCCCATCGGCCTTCACCGGCAGGTACGTCACGCGGTAGCCGTACTTTTCCAGTCGCTTGCAGGTGTCCAGAACCGCCTTGTGTTCCGTCACCTGCGTGATGATGTGGTTGCCGCGCTCGCGATACATCTCGGCGATGCCCTTGATGGCGAGGTTGTCGCTCTCCGTGGCGCCGGAGGTGAAGATGATCTCCTTGGCATTGGCGCCGATGAGTTTCGCGATCTGCTCGCGCGCTGTTTCGACGGCCTGCTCGGCCTCCCATCCGAAGGAGTGATTGCGGCTGGCCGCATTGCCGAACTTGCTGGTGAAGTAGGGCATCATCGCATCCAGCACGCGGGGATCGAGCGGGCTGGTGGCGTGATTATCCATATAGATCGGCAGCGTAACGCCTGCCGGCGCTTCCACTGTGCTGGCAACTGTGCTCATCGTCTCTCCATCGGTGCTCGGCCCTGCCCGCGGCAGGGGAATAA
>DATJMC010000009.1:0-3813 GCA_035508975.1 Occallatibacter sp.
CCCTGCAACCGCGTCGCCTGCTGCTTCTGCTAAAACCGTCGAGGTTCCTGCCGGAACAAAGGTGCTCCTCACCCTGCGCAGCGGCGTCAATACCAAAACCGCGCAGCCTGGCGACGGAGTCTATCTCTCCTCGACCTTTCCCGTAGTCACGGGCGGCCACGTCGTCATACCTTCCGGCGTCTACGTCCAGGGGGTCATCGACCGCGTCGTTCGTCCCGGACGCGTGAAGGGACGTGCCCAGGTGACCATGCACTTCACCACGCTGATTTTCCCTAACGGGTCGGTGGTCAGCATTCCCGGCGCGGTCGACAGCCTGCCGGGCTCGGATGGTCCGACAGTGAAGAAGGGTAGTGAAGGCACCATCGAGCAGCCGGGCAGCAAAGGCAAAGACGCTGCCACCATCGCCACTACTGCTGCCACGGGTGCCGGCATTGGCGGAATCGCCGGGGCAGCGTCAGATCATCCTGGCGCCGGTGTAGGTTATGGAGCAGCCGGTGGCGCGGTTGCCGGCATCCTCTACACGCTGTTCACTCGCGGGAACGACGTCGTGCTCCCCGAGGGCGACACCATCGAGATGGTCTTTCAGCGCCCACTCATGCTGCAGGAGGCGAATCTGACCGGTCCCGAGGTTGCAGGATATGTCCCCACCGGCCAGCAACAGCAGCCGATGACGAAGCCTGGAAGGAATCAGCGCATTCTTTGTCCGCTGGGATCCCTGGGATGCCAGTAAAATAGAAAGAGAAGCAAATCGTCGCCAAGAATGAACGAATTTACGCCACCAACTTTCACACCGACAGAAAACGTTAAACCGGCCACGCCACAATCCCATTTGCGCTTGTGGGTGCGCGACGTGCTCATCTCCGTCGCGGCGTCGTTCATGATCATCACGTTCCTCTATCAGCCGGTGCGCGTTGAAGGCACATCGATGCTGCCGCAACTGCGCGATCAGGACCGGCTCTTCATCAACAAGTTTGTCTATCGTTTTGAAAAGATCTCCCGCGGAGACATCGTCGTCTTCCACTATCCCCGCGACCCTGAAAAGAGCTACATCAAGCGCGTGATTGCGCTGCCCGGCGACTCGCTGCGCATCGAGAACGGCCGCGTCTACGTCAACGGCGAACGTGTCGACGAGGGCTACGTCCCCAGGGCTTATCGCGACAGCCGCTCCATGCCCGAAATCGTCATTCCGCAGGGCGAATATTTCGTGATGGGCGATCACCGCTCCATCTCCAGCGACAGCCGCGACTTCGGCCCGGTCGACCGCAACCTGATCTACGGCAAAGCCGCTTTCGTCTACTGGCCCGCCGACGATCTCGGCGTGGTCCACTAAGATTGCGGCAATCACGATTGCCAGCTCAAGCGTTTGAAGCTGCGTCGGATTTCATTGTGTCCCCATTAGGCATCGTCGATGAATGCACTGAGCGATGCATCAAGAAAGGCAGCAGACCTGGGCCGGAGCGTTATCAGCGCTGGCCGACTGCTGTATCGCGATGGACCCGCGGGCCTGTTCAACAAGGTCACTCACTGGCTTCAATATCGGGCCTCGCAGCCTAAGATTGACGCTGAATACGGCACCGAAACGCTCGCTTGGGTATCCCTTGCCGATTTGTCGGCGTCCGGTCCAAATGTTTCATACGCGACCGAATACGGCCCATCGCCCGCATTTGACTTTGACCGAATTTTGAGGCGGCTGCCTGTTCCCTATTCGGAACATGTCTTTGTCGATCTTGGTTGTGGCAAGGGGCTTGTTTTGATGCTGGCATCGCAGTTTGGCTTCAGCCGCATCATCGGTGTCGAATTTGCGCGAAATCTCTACGAAATAGCGTTGACGAACCTGGACAAGTTTCGACAAAGAAACGCTCCTGCGCAGCCAATCGAGGTAATGCTAGGCGACGCCGCCGACTTTCCGTTTCCGACCGAACCCCTGGTCGTCTATCTTTATCATCCTTTCGGCCCTGAAGTAATTGGCAAGGTTCTTGCGAACCTTCGAACGTCCCTGTCTGAACATCCGAGGAGTTGCTGGGTCGTCTATGTAAACCCCGTGCATCATCAAGTCATCGCGCGATGCGGTTTTCTTGTTACCCACAAGGCTGTAGTCAGCCGGGAATACGGTGAGCCCTATGCCTTGTACACGTACCAGCAAATGCCGGAAACTCGCGCCACCTGTCCGATTGGGTAGAGGCTTAGTTTCGGGAGATCTGGATCCGAAGCGCCCAGCTGTAATCGCCGTGAGACGTTCTACCGCTCCGCCACCCGGTCCAGCAGGTCAAAAAACTCCGGAAACGAAATCGCCGCCGACTCTGCGCCGCGAATTACTGTGTGTCCACGCGCCCTGAGCGCCGCCACCGAAAACGCCATGGCAATGCGGTGATCGCCACCCGAATCGATCTCCGCGGCGTGAAGTGTTTGCCCTCCCGGCACGTCCAGGCCGTCATCGAACTCTTCTACCTCGGCACCCATCGCACGCAGATTGCGCGCCACCAGCGCGATGCGGTCCGATTCTTTCACACGCAACTCCTTCGCATCGCGGATCCGGATGCCGTGCTTCGTGTACGGCCCAATCGCCGCGAGCACCGGCAATTCGTCGATAAGCTGCGCCGCCAGTGCACCCGATACAGTCGTGCCGCCCATGCCGTCTTGCGGCGCATTCACCTGCACTGTCCCTACCAGCTCGCCGTGTTTCTCTTCGAGATTCAACACCCCGATATGCGCACCCAACGCGGTAAGAACGTCGAGCAGAGTGGCGCGCGTCGGATTCAGTCCAAGGTCGTCGAAGATCAGGTTCGACCCCGGAAAAAGCGCCGCGGCGCACAGAAAAAACGCTGCCGACGACATGTCGCCTGGAACGACCGCGTCAATGCCCTGCAATTGCTGTCCGCCGGCGATTGAAACTGAATCGAGCGTCCGTTCTACATTCGCTCCAAATGCGCGCAGCGCCAACTCGCTATGATCCCGCGTTCGCACGGCTTCACGCACCGTCGTAGTTCCTTCGGCCTGCAGTCCCGCAAACAGCACCGCGCTCTTCACCTGCGCGCTCGGCACGGGAGTGGAGTATTCGATGCCGTGCAGCTTGTTGCCGCGGATCGTTACTGGCGCGTGGCCATCGGTCAGGCGGATATCCGCTCCCATCTGCGAGAGCGGCTTCCGCACCCGTTCCATAGGGCGGCGGCTGAGTGATGCATCGCCGACCAGCGTGTAGGCAAATCGTTGTGGCGCAAGCAGCCCCGCCAGCATACGCATCGTCGAGCCGGAATTGCCGCAGTCGAGCGGCGCTTCGCTGTGATGGAAGTGGCCATCCGTGCCGCTGATCTCGATCGCGCCGTCGGCCGCGCGTTTCACACCCGCTCCCATGGCCGCAACACAGGCCAGGCTGCTTGCGCAGTCCGCGCCGGACGAAAAATTCGTCAGCCGGGTCTTTCCATGCGCCAGTCCGCCCAGCAAGGCATAGCGATGAGAGATGCTTTTGTCGCCGGGGAGGCGCAGGCTTCCGGCAATATTGCGCGCCGGCTCGATAATGCGTTCGGTTGCAACTTCGGTCAAGACAAGCTCCGAGATGGTAGTGCTTCTATCCTAAAGCGTTTTTGGAAATGGTATGGTGGAAGCCCGTTGCCATCGCGCCGCAGCCACCAACAGGACAAGGGTTCCCACCTGCAGGTCCTCGTCCATCGAATTAAGGGAACTGTGGCCCGCGCAATCTCAAACAAGGCCACATGATTTACTGAAACGCCTTAAAGCACCTTCAGCACAACCACGGTCTCGTCGTCGAAGCGCTCACGCTCGCCCTGAAACTTCGCCACCTCTGACAGAATCGCG
>DATJMC010000010.1:0-64325 GCA_035508975.1 Occallatibacter sp.
TCAGAGGCTTCAATGTCGGGAAAGTCGCGCTTGGCCGACTCAAACATGCCCGGGAGCGGTTTCCGGCAGCGGCAGGATTGCTTGTCGTGGGGGCAGAAATAAAAGGCGTCGATATGGCCGCCGTACCCGCGCAACAGGTCCTGCAGCGCGGCCTGGATGGCCTCAACATTCGCGGCCGAATAGAGGCCGAGGGCGATTCCGCGCTGGTTTGATACGACTATGACCCTGATTCCCGCCCGGTTCAGACGCGCGATTGCCTCGGGCACCCCGGGCAGCAAGCGGAATTCGGACCAGCGGGTGACATACGACCCCTCCGGCATCTTTTCGTTCAGCACGCCATCCCGATCGAGAAAGATTGTGCCAAGGGTGCCTGAGCGTGTACTGCCTTGGGAGTCCGCCACGCCGTTATGATAGCAACAGTTAACCGCGCCCCCGATCCCTCGAACAGAGGCTGTCGGGGGCACGGAGGGAAGCGCCGTGATCGGTCAGCTACATCGTGTCATCCACGAGATCGAGTCGGAGTGGGCCGGAAAGCGCCTGATCGTTGTCGGCGACGTCATGCTCGACAAATACATCTGGGGCGACGTCGACCGGATTTCACCGGAGGCGCCTGTGCCTGTGGTGCGCGGCCTGCGCCACGACGAGAAGGCAGGCGGCGCCGCGAACGTCGCCATGAACATCGCTTGTCTTGGAGCTCATGCGGTCGTAGTCGGTTTCACCGGAAACGACGAGGGCGAGCACCTGCTCACCGGCTGTTTGCGGGCCAACGGCGTCTTTCCCCAATTCATCTCCATCGACGGCTTCGAGACCGTGACCAAGATGAGAATTCTTGGCGGTCGCCAGCAGATGCTGCGGCTCGACTTTGAACGCCAGGAATCGATCCCAGAGGAAGCGTATGACCGCCTTGTTGCGAAAGCGCTCGATCTGTTGCCTGGCTCGCATGCCTTGGTGATCTCCGATTACGCAAAGGGCGTGATCACACCGCAGGTGTGCGCGAAACTGATCCCTGCGGCACGCAGGCTCGGCATTCCCGTGCTCGTGGATCCGAAAGGCGTGGACTACTTGCGCTACAAAGGCGCCACCACCGTTTGCCCGAATCTGTCTGAACTGGCCCGCGCAACGCGGCTCGAACCGGCCAACCTCGAGGCTCTCCTGACCGCGGCCGAAGCCATGGTCGACGATCTCGGGCTCGAATATCTGACGGCGACCCTCAGCGAGAAGGGCATTGCCCTCGTGCGCCCCGGACGCCGCTTCGTTGCGCCGGCGCTGGCCCGCCAGGTCTTCGATGTTTCAGGCGCCGGCGATACGGTGATCGCGGCGATGGCGCTCTGCCTGGCCTCCGGCCTCGAGCCCGAAACCGCGGTTCAGCTCGCCAACGTGGCTGCCGGCATCGTTGTGGGCAAGGTCGGTACCGTGCCCGTCCAGAAGCACGAACTCCTCGCTGCTCTGGGGCCCCAGATCGCTCTCCATGCCGAAGACCGGGTCTTGACCCGCGAGGAGCTCGTGAAACGTGTTGCTTCGTGGAAGGCTAACCACGAGCGGGTGGTCTTCACAAACGGCTGCTTCGATCTGCTCCACATCGGCCACATTACGCTGCTCGAGCAGGCGCGCCGATTCGGCGACCGGCTTATCGTGGCTATCAACAGCGATGCCTCGGTGAGCAGGCTGAAGGGACCAAGCCGGCCCATTGTGGGTGAAAGCGCCCGTGCCCGGGTACTGGCGGCACTGGCCGCCGTCGATGCCGTTGCCATCTTTGATGAGCCCACACCGCTGGAGCTGATTGTGGCGGCGCGTCCCGATGTCCTGGTGAAGGGAGGCGACTACGATGCCAAGAATGTCGTTGGGGCAAAGGAGATAGCTTCGTGGGGCGGCGAGGTTAAGATCGTTCCCCTCGTCGAAGGCTTCTCGACCACCCGCCTGATTGAGAAGGGCGCGGGGCGCTGATGGCCTCCTTGCCGAAACTAGCCCCCGGATACAATAGAGAGATGCAGTCCCGACAACGGTTCGCCCGTACTTTGGAACCCTTGATCCCCCAGGCAGGCTCGCCGGCATGAAGCGATTCTTTCGCCTCATTCGCTACGGTTTGCCGTACTGGTTCCAATGGCTGCCGGGTGTTTTGTTACTGGCGGCGGTGGGGTTGCTCGACAACTTCCGCACCCTCCTCTTCCAGCCCATCTTCGATAAGGTCCTGGCTCCAAATACTCCCGAGGGTCCGATTACCCTGGGCGTACCTCACTCGACCTGGCACATGGATCTGCGCCAGGTGGTGCCGCATTTTCTCCATATGCACAATGCGTGGACCGTCGTCGCCTTCGCTCTCGTCGGCTCTACCATCGTCAAAGGTTTCTGCGACTATCTGGGAACTTACCTGGTCAATTACGCCGGCTTCGGCATGGTCACCGACCTTCGCAATCACCTCTACGAAACCACCCTGCGCCGCTCGTTGAGTTTCTTTCACAAGCATGCCACCGGGACGATCCTGTCCACCTTGATTAACGACGTCGATCGCGTGCAGAGCGCAGTGAGCTCGGTGATCGGCGAGTTCCTGCAGCAGTTCTTCACCTTCGTTGTGGGTCTGGTGATCGTCATTCGGCTCGGCGGCCATCTGAGCTGGGCGTTGCTTCTCTTCATTCCCGTGGTTGTCACGTCGGCTCGCAAGATCGGCAGTGAAGTGCGAACCCGCACCCGCACCGGGCAGGACAAGCTGGCCGAAATTCAAAACATTCTTCACGAGACGGTGACGGGAAACCGCATCGTGAAAGCCTTCAACACCGAGTTGTGGGAGATTCTGCGTTTCAAGACCGCGGCGCGGCGGCTGTTGCGCGCCAATCTGCGCAGCGTGCGCATCCAGTCGATCAGTTCACCCCTGATGGATACAATCGGGGCGATCGCCATTGCGTTGTTGCTGTTGATCGGGCGGAACGAGATCCAGCACAACCGCATGACCGTCGGCGCTTTCGGCGCGTTCATCATCGTGCTCTTTAAGCTCTATGATCCGGTCCGCAAATTCGCCTATTTCTACAACAGCTTTCAGCAGGCGATGGGGGCATCGGCATCGATCTTCTCGTTTTTCGATGCCAAGGACGATGTAAGAGAGCGGCCACATGCCGCGACGATGAAGGGATTCACACAGTCCATTCGATTCGAGGATGTGGGCTTTTCCTACTCTTCGGAAACCGGCGAACACCAGATCCTGCATCATGTCGATCTTGATGTGCGCCCGGGCGAGATGCTGGCACTGGTGGGACCGAGCGGCGCCGGAAAATCAACGCTGGTCAACCTGGTCCCGCGGTTCTTTGATGTGACTTGGGGCCGTATCCTGATCGACGATCGAGACCTGCGCGACTTGACGCTGGCCTCGTTGCGCGGGCAGGTTGCCCAAGTCACGCAGGAAACGATTCTGTTCAATGACACCGTGCGGAACAACATCGCCTACGGGCAGCCCGATGTGAAGCAGGACCTCGTGGAGCAGGCGGCGCGCAATGCGCTGGCGCACGACTTCATTCTGCGCATGCCCCAGGGCTATGAGACCGTGATCGGCGAGAAGGGGTTTCGTCTGTCGGGCGGCGAGCGCCAGCGGATTGCCATCGCCCGCGCGCTGCTGAAGAATGCTCCCATCCTGATCCTCGACGAGGCCACTTCGGCGCTCGACGCGGAAAGCGAGTCGCTGGTGCAGGCCGCGCTAACCAACCTGATGCAGGGCCGCACCGTGGTGGTCATCGCGCATCGCCTCAGCACCATTCGCCGCGCCAATCGAATCGCGGTGCTCGAGGAAGGCCGCATCACCGCGATCGGGACCCATGAAGAATTGCTTGCCGGATCGCCGACCTATCAGAGGCTCTACCAGCTTCAGTTCATGGATGCAACTGATTCACAGGCTCCTGAGCTGGCGAGCCTCGGGCTTTCATCGCAGTATCCGCTGTTTGAAGACGAGCTGACCACAAAGGCAGGGGAATAGCACGTATGCCGATTTTTTCGATGACAGGATTTGCCCGCGCCCAGGTCCGGGTGCACGATCAGCTCGCCTACACGATCAGCCTAAAAAGTGTGAACCACCGCTTCCTCGATATCCAGCTGCGGCTGCCCTCGGGTCTGGACGGCCTGGAGATGGAGCTTCGCCGCGCCCTCAAGGAGAACCTGATTCGCGGCCATGTAGAACTGGGACTTTCAGTCGATCGCTCAACCCAGCAGAAAGGGGGATACAACCGCGACCTTGTTGCCGGATATCTTGAGGCTTTTCGCACGGCTTCGAGCGAATTCTCCCTTGCGGGCGAGCCGGACCTGAACGGCATTCTGCGTATGCCGGGCGCGCTGCAAAGCGAAAATCGAGGCAACGGCGACGAAGACTTGAATGCGCTGGCGGAGAGCGTGATGCAACAGATTGGACCTCTGCTGCAGGAGCTGAAGACGATGCGCGGCCGCGAAGGCGAGGCATTGGAAGCCATTCTCAGCGCGTCGCTCAACAAGCTTGCCCTGGTGACAGAAAGCGTGGCAGCGCTGCGGCCCGAGGTGGAACAGCGCTACCAGGAGCGCTTAACGCAGCGCCTGACGGCTGCGGCCGGCAATGAATTCAACCGGCAGCGGCTGCTGGAGGAAGTTGCCGTGCTCGTCGACCGCAGCGACATTGCCGAAGAGATCGCGCGCATGACAACGCACATCGCCCATTTCCGCGAGCTGCTTGCGGCCGGCGGTGAGGTCGGCAAGAAACTGGATTTTCTGCTGCAGGAGATGAACCGCGAGGCGAATACTCTGCTCTCAAAGACGGGTGGCGTGGGCGGAAAGGGAACTCGCATCACGGAGCTGGGCCTGGCGATGAAAGCCGAGATCGAGAAGTCGCGTGAGCAGATCCAGAACGTAGAGTAGTTTCACAAAAAACAGAACGAAGGGACGACTGGAAATTGGCGGGTATTCTTTTCATCATCTCTGCGCCTTCGGGCTCGGGCAAAAGCACGCTGGTCAGCGAGCTGCGCAAGCAGGTCACCGGCGTCGATTTTTCCATCTCGTGGACGACGCGGCCGCCGCGTGGCTCCGAGGAGAATGGGCGCGAGTATTACTTCACCACGCGCCCGGAGTTTGAACGGATGCGCGACGCCGGCATGTTTCTTGAGTATGCCCAGGTTTTCGGCAATCATTACTACGGCACCTCTCGCCAATCGCTGGAAGACGCGCGACGCGCGGGGCATGACCTGCTTCTCGACATCGACGTGCAAGGGGCGGCGCAGGTGCGCAAGACGATGCCCGAAGCTGTCAGTATTTTTGTGCTACCGCCGAACCCCAAGGAACTCCGCACCCGGCTTCGCAATCGCAGCCGCGCCGAAGGCGTTGTCAACGAATCCGAGCTCTATCGTCGCCTGAGCGAGGCGAGCAGGGAAATTGAGAATTATCGCGAATACGGCTATATTCTCATTAACGACAGCCTGGGCAGAGCTGTAGCTCAACTGGAGGCGATTGTTCTAGCGGAGCGGTATTACCGTAACGGCGAACCAATTGCCTATCGTTCGAGCAGAGTATTGGAAGTCGCTGCCGCCTGCCGTATATCGAATTCGCGCGAGCGGCTCAAACCAGTGCTGGAGGCCTTTGGGATCGAAGGGGGTTCCGGCCAGCAACAGCTTCCGTTTAAGGAGGATTCCGATGACGATTGAAACCAAATTCGATTCGAATTACCGGAAAGTTCTTGTCGCGGCCCGCCGCGCCCGTCAATTGCAAAATGGCTCCTCGGCGCTTGTTCCCAGCCATTCCACCAAGGCTTGCCGCATTGCCCAGGACGAGATCGAAGCAGGCAAGATTTCGTATGTTAAAAAGGATGTTCCCGTGACCAAGCCGCTGGTGGAAGACCGCGGAATCCCGATCCTGTCGAATTAGATCTTCTTGCAGTGCGGATTCCAGATCCGCAATCTGGGTGCCGTAGCGCCTTACTGCTTCGGCACACCCCTGCGCCTTTTTTGATCGTTGCCTGGAAAACGCTGGTGGTATCATCCAACAACGATTATGTCGATTGGGATGACCAATCTCGATGGCGCTTTGCAGGTGAATGTCGGAACCCTGTTCGGCCGCCAGCTCATACTCATCTCTAAAGACAAGATGGAAGTACAGACCTGGTTCTTCGGCTTCCAGATCGGGCGCAAGGATTATGCCCACGAGCACATTCGCGAGTTGCGCTACGAGGAGTGGATGGAGCACGGAAGCCGGACGTGCGGGATCCGCTTCAAATACCAGGGCGTCCTCCACGTTTTGATCAAGTCAGCCCACGAAACTGATTCTCTGCGAACCGTTGTCCGCATCATCAATGTGTATCGTTTCTCCCATTCCCTGCCCGTCGGTGAGCAACCACTGTCCACCTAGGCAGCGCGATCGATCCTTTCCTTGCACCAAGCGACTACAATCTCATTCATGCGAGTGACGGTGGGCGTCTCTGGCGGCATCGCTGCATATAAAGCGGCAGAGCTGGTTCGTGCCTTGCAAAAGCAAAACGTCGAAGTCCGGGTTGTGATGACCGAGGCGGCAACGCGCTTTGTCCAGCCGCTCACGTTTGCGGCCCTGACTGCACACAAGGTGATCACCAGCTTGTGGCCGGAAGTCGGGGCAGCGGCGAATGGGGATGGCGCGTCGATCGAGCACATCAGCGAGGCGCAGTGGGGCGATGCACTCGTCGTTGCACCCGCCACCGCGAATATCCTGGCGAAGTTTGCGCACGGCATCGCGGACGATTTTCTGACCACGATGTACCTGGCCACGCAAGCGCCTGTGTTGGTGGCGCCGGCCATGAACGTGAACATGTGGAACCATGCCGCGACCCAGGCAAACCTCGATCTTCTCCGCGAGCGGGGTGTGCGGGTGATTGCTCCCGAGTCAGGTGATTTGGCCTGCGGCATGGTTGGCGAGGGCCGCATGGCCGACTCCGAGGCCATCGCGCAGGCCGTGCTCGATACCATTGGCCGGCGCCGCGACATGGCAGGCGAAATAGTCCTTGTCACCGCGGGAGGAACCCGCGAGGCCCTGGATCCGGTCCGGTATATCGGCAACCGCTCCAGCGGCAAAATGGGCTATGCACTCGCCGAAGCGGCGCAAGCCCGAGGCGCGAAAGTGATTTTGGTGAGCGGGCCAACGTTGCTGCACCCGCCTGCCCGGTGCCAAATGGTAAAGGTGATCACCGCACAAGAGATGCGTGAGGCGGTGCTCGATCGAGTCGATCAAGTCACGATGGTGATCAAGGCAGCCGCAGTCGCGGACTATCGGCCGCTCAGCACGGCGAGCCAGAAGCTCAAACGCAGTGGGCCGTTGACTCTGGAGTTGGCGCCGACCGAAGACATTTTAGCCGAGGTCGTCCGGCGTAGGCGTCCCGGCCAGTTGATCGTTGGGTTCGCCGCTGAAACCGAAAACCGCATGGAGAATGGACGCGCGAAGCTTCTCCGGAAAGGCGCCGATGCCATCGTCGTCAATGATGTCTCCGGCGAAGCAGTTGGCATTGAATCGGATTTCAATGCGGCAACATTTCTCACCAATTCGACTGCCATCGAGCTTGGCGAGATGCCGAAGCGCGAACTGGCAGACCGAATCCTCGATGAGATCGTGGTACTGCGCAAGCCCAGGCCATTGTTGGTAGAGACCGATGCGCCTTCCGCCCAGGACCGGGTGCTGAGCCAATCAGAACAGGTGCGCGCGTCGCGGCCGCAGCTCATGGTGGAGTAGCCGACGTTGCCGCGAACACTCGATCCCGCAACCCGGCAGGCGATTGCCGCGCGACTCAGATTCTACCGCGAACTGGGCCTTACCGAGCTCTATCGCCGGCCGGTTGACCCAGCGCCGCTTCAAGATTTACCGGCGGCGCTTTCCCAGGACGCCCTGGAAGATAGCGTGCTCCGGACCACGACATCCCACGAGGAGACAAAAGCCATTCCCGCACGCAAGCCAGCTCCTGATCAAACCGAAGACCGCGAAAGCTCCCTCCGAATCATCCGTGAAGACATCGGAGACTGCACGCGCTGTGCGCTCCACAAGGGGCGCAACAAGCTCGTCTTTGCCGACGGCAGCCCTCAGGCGCGCCTCATGTTTGTGGGCGAAGGGCCGGGAGCCGACGAAGACGCCCAGGGGTTGCCCTTCGTCGGCCGGGCCGGGCAATTGCTGAACAACATGATCTCGGCAATGGGTCTGAAGCGCGAAGAGGTGTACATCGCCAACGTCGTCAAATGCCGGCCGCCGGCGAATCGCACCCCGGAGCCCGAAGAGGCGAATACGTGCATGCCGTTTTTACTGCGGCAGATCGACGTGGTGCGGCCTGAGGTGCTTGTTGCGCTGGGTGCAACCGCGGCCACTTATCTCCTGGGCCAGCGCCAACCCCTCGCCGGCCTCCGGGGGCGAGTGCATTCCGTGCGCGGTTCGCGGCTCATCGTCACCTATCACCCCGCGTACCTGCTCCGGGATCCGCGGCAAAAGAAGGAAGCATGGGCCGACCTGCAAATCGCCATGCGCGAACTCGGCTTGAAACTCCCGCCCCGCGGCTGACGCTCTTCTGCCTGAGGCACCATGGGCCCCGGAACGCTTCGGGACCCCTCGCTGACCTGTGACGGGCGGCTGTGGGGCCCGAAGTGTGCGCCCGGCACCCTTTTCCTGGGGCGCGATCCCGGCAGATGCGCCCACTTGCAATTTCCACGACATCTCCGGGCGATCAGCATTATGCTTGAAAGGCGGAGTGAAGTTGGTTTCATGCTGTCAACGACGAAGTCTAGAGTGTCTTCTCCCCTGTTGCGTAGAATTCAGTCCAATGCATCAATTTGGTTCGTTTCGTTGGTTGCCGGTTTTGCTGTTTTCACAACGGCCGTCTTGTTGCAGTGGTTGATCTACGACGACTGGATGCACCGAAGCGGTTCGGTCCGGCTGGTTGGAAGCTTTTTGTCCTTTGGCTTGACCTCCTACTTCGTTTTTCGGTGGCTACAGGCTAAGCGTGCCGAAAAGCTGGAAATTTTGCGCCGGTTCGAGACCATCAAATGGATGAACGATCGCATTCGTAATTCTCTGCAAGCTATAGAATGTCTTGTGTTTGCCACCAACCCACATGTGACCGACCCGGTTCGCGAAGCGGTGGATTCGATCGAAGACGTTCTACAGGAGATGCTGAACAATGCCCCGTATACGGCGACTCCCGCAGCCCAGGGATTTGAACAGCCGGGTACCGTGAAGACGATGCCATGACTGGAACGATGCACCGGAAATGAGGCATCGATATCCGCTCCTAGCCGCCTCCCCGGCGGGGCGCCAGACTCGCATGCGGGTTGATTCGGCGCATTGGGCCTCCATGACTTGCCCACTCCAGCGCTGGGCCATCTCAACACCGAAGTCACAAGCGGCGCTTCATCGCCCATGCTAACGTGCTCCCAGGTGCCCCGATGCAGTTTGCTTGAGCCTCCGCCCTGTCCACGCGCATCGGGTTGACCGCGCGGTTGCCGATCGTGGGCAAAACGCCCGCTGGCTCCTTGCGCCCGTTTCCATGCCACCGGTATCGTTTGGGGAGGACTTCATAGAGTTTCTGGAAGAAGAGCATGGACGTTCTAAGAGAGCTTTTTGAACGGCACTTCAAGGCCCGTGCAGATGAGTTGAAGCCGCTGCAAGGGCAGCTGGGCGGCTCGGGGCGCGTGATCGCGCGGCTTACAGGCGCGGGCACGAGCGCGATCGGGATCCTTTATTCAGTGCGCGAGGAGAATCTCGCGTTCCTCGAGTTCTCGCGGCATTTCCGGCGCAAGGGTTTGCCCGTGCCCGAGATCTATGCCGAAGACCTCGGCCAGGGCGCCTATCTCGAAGAAGACCTCGGCGACACCACGCTATTCGAGTTCCTCAGCGCGCACCGCAAGGGTGACGCGATCGGACCGCAGGCGCTCGAAACTTATCGGAAAACCGTTGAGGTGTTGCCGCGCTTCCAGGTCGAGGCGGGCAAGGATCTTAATTACAAGGTGTGCTACCCCCGCGGAAGTTTCGACCGGCAATCGATCTCCTGGGACTTGAATTATTTCAAGTACTACTTCCTGCGCCTGGCGGGGATTCCCTTCAATGAGCAGGCGCTCGAAGAGGATTTTGCGCGGTTGACCAAGTTTCTGCTTTCCGCTCCGCACGATTACTTCCTTTACCGCGATTTCCAATCGCGGAATGTAATGCTGCGCGATGGCAAGCCATACTTTCTTGATTACCAGGGAGGGCGGCGAGGCGCGCTGCAATACGACATCGCCTCGCTGCTGTTCGATGGGAAGGCGGATTTGCCGCCCGGACTCCGCCAGGATCTGCTGAACCATTATCTCGATTGCCTCGGGAAATACATTGACCTCAAGCGCGACGTGTTCATGGAGCACTACTACGCCTACGTGTACGTGCGCATCTTGCAGGCGTTGGGGGCCTACGGGTTCCGTGGCTTTTATGAGCGCAAGGCGCATTTCTTGCAGAGCGTTCCGTATGCGCTCAAGAACCTTCGCTGGCTCGCCGAAAATGTGAAGCTGCCGGTCGCGCTTCCGGCGCTGCTCGACGCCCTTGCGGGTTTGTCGCGCTCTGAGAAGCTGCAGGGCTTGGCCGTGCCCGAAGGCGGGCTGACGGTGCGCGTCTTCAGCTTCAGTTTTCATCGCGAAGCGCCAAAGGACGAAGCTGGAAACGGCGGCGGATTTGTCTTTGACGCGCGCAGCTTGCCGAACCCCGGACGCGAAGAGCGATTCCGCATGCAGACCGGCAAGGATGCGCCCGTCATCGAATATCTGCGGCAGCAGGAAGTCGTCGGAAAGTTCCTGGCGCACGCCGAGGAGATGGTGGATGAGAGCGTGAGCGCATACCAGAAACGCGGCTTCTCGAGCCTCATGGTCGCTTTTGGCTGCACAGGCGGGCAGCACCGGTCGGTTTATCTGGCGGAGCAGCTGGCTAAGCATCTGAGCGCCAACAACGGTGTGCACGTGGTCCTGCGCCACGTGGAGTTGGAGAAGATGGGCCGATGAAGGCAATGGTTCTGGCGGCGGGGCTGGGAACGAGGTTGCGGCCGCTGACCAACGATCGGCCAAAAGCCTTGGTAGAAGTCGGCGGAAGGACGCTGCTCGAGATTGCGCTGGAACGGCTGCGCACCTTTGGCGTCCGCGAAGTGATCGTGAATACCCATTACTTTGCCGAAATGATTCCCGAATTCCTTGCCAAACATAAAAACTTCGGGATGCGCATTGAAATCTCGCACGAAGAGATTCTCCTCGATACGGGCGGCGGATTGAAGAAGGCCGCGTGGTTTTTTCTTGAGGGGGGCGCGGAGCCATTTCTGCTCCACAACGTGGATGTGATCAGCACCATTGATCTCGCGGCCATGGTTCGATTCCACATAGAGGTGAGCGCGCTGGCAACGCTGGCCGTTCAGAATCGCGCGACATCACGGCCGCTCCTCTTCGACGAAGACGGGGAATTGTGCGGCAGGCGTCTCGAGCGAGAAGGCAAGACGGAAATGGCCCGCGCAACCGAACACGCCGAGCCGCTTGCCTTTGCCGGGATTCACGTGATCTCGCCCCGGATCTTCTCAGAACTCACCGAAGAAGGTGTGTTTTCAATGATTCCGGCCTATCTGCGGCTCGCGGGTGAGGGAAGGAAGATCTCCGCTTTTCGCGCCGACGCATACCGTTGGCGCGACCTCGGCAAGCCGGAGCATCTGAAGCAAGCCGAATTGGAGATTCAGGAAGGTGAACGAGCCGGCAATCCGGCCCGTTCATGATATAGGCGTCGCTTAGAGGATCTGGCCGGCCCGCAAGAGCACGCGCACCGTGCAATGCTTGCGCGACTTTTTCATCGCCGCCGACGAGAATCGCGAGATCGAAGGAAAGATAATCTCCTTCAACTCCTGAATTCGATCGACATATCGTTCCGCTTTTTCCGCGATCGTGTTTGTGATCCAGTCTGGCGGCAGGCTCTGCAAGGCCCTCGCCACTGCGGCGTGGCCATGCCTGCGTATCTCCTCGATCCAGTCGTGGAGATCGTTGACCATCTCCGATTCCAGGTAGATATTGCGGTTCGAAAACAGGCAGGAGGTCAGGCGCGCTGCGTCTCTCGACGTCATCAGAGCGTATGAGCTTCCGTGGTCGATGAAAATCGCCTTCAGGCTGGTTGGACCCAGGTCGGGAATGAACACCGCCTGGCGAACATCGAAGCGCTCTGTCCATACATCCGCCGCGTACGCGCCCCAGAAGTCCGAGCGATTGCTCACGCTTGGGAAGAGTCTTTCCGGAAGATACTCGTAGAATGTTCCGTGCGGCGCAGTCACAAGCCGCGACGCGAAGTGAATGCCGGCGTCGGGACGAATCATTCCCGAAGGCGAATAAATCCACATCTCTGGGTGGGCGTCGATCAATTCGTCCGGGATTTCAATGGTGGTCCAGTTGGACACGGGAAGACCAAGGAACTGATAGATGGAATTGCGAAGCGCCTCGAGGCGAACGCTCACGGTGGAACGTGGTCCATGCATCCACTTCACGATGTACTGCTCGTGATCGTTGGCCGTGAGCAAGGCGGCCTGCGACTTGCCGGCCATCTTGCGAACAAAATCCGTTGCTGATACGGTGCCGCTTGAGCCCGAAATCATATTCTCCTTGCGCCCGTTCCTTTGGGAAGCGGGCTTTCAAAACATGCCATCCGGGGTGCGATCAAAGCGGGGTCCTGTCTCTCGTCTAAATAGCGGCTCTTATGCTGTGGCCTGAGTTCTAATCTGAGGCGAGCGGGGGATGAATGGAAGTGATTAATGACACGCCGAGGGTCACAAAAGTACTGACCTGCAATGGGATATTTCACCAGTCGAAAGTAACGAAAACGTGTTTCGAAAGCTGAATCTCTGCTGTTTTGAAGGGAGCAAGCGGGCGTTTCTCAGTTCCACTCGCGCCACAGCGCTACGCCGCCAAGCAGCCCGGCTTCGTTGGAAACGAGTTTGACATTCTTGGGAGGATCGAACTCGATCTTCTTTGTATTTCCGCCGCCGATGTAGAGGTGATCCCAGTTAAAGAGTTTGGCCGTCTGATCGATCGCTTCCTGCAGCAGCTTGTTCCAATGCTTCTTGCCGTACTTGTCGAGGCCCCGGCGGCCGAGGAAATCTTCGTAGGTTTTGCCTTTGCGCCAGGGATGGTGCCCAAGTTCGAGGCCGGGGCAGAGGCGGCCGTTGGTGAATAGTGATGAGCCCAGCCCGGTGCCGAGAGTCAGCGCCAACTCTACTCCGTCGCCAGTCACGGCGCCATAGCCCTGCACGGCAGCATCATTGGCCACGCGGACAGGCTTCTTCCATCGTTTTTCAAGCTCCACCTGGAGCGGGAATCCCACCCACGCAGGATGAAGGTTGGCGGCGGTGTAAGTGGTTCCACGCTTGATTACGCCCGGAAACCCGACCGAGACGCGATCAAATGCGGGCAGCTTCTTGCGCAGTTCTTCAAGTCCGGCGAGCACCAGGGGCGGCGTGGGCACGGCAGGGGTTTCAACACGCTCCCGCTCGCTCACCGGCTTGCCCGCAGGGTCGAGCAGCATGGCCTTGAGCCCGGAGCCTCCGATGTCGATGCAGAGCGTGACGGCGGACTTTTTGGTGGACGAGGCGGCAGCTGCGGGAGCGGCGGGTTTTGCGGTTTTGACGGTCATCAGCAATGAATTGTAAGGCAGGGGTCTTGGATCAGGGAACTGCGCCATGGATGATTTGTGAATCAAGCCTTGAATGACAGGCGCGTGAGCGAGAGGACAAATTCGAGGTCTCGAGCACGCAAGCTTCGTGGCCTAAACTGGGGCTAGCGCTCATGTCCCGTTATTGCGAAGTCGCCCTGCCTGTGCCCCTGGACCGCGTGTTCACCTATGGAACGCGCGAAGGCCAGGAGCCCCAACGCGGCGCGCGCGTGATTGTTCCTTTTCGGAACGAGAAGCTGATCGGGGTGGTCACCGCGCTGGACGACGTTGCTCCGCCGGATTTTGAAGCCAGGACCATTGAAGCCGTTCTCGACGAAGAGCCGCTGCTGGGCGACCACCTTCTGCAACTCGCCGAGTGGATCGCGCAATACTATCTGGCGCCTTTGGGAGAAGTCCTGCGCGGCATGCTGCCCCTGGCTGCCGAGGTGCGGCGTACGGTCTACTACCGCATCACCGACCTGGGACGCGATGCTCTGGCGCGCATGGCTGAAGGACGCGAGGATGCCGGCGTATTCGGTCAGTCCCCGAAAGCGACGGCGACACCGGCGCGCTCCTGCCCCGACCTTCAAGCCATGTGGCCCGGCATGGAAGCAGCGAGCCAAAAACCGGATGCCGCACCGCAGGCCGTCCATTGCCGCGTCCTGGCGCGTCTGGCCGACGGCGAAGCTGTGAAGGTCTCCACGCTGCGCACCGCCACTTCCGCGTCGCTCCCCGATCTGGCGAGACTGGTGAAGAAGAAGTGGATCCTTCGCGAGACCTCCGCAACCGAACGCGATGCGCGCAGGACCGAACGCTACGCCGTGCTGGCAGACGATGCGCGCTTCCCGTATCTAACAGAGAAGCAGCAGGCGATTCTGGCGGAACTGGCGGCAGGCGGCGGCGAAATGGCGTTAGCTTCCCTGCGGAGCAAGGGGCTGCCTCACTCTACCCTGCAGACTCTTGTGCGGCGAGGACTGGTGCGGATTGACGAGCGTGCAGCGAGTTTTCGCCTTGGTGGCATCGCGCCCTCCCGTGAACCCCAGCGCCTGAATCCGTCGCAGTTCGACGCGCTCGCTTCCATTGCGTCTTCTCTCGGGGCCTTCCATGCCTTCTTACTCCACGGAGTGACCGGGTCAGGCAAGACCGCCGTGTACCTGTCCGCGATGCAAAAGGCGCTGGATCGCGGGCAGGCTGCCATTCTGCTGGTGCCGGAGATCGGATTGACTCCGCAAATGGCCGGCCTGCTCGATGTCGCCTTTGGAAGTCGGGTGGCCCTGCTGCACTCCGCGCTGACCCCTGAAGAGCGCAGCGAGCAATGGCGCCGCATCCATCGCGGCGAGGCGCCCATTGTCGTGGGCACGCGCTCGGCAATCTTTGCGCCGGTGCCGAATCTCGGGCTGATCTGCGTCGACGAGGAGCACGACCAGAGCTATAAGCAGGAAGAAGCGCCGCGCTACAACGCGCGTGACGTGGCCGTCGTGCGTGCCAAGCTCGCAGGAGCCGTGGTCGTGCTAGGCTCGGCAACGCCTTCGCTCGAAACCTGGCAAAACGCGGAGCAGGGAAAGTACACGCGCATCGCGATGCTCGAGCGGGTCAAGAACCGCGCCCTGCCGGGCGTTGAGCTGATCGACATGCGCCGGGAGTTTCAAGAGACCGGGCAGGAGCAGTTATTCTCTCGCGCGCTGGTTGAGGAGACGCGCGCCACGTTGGAACGCGGCGAGCAGGCGCTGATTCTGCTCAACCGGCGGGGCTACTCATTCGCCGTGATCTGCCGGGCCTGCGGCGAAAAGCTGGAATGCCAGAACTGCGCCATCGCGCTGACGCATCACAAGCCGAGCCTCGACGAGGCGGGGATCGCGCACGCTGGGCAGCGGCTCGAGTGCCACTACTGCGGCTACAAACGAACCGTTCCCCAGCGATGCCCCAAGTGCGACAGCCAGCATTTGTATTACCTCGGCGCAGGATCGCAGCAGGGAGAGGAGAGGCTTGGAGAGATTTTTCCTTTTGCGCGGATCGGGAGGATGGATCGCGACACGGTGCGCGGTCGCCACGACCTGGAGAGGCTGCTGGCGCGCCTTCACTCCGGCGAGGTCAATCTCCTCGTGGGCACGCAGATGATCGCGAAAGGCCACGACATTCAAGGAGTCACTCTGGTCGGGGTGGTGGGGTGCGATCATGCGCTCTCGATGCCCGATTTTCGCGCTGCCGAACGGGTCTTTCAACTGATCACGCAGGTGAGCGGGCGCGCGGGCCGCGGGGAATTGCCTGGCCGCGTGATCGTGCAGACATACTATCCCGATCACTACGCCATCCTCGCGGCCAGCAAGCACGACTACGCAAGCTTCGTGGAGCGCGAACTGAAGTATCGCCGCTGGATGCACTACCCGCCCTTCGGCGTTCTGGCGAACGTGCTCGTTCAGTCAGAAAAACTCGAAGACGCGGCGCGCTGGGCGTCGGTCCTCGGCGAGTTTCTCGTCCAGCGCCAGCAAAACGGAGATGCGGGAGTCCGCATTCTCGGTCCCTGCACGGCGCCGATCGCCCGAATCAAGGGAGTGTACCGGTTCCATATCATTCTCAAGTCAAGTTCGCGAAAAAAGCTGAACGAGGTTCTTCGGGCGGCGCTAGCCTGTGCCGAAACTGCGGGCGTTCCGCGCAGGAATGTCGTGGTTGATGTGGACGCACAACGGCTGATGTAGTCTGGTCGTCCGCAAGGCGAGCCACTGGCGTCGCCTGAGCTGGCGAGCTAATCGGTTCCGGTCGACAGCTACGCGCTCTGAGAACCGGCTCCGTTCGACTCATCGCCGATAGTGTGAAGCTCTTTGCCGGGCTTGAAGCGCACTGCTTTGCCGGGCGTAATGCTGACCTCGGTTCCAGTGCGAGGATTACGGCCAATCCCGGTCTTGCGGGCGCGGACGCTGAACACGCCAAAGCCGCGCAGCTCGATGCGTTCGCCGGCTGCCAATGCCTCTTTGAGCCCCTCAAAGACCGTATCCACTGCAGCTTCGGCCTTGGTGCGGGGCAGCCCTGTGCGCTCGATCACGTGATGTACGATGTCTTGCTTAATCAAAGCGGTCACCTCGCTGGCGCGCCTGGAAATCGCGGCTGCGCTCCGTTATTCTTCTGCCCTTGACCTGCTACGGAAACGACTGTAGCACGCCCTACTCAATTGATGGTACAGAATTTGTTCCGTTTCGGGAACATGACGAACGGTTGGATGAAGAAAATGAGAATTGTGCAGCCTGACCCTCGGAATGGACCGACTTTTCGACAGATACGTCGGTAACATGCCGTTGTCTTTCCTGAGGGGCGTTTCGTAAGATGGAGCCTTCGACCGGCAATACCAACCAGCAAAATATGCGTGCGCCGGAGCCCAGCGAAGAGTCCGGCACGGGAGAGGCATGTCAATCCAAAACGACCGATGGATTCGGGAACAAGCCCTGAAGCACAAAATGATTGAACCCTTCAGCGAAAAACAGGTGCGCGAAGGAGTCATCTCCTACGGGCTGTCCTCGTACGGCTACGATCTGCGCGTTTCCGATGAGTTCAAGATCTTCACTAACGTCAACAGCGCGATCATCGACCCCAAGGCCTTCGATGAGCGCTCCTTCGTCTCGGTTCAAGCCGAATCGGTCATTGTTCCCCCTAATTCCTTCGCCCTGGCTCGCTCGGTTGAGTACTTTCGAATACCTCGCGACATCCTAACCATCTGCGTGGGCAAGTCTACTTACGCTCGTTGCGGCATTATTGTGAATGTGACCCCGTTTGAACCGGAGTGGGAGGGTTTTGTGACCCTAGAGATATCGAATACGACTCCCTTGCCGGCGAAGATCTACGCGAACGAGGGCCTCTGCCAGATCCTCTTCTTCCACGGGAACGAACCATGCGAAGTCAGCTATGCCGATCGCAGGGGGAAATACCAAAAGCAGCAGGGAATTGTTCTGCCCAAGCTATGAGGGAACCGGACAAAGCTTCGCTCGATCAAGGATCTGGTTGAAATGCAGAAACAGAGCTGAACGCTGCCGCGGGGCAGACTGGGATTCTTCGGCTCAAAGTATGGCCTGGAGATTTGAATGTCCGTAAGGAGTCACGCGAGTCCAATCCGCGTCGGGGTCGTAGCCGGGGAGCCAATCCGCCTGGAAGGATTGACCAGCGTCTTTGAGCGCGAGCCGGAGTTTGGCCAGACCCCCTTGATTCCGGTCATCGGAACACTCGACGAGTTGATGGCTAGCCAGGAGCTCGAATACCTGGTGGTCGACTTGAACGCCTCCGCCCGTGGACTTCAGACGATTCGCGACATTCGCCGCCAGCGTCCGGCTTTGCGCCTGATCGTGATCGGCCCGGCAGGCAATGACTCGCTGGTGATCGATTCCATCATCGGCGGCGCGCGCGCCTATCTCGACATGACGGCCGGCCCGCGGGTCGTGCGCGAGGCGATCGAAGTCGTCGTATCGGGATCGATCTGGGCTCCCCGCCGGCTGCTCTCGCGCTTGATTGATCGGCTTCTGCAATCGACCGATGGCGGCGTGAACCATGCCGGTCCACGCTTGACTGCGCGCGAACGCCAGGTGATGGATCTGATCCTGCTGGCGCGCTCAAATCGCGAAATCGCCCGCGAACTGGGGATCGAAGAACGCACGGTCAAGGCGCATGTGGGGCGCCTGATGCGGAAGACCGGCGCCGAAAACCGCATCGATCTCTCCATGCGCGCCCTAGGAGGCCTGGTCTCCGAGAAAACCATTCCCCTGAGCCGCATCGAGGCCTCATTCCAGCCCGTCCCAAAGGGAGTCTAAGCGCATTACTAAGATGCTGCGAACCTTCGTACTCTTGTAACCAAGGGTAACCTCGGCGAAACTCACCTACAGAAACAACGCAGATCTGGGGAAAGGAGTTCCCAGGCAGCATGTTTCCCATGAAGCCTGGGAACTCCTCTTTTTTGCCTTTGCGCCGAGTCACTAAGGCTCAAGCTTAGCGCGCCTGCAACTCCCTCCGCTGAAATTTCCACAGCAAAAACCAATTCTCCCAACGAATTCAATGATTTAGAGTATCGTCTGGCTTCATTACACTGGCCGGTGCCGTCCGCCTGTCCAGGCCAGCGGTTTTTGCCGGTCAGTCTCCTGATGTCGCTCATGGTGCCTCGCGGAGGATCGAGGCGCGACGTTGCCGGCTGTGAGCCGTCTTTTACGCTAGCAACTTCCAAAGCGTGGCTCTGGCCACCGACCAACAAGGCGCCCTGTGTGCGCAATTTGAAAGGATCTGCGAAGTGAAGAAGATTATCCCCTCCATTTGTTTGTGCTTCCTGCTCGGCCTCCCGGCGTTTGCGGCCAGTTCGAAAGATGACTTGCAGGCACGCATTGAGAGCGCGAAGACAGTGATGAACCAGATTATGGCGGCTCAGGACCGCAACATTCCTTCGAACATCCTGAAGCAGGCCACCTGCGTCGCGGTCGTACCCGGGATGCTGAAAGGCGCATTCATCTTCGGCGGCCAGTACGGACAGGGGGTAGTGACCTGCCGGACAGGCCATGGATGGAGCGGCCCGGTCTTTATCCGCATGGCGGGGGGATCGTTCGGCTTGCAGATTGGCGGTCAGTCCACCGACCTGGTCCTGGTGGCCGTCAACGACAAGGGTTTCCAGGATTTGCTCAAGGATAAGTTCAAGATTGGCGGTGATGCCTCGGCGGCCGCGGGACCAGTGGGTCGAAGCGGCCAGGCTTCCACCGATTGGAAGATGAGCGCGGAGCTTTTGAGCTACTCGCGCAATAAAGGAATCTTTGCCGGCATCGACCTGGATGGAACCAGCGTCAGCCAGAACCGCGAAGATACAGAGCTTTACTACGGCGGACCGCAGAACTTCGAAACCGTCCTGAAGGGCGATGTGCCGGTGCCCGCGGGCGCAGTGGATTTCGTGCGCACCGTCGCGCAGTATTTTGTGCAGGCGAAGCACCAGTAAGCGCGCAACCCTGCGTGCGTTCCCGAGGCGGCCTGGGCATGGGCCGCCTTTCTCTTTGCGCCGTTCGGATCGCCTACACTGGTTTTTCAGCTTGGAGATGCGGGAGAAGATTGAGTTTTGGCTCGTTGTGGCCGTGGCGCGCGGATTGGGTTGGATGCCGCGCGGTTTGGCGCGTCTGGCGGCCGGAGGAATCGCCTGGGTGGTATACCGTACCCTTGGTCGGCTTCGGCGTGTCGGCGAGCGCAATCTGGAAATGGCCTTGCCGCAACTGCCCAGGAAGAAAACAGCGGAGCTCCTGCGCGGGGTTTACCGGCACCTCGGCTGGCAACTGGTCGAGTTTTGCCGTATGCCCCGCTACAAACCCGCGAATGTTCAGGGATGGATCCGAACCGAGGGCCTGGAGCACTACATCGCTGCTCGCCAACGCGGCAAAGGCGTCCTGATCCTGACCGGACATCTTGGAGCATGGGAGCTGTCGAGCTTCTATCACTCCCTGATGGGTCACCCCATGGGCATGGTGATCCGCCGCCTCGACAACCGGCTCCTTGATCAATTTGTCAACGGCATTCGCTGCCTGCACGGGAATCACGTGCTGCACAAAGACGACTTCGCGCGCGGATTGATGACCGCGATGCGCAAGGGTGAAACAGTTGGCATCCTGATGGACACCAACATGACGCCTCCGCAGGGGGTCTTTGCCCGCTTCTTCGGCATGAAGGCTTGCACCGCGTCGGGCCTTGCCCACGTCGCGCTCAAGACGGGCGCGGCGGTGCTGCCTGGCTTTCTGGTGTGGGAGCGCAGCGAGCGCCGCTACGTGCTCCACTTCGGTCCGGAACTCGTTATCGTGCGAACACAGCAGCCGAAAGAAGATGTTCTTGCCCTTACGCAGCAGTGCAATGATGTACTCGAGTCCTGGATTCGGCGCTATCCCGACCAATGGCTCTGGATTCATCGCCGCTGGAAGACGCGTCCCCCCGGCGAGCCCGGACTGTATTGAAGGAGAGACAAGCATGACGCTGGCCGAAATGATCGACAGGCTGGGCGGGACCCTGGTGCAAGGCGATCCGGAATGGATGGTTGACGGGGTAAATCTTTGTGAGCGCGCGAACCCTTTCGACATCGTCTTTGCCGATACACCGACCGGCGCCATGACGGCGTTGGGATCGAAGGCAGGGGTAGTCGTGCTGCGGCCGGGCATCGCGGCTTCGTATCCGCGCGGAAAATGCATCGTCGAATTTGAGAACCCGCGCCTCTGGTTTTCGCGCGCAGCCAAGCTGCTGGCCCCGCCCATTCCGGCTACCGGGGTTCACCCCAAAGCCGTGGTGATGCCCGATGCAATCCTTGGCGTCGGGGTCACGGTGGAAGCTTGCGCGGTGGTCGAATCGGGCGTGCGCATTGGCGCTCATACGCGCGTCGAAGCGGGCGCGATCATTGGTCATGGTGTGCAGGTGGGCGAGAAGTGCCGCGTCTTTCCGCGCGCGGTGCTCTATCCCGGCACCACGCTCGGCGATCGGGTCGTGGTGCATGCCGGCGCAGTTCTCGGCGCCGATGGATTTGGGTACGTGCGCGACGCGCAGACCGGCGCTTACACGCAGTTTCCCCAGCAAGGCACGCTGGTGGTTGAAGACGACGTGGAGATAGGGGCAAACGCGACCATTGATCGCGGAGCGCTTGCCGAGACACGCATTCGCCGCGGCACGAAGATCGACAACCTCGTCCACGTGGGCCACAACTGCGAGGTCGGCGAAGACGTCATTCTCGTGGCCCTGACCGGTATCTCGGGCTCGTGCACCATCGGTAACGGCGCAATCCTTGCTGGCCAGGTCGGCATCGGCGACCATGCAAAAGTGGGACCGGGCGTGATGCTTGGCGGCCAAGCCGGTGTGCTGAGCGGCAAGACTGTAACCAACGAAGGGCTGCGACCAGGAACTGTGTTGTGGGGCACGCCGGCGCGTCCGCTGAAGCAGGTGTTGCGCGAGCAAGCGACCCTGATCAAGCTCGCACGCCTGGGATGGCGAAGCCGCGAGGCCGATTCTGAGAGCGCTGAGTAAAGCGCGCAGGATTGCCCTTGCGGATTCCGTTAACCGCAGCCGTTTTTCGCCCACCTGAGGAGAGCGACACGCGAGAGAGCGAATGCATGCCAGTGATTGTCGTCGGAGGGAACGGTCGCGGTGTTGGAAAGACGGCGCTGGTTTGCGAACTGATCGCCGCATTCCCAACCTCTCGCTGGACCGCCGTCAAAATCACAAGCCATCGCCATGGCAACACTGGACCGGTGTGGGAGGAGCATGAGCCCGGGCAGGAAACTGACACGGCGCGCTATCTCGCTGCCGGTGCGCAAAACTCGTTCCTGGTGACGGCGATTGCCGAAGAGATTCCACTTGGCGCGATGGCCGATGCGTTCGGGGGCGGATCGAATTTGATCTTTGAGTCGAACCGGATCCTCGGCAGATGGAAGGTCGATCTTTGCCTCGGTGTGTTGGGCGGCTCAACGCCGGAGTTCAAGCCATCTTTTCTCCCGTTTCTCCACGACGCCGATGCGTTCGTCCTGCCTCCCGAGATGCACCGCGACGATCTCCCTCGGCTGCAACCAATCTTCCGCTGGAGTGATCGGACACGCGTCTGCCCAGAAATGATCGAATGGCTGCGGCAACGACTGCGCACCTAACGTTGCCCGATGCGCAGCGAGATCCTCCGCACCGTCACGCCGCAGGCTCGGCTGCGTTGAGCGCTTCTGCCGGAATCCGGTGCGTCCGGGTGCTCTGCATTGCAAATACCGCCCAGCCCAGCCAGGCCAGGCTTGTCCACATGTAGGCTCCCGTGAAGAGCGGAACATTAAAAAGCACCAGCGCCAATGCCGTGCAGTTCAATACTCCAAACCCGGCAATGGAGCGATCGGAGTCGGCAAGGCGGTAGATGCCGCAGAGAATCGCGGGGAACATCAGAATCTCGTCCGAGAACCAGGAATAAGGAGCAACGACGACCGACAGGGCAATGACGAGCAGGCCTTCCTTGTTCCAATCCCACCGGTTCTGACGGCGGGAAAACAGCCAGACACAACTGGCAACCGCAACAATGGAGAGGACGTATTGTAAGTAGCCTGCGTTGGGGTCCATTCGATGCAGAAGCCCGCTGAGGTTCGGCATGCCCTTGCTGAGCGACTCCGCTGAGTGAACCACAGGAAGGTATTGCGAGAAGATCTGCGGATCGACGAGCCAGGGCAACGCAAAAGAGGCCGCGACGCTGATAGTTGCTCCGAGGAGGAAGGTCAGTCGCCTGCCTTTGATCGCCCAGAGCAACGCGACCACGCCGAAGGGAAGCAGCAACTGGGGCTTGACGGCAAGGAGCAGAAACGAAAGCCCGGCAAGAAAAGGCCGCGCTTGGTTAAAGCGAAGAAAGAAAGCGATCCCAAGAAAAACAAGCGCAACGGACTGACCGAGAGTGACCGCGGCGAGTGCAGGCGCGAAGACATACGCGAGCAAATGGAACCTGCCAGCAGGCTGCCCATGGATGGTCCAGAGTGTACGCACTGCCGCGACCAGTGCCGCGATCATCGTCATCGACCAGAGAAAGATGGCTGCGTGCGGAGGCAAGAGGCCAAACGGCAGGATGAGCGCCAGGACACAGGGCGGGTTAAACATCACCCGCGTGCGATTGGCATGCATTCCCGCCTGCATTTCCAGGCGAATGAGGTCAACCTTGTCGTAGGGGTTTGCATGGTTGAGCAGAAGGTGCGATGAAGCCCAGTACTCCGTTGAGTCACGATCCGCTCCGCCGTCGGAGTTGGCAATTGTGAAGTAAGAGATCGATGCGCTGATCGCTAAGAGCGCAAACGCAGAGAGATATCGAATAACTCTAAGATAGATAGGCATACCCCACCCCAATTACCGCGCAAGAATGGAATGGAGGGAGGGGTGCAAACAGCGGTGGGGGCCGGGGGAGCGCTGCTTGCTTAAAACGCACTCATCTTGTGAGGGGAGAATAGCACAAGAACCTCAGCTAGGTCAGTCAGTTTTTGTCGGTGGGAAATGTCTCCGTCTTCAACGATCCGTCACGCTGCTTGATCAGCATCTGCACCTTACCTTCGGCTGCATCCAGTTCTTTCTTGCAGGCAGCTGACAAACCGACCCCCTCTTCAAATAACTTGAGAGAATCTTCGAGACTTAGGTCGCCCTTTTCTAACTGGTCGACGATGGTTTCGAGTTTTTTCAGCGACTCTTCAAACGACGGCATTCGCTTTTACTCCGTTACTGCAGATGCCTGTGGTAACACGCTGGCGATGACTTCCGCGGCGGCGTTGTAACGTCCAAAAGGCGCGCTCACCTGTACGCCCTGGACCATTGGACGCACCGCGTCAAGCATCTCCTGAGCGATCTTGATTCCTTCCTGGCGAGCGGCATCGGGGGTCGTTGCCTGGGCCATGCGCAGCATGATCTCTTCCGGCATGGAGACGCGCAGATCGTTCTTCATGAACTCGGCATTGCGCAGGCTGGTGAGCGGCCAGATGCCGGCAATTACCGGGATCCGGAACCCCTCGATGCGCTTGAGAAAGTCCTCAAGCAATCGCAAATCGAAAACCGGCTGGGTGATTGCATACTCAGCCCCGGCTTCAACCTTGTACGCGAAACGCCGCAGTTCCTGCTCGACGTCGGGCACCCCGGGGTTGGCGGCCACTCCGATGGTGAAGTTGGTGCTCGCGCCGATGGAGTTCGATCCGACGTCCAGCCCGTGATTCAGCCTCCGCACCAGGTTGACGAGACCGATGGAATCAACGTCAAACACTGCAGTCGCGTCAGGATAATTGCCCAGCTTAGGCGGATCGCCCGTCAGGCAGAGAATATTGCGCAAGCCAATGGACGATGCGCCGAGCAGATCCGATTGGATGCTAAGAATGTTGCGGTCACGGCAGGTGTAATGCAGGATCGTCTCAATACCGGTGTGTTGCTGTATCTGGATCGAGAGGCTCTGCGCACTCATGCGCGCCGAGGCGCGCGGCGAATCGGGCACATTGATGGCGTGCACGCCAAGCTGCGCAAGCAGCCGGGCCCCTTCAATCTCCTTGGTGCAGTTGATTCCACGCGGAGGAACGATTTCGACAAGGGTGATGAATTTTCCTTGCGCGACCAGCGACCCGATCTTGGAACGCTGAGCGAGGGGCGCGGGTGGAGTTTCCGAGGTGATTTCGACTGCTGTGCCCGTCTCCGACACCCGGGTCTGGGCTTCGATGGCGCGCATCGCGGAGCGCATCGCCCGGGTGTGGTTGGGGGTTGTGCCGCAGCACCCGCCCACAATCTGCGCGCCGGCGGCGATAGCCTTGCGCGCAAAACTCGCCATATACTCTGGCGAGCAGAGATAGATGTTGCGGCCCTCGACGGCGCGCGGCATACCGGCATTGGGCATGGCGGCGAGCGGCAAGGTGGTGGTTCCGCGCATGGCTTCCAGAGCGGTGAGGACCGTCGCAGGGCCTGTAGAGCAATTGACACCGATGGCGCTGGCACCCCACTCGGCCAACAGCGTCGCCGCGTGCTTGGGAGACGCACCGTCCAGGCAGTTGCTGTCATCGTCGACGGTGACCATGACCAGAACCGGCAACTGCGGCGCGGTTTCCAGGGCCGCATACAGCGCTTCCCGCGCCTCGTCGAGCGCGGGCATGGTTTCAATCGTCAACAGGTCGACGCCGGCTTCCGACAACGCGCGGATCTGCTCGCCGAAGGCGGCACGCGCCTCGTCGAGCCCGGTCTTGCCAAGCGGCTCAAGCCGCACGCCGAGCGGTCCCACGGACCCGGCGACCCACGCCGTGCCGGCTTGCTTGGCGCGCAGATGTTCGACAGCCTGGCGCGCCAAACGCACCCCCGCGGCGTTGATCTCGGCCACTTTCGGAGCCAGTCCGTGCCGCGCAAGACGAAAACGGTTTGCGCCGAAGGTGTTGGTTTCGACGATCTCCGCACCCGCCTGCAGATATTCCTCGTGAATCGAGAGGATCAAGTTGGGATCCGACAGGTTCAACTCGTCATAACAGCGGTTGATGAACACCCCGCGCGCGTAGAGAACTGTCCCCATGGCTCCATCGGCAAGTACGGGGCGAGTGGAGAAGATTTCAGCGAACGTCGGCATTCTGTTGACATGCTACGGCACCCCGGCGAGCGATGCCAGCGGGGTGGGTTGCTTTGTTATACTTCGGGAGTCAATACAGCGGTCAGAACCCGATTCCGAACAACGCTGCAACTCGCGTTCGATGAAGCGGCTTTCGCGATCCATTTGTTCACGTCAAGGCCGCGGCACGCTCCGCGCCAATCCTCGAGGTAAGGGATTTTGAAGAAGCGAAGTCTTTGGTTGAGTGCTGCCGGAGCGTTGTTGGTTGCGGTCGCGATTGCAGGATGTGGCGAAACGACCTTTTTTGCGGGCCGTAATCTTCCGCCCAGCCAGCTCACGACACGCGTCCTGATCGCGGTCCAGAATCCGAGCGCGCTCACCAAGGGCGCCCTGCAGATCGTCGACGCCTACTACGACACCCGCTACAAATACAACAACACCAATGTGACCTATTCCATCTCCGGCTACTCCGGTGCGCTCCCCATCAGCATCCAGAACATGCCGGAAGAGCAGACGGGCGCCGTCTATGGCTACGGTGACGGCAGCTTCACGCTGATCAATTACGGCAAAGAAAATTCCAGCGGCGCGGTGAAGGGACTGGCCGGCCTTTCTTCCAGCATCTTCATCACCCGCAACCAGACTTTCGTGGTTGCTGCGCAGCAGGCAGCACATGTGCTCACCATCCTGAATCAGAGCACGGGCACGTCAGTTTCTCTGGGCTTGCCGGGGGTTTACCGGGTTAGCGTAAACCCGGGCGGCACAATGGCGCTCGCTTTCGTCGAAAACTCGAACTACGTTTACTATCCCCGACAGTTGACCGCTGCGCAGACCATCGCCTATTCCGGCGGGTCGGGCACCTGGCCTAAAGCCGCTGTCGATTGCGAGCCGCAAAACGCACCGCTCTGGTGCCTGTTCCAGGCGCAAAGCCCCGACTCGGTCGACGCGACCGGCAACTCCTACGGCGCGCCCCTCACCTTCGACCGGCCGGTGAAGGCCGTCTTTTCAGGAGATGGCGGAACCGCGTACGTTCTGAATTGCGGTCCCGAGTGCGGAGGCACCGCGTCTTCGGTGTCGATGTTGCCCGTTTCCTCCATGATCTTTCCCATTGGTCAAGAGTCGGGCACGCTGCCAACCCAGGCTGCTCTCAACTCGTCTACGATCCCTGTTCCCGGTGGCGCGAGCAATGCTCTCGTGTCCAGCTCAACGATGTACATCGTCGGCCAGCAGCTCATGCCCGATGGATTCTTTGCCGGCAATCTCACGGTCATGAATCTCACCAGCAACACTGTTGGCAGCCCCACGTCGATCAGTGACGGCCAGCCCGGCGCCGTAAGCCGCATGATCCTGGCTGACGACAACACCCTCTGGATCGCGATGACGAAGTGCAATAACGGTGAGCGCTTCGAAACGGGCCAGCCCGACGGCTGCCTGACCATGTACAACACCTCGTCCAACTCCGTTACCATGCTGGAGCCGTATCTGGGCGATGCGACGGGAATCGCCGCTGTCCAGGGCTACCACAAGGTCTACGCCGTCCAGGGCGGGCAAGTTTATATCTTCAGCACAGCTGACGGCTCTTCGATCAACAATCAGTACGTCACCGTGACCGGCACTGCCTGGGATGTGGCCTTCATGGACTCGACGACTGACTCCGACAACACCGTGTATTGATCGCCATGAGCGACATCCATGAAGTTGCGCACGCCGACGTCTTGGCGATTGCAGCGCATCGTGACGACATAGAACAGACCTGCGGCGGCACGCTGCTGCGCATGGCCGCGCGCGGGTTGCGGACCGCCATCCTGGACTTAACGCGGGGCGAAGCTGGTACTCGCGGCACCGCCGAGGAGCGCGGCCGCGAAGCAGCAGAGGCGGCGAAGCTGCTCGGCGTGGGATGGCGCGATGCCCTGGATCTCCCCGACGGCGCCATTGAGAACACCTTTGACAACCGGGTCAAGATCGCGCGGGTCCTGCGGCAACTGCGGCCCCGGGTCGTGATCCTGCCCTACTGGCAGGCGCGCCATCCTGATCACGCCATCGTCGCAACGTTGGGATACGAAGCCTGTTTTCTTGCCGGGCTTAAAAAGATCGAGACAGGAACCGAGCCATTCCGGCCATTCAAGATTGTCTACGCCAGCTTGTACGCCGACGTGCGTCCAAGCTTCATCGTCGATATCACTCCCTTCGTTGAACGGCGTCACGAGGCGCTGATGGCCTACAAGTCGCAATACGCGAACCAGTCTTCCGGCGGAAGCCTCTTCGTGCCTCTCGAGGAGATTCGCGAGCGCACCTTCGCTGAAGCACGTCATTACGGGTTGCTGGCCGGCGTCCAGTTCGGCGAACCCTTCGTGCAGAAAGAAGTCGGATTGATCGACGACCTGACCCTGTTGCCGGTGCAGTCGATCTGATGGTCCGTTCCGTACGGTCATAACAAAAAGTTATCCAAAGCCAAAAAAGAATAACGTGGCGTTATCGTCCTCCGGTCCGCTAAAACGGAGCCTGGAGGTAGTTGTGGCGCAGACCTGGGATCCGAAAGCCTACGCCCAAGCGGGCGCATTTGTGCACGGACTGGCCGGCGGGGTGCTCGAGTGGCTGAACCCCCAGCCCGGCGAGCAGATTCTGGACCTCGGCTGCGGCGATGGGCAGTTGACCCTGCGTCTGGCAGCGACCGGCGCCAAGGTGCAGGGCGTGGATGCGTCGGCGGCAATGGCGGAAGCCGCGCGTGCTCGCGGAGTCTCAGCAGACGTAGCAAGCGCTGAGAAGTTCCCCTATGCGGATGGTTCTTTTGACGCGGTGTTTTCGAATGCGGCGCTGCACTGGGTGCGCGAACAGGATCGGATGCTGGCCGAAGTGCATCGCGTGCTGCGCGGGGGAGGCCGTTTCGTGGCAGAGATGGGCGGGCACGGCAATATTGCCGCCATTCGCGTGGCCTTGATGGCCGTGCTGGAGCGGCATGGGTTTGGCAGTCTCGAAAATGAGGTCAATTACTACCCCACGGTCGAGGCCTACACCAAACGACTGCAGAAAGCTGGATTTCGCGTCGAGCAGATTGCGGCGATTCCACGCCCAACTCCGCTCGAAACCGGCGGCATGGCGGCGTGGCTTCGGACCTTTCGCCGCGGGGTTCTCGAGGGTCTGCCCGAAGGCTTGCGCGAAAAGGTCGTCGAAGAAACGACAAACCTTCTGGCGCGCGCGCTCCGCGACGAGGACGGGAACTGGGTCGCCGACTACATGCGACTGCGGTTTATCGCGCGCCCTTAGCGGGGCGGTACCTGCCGCCGCTGCCGAGGTGTCCGGCTGACCGGGGAACGAGCATGGTTCCCCGGATCTCTGAAGACCGGAGTGAGGTTAAGAGAGCACCGGTAAAGTGAGTTCTTCACCAACCTGAATCCGGTTTGGATCGTCGATATGGTTGGCTTCCGCGATTTTGTTGTACTCGTTGGCTTCGCCGTAGAAACGCTTGGCGATCTTTGAGAGGCTTTCGCCACTCTTCACGGTATACGCCTGCTCGTCCCCGCCGGAGGTGATGATCTCGTGATGCAGGTCTGAGTACGTCGAATCGGTCTCCTTGATAATGTCCCAGATGCGATTGGCAACGACTTTCGATGGCACCGTCGCTTTGAGGTGGAGCTTGTCGCCATCCAAGTCAACGGTGTCCACGGTTGCACCAACGTCAGAGAATCCCTCCAGTGCTGTGATCACTCCATCGTATTTCTGCTTCAATGCATTCAAGTCAGCCACAAATTCCTCCTGTCCGCGCAGAGCGGAACTATGTCGGGTTTGCCGTGGGATCGCTACTCAGGACCATGGTCGATCCCAGCGAGGAGCACACGGTCACTTTAGACGTTGTGCGCCATGACCGTATGTTGATTGTCGGTAAAAAGCAACTTGCAGCGCGGTAGCGCGCGCGCCGTTTCGCTTCGTGCGGGAAGTTGCGGTTCAGTGTTTTGATCCGGAGCGGCAAGACAGTGGCCGCCGCGCGATGCTGCCCCGGATCACGAGAAACTTGCAGTGACTCACGGAGGGGTCCCGGCGATTGAATCTCTCCGTGACCTGGATCGATTTGAAGCTGCCGTCATACTGCCAGTTCGTTTTCGACGGCGCGACGATTCTTGATTTCCGGCATCGGTTCCTCCGCCTCGAGCGCCTTGGTGCGGAACAGCAAACCGGCAACCACGCCTGCCACGCTTGGGACGAGCAGGAAGAGCCAGACCTGTGCCAGGGCCTTGCCGCCCACCAGGAGAGCGGGACCGAAGCTGCGCGCGGGATTCACGCTCACCCCAGTGATGTGAATGCCGAAGATATGAATGACCACCAGGGTGATGCCGATGCCCATGCCTGCGAAACCCGCCGGCGCGGCCTTTTGCGTTGCACCCAGGATGACTATTACAAAAATCAGGGTCGCCACAAATTCAAAGACGATTGCCGAGGTCAGGTTATATTCGCCTTGGTAGCCGGGACCCCAGCCGTTCTGGCCCAGGCCGTTCGCGGCGATGTTGTAGCCGCCGGGAATGCCGCCGACAATAAAAAATGACAACACCCAGGCGGCAAGGATCCCGCCCGCGAATTGCCCGATCCAGTAGCCGAGCATGTCGGCTGTCTTCATCCGGCCCGCAGTCCAGACTCCGAGGCTGACGGCCGGGTTGATGTGGCAACCGGAGATCGGCCCGATGCCGTAAGCCGCCCCGATGAGCGCAAATCCGAACGCGAACGCGATGCCCACAATGCCGACCTTGTCGCCGGCAACGACCGCGGTGCCGCAGCCAAAAAGCACCAGTATGAACGTGCCGACCAGTTCCGCAAGATACTTCTTCATGTTTTCCTCCGTTTTATTCGCCCACTGCTTCGCGAGAAAAGACAACCGCTCGCCGCCGCATGTCTTGGCGAGGGTACGTTGACGTGCCGCGATCGCTGCGAGGGGAGGAATTCTGCTGGATCGCTCGGCTGGAGTTTGGCAGAGCTTCCGGAACCGCGTCAAGCGAAAGCCGGAGCCGCCCGGAAGTCCCTGGCTTCGTGAGCTGGTGACAGGCGGTCCGCAAACGCATCTAAGGGATAATATGTAACACCCTCAGCGCGCGACTTGTCGAGCGCCGACCCGGACATGAAGGATGCTCCACAAACTCGAACGACGGCCCGAACTCGACGCTCTGCGCGGTCTCTTCCTGGTCTGGATGACCCTCACCCATCTGCCCACGCGCTTCAGCGACTTCGTCAATCAGCCCATCGGCTTTGTGTCTTCGGCGGAGGGATTTGTTTTCGTTTCTGCGTTGCTGGTCGGCCGGCTTTACATCCGTGAGTTCGTACAAGATCCCGCGAACGTGCGATCCAAGCTCTGGAAAAGATCCTTCAAGATCTACGGCTACCACCTGTTGATGTTGGCCTTCGCGTTCACTATCGTGGCGGCGTTCGCTGAGCACACCCATAAAGCGGCCCTGGTCAACCTGCTCAATTTCTACCTCGCGCGGCCCAAGGCGGCCATCGTCGGCTCGGTACTCCTGATCTACTGCCCGCCCCTGCTCGACATCCTGCCGATGTATGTCACCTTTCTCTTTTTCACTCCCATGGTCTTGTCATCGGCGGTGCGATGGGGCTGGCGATGGATCCTCGCGGCCAGCGGATTCGTCTGGATTCTCGCCCAGCTTGGATTACGCGACCTGGTCCACAACCTGGTCGTCAATCTCACTCACCTCAGGATTCCACTCCAGGAAACCGGCGCATTCAACCTCTTTGCCTGGCAGGCAGTGTGGGCGGTCGGCCTTTGGATTGGCGCACGAACCGCCACCCTGCGTGAGCCGTTCCCCAGGATTCCCGCCTGGATGGCAGCCGGGGCGGCGGCGACCTGCCTCGGCTTCATCGGCATCCGCTATGGATGGCTGGGGCAGCACCTGACTCCGCAAGCCCTGAGCAGGGAGCTCGACAAGTGGCAAATCGGTCCGCTGCGCGTGGTTAACCTCATGGCCTTCTCGGTGTTTTGCTACTCGCTGCGCAGATACTTTATGAAGGTCGTCGCCCTGGAACCCTTCCTGACTTTGGGCAAGGCCTCGCTGCGGGTGTTCTGCGCCCACCTGTTTTTTGTTTTCGTTGGGCTGGCGCTGCTCTACGGCGACTTCAACGCCGATGGCCTCGACCAGTTGCACGGCCTGCCGGCAATCGCCCTGCTCGCCGTCACATTCACCGCCCTTATCCTGGTGGCGGCCGACGAAGTCCGCAAAAAGCGGGTCCGCCGGGAGAAGAGAACCCAGGAGCAGCCCGATCCGGCTGCCGAACCGAACCCTGGCAATGCCCAGTTCCAGCGCCTGGCCGACCCCTCTTCAGGGCTTACCCCGGAGTAGGGCCAGCGTTAAGGCCGGGTCAAATTCATCAAACGTTTGCATTCTGTTTGCCCCTCTGCATTAGTCTGTTAACGGTTTCGAGCGGCCCGCCGAAGCTTGAAAAGGCCGCCGATCGAGGGGCAACCGGTTGAGCCAAACGGTATTTGTACTGGAAGACGACGCCGATATTTCGCGACTGGTGCAGCATCATCTGGAAGCAGCAGGATTTTCAGCCCGGCTCTTCCACACTCCGACCAATCTCATTCCCGACGCTGAGCGACAGCCGCCCGCTCTGTTTCTCCTCGACATCATGGTGCCGGGCGGCGACGGCCTCGACGTCTGCCGCAGGCTTCGCAGCCACACCGGTCTTTCCACCATTCCCATCATCTTTCTCACCGCGCGTGCGGGCGAAAACGATCGCGTGCTGGGGCTTGAGCTCGGCGCTGACGACTACATTACCAAACCCTTCGCCACGCGGGAGCTGGTAGCTCGCGTCAAAGCGGTGCTGCGCCGCTTTGAAAGGCCCATCACACCTTCGATCATCAGCTTTGAAGAAGTGATTATCGATGCCAACGCCATGCAGCTCAAGGTGCGCGGAGAGCTCACGACCACCACGGCCACCGAGTTCCGGCTTCTCGACTATCTCGCCCGGCATCCGGGGCGCGTCTTCAGCCGCGATCATCTGCTGGATGCTGTCTGGGGTGACGCGCGGTTCGTGACTCCTCGTTCCGTCGACGTCTACGTGCGTCGCATCCGTGAGAAAATCGAAATCGATCCGGAGAACCCACGCTACCTGAAAACCGTGCGTGGAGCGGGCTATCGCTTTGAGATCCCTAAGAGCGAGTAAGTCTCAAGCAACAGCGTCGATAAAGCAGGCCCTAACGTGACTCGCAAAGTATTTATCAAGCTCATGGGGCTGTTTGTCCTTCTGCTCGTCTTTCAGACGGTTGCGATGGAACTCATCCTGCGCCGTTTCGTCGAGCATACGGCAGGCAAAGCTCTGCATTTCTTCGACGAGGAATCCCTCTGGTCGGGAGTGATCGCTCTTGGCGTGGCGCTGCCCCTTGCCGCGTGGGCCGCCAGCGGAGTTACCTCCCGGCTGCAGCGGGTTGTGGCTTTTGCACGGCGCATCGCCCAGGGCGATTTGAGTGCGCGTCTCGACATCTCAGGGGCCGACGAACTCTCGGCCATGGAAAGTGCCCTGAACCAGACGGCGGAGCGCCTGGGTCAAAGCTTCGCCGAAATCGAGAGCAGACGCCACGAGCTCGCCACCATGCTCGATTCGATGCAGGAGGCTGTGGTCGCCATTACTCCGGAGGGACAGGTGCGGTGGTCGAACACCGTGATGCAGAAGATCGCCGGAACACAGATCCGCAGCGGCCGCCCCTTGATCCATTCCGTCCGCGACCCGGATTTCCTGGCTTGTGTTCGAGGCGCCCTGCAAGAGGGAGAAGTCCGCTTTGGACGGGCGAGTTCGCTTGCCCCCGGACGCGTCTTCGAAGTCAGTGCGGCCCCTCTGCCCTCCGGCGGAGCGATCGCGGTCTTGCATGACGTAACCCGCATCGAAGCGGCCGAAAAATCGCGCCGCGATTTCATCGCCAACGTGAGCCACGAACTGCGTACGCCGCTTACCTCGATTCAGGGCTACGTCGAGACGCTTGTTGAGGACAACCGCGCGAATCCCGAAACCACGCGAGAATTCCTCGGCATCATCCACAAAAACGCCAGCCGGATGAATCGCCTCACGGAAGATCTTCTCGCCCTGGCCAGTGTAGAGAGCCCTGACTACAAGCTGGCGGCGCAGCCCATCAAGGCCGGCGCACTGGTGCAGGACGCAATTGAATCGCTGGGTGGCATTGTCGTGGATTCTGGCGTGGAACTGGGCTCAGCCGGCGCCCCCGACATCCCAGTGATGGCCGATCCCGACGCCATGAACCAGGTGTTCGGCAACCTCATTGAGAATGCCGTAAAGTACGGTAAGACCGGAAAACGCATCCTCGTCGGCGGTCGCCTGCTGGAAAGCGAAGTTGAGTTCTTCGTCCAGGATTTCGGACCCGGGATCGCCTCCGAGCACATCGAGCGCATCTTCGAGAGGTTTTATCGCGTCGATAAAGCGCGGTCGCGCGAGTCGGGCGGCACCGGGCTTGGGCTGGCAATTGTCAAGCATATCGTGGAGGCGCATGGGGGGCGCATCTGGGCTGAAAGTGAACTCGGCTCCGGCTCGGCTTTCCATTTCACATTACCCCTGGTGCCTCGTCCGCAGGCCGGCGGCGAGATTGCCGAAACGGCAGCGGCAGTGCGCGTGACGGGCTAATCCGTTGGGTCGGTTTTGGGGAACGATCGCGGTGAGTGAGCCGGGTCCGCCGGTCCGGTCGAGGAGAGCGGCTTTGAGGCGAGTCTTTCTGGCGGTGATTCTCTGCGCGATTGCCCTGCGCGTCGCCCATTCTCAGCGGCTTAACGGCGCCGGAGCCACCTTTCCAAATCCGCTCTATGAGAGGTGGTTCAGAGAGTACGACGTCGCGCATCCTGGAATTGAGATTCACTATCGAGCCGTAGGTTCCGCAGCCGGAATCCGCCAGGTGGCCGCGGGCGTGATCGATTTCGGCGCCACCGATGCACCGATGACCGATTATCAGCTGGCGTCGTCGCGAACCCAGTTGATCCACATTCCCGCGTTGATGGGCGCGGTCGTCCCAATCTTCAACCTTCCCGCCATCACCACCATTCGCTTCACCGGCGAAGTGCTGGCCGATATCTATCTCGGCCACATCACAAAGTGGAATGATGAGCGCATCGGGAAAGACAATCCCGATCTCCACCTTCCCGATCGCCGAATCGTAGTCGTGCATCGCGCCGAAGGCAGCGGCACAAGCTACATCTTTACCGACTACTTGAGTAAGGTGAGCAGGGCATGGGCCGACGGACCGGGACGAAGCACAGCTCCCGAGTGGCCCACGGGCGAAGGAGCGCTGCGCAACGAAGGCGTGGCCCGCACTGTCCGCTCGACCGAGGGAGCTATTGGCTACGTTGAGTTGATCTATGCTCGCCAGAATCATCTTGAGTTCGGCGAGGTCCGGAATGCCGCCGGCAACTGGGTGAAGGCCTCCATCGAAGGCGTTGACGCTGCCGCAGCCGGCGCCAACCAGTTGCCCAATGACTATCGCGCCTCAATTACCAATGCCGCCGGACCGAATGCTTATCCGATCTCGAGCTTCACCTGGCTCCTGATTCCGGTGCATGAGCCCAATGCTGCCAAAGCAAAGCTTCTTCGGGATCTCCTGACCTGGATCGTCACTACTGGGCAGGGCGAAGCTGAGTCCCTGGCCTATGCGCCATTGCCCAAAGGCCTCGCTTCACGCGTCCTCGAGACCATTGCTTCGCTGCGCTAGCTCAGGTGGGTGCGGGCTCAGTAGAGTCGCTTCTCGGTCCCGAAGAGCACTCGTTGCCAGCCGCGCGGGCCTTCCGGAAACCCTGGAATCCTCAACATATTCAAACCACCGTAACATTGAGCGTAGAGAATCGGTCCCGGCGTTAACTTTGCAAGGGAGTCTTCCGTGAAAAAGACATTGATCGTGGTTGGTTTGCTCGGCTTTATCCTCGGTTCGGCGCAAGCTCAAAAGCTGACGGGGGCGGGTGCGACGTTTCCTTATCCCATTTACTCCAAGTGGTTCAGTGAGTACAGTGCCGCGCACCCCGGCGTGGAAGTCAACTATCAGCAGATCGGTTCGGGCGGCGGCATTCGCCAGGTGACCAGCGGCCTAGTCGATTTCGGCGCATCCGACATGCCCATGACCGACGAGATGCTTGCCTCATCCAAGGTCAAGCTGATCCATCTGCCCACCGTTCTTGGCGCCGTGGTCCCGATTTACAACGTTCCCGGCGTAAGCGACATTCGCTTCAGCGGCGAGGTGCTCGCCGACATCTACCTCGGCAAGATCTCCAACTGGAATGATCCCCGCATCGCCAAGGACAATCCCGATGCCAAGCTGCCCGACCAGAAGATCATCGTGGTTCATCGTTCCGATGGCTCCGGCACCAGCTTCATCTTTACCGACTACCTGAGCAAGGTGAGCCCGGAGTGGGCGAATGGGCCGGGAAAGGGCACATCACCCAGTTGGCCGGTGGGGGTGGGCGGTTCGAAAAATGAGGGAGTCGCGGGCCTGGTGCGCCAGCTTCCCGGGGCAATCGGCTACGTCGAGCTGATTTACGCTCTTCAGAACCACATTCAGTTTGGCGATGTGAAGAATGCTGCCGGCAACTGGGTCAAGGCCTCGATTGAGGGCGTGACTGAAGCCGCTGCAAGCATCAAGTCCATGCCTGCCGATTACCGCGTTTCCATCACCAACGCACCGGGCGCGAACGCCTATCCCATCTCTAGCTTCACCTACCTCCTGATCCCGACCACCGGGACTAACGAGGCCAACCGAAAAGTGCTCAAGGACCTTTTAAGCTGGATTCTCAAATCGGGCGAGAGCGAAGCGTCGTCGTTGTCCTACGCCCCCCTGCCCGAGGCCCTCGTGCAGAAGGAACTCAACACGGTGTACGCACTGAAGTAGAGCAGAGCGCAAGCGGGTCCGGCCGTGGTGCTGGACCCGTTCCTTTTTCCCAATCCTACTTCGCGGTTTTTTCCTGCCCGCTCTGCTCGATCAGGCGATCGACCAGTGGCTCCAGCTTCTCTCCGGTCCGCGGAAAAACGAACGAGCTGGCCTTGTCATCCCAGTCCAGCTTGAAGCTCGTGGCAAGAGCTGAAATCCAAATTTGCCGGACGGGTGTGTTCGGCGTAATCACGAACTTTGCGGGGGGCTCCTCAAAAACAACGTTGAGAACGCCGTTTTGCTCCTCGACTTCGAAGCCCGCCTCGTCTTCTTCCTCGCGCGCAATCAGATGCTTCTTCAATTCCTCAAGCGACTTTTCCGCAGCGCGCCGAAACTCCTGTTCGTCCTGCATGGCCCCAGTGTAGCAAAGTCTTGTTGCAGATTATGGTTCGTTTGTTCCTGGGGTTTTTTCGGGCTTGACCCGTTTTCTTCCCTTTTTCATCGTCCGATGGCAGATTCTTCATCGCCGCAACGTCATACTCCGCACAGGTTCCAATCCTGCTCTTTCGGAGACAACTGATGCGTAAGCACTGGATCAGTGTGTTGATTCTGACCTGCGCGCCGATTGCCTTGGTTCCTCAGGTGCAGGCGCCTGAATCCCCCATTCGACTCGTGCGCGAAGTGGTCTACAACGAATTGCACGATCACCAGATGCACGGCTATTGGCGCTACCGGGTTGAGAAACAATCCCAGCAAACCATCCTCGAAGAGCAAGTTGAGACAACGGAAGGACCGATCACCCGCCTGGTCGCCTCTCACGGCCGTCTCCTCGATGCTGAGGAAGAGCGGGCCGAACGCGAAAGGCTCGAGCGCCTCCTGAAGTCCCCTGCAGAGCAAGCGCGCCATCGCCAGGATTACGTCGACGACGAAAAGCGAATCGGCAGGATCCTCGGGCTTCTTCCCGATGCGTTTCTTTACGAGGACGCCGGCACACTCAATGGCTTCGCGCACCTCCGCTTCAGGCCGAATCCGGATTATCCGCCGCACTCCATCGAGGCGCACATCTTTCATGCAATGCGCGGCGAACTCTGGGTCGACCTGCGTTGCAAGCGGCTCGCCCGCCTCGATGGTCAGCTCCAGGAGAACGTGGACTTCGGCTTCGGCATCCTCGGACGGCTTTACAAGGGCGGATGGTTCCAGCTGCAGCGCACCGAGGTGAGTCCAACCGATTGGAAGACCGAACGGCTGGAAATTCACATGAACGGGCGCGCGTTCTTCTTCAAAACCATCTCACGCGAAACCAGCGAAGTTCGCAGCGGTTTTGCGCCCGTCCCGCCTGCCATGACCTTGACCCAGGGCATTAAACTGCTGGTGCTCTTGCCGGCCGCGGCGTCCGTCACGACCGCTGCCTTTCCCAGCCCGCATTAGGCATCTCGCGCACAGGGTGGGAATCATGCTGCACTCTCAAAGGGCGTTGTCGCTCGCGCAGTGCTCAGAGCCGCAGCCCACCAGTGCAATCGCGCCAGCATGGTCCGCATCGATCGCTCCGCGTGTTCCGGGCGCAGCAGAGTCCCGGCAGCGTCAAATTGATCCCACGCCCCCGCAAAGCTCACGCTGTCGCGAACCGTCACCGCGTGAAGTTCGGCAAAGACGAGTCGCAGTTGCTCCACGGCACGCAATCCACCCGAGATGCCGCCATACGACACAAAGGCGACCGGCTTGGCTTGCCACTCGGCGCCAACCGAGTCGATCAAGGCTTTCAATGGCGCAGGATAGCCGTGGTTGTATTCGGGTGTCACCACCACAAACGCGTCGCACGCCCCGACGCGTTTGCGCAGTTCATCGCCTTCGCTGAGCTTGGCGGGATCGATCGCCTCGACTTCGAAGCCGGCTTTCGCGGCCTGCTGCCCTGCCCATTGGGCGACCCGATCGCAGAACCGGCCGCTGCGCGTCGAACCGTAGATGAGGCCAACCTGAATGAGTGCAGTCACGTGCGTTCCTCCATAGACGTTCATCCTCGATCCTAGGACCTCAAGTAAACTTGAGGTCAAGAGGAATTCTGCAATGGACAGGACGGAGCACGAAATTCGGAAGCAACTCACGGTGGGTGAGGTTGCCGCACGCTGCGGCGTCGCCGTCTCCACGCTTCATTTTTACGAGGCCCAGGGGTTGATCACGAGCTGGCGCAATCCCGGGAACCAGAGACGTTATCCGCGCGAAGTGTTGCGGCGCGTGTCCGTTATCAAGGTGGCGCAGCGGACAGGCATTCCGTTGGCGGAGATTCGCGACGCCCTGGCGGAGTTGCCGGAGAAGCGCACGCCCACCGCGGAGGACTGGCAGCGCCTCTCAAGCAGGTGGCGCGGACAGCTCGATGAACGCATCGAACGGCTCACCCGCCTCAGAAATCAACTCGACGGCTGCATTGGCTGCGGGTGCCTTTCACTCGGCGTCTGCCCACTGCGCAATCCCTGGGACCAGCTTGGGGAAGAGGGCCCAGGACCGCGATTGCTCGATCCTGAGTTAAGTACGTCACCGAAATCCGGGCGGAAGCAAGAGAAGATTAAACTTTCTCATCAGACTGCCGATCATTCCCTTGAAGGTCGGGAAGGCTCGAGTGATGGAAATCGCACCGATCACCGGAATTCCAGCAGTCGCGCTAACCAGAGCGCGAGGGATCGAGAGGGGCGTGCCCGGATTTAAGGTGGAATCCTCGGCGCGGGCGGACGATGATACCTACACCGCCAGCGGACAAGCCGACCGGGATTCACAAGAGGCGGAGAGGGACGAGAGTCAAGGGGAGCAGGCGGAACCTTCCGAGTCCGAGGGCTCCGGCTCCAAGATCGATGCGGTCGCCTGATTCCGCTGCACCTTAGATCTGAAACCATGTGGAAAACTTCTGCTCCGCAACGCGCCTGGCCTTCAGCATCTACTTCAACCTAAATAGGTTAGGGAGATTTTTCCTAAAAAAGCTTGCAGAACGGCCTGGCATTCGGTATTTTACTAACCAGTTAGTTTAACTAAACGGTTAGCCAAAATGACCCCCACTTCCGCTCAACCCACCTCCGATCGTGCTACCGAGACTCGCTCCCGCATCCTCGATGCCGCTCTCAGCGAATTTGCGGCCAATGGCCTCGCCGGCGCCCGCACCGATCGCATCGCCACCGCTGCCAGTGTCAACAAGGCCCTCCTCTACTACTACTTCGACAGCAAAGAGAGTCTCTACATGGCCGCCCTCGAAATGATCTCGGCCAAAGTTCGCGACCGGACGCTCGCGGTGTTCCTGCGCTCCTGTTCCCCCGGCGAACGCGTGCTGCGCTCGGCGCTCGAGCACTTCGATCGCATCCTCACGCAGCACGAGTTTCAAGGCCTCATGCAGCAGGAGATGATTCGTATGCACAAAGGCGAATCGGGCGCTCTGCCCATCCTAGTGAAGCGCGTCTTTGCGCCCGTGCTCACGATGTACCAGGCCCTCGTACGCGAGGGTATCGAGTCGGGTGAGTTCATCGCGGTCGACTGGATGCAAATTCATCTCGCCAGCCTTGGCGCAAATGTCTTCTATTTTTTGAGCGCTCCCGTGTGGCGGATTCTCATGCCCTCCGAACCCTTCAGTCCGGAAGCCCTGGCGCAGCGCCGGACCGCTCTGGTGGAGTATCTGGGCCAGGCAATCTTCACCGACCGCAAGCGCGGTGCGGAACTGGCCGCCCGAGTGCTCGCCGATACGCCCATGCCTGAAGTAAATATCGAAAAACTCCTTGTTGGGAGGAACGATGAACGCACGAAATAGAGTCTTCATGATCCTGGGCCTGCTTACAGTGGGCTCTCTGATCTGGTACCTCACGACGTCTCGCGCACCCAGCGACCTCAAGCTGATCGGGACCGTGGACGCGAACGAGGTGCTGGTCAGCGCTAAGATTCCCGGCCGTATTCAGACGCTGAATGTGGAAGAGGGGCAGCAGGTGAAAGCCGGTGACCTGATTGCCGTCATTGAGAGCGACGATCTTGCCGCGGCGCGCAAAGCCGCCGAGGCAACGGTCGCCAGTGATCGCTGGAAACTGAACGAGACCGAAGAAACGCAACGACAGGATGCGGGCGAGGTTTCCAGCGCCGCCATCAACGCCGAAGCGCAGCTTCGCGGTGCGCGGGCAAGTCTGGTCCAGGCGCAGGCGAATCTCGATCATCAAAAAGCGGATACTACCCGGATTGTCGCGCTCGCGCAGCAGGGAATCATGAGCGAGCAGTCGCGCGATGAAGCCGTGACCAGCCTGCAGGCCGATCAAGCCGCGGTTGAGACTGCGCGCGAGAATGTCGCCGCGGCCGAAGCCGCTCTGAAACAGGCCAAGGCGCACGAGATGCTGGCGCTGGTTTCCGCGCGAACCGTTGCCTCGACGCGCGGGCAGATGCAGAACGCAGAGGCGCTCGCCGACCAGGCCAGTGTCGAGCTCGGCTATGCGAAGGTCTTCGCCCCGGTTACGGGCAAGGTTAACGTGCTTGCGGCTCGTCAGGGCGAAGTTCTGGCGGCCGGCGGGACGATCGCCACGGTGATGGACCTGGCCCAGACCTGGGTCTATGCGCCTCTGCCGGAGACCCAGGCCGACGCTGTGCAACTGGGCGACAGTCTCCGTGTCGTCATGCCCAGCGGCGCCAGCGTCCAGGGAAAAGTGATTGCCAAGTCGTCGCTGGCCGACTTTGCGACCCAACGCGATATCAACGGCGGACCTAAGCGCGACATCCGTACCGTGCAGATCAAGCTCCTGATTCCCAATCCCGATGAGCGCTACGTGCCGGGAATGACCGCCGACGTCTACATCCCGAAGAGCAAATTGGTGAAGCAATGAATGCCCCTTCATCGAGCCCAACCGGTGCGGCGAGACACAGCAACGGCAGGAGTAGTGCGCCGGTTGCCATCGCCGTCGAAAACATTGTGAAGCGCTACGGCACGTTTGAAGCCGTGAAGGGTATCAACTTCCAGGTCTCCGAGGGCGAGATCTTCGGCCTGCTGGGACCGAACGGCGCAGGCAAGAGCACGTTGATCCGCATGATGACGACGCTCATCCCCGTCACCAGCGGGAAAGCCATCGTAGCCGGGCACGACGTGAGCAAGCATTCAGACGAAGTGCGCCGCATCATCGGCGTGATCCCGCAGGCGCTGACAAGCGATCCTGACCTGACCGTTGAAGAGAATCTCAGCATTTACGCCAAGCTCTACGGCGTGTCGCGCGTCCAGCGCGAGAAAAGCATCAACGAAGTCCTCGAAGCCGTCGACCTGCTGAAGTGGCGCGATGCACAGACCAAGACGCTCTCCGGCGGCATGCGCCGCAGACTTGAGATTGCGCGCGGCCTGGTACACAACCCGCGGATCTTCTTCCTCGACGAGCCGACCACGGGCCTCGATCCAGTCTCGCGCATCGCGGTGTGGGAGATGCTCAACAACCTGAAGAAGAATCGCAATCTCACCATGCTGCTAACCACCCACTACATGGAAGAGGCGGACCGCCTCTGCGATCGCATCGCCATCGTCGACCATGGAAACCTCGTTGCCCTGGGAACTCCCGTGGAGCTCAAGCAGAGCGTGCCCGGCTCAAATGTCGTCGAGGTGCAGTTCAACCGGGAAGACGATCAGTGGAAGTCCCGTCTCGAAGCCTTACCCAACGTTACCGAGGTGCAGTCTCAGTCGGCCGGAGTCTACCGGGTGCTCACATCGAACGGTTCGCAGACCACAACCCAGCTGGTGGAGATGGCTGGTTCGCTCGGCGAGGAACTGACCTCGCTGAGCGTGCAAAACACCTCGCTCGACGATGTCTTCGTGCATTACACCGGTCGCCAGTTGCGCGACGAGCAGGTAAAAGCGGTCTTCACTATGCCGCCCAGGCCGGGAGCTCAGCCATGAACAGAATGTTCGCCATCGTCGAGCGTGAAATGCGCAAGTTTTTTCGCTCGCCCACGCTCATGATCATGTCGCTCATGATGCCGATCCTGCAGCTCATCATCATCGGCAACGCTTTCGGCGGCAAGATTGTGGGCACGCACGTAGCCCTGGTGGACCACGACCACGGGCCGCAGGCGATCAAGGTGCGCGAAGCCTTCGACGCCATCGCCGTCAACATCAAGACTTTCACGGCGATCAACTACGACAATGAAGTGCAGGCGCGCGAAGACGTGCGCACCGGCAAAATCGATGCGGCGGTCATCATCCCCGCGCAGTATTCGCGTCGCGTCTACGCGCAGGATGCGCCCCAGTTGGGCATCGTGGTCGACAACTCAGACCAGTTCACCTCGGCGAGCCTCGAAGCGGAGATGCAGTCGGTGGTCGATGCGCTCAACGCCCCTCCGGTTCAGGACCGCCTCACCAAGTCCATCGCGCTCGAGATCGTGGAGCTTTATCCCTACATCAATTACCTCAAGTATCTCCTGCCCATGACGGTGGCGCTGGCGATGTACATCTCCGTGATGATCGGCGGAGGCATGCTCTATATCGACGACAAGGCGCGCGGCGTGCACGAGGGATACCTGGTTACGCCCATCAGCAAACTGGAGCTGGTGATGGGCTTGAACATTGCCGGCGCCATCAAGGCCATGCTGAGCGGGTTGTCGATCGGCGTTATCGGCTCGCTTATCTCGGGCCTGGGCGTGGTCTTTCATCCCCTGATCATGTTGCAGATGCTCTGCCTCATCATCGCCGGTTCCATCGCCTTCAACGGGATGATGTTCCTGATGATGGTGCGCGTCGACGATCCGCTGGTGCCGCGCGCCATGTTCGGCGTGCTCAATGTCCTCCTGTTATATCCCTCCGGCGCCATGTATCCCACCGTGTCGTTCCCCAAGTGGATGCAGGCCATGACCATTGTCGACCCGTTCACCTATGTCATCAACGGCTTCAAAGACGTTCTCATCAAAGACGGCGGCTGGGTCGCGATCTGGGGCGACCTCCTTTTTCTCTTGGTCTTCGGCATCTCTACCTTGCTGATTGCGACGCCGCTTTTTAAACGCACACTTTAATCGCGAAATTTCCGGCGGCCATGCAAGTCCGGAATGCAAAGAGGCGGTCCACTCCTTGTGGGAGGGTGGGCCGCCTCGCTGCGTTTTCGCACTTTTCCTCCTTTGCAGCGCCTGGGGGCGATCGATCATCTTAGGAGTCGAGGAGATTTTTTGGAGATGAGCATGCAGACAGTTTCCGCGGCAGCCGCAGGCACGATCGCGGTCGGTGATCTGGTGGTGAATCGCATGGGCTACGGGGCCATGCGCATTACGGGCAAGGGAATTTGGGGTCCTCCGGCCGACAAGCCTGCGGCACTGGCGACCCTTCGACGCGCCGTCGAACTGGGAGTGAACTTCATCGACACAGCCGACTCCTATGGCCCCAACGTCTCAGAAGAGCTGATTGCCGAGGCATTGGCGCCCTACCCGGCGGGGTTGGTCATCGCCACCAAGGGTGGATGGGAGCGCGTTGGGCCTGGTCAGTGGACCCACAATGCCAGCCCAAAGCACCTGGAAGAAGCCCTGCACGGGAGCCTGAAACGGCTGCGCCTCGACCGCATCGACGTATACCAGCTCCACGTCCCCGATCCAGCGGTCTCCTTCGACGCCTCGGTGGGAACGCTGGCTCGCCTGAGGCAGCAGGGAAAGATACGGCACGTGGCGCTGTCCAACGTGACTCTCGAGCACCTGGAACGCGCGCGGAAGATCGTGCCGATTGTCTCGGTGCAGAATCGCTACAGTTTTGCCGATCGCGAGTGGGACTTCCTCCTCGATTTCTGCGAGAAGAATGCAATCGCCTTCTTGCCGTGGGCTCCGCTGGGCCAGAATCGCCAGGCGCACGACGCACTCGATAAGGTTGCAAAACAGCTCGGTGCGACCCCGTTGCAGGTGGCCCTGGCTTGGCTGCTCAAGCGTTCGCCGGCAACATTACCGATTCCGGGCACATCCTCCGCGGCCCACGTCGAAGAAAACATCCAGGCTGCTGGACTCGATCTGCCCGACCATCTCTTCCGCGAATTGTCGGCTGTGACTTCGCCGCCGGCAAGCCTGCGCTGAGCATGCGCCTGGCTCCGTCGAACCCCCTGCCCCATTGAGTGAACCGTGGCTCTGTGGTGACGTCGGCGCCGTCTCCCTATCGTCGAGGGCCTGTCACCCCCTACAATATGGGCTGACTTCATAAACACGAGGGAATCCATGCCGCTCTCCGGAGAAGCCATCCGCCTGATGAACTATATCGATGACGTTGCTGTGACTCTGCGCCGTGTGCTGGCTCTTGCGCCCACGCTCCCCGCCGAAGAACGCACCCTGGTGAGCGAGCATCTGCGCCGCTCCAAGCCCAATGCCGAAGACGTGCTCCAGGCGCTGAGCTCCAAGTAGGTCGTCTCCGTTGACAACGGTGGCCATTGTGGGAGCGGGGCCGCTCGGCCGGCGTCTCGCGCTTGCGGCTGCACGGGCCGGCTATCGCGTTCTGCTCGAAGACGTGATGCCCTCGAACCTGCACCACGCGCGCGAGGCACTCCGCCAGTCCCTGGGCCCTGAGGCACTGCCCGCGGTCGCATTCGTCTCTGCCATCGAAGACGCGGTGCGCGAAGCCGATGTGGCCATCGACTGCGTCCCCGACGAGCTCGAATCGAAGCTCGAAATCTTCTGCCTCGTCGATCGCATGGCCCCGCCCCGCACCGTGATCGCGACTCCCACCACCAAGTTATCCATCGCGGATCTGGCGGCATGCACCTATCGCGCCGATCGCTGTGTCGCCATTGCCGCCGAACCGGGTGCGCTCGCGGAAGGAACCGCTCGCGACTTGTTGCTTCGATCCACGCTGCAGACTGCTCCGGAAACGATCCAGATAATGCAGGAATTCTGGGTCCGTCTGGGGTTTGAACCGCGCTTTGAGACGGAAGCGGATCCCGCCTCCTAGGCTGATCGCTCAGCGCGCCGCAAGTACCTGCTCGTAGTACTTCACATAGAGCGGCAGCACCAGCGTTGCGCAGAAGCGCGTCCGTGCTGTGCGCCGGGCTGCGTCGCGCATGACGTCAAGACGGTCCCGGTCCTTCAATAACGCGATCGCTCCATCCGCCATCTGTTCGATAGCGCCGACCGCGTAGAGCAGGCCGCTGACGCCATCGTCAATCAGCTCGGGGACCCCGCCTACGCGCGTGGCTATTGCAGGAACCCGGCAAGCCATGGCTTCCAGCGCGGCAAGACCGAACGACTCCAGCTGGCTGGGCATCAGCATCAAGTCGGCAAGCGGCAACAGTTCATTCACGCGATCCTGTTTCCCCAGGAAGTGGACCTTGTCGTTAATTCCAAGTTCGTGAACCAGCCACTCTGCGGCAGATCGATCCGGTCCGTCGCCCACTAGCACGAGCTGGGCCGGAAGCTGCTGCGCCACGCGCGCGAACACCTTCACCGCATCCACCACCCGCTTCACCGGCCTGAAGTTTGAAAGGTGCATCAGAATTGATTCGTCAGGGCGCGCAAAGCGCTTCCGCGCTTCCGAGCGCACCGCCTCGTCCGTATACGGCGTATACACATCGCAATTCACAAAGTTGGGAATCACTTCGATCGGGCGGGTAATTTCAAAGTCGCTGACAGTCTTCTCTTTCAGGTATTGCGAAATACTGGTGACGCCGTCGCTCTCCTGGATCGAGAAGCGGGTGATCGGCAGATAGCTGCGATCGAGCCCAACCAGCGTGATGTCGGTGCCGTGTAGCGTCGTCACAAAAGGCAAGCGCCTTCCCCGCGCCGCCAGCATCTGCCGCGCCAGCATCGCACTCACCGAGTGCGGAATGGCGTAATGCACGTGGAGCAGATCGAGATTGTTGAACTCGGCTACCTCCGCCATGCGCGAGGCAAGCGCAAGGTCGTACGGCGGAAACTCAAACAGCGGATAACTCGATACCGGCACCTCGTGGTAGAAAATGCCGTCGTCGCGCCCACTGAGCCGAAAAGGCTGCGAGTACGAGATAAAATGAACTTCGTGACCGGCTGCGGCAAGTTCAATGCCCAGTTCGGTGGCAACTACGCCTGAACCGCCATAGGTTGGATAACAGGTGATGCCGATGCGCATCAAGCGGTGCCGCTCCGTTTCTTCTTCTTCTTTCGTTTTGTCGTGGCGGCCATAGAACGGCCGAGCGCCCATTTATGGTCAATTCCAACAGTTGTAGATTCTCAGATCGCACAAAAGGTGCGGAAAGAAGGCTAATTAGCCTGACAGCAGTTTCCTAAGGTGCCGTAATAGTTGTCAAACCAGCGCTACTTCTTCGTCTCGTTCCGCCTTCTCATTCTCGGTCTCCGGTCGCGCGATCTTCCACTTTCATCACGACGTTGGATCCCCACAGTGAGTCGCCGTGCCATGTGCGCCCGAGCGAGAACCGTGCATGGGTTCCGGTTTTTCACAGCGCCACGGGCAGAGTTGCGAGAGCGCGAATGTGTTGAAATTGGTTGCTCGGGATCCGATAGACGGCGGACGAGGGGAAGGCTCAGAGCGCTCTCAAAGCTTCAGATCGATCACGGTGAGTTGATTCTCCAGGGCGATGTTCTTTATTTTCCCGTTATCCATGGTGCAGACCTTCACGTTTGTTGCAGAAGTGGGGTGACTCCTTCCGGAGCGGGACATGGCCAGCTTTCTCGCGGAATCTTCCCAAGAGCAATCGATCCTGGAAAACAGGCCCTGTTCGTAGGCGAAGCTGGCGCCGTCGTCCAGATACCAGCTGAACTGGCCGTCTGCACCCGGATAGACCCGAATCGTAACGGGCTCTTCGCTCTGTTGGGTTGCATATTGTCGCACCGGTCCTATGGGCAGGATTGCGCCTGCGCGCACGTAGAGAGGAATCGTTGCCAAGTCGAATTTGCATGTGACTTCGAGGCCGGCGTCGCTTTTTGAGCGGTGCAGGGACCAAAAATCCCACCACTCCCCGCCAGGGAGATAAACCTTTCTGCGCGTGGCTCCCTGTTCCAACACGGGCGCGACGAGGACTTGATCTCCCCACATGTATTGATCCGCAATCTGAAGAGCCTTTTCATCGTTGGGGTGCGCCAGCCAGATCGCGCGGATCGGCGGGAGTCCCGATCGATGCGCTTGTTCAAACGTGGAGTAGATGTAGGGCAGCATCTGATATCGAAGTTCCAGATACTTTCGGCAGATGGTTTCCACATCCGGATTGTGCAAGTCCTGTTGTGCGGGCCAGTCACCGAGTGCTTCGGCACCCTCAAGAGGGCCGGTTGATCCGAGATTCCATCCCCAAGGCAGGCGCAGCTTCCAGGCTCGGCCATGCGAACGGAAAAGCGGGCAGAAGGCACTGAACTGGAACCATCGCACGAAGAGTTCAGGCGTCAACTCGCGCGTCGGAACGAAGCCACCCGTATCGGTTCCCCAATAAGGTACGCCGCACAGACCAACGTTGATTGCATTCGCAACTTGAGCAGCGAGCGTCTTCCAAGTGGAGTCGATATCTCCCGACCACAGCCAGCCGTATCTCTGCAGTCCCGCGTATCCGTTGCGATGCAAGGCAAAGGGCCTCCGCTCAGGGTGTGCCTTCACCTGGCCCTGCCAATACATCTGGTTTCGCTGCAGTCGCGCCTCTACCGGCAGCAGGTCTCCCTCATCGGGCCACCAACCGTCAACTCCCATCGCCTCCAACGGCAGATGCTCGTCCCAATAGGGCGCTGCATCGCCGGGTTCATGAATAGCTGAGCCGCTATCCGCGATCTCTCCATGAAAATCGTGGGGCGGGACGACGTGCAACACAACGTTGAAATGTTCTTGGTGCATCTCGCGCAGCATTTGCTGCGGATCAGGGAACGCGTCGGCATTGAACGTGAACGACCCGTGTCCCGTGTTCCAACCGGAAGGACAGAATCCGGTGCCCAGGTAAATAAGCCCGTCGCAGGGCAGCTTTTTCTCGCGAAACGTTTTCGGTATGCTCATCACCTCATCACGGCTTGCGAGTGTGCGATGGGACTGCAGGTATCCCAAAGACCAGAGCGGAGGAAGGTGGGGAAACCCAGTCAGCTCGGCATAGCCATGCAAGACTTCAGCCGGGGAATCGCCAAGAACCAGATACACATTGCGCTTCGACGTTGCCACCGGAGAGATGACTTTACCCATTTCTCCAGTGAGATCGAAAGACCCGAAGGGCAAGCCCACGAAAATACCCCAACCCTCCGGGCTGATCAACCATGGGATAGGTACTCGAGAACCGGCGGTTCGCAGTTCTGCGTAACCCTGGCCATTGCGCATACCGTCTTTGGTGCCCCGCAGGTCTCCGAAGAGCCCTTCTCCGAGTCCAAATAGCGGCAGGCTGCCCAATCGGAACCGCACGGATGTGCTGTCAGTGTCGAATTGGATTTCTTGCCGCACGCGCTCCGCGCCGTCGATCACGGTGAATTGAAGCGGCTCAATGTTGACGAGGATGCTGTGCCGGCCCCAAGGCACGTGCATGGGGAAGTTCCTTCCCAAGGTCATGGAAGACTCTTGAAGACTCCCAACGATCCCGGGTTCTCTTTCAGGCGGCTCTGCGTAAACTGGCGCGATGCTGATATGCAGGACTCTCTGGGATACTGCTCGAATGCGGAAGTCCAGTTTTCCGGGCTCGCCCGTTTGTTGAACGAGTGAACCTGCTGCGTCCAGTTGAGCATGAAAGAGAGTTTGTGCGAGGCCAACCCCCAAGCCGCGGAGCACCGACCTGCGCGTCGGTTGAATGAACATGAGAGACGTATTACTCCTTCGCCAATTCGGCTTCCGCAACGATACACCGCAAGTCAGAGGAGATTGATGGCCTTCAGACCTGGGGAACTCGGCGGTTACGATTTTCATGATCAGACTCGGCTTGTGCAAGCACCATGCACCAAGTGGTACACCTGTCCCATTCGTTCGAGCTTTGGAAAGCTTTCTGCTGAAACCTCCCGAAAACGAAGGTTGCGGGCAAGGGAAGATAGCCGGCGAAAGTCAGCCTCATTGCAGGATCCTCGATGGAAAAGCGCGAAAGGCGACACAGATTGAGTCAGCTCTGGATTGTCGATCGCTGTCTCTTGATGGGAAGACCGTAGAATTGGGATTCAACGACAGGAGTGCGTCGACGAGCGTGCTTAATTCGGAGTTTATTTGGTAAACGGGATGCGCGATTCCTCTGCTGGCAAAGCTCGAATCGAATTCGGCTCCAGGCACGCGGATTGGTGGCGTCCCGTTGTCCTGGTTACAGTCGCAATCGCGATCAGTTATTTCGATCGACAAACGTTGCCGATCGCAATTCGCGCAATTCAACACAATATTCCAATTTCGGAGGAGAAATTCTCCTATCTGCAGTCCGCATTTCTGCTTTCTTATGCAGCAATGTACGTTGGCGGTGGACGTTTACTCGACCGGCTTGGAACTCGGCGTGGATTCACGTTGATCATGGTATGGTGGTCGGTTGCGTGCGCTCTGCATGGATTTGCCGTGGGATTCGGTGTGCTGCTGGGCGCGCGCTTTCTGCTGGGCATGGGTGAAGGCGGAGGGTTTCCGGCTGCGGTGCGCGTGGTTGCCGAGTGGATCTCTCCGGAACAGCGTTCGACCGCTGTCGGAATCATCAATGCGGGAACTGCAGTCGGTTCGGTACTGGCGCCGCCATTGATCGGGCTGGTACTGCTTCACAGCGGGTGGAGAATGGTCTTCTTCCTATCCGGAGCGTTGGGGATCGTCTGGGTGCTGGTGTGGATCATTTTGATCCGCGGTAAATCCGCGGTGACACGGGTGCAGTCGCCGGAGCCTCGCGCCATGAACGATCGATTCAGCTTCCTCAAACTGCTTTTGCTTCGCAGCGTCCAGGTCCTCGTTTTTACGAAGTTTCTGAGTGACTCGGCCTGGTACTTTCTGCTCTTCTGGCTCCCCAAGTATCTTTATGACGCGCGCCACTTTGATATCCGGCAAATGAGTTTTTACGCATGGATTCCGTATGCAGCATCGGGCATCGGAAGCGTCGCCGGGGGATATTTCTCGAGCACGCTTTTGCGGCGTGGATTGACGCTCGATCGAGCGCGTAAGATAGCACTGGGTTTGAGCGCGGCTTTCATGCCTGTGGTGATGCTGGTGCCTCTGGTTCCAGTGCAGCTTGCACTTGCCCTGTTCAGCATGGCGTTCTTTTGCCAGCAATCGTGGTCCGGCCTGGTGATGACTATCCCTGCAGACATTTTTCCTCTTTGTTCCGTGGGAACCGTGTCAGGATTTGTGGGTTTTGGAGGAGCCATCGGTGGAGCACTCTTTGGCTTGGCGGCCGGCTACCTGCTTCAGCATGGTTTCGGTTATCAAACACTTTTTATTCTGGTTGGCAGTTTTCACTTGATTGGTTTTCTCGGGATCGCCTTGGTTGGCGGCAGGATTCAACCGTATGGCGGTCATGAACTCAAGGAAATTGAGGCTTGAATATGAAGATCACCGAGGTTCGTACGCGTGTCGTTCAATGGGAAGGCAAGACCATCCCGCTTCCGCCGCATTTCTGTACAAACCCGATGGACCTGGTGAGCTATCGCCAAGCCTCGATGGGGAATTTTGCTTTTCACGGATGGCTGCTCGTAGAGGTATTCACTGATGTCGGCTTGGTGGGCCTTGGCAATGCTGCGCTTTCTCCCATCGTGACCAAGACCCTGATCGACAACTATCTGAAATCGATCCTGCTGGGCAGCGACCCCTGGGATACGGAGGTCCTGTGGCAGCAGATGTATCGCCGGACCCTTGCATTTGGGCGAAAGGGCGTTGCTCTGACGGCCATATCCGCGGTGGACATTGCGCTGTGGGATCTCCTGGGCAAAGATGCCAAACAGCCTGTCTATCGGTTGCTTGGCGGACGCACTAAGGAGCGCATTCCTGTTTATGCGAGCCGCCTCTACGCCATGCCGATTGATGAACTGCGAGCCGAAGCCCAGCGCTACAAGGACGAGGGTTACACGGCGATGAAGCTGCGCTTTGGCTGGGGTCCTCTGGACGGCCGCGACGGCATGATGAAAAACGTTGAACTTGTCCGCAACGTGCGCGAGGTGATTGGTAACGGCGTGGATTTGATGACGGATGCGTATATGGGCTGGACTCTCGATTACGCCAAACGCATGCTGCCTCTGCTCGAACCGTTCGGGCTGCGCTGGCTGGAGGAGCCGGTTATCCCAGACGATACGCGCGGATATCGCGAGTTGAAAAAATACGGACGTGTGCCCATCGCTGGAGGCGAACACGAGTGCACCATTTTTGGGTTCCGTTCGCTTCTCGAAGAGGACGCGCTCGATACCATCCAATTCGATACCAACAGGGTTGGTGGCATCAGCCAGGCTCGCAAGATCTCGGCGCTCGCCGAGTCGTTCCAGGTGCCGGTCATTCCCCATGCAGGCCAGATGCACAACTATCACGTGGTGATGGCAAGCCTCAATTCACCCATTGCCGAGTTCTTTCCCAAGGTAGATGTCGAAGTTGGCAACGAATTGTTCTGGTATATCTTCGACGGCGAACCGGTGCCCAAAGGCGGTCTTATCGATCTTGACGAGAACACGCCCGGACTTGGCCTCACGATCAATGAGGAATCGCTCAAACGCTTCAAGATTATCGAGTAGGGAAGGGGATCCCGTGCACTTGGTTCAAATCCAAAATCGGAGCCAACGCCGCCTCGCCGTCGTGGATGAACCGGACCTTGTTTTGCTGCGCCACATGGACTCCACTTTCGCGCTCGCAGAGATGGCACTGACTCAAGGTCGGAAGCTCTCGGAACTCGTTGAAGATCTGAAAGGCGAGGAGACCGTACGCTACGACGACGTTTATAGCGGCAGGTCGGATTGGAGACTGCTGCCACCCATCGACTGTCCTGGAGATCCTCGTCGGGTTTATGTTTCGGGGACGGGTCTGACACATCTGGGAAGTGCACGGGACCGGCAGGCCATGCATGTTTCGGCCGCCGTTCAGAGTCAGGCCCCGATGACCGACAGCATGCGCATGTTCGAGTGGGGTCGGAAAGGGGGAAGGCCGCCCAGCGGCGAGGTCGGGGTTGCCCCTGAGTGGTTCTACAAGGGAGATGGTTCCATTGTCCAGGAACCTTTTGGCGCGCTGGCCATTCCCGAATTTGCCGAAGATGGGGGAGAAGAGGCCGAGGTTGCCGCGATTTACATGATTGCGCGGAACGGCATTCCATGGCGAATCGGCATGGCAGCAGGCAACGAATTCTCCGATCATGTATTCGAGAGGACCAATTATCTGAATCTCGCGGGTTCTAAACTTCGCATGTGTAGCATCGGCCCCGAGTTGGTTGTTGATGCCGGGTTCGACGATGTGCCTGGGAACGTTCGCATCATGCGCGCCGGCAAACCGGTTTGGGAGAAGGAGATTAGAACGGGCGAAGCGAATATGTGCCACAGCCTTGCGAATCTGGAGCATCACCACTTCAAGTATCCGGTTCATCGCCAGCCAGGCATGGTCCATATCCACTTCATGGGCGCCGATTGCTTATCGTTTGGCGAGGGGATTCGCCTTCAATCCGGAGACGTCACCGAGATCGAGTTTGCAGGATTCGGTCGGCCGTTATGCAACTCGATCGTTACCGGGAAGGCGCAGAAAACGCTCGTGGGCGTACGGGTAATGCAATGACCGGAGGAGAGACGAGCCTGAAATCTTGTTTATCTGGATCAGACGCCGGTGATAGTGGGACTCTCTCAGTGGAATAGGCTACTGATCCTGCTCCTCAACGCATCGGCCTTCTCGGTTTTCCCATCTTTTTCGTAGAGGCCAATCAGCTCTTCGGCGGCACTCAGGTTCATTGAATCTAAATCGAGCGCTTGCTGGAGATGAAATTCGGCATCCTCATTCCTTCCCAGTGCGGCATACGCCGAAGCGAGGCTTGCTTCTCCGGAGGTTGACTTGGGATCGCATCGCTGTGCGATTTCAAATGCAATTTGGGCTTCGGAATATTGCTTGCCAATAAACAGGGCGTTCCCGATTGATTGATACATTTCACAATCGTCTGCGAACTGATGTTGCACATCGGTGAGAAGCCGATATCCACTCACAATCTCGGGCCATGATTTTGCCTCTGTTCCGACTTCAATGGATGCCATCCCGAGGTTGCGCGTTGCCAGTTCAGATGGCGGTTCGCGCCAGGGGGCGATTCCGGTGGGCTCGTCGCCGGTCCCCTGGTGATCGGATGTCTTTTGAATCCTGTGATCGGTAAAAACCGTATGTCCGCCGTCGTTCGCTTCTTTTTTAGGCATGTGGCAATCAATACAATTGCTGCTTTTGGAGGGATGGCTTCGGGCGAATCTTGTGCTGGCGTGGCATGTGAGACACTTTGCGCGATAGTACGGTTCGACGTTGATCGGTTCGTCATGTGGATCGTGGCAAGTGCCGCACCACATTCCATTCCCACTTATGCGTTTGCAGCGGCTGAGCGCCAGTTGCTCGGAATGACTGATGACTCGGAAGGGCGGTTGCTGACCGGCCGGCATGGAATAGCGGTACGTCGTGAAAGTCTGCTCCAGGGGCTGGCCGGCAACAAAATCGGCAAATTGCTTGCCGGGGTTCAGAACGCGTGCAACGCCCTTCAAGTGGCACTGTTCGCAAACGCTGTCGCGGGAGACAGGATCTAGGCTTGCGGGATTGACGATGTTTGAGGGACTGGGATGGGCCAGGTGTTCGCTGACAGGGCCATGACACCGGTTGCAGCTAATGGCGAGATGCGAGAAGGGCTGGGTCGCATATTGATTGATGGTGCCTGGAATTCCCGCGAATGCACCTGCATGGCAGAATAGACATCCCGGCTTCACCGGACGTGTGAAATCCGGGTCTGTCTCTGTCTCGTAGCCGGGCGCGAGTCCGTAGGCTGCTCTGCGACGGTAGTATGCAACGGGTGATTGAAAGAGGTGGTTCGCCAGAGAAATGATGTAGCCGGCTGCGTGCGTTCCCGAGCCAATCACATATTCCACTCGATAGGTTTCAGTGTGTCCGTGGCTTTCCAGTGTTTGCCATGTTCCATTCTGATTCGAAAACACTCGAATCGTTGCTTCCGCAGTGTGTACGACACCGTCGGGTTCTCGATCGGAGCGTCGCATCGACCGCGCCATCTTCGAGCGTTCAAAGCCGTTGGCCTGGTCTCGATGACACTTCATGCATGCAGTTTCTTCCGCATTTTCTCTGGAAGCCACCGGGGCTGCGGTGCCGGATGCCTGACTGGTTGAAGCGAAGCTTGCAAGATACAGAATGCCTGGCAAGATACGGAGGGCATTTCGACAGAGCAGCAACGGCATTCGAACAGCTCCAGGAAATTGAAGTTGCCCTCTGCTATGAAGGGCTGGCCGTGCTGAGGTGCTGCTTTCTTGAAGACCGACGTCGCACTTCTATTAAATTGACATGTGCGCGATGAGGGGAGACTCTCCCGACTGCCTCCGGGGCTCGACCGTGCGCGCAACCTAGCGCGCGCCGATAATACCCTGACGCAAAGCGACGGTCGCAGCCTCGGTGCGATCGGCGACCTGGAGCTTTGCGGTGATGTGGTTGAGGTGATTTCGAACCGTGAAGTGGCTAATCTGGAGGGCGCTTGCAATCTCTTTGTTGGTGAGCCCTTTCGACACCATTTCGAGGATCTCGATTTCCCGTAAGCTCAAGCTCGAACGGCTTTCGCGTTCTTCAATCCACTGGACAATTCGTTCTGGAAAATAAGTTCCTCCCGCGACCACTTCTTCGATAGCGGCAACGATTTCTTCTCCGGTCGCGATTTTGGAAAGATAGCCACACGCGCCCGCTTTGACTGCCTGGTAGATTTCCTCCTCGTACTCGTAGCTCGAGAGGATGATGGCTTTGACGCGGTCATTGTTTGCCTCTAAAAGATTGAGCAAATCGATGCCGCTGATGCTGGGCATTCGCAGGTCCATGAGCAGGACATCGACGGTTGAGTGTTTGAGCATTTCGATTGCTTCTTCGCCCGAGTGAGCAGCTCCGGCCAGTTTCAGCCCTGCTTGTCGCCGGAGGAGGGAGGTCAATCCGGCTCGAACGACCGGGTGGTCGTCAACAATCAGAACCCTGACCGCAGGTTTAGACTCTGGCGCGTTCGTCATGGTTTTTCCTTATTTGAATTAACCACTGTTTTGAAAGCGCCCTGAATAGAGTTGGGGGCAACTGGGCCAGCACATGAACTGCTGATCCTCGTCCGGGCGCGCTCTCAATTCTGAACTGGGCGGAGATGTTGTCTGCGCGTTTATGCATGCCTCTAATTCCGAATCCTGCAGAGTCGCTCGATACGACAAATCCGACTCCATTATCGCGGATCGTCATTTCGACGGTAGACTTTTGGTAAACAAGCGAAACATCTAGCCGTGAGCAGTGCGCATGGCGGACCGCGTTTGCAATCGCTTCATAGCCGATGCGCAGCAGGGTGTCGGACACCCGCAATGGAATATTCTGGACATTGCCTTCGCTCACTGCCTGGACTTCGATCGAAGAACTCTGAGAAATCATGCGCCGAGCGCAGGCTTCGAGAGCATTGAGCAAGCCGACGGATTCAAGATGCTCGGGACGCAGTGCGGAAATGCTGCGCCTTGCTTCTTCGTGGCTGTCACGGACCATATCCTGCGCGAGATCGAGTTGAGGAGTGATATCAATTCCATCCTTCACGTCGTCTCGAATCGCCTGGAGCTGGAAGCCCAGTCCTGCAAAGCTCTGTGCAAGGGTATCGTGCATTTCGTGGGCCAGGCGCTGGCGCTCGTCGAGCACCGCCTGCATGCGCCAGCGTTCGACGTAAAAGAATCCAGTCATCCCGGAGATCGAGAAGATGAATACACCCAGGGCCAGTTCTATGATGTGCGCCCCATTCCACCAGGGTGGGCCTTCGAGGACCTCGATGTCGCCGGCAGAAGGGAGGAGCAGGGCAAAAGCGGTCAGATCATGCGTATATCTGGAATCGGTGACACAAATTCCGCGCAAGCGCAACTTGCTCTTTTCCTTGACGTGAAGCTGGGGCGAATGTCCCAGGCCCGTGATGAGGGCTGTAAAGGACTGGCGATCATCTTCTAAAGTCAGGGTCTCGGTGCCTTGGCCATCTTGATGCCTTTCGTCAAGCCTCCCCTGGACCTGAACGTACTGAGCATCGAGGGCCCCGGTTGCGGCCTGCGAGGCTGCCACGGCAACCGGAGAGACCGGAGTATGCGACCAGAGAAGGTGGATATCCGCATCGCGCATTTCGGAGCTGAAATCATGCAAGTAAGCGTCACCGCGCGCCTCAATTTCATCCCCAATCTGCAGAGGCGCGTGAGGGTGGCTGCTCGAAATTGCAAGTCCACCTGTGGAGTCTTGAATGTATAGCATGGGAGATGTCAGGGTAACGACTCCCTGGACGGTAACGGAGCTTGGCACATCGGGGGCGAGGAGGCGAAGATTTCGAATTGCCTCCACGTCCACAGCGGAGCGGTGTGCCTGCAGGTCGCGTTCGATCGGTTCCAGGAAGCGATCGTAGGGAGCGGGCTCCATTCCGGAAGGAAGCTGAGTGGGTACAGCCAACTGAGGCGGCTGATTGCGAGTCATCGCGGCCAGATCGCTCTCTGTTGCCGGCCGGATTTCAACGTTCCGCCATTGAGCGCCGGTGTTGTAGGACTTGAGGCCGAACCTGCCAGCCCTGATGCAGCCCGGATCGCGAATCGCGATGGTGGTCGTCTCGCCTTTCGGCGAGGTTGCGCTCACCGCGAAGTCGCAATCCACCGCGAGAAACTTGATGTGATACCACTGGCCTGCAAACACGCGAGGCGACACTGCTTTTGCGGCGAATTCCCTCCATCCATAGTCGGCGCGCCCCATCATCAAGGTGTTATCCAGGTCGCGCAGGCCGGCCATGTAGCCGTGGTACGCATCCACTCCTGTTTCTTCATCGCTGCCGCGAATGATCAATCCAGCGTCTCCGTATTGCCCAAGCAGAAGAACGTCGGCTTCTACCGAGTAGTTGGTCCAGAAACGAGGACCGGTCATCAGCTTGGCGCCGCGCTCATCGGAGTTGTTGGTCATCGCGCCATCGGCGTATTGCCAGGTGCCACCGAATTCCTGCCAGTCGTCTTGCTTCTCGAGGGAAACAGACTGGGCTTGCGTGGGTCCTTTGCGCGCAATCACCTCATAGGTAATGGCCGCGGCCGCGAGGAGAGCGAGGGCAAGGGTGCCCGACAGCGCGAAAATCACTCCGCGTTTAGCACCGCTTCGGTTCATTGAGGCGACCACCAGGACATATTCTCGATCTGACGCATTTCGGCCGAGTCCACATTTTCGCTTGTCATCAGGACAGGCTGAACATTGACATCGGGAGAACCGGACATCCCTTGGAGCTCGCGGTTCATAGTCTGCATCGCAATTCGTCCCAGCTCGAAGGTGTTCTGAACCACTACAGAGTCGATGCCGCCGTCACGAATGGGGGGCATCAGGTCCTGGTCAAATCCCACGAGCTTGATGATTCTTGCCTTTCCGAATTCCGCCAGGGCGTAATACGTTCCCCGAGTGGCGGCGAGGGTAAGAGCGACGATCGCATCCAGCGATTGGCGGCCGGCGAGAAGTTCCTCGGCGCTATGCTGCTCCTGGGGAACGCTGGAGAGGCCGAGTCTTCGAACGACAATACGCACGTCAGGGAATTCGCTGCTTAAGGTCAACTCAAAGCTTCGCTCTCGCAGAGTGTTGCTGTTGAGCTCGGGCTGGATTCCCACGATGGCAATATTCCCCTTACCCCCGAGGATCGTGCCAATTCTGCGAGCGGCGATTCGCCCTCCTGCTTGTTCGTCGTTCAGAACGTAGCTGAGTTTTGATCCAGAGGGAATCCCGAGTTTGGTGTCGATGACCACTACTGGAATGCCTTGAGCCAGAACGCGGCGGATGGGGGTTCTCATGGGCAATGTCTGGATCGGCGAAACGATGACGCCGGCTATTCCCCGTTCCACCGACTTCTCGATGAGAGAGATTTGAGTCTGCGTATCGTCGTCGCGCATCGGGGCATTCCAGTAGAGATTTAGCCCGAGTGTGCGGGCAACCGTAGCGGCACCGGCATGCTCCGGCTCCCAGAGCGCGGTCCCACACGTGCGGGGAATGACGGCGATGGTCGGGGCCGTCCTTTTGCAGCCCGCGCAACCAAATGCAAGCGATAGCAAGACAAACAGCGGCCAAGCACTGGAGAAAACACAAGAGGATGGATTGCAGTTCCGAAATGCGCCCCCCGGGTTCAGTGCCACGATGACTTCCTCATGAACGTTCTCTCCAAGCAATTGCTCCGGGCCGGCATGGGTCATTCGTCCCATCAATGCTCGGGAATCTTCGGACAGCGGCGAGTCTCTCAGCAATCTCTGCTGCGGAATTATAGGCCCAATCGCGGCGAATCGAGTAGGCGTATGTGTCCGGTTCGGCAATCCTCGATAGAGACCTTCAGGATCGTCTGTCACATTCCGGGTTGATTTCCGGCGGTACACTTTCTGCCAGAGCAGAAGTTTCGGATCCCGGGATAGCGGGAAAATGCGGAGACAGCGAACGAAATTCAATTGCAAGACATTCCATGAAATCGGATTGACCATGATCCTCGCATCGGGCATGATCTGCTCCTTCCATCGCGCGTCTTCGGCATTCTCCCAGCCTCACATCGCTCTTGCGACCATAACTGTCGATTACCCGGAGACCGGTTCAATTTTCCCGCCCGATATTGCGGCCCCAACGTTCACTTGGCATGACGAATCCGGGAACGTTACGGAGTGGACGATTGACGTGACATTCACCGACGGTTCGCCTTCAATGCACTTCAAGTCTGCGGGACCAGCGCCTCGCATCGGTGAAATCGACCCGCGCTGCGTCTCCCCAAATAATGAAGTGCCTGGACTCACGCCCCGGCAAGCGACTGCGCATACCTGGGCTCCGGCGGCGGAGGACTGGGAACGGATCAAGCGGCGCTCCAAAGGCCGTTCAGCCACGGTAACGATCGAGGGAATCGCGCCCCGGAGTTCGGATGCGGCGGTCTCGCTCGGCGCCACGGTCATTGAGACATCCAAGGATCCGGTCAAAGCGCCGATCTTCTACCGCGACGTGCCGCTGATTCCGTCGAAAGGCGAGCGAGGATTGATTCAGCCGCTCGCGAAAAAGGATCTCCCGCTTCTTGCCTGGCGGTTGCGCGACATAAGCCAGTCAAGCAGCCGTCTGCTTCTGACCGGGATGCATACCTGCGCGAATTGCCATTCATTCTCGCTGGACGGAAAGACGTTCGGCATGGATATCGACGGCCCGGCAAACGATAAGGGGCTCTATGCGCTGGCTCCCATCAAGCAGCAGATGTCCCTCCGAAACCAGGATGTAATCTCCTGGAGTTCTATCAAAGACAATACGGCGTCGCCCTCCAGGATTGGATTCATGTCGCAGGTGTCACCGGATGGAAGATACGTAATCACCATGTTGCGCGACCTACGCGCTCAACTCGGCAACAGCTACTACCTCGTCAATTTCCAGGACTACCGATTCCTTCAGGTCTTTTATCCGACGCGAGGAATCCTTGCGTGGTACGACCGAGTCACGGGGAAGAAACACGTCTTGCCGGGCGCCGACGATGAGCGATTCGTGCACACGAACGCTGTATGGAGCCCAGACGGGAAATCGATCGTGTTCGCCCGTGCAGAAGCGCGCGCCCCGGAGATGCCTGGCCAGAAAGCTCCCCAGCGTGCCAACGATCCGGAGGAAACCCAGATTCAGTATGACCTGTATCGAATCCCCTTTAACGAAGGCAGGGGCGGTGTGCCAGTACCCATTGAAGGCGCGTCGAACAATGGGATGAGCAACAGTTTTCCAAAGGTCTCTCCGGATGGCCGCTGGATCGTCTACGTGGAAAGTCGTAACGCGGAGTTGATGCGCCCAGACAGTCAACTCTATATTGTTCCCTTCGAGGGAGGAGTGGCGCGGCGTCTGCGCTGCAACAGGCTTCCGATGAATTCCTGGCACAGTTTCTCACCGAATGGCCATTGGCTGGTCTTCTCTTCGAAGAGCCACTCTCCCTACACCCAGATGTTCCTAACGCACATCGACGATGAGGGCAACTCAAGCCCCGCGATCGCGATCGACAACGCAACCGCGGCAAACCGGGCAGTCAACATACCGGAGTTTGTCAACATACCGTCCGATGGATTGTTGAGGATCGACGTGCCGGCAGCCGAATCCTATCGTCACTTGGATATCGCCTCGGAACTCGCTGGTGAGGGTAAGCTGGACGAAGCTATCGCAGAATGGAGGAAGGTCTTGGAATTGGACGCGCGCAATGCTGCCGCGCACAATAGCCTTGGGGCCGCGCTGACCGTGCAGGGAAGGATCACCGAGGGCCTGAAGCATCTCCGCGAGGCGCGGGAGATCGATCCCACCAGTCCTGATCCAGCCGAGCTGGAGATTACTTTCCAGTTGCAGTCGTATTATCGACAGAAATTCAGCGAAGCCATGAGAACTTCGGACTGCAAGTCGACGATGGATTATGGTGGGAAATTGCTTATAACGGGCCAGGATAGCGAAGTTGAAACGGCTATGAACAAATGTGCGGCAGAACAGCCGCAGGTGCAACCGTGAAGTCGAGTTTCGTGTCAGGCAGAATCTGCATCGCGCTGATCACAGTCTTTTTGCGCCCGGCAAGCTCAGGGCAAACGACGGACGAAGGGGCACGGGAAGTCACATCCGCTTTGCGTGATCATGATTTCGCAAAAGCGCTCCAGTTGCTGGAACCAGCGATTCAGAACTCTCCGAATAGTGCTCAGCTGTGGATGTTTCAGGGACTGGCCTACGCAGGGGAAGGAGAAGCGAAGGCAGCACTGTCCTCGTATCGGCACGCGATCAGAATAACTCCGGACTATCTCCCAGCCCTTGAAGGTGAAGCACAAATCGAATATGAAGAGGGCGATGCCGAAGTGATTCCAGTGCTCGAACACATCCTCAAGCTAAGGCCCGATGACGGCACCTCGCATGCCATGTTGGCCGTCATGGCAGAGAAGACCGGCGACTGCAAGACCGCAGTGAAACACTACGCCGCAAGCGGGTCGCAGTTGGACTCGCAGCCTGCGGCGATGCAGGGTTATGGCGCATGCCTGCTGAAATTGAATGAGACCGACAAGGCCATCCAGGTTTTTCAGGAATTGGTTTCAAGACAGCCGGAAGATCCCCGTTTCAGACGAGGCCTTGCTGCAGTGCAACTTTCGACCGGCAAACCCTCAGACGCGATTGCGACGTTGCAGCCGCTCCTCGATGCCGGGCCAGATGTTTCCACGATGCGGTTGGCAGCTTCCGCGTACGAGGCAGAAAGAGATACGCCTGCAGCCGTGAAGATCTTGCGGGATGCAATCGTGAAGGACCCACAGGAAGTCCCGCTGTACGTTGATTTCGCTGAAATCGCACTGGATCATCAGTCGTTTCAGGCAGGGGTGGAGATGGTCGATGCCGGCTTGAAGCTGCGACCGGGGGCCGCCGCGCTCTACCTGGCACGCGGTGTTCTTTATGTGCAACTTGCGGAATACGAGAAGGCGGAGGCAGATTTCGAGACCGCGGACAGACTGGACCCGAAGCAATCCACCGGAGCCGCGGCACAAGGCATGCTCGCTGAAGAGCAGAATCAAAGTGATCCTGACCGTGCGCTCGAGACGGTGCGCGCAAAGATCGCCAAGCAGCCCAACGATGCTTTTCTCTGGTACCTTCAGGCTGCCATCCTGTCACAGAAGTCGGCGCAGCCCGGTACGCCAGAATTTCAGAAGGGTCTCGACTCGGCAAAGAGGGCAGTGACGCTGCAGCCGTCGCTCACCGCCGCCCACGATGTCCTTGCCAAGTACTATCTTGATTCCGGGCAAAATGCACTGGCAGCGAAAGAGTGCAGGTTGATTCTTGAGGCGAACCCTTCGGATCAGAGCGCCCTGTATCATCTGGTCATCGCTTTGCGCAAAACGGATGATCAGAAGGAAATTCCTGATCTGCTGAAGAGGCTCGCGAAGGCACGCCAGGACGCAACCCGGCAGGAGGGCGAACGCAACCGGTACAAATTGGTGGTGGGGCCCTCGGGATCGTCCAACTGACATGCTCCGGCTGATGAGAATCGGTAAACCTTTACTGCAGCCTAATCCAGCGGCCATAATGGAGGCGTCCTAGACCTCTCTTCATGACCATCAGTCGACGTTCATTCGTTCTCCTGTCCCTATGCGCCTCTGCCCAGGACCTCTTCGGCCAAGATCAGCAGGGTATTGCGACGCGCAATCTTGTCTCTCAGCCTAAACCGGCGGCTTCTGGGCGCCCCTTTAATGCTCATTTTACGGATGTCGCGCAGCAGGCCGGCCTGCATGCGCCGGTCATTTACGGGGGAGTGGAGTCGAAGAAATACATCCTTGAGGCAAACGGATGTGGATGTGCATTTATCGATTATGACAACGATGGCTGGATGGACATATTCCTGCTTTCGGGCACACGTCTCGAAGGGGACCCGCCTGAAGCCACAAATCGCCTGTACAAGAACAATCGCGATGGGACGTTTACCGATGTCACGGAGAAGGCCGGACTCAAGGCGGTCGGATGGGCAAACGGCGTATGCGTTGGCGATTACAACAACGACGGTTTCGACGATATCTTCTGCACTTATTTCGGCCAGAATCGGCTGTACAGAAACAATGGGAATGGGACCTTCACCGACGTGACGCGGGAGGCTGGCTTGTGGAGCGACGGCCCGGCGCGGTGGGGAGCGGGCTGCGCCTTTGTGGACTACAACCGCGATGGTCATCTGGATCTCTTCGTTTCGAACTACATTCGATTTTCGTTTGAGCACGCCCCTGTGCCCGGCGAGAAATCAACCTGCAACTGGAAGGGGATTCCGGTCAACTGCGGCCCCCGGGGCCTGCCCACTGGACGGCACCTTCTGTATCGCAACAACGGCGATGGGACTTTTACCGATGTCACCAAGCAATCCGGGATCGACGTTGCCATTGAGAGCTACGGGATGACCGTGGTGACCGCGGACTTCGATGAAGACGGTTGGCCGGATATCTTTGTGGCATGCGACTCAACGCCTAGCCTTCTCTTCATGAACAATCACGACGGAACGTTCCGCGAAGAGGGTGTTACTAGGGGCGTTGCGTTAAGCGATGACGGTATGGAACAGGCGGGGATGGGCGTTGGCATAGGCGACTACAACCTTGACGGGCATCTCGATCTGTTCACGACCCATTTCATAAGCGATACATGCGGGTTTTACCGGAACGACGGGAAAGCGAATTTTGACGAAGTAACGCGTGCGGCGAAACTTGGGGTGGAGACGCGCTTCACGAGTTGGGGCGCGGGCATCGTGGATCTCGACAATGACGGGGAACCCGATGTGTTTTTTGTAACCGGCAGTGTCTACCCTGAAGTGGAGAAGAAACTACCGCAGTTTCCTTACAAGACGCCGCGTGTTTTGTTTCGCAACCTGGGCAATGGAACATTTGAGGAATTGGAAGGCCAAGCCGGAGACGGGATTTCAACTCCGCATAGCAGCCGCGGCTGCGCATTTGGCGATTTCGACAACGATGGCGACATCGATGTGCTGATTATGAATATGAATGAGCCGCCGTCTCTTTTGCGAAACGATCTGACGGGCAAGCAGAACTGGATCAAGGTCAAACTTGAAGGAGTGAAGTCGAACCGCAGCGCAATTGGAGCCCGTGTCATGGCGCACTATGGAAACCAGGTACAGGCGCAAGCTGTGGTGAGTCAATCCAGCTATTACTCATGCAATGACCCAAGGCTTCACTTCGGTTTAGGAAGTGCGGAGGAGGCCGGGCTCGAGATCTATTGGCCCAGCGGTTTGCATGAAAAATATACACACCTGCAGGTAAATC
>DATJMC010000011.1:0-3394 GCA_035508975.1 Occallatibacter sp.
TCCACACCCGCTGCCGCTGCCGATTCGGGATCGAGCGCATCCGACCCATCAATCCACGCCGCCACTCGCCCTGCCTGCGTGACGCGAGCCAGAAACGAGAGCGCCAGCGAAGTACGCCCGCTCGATTCCGGCCCCACAAATTCTGAGATCGCGCCCACCGGCAGCCCGCCCGCCAGCAGCTCATCCACCGCCGCAATCCCCGTCGGCACCACCGGCCGGATCGCCTTGGCAACCGGTGTCAGCGCAGAAGGAATCCGATGAGCGAGAGCCGCTTCAATCTGGAGACGGATTGCAGATGCAGAGGCCATGGGCAAAGTATCTTCGCCTTATATTCGCCCTATCGCCCAAGAGCGTCAATCGCCCCTTGCACCACTCCATGTGCAACATCAAGCTAACCTCTGGTGTTTGAGCCAGATAAAAATGTAGGGGGTGAGGCCCTGCCCTGGAACCGATAGGCCAGGTGTGCCAGCGGGCGGACGGGCGCATCCCAACTGCTGGGCCGCAAACGCGCGACCGGCGTGGCAGTGAGACAACCGGAGATTGAGGGATGCACCATGACGAAGCAACAAAAAACAGGGGACATGATCGCACGAGGAAAACTGGGACACGAGTTTCGAAAACTGGACGCGAGCACCGAAGAGGAGGTGGACGCGCTCCATGTGGATCTGTTCCAGGAAGACGAGCGCCCGAGTGCGCGCGACGGCAGCGGGTGGGTGGTGGACGAGGTAGCGGAAGCGGAAGTTGCACGGTTCACGGAGGTCGGGCGATTGCAAGAAGAGCGCGGAGCGGAGAGCCTGGTGCCGGGGCGCGACAATACCAGCACCATCCTGGAGCGGCATTACCCGAAATCGGAGGTGGCGCGGCGGGCCGAAGATGCGGGCAATCTGGACGAGCCGCAGGACGAGATGCGGATCGAGCGCAAGGTAGATGAGGGGACGGCAGCGTAAAGGATTTGCCGCAGCCAGGTGACAACCGACGGGTTGAGCTTCGTGTAGGCACCCGTTTTCGTGCCTGTCGAATTCTTTGAGAGGCCGGATATCTCTGCGCAAATCTGCGCGCATCTAACGTTTAATCTGCGCCAAACCGGAAAGCGCTGCGATGGAACGCGGTGATTCTGTTACGCACGTCCCAACCGAGATAGATCGGAAAGAACTTCTTCCCGCCCAGAGCGCCTTGCGCCAGCGGGTCGGGGAGGATCTATGTGCCTGGCGATTCCCGGAAAAGTGATTGAGACCTTCGCGAAAGGCGGAATGCAGATGGGCCGTGTGCAGTTTGGCGGCGTGCTGCGCGAGGCCTGTCTGGAGTACGTGCCGGAAACTCAGCCCGGCGATTATGTGCTGGTTCACGTGGGCTTCGCCATCAGCCGCGTCGACGAGCAAGAGGCCGAGCAGACCTACCGTGCGCTGGCCGAACTCGATCAGCTGAGCGAACTCGAGGTGCCGGAGGTTGACGCTCCCGAAGTAGAAGACAGGCGACCTTCCAACGGGAGGGAATGAGCATGAAATACCTTGACGAGTATCGGGACGGGACGATTGCCGCCAAGCTCGTGGAGGAAATTCGCCGTGTGCAGACCAGGCCGTGGGTCATTATGGAGGTCTGCGGCGGACAAACCCATTCGATTGTGAAGAACGGTATCGATCGGTTGCTCCCGTCGGGCATTGAGTTGGTGCACGGCCCTGGCTGTCCCGTATGCGTGACGCCTCTCGAGATGATCGATAAGGCGCACGCCATTGCGCGGCGGCCGGAGGTGATCTTCTGCTCGTTTGGCGACATGCTGCGCGTGCCCGGATCGAACGGCGACCTCTTCACCATCAAGTCGCTGGGCGGAGATGTGCGGGTTGTCTACTCGCCGATCGATTGCCTGAAGATTGCGCGCGCCAACCCCGACAAGAAAGTGGTGTTCTTCGCGATTGGTTTTGAGACCACGGCGCCCGCGAATGCCATGCTGGCATGGCGTGCAAAAGCCGATGGGCTGAGAAACATTTCGCTGCTGGTGTCGCATGTGCTGGTGCCGCCGGCGATCGAGACGATTCTTTCTTCGCCGGTAAATCGCGTGCAGGGCTTTTTGGGGCCAGGGCACGTATGCGCTGTGGTTGGGTATGGCGACTACGAGCCGCTCGCCAAGCGCTTCCACGTGCCGATTGTGATTACCGGCTTTGAGCCGCTCGACATTCTGGATGGCGTGCTGATGACGGTGCGGCAACTGGAGACAGGGCGCGCTGAAGTGGAGAATCAATACTCTCGGATTTTGGGGCGCGGCGGCAATCGTCCAGCACAGGATGTGATCGAAAAGGTCTTCGAAGTGAGGGACCGCAAGTGGCGCGGGGTGGGCGAGATTGCGCGAAGCGGGTATCGGCTGCGCAGCGAGTTCCGCGATTTCGACGCGGAGCAGATCTTCGACGTGGCCGCCATCGATACACAGGAATCGCAGGTCTGTATCTCCGGCCAGATTCTGCAGGGCATCAAGAAACCGCATGATTGCCCAGCATTCGGCACGGCTTGCACGCCGCAGCATCCGCTGGGTGCGACCATGGTTTCTGCCGAGGGCGCGTGCGCAGCCTACTACGCCTACGGCCGGCATCTCGATGAGTCTGAGCTGGTCACCCTGGGAGGAGCCGCATGACGCCGGCTGAGATGCTCGAACGTGATCAGAAGCAGCGCGATCAGAAGCAAGGCGAGCAGGACCAAACCTCACAGGCGATGTTTGGGCAGTGCCCGCTGCCCATCTTCGACCACCCGCAAATTGTGCTCGGCCATGGGAGCGGCGGCAAGCTGACGGCCGAGTTGATCGAGAAAGTTTTCCTCAGCCGCTTCCGGAATCCAGCGCTGGAGCGCATGGACGACCAGGCGCAACTGGAAATCGGCGGCGCGCGGCTGGCGTTCACGACGGATTCTTTTGTGGTAACGCCGATCTTTTTCCCCGGCGGCGATATCGGCACGCTGGCGGTAAATGGCACGGTGAACGATCTGGCCATGGGCGGCGCCAAGCCGTTATATCTGGCCGCGGCGTTCATCCTCGAGGAGGGATTGGCGTCGGCGGAGCTTGAACGAGTGGCTGATTCCATGCGGGCGGCGGCGGCGCAGGCGGGCGTGCAACTGGTCACCGGCGATACCAAGGTGGTGAATCGCGGCAAGGGTGACAAGGTTTTTATTACTACCACCGGGATCGGCGTAATCGATCGCGGGACGCGTCTTTCCGCAGATGGAGCGCGACCCGGCGACAAAATCCTGTTGAGCGGGACGATTGGCGACCATGGCGTGACGATTTTGTCGACGCGCGAGGAACTTGATTTCGAGTGCGCGCTGGAGAGCGATTGCGCGGCACTGAACGGGCTGGTCGAGGAGATGCTGGACGAGGCTGAGGCGAGCGGCGACGTGCAGGCAATCCACTGCA
>DATJMC010000012.1:0-2585 GCA_035508975.1 Occallatibacter sp.
TTCGGCGAAAGTTCCCACTCCACCTCGCCGATCTCCAGTGTGTAATCGGGTGGGGGATCAAGCGCCGCGCTGCCGAGCGGCGGTAGCAACGCCGAGGCCGAGGCCAGGGCTGCATTCCTGAGAAACCTGCGGCGGCTGGCCAGCGACCCACGAAGGAGGCAATCGGGGTTCCGGCTGTCTCGCCCGGAAGTCGTCGAGGGAAGGTGCATGCTCCTATTGTCGCTGGTTTTGGCGTCCGTGCTCCGCCTGAGCAGGCCAGGTACGGCCTTAAATCAACGTGCCTTTCAGACCGTGGCACAGGGCGTTTTCGCAATCGCGCCAGTGATATACTCACAAGGGCAGAGCGACCTAAGCGCCTGCATTTTCATTGATCCAGAGGTTCCCATGTCCGGGCACTCGAAATGGGCAACAATCAAGCATAAGAAGGGCGCGCTCGACGCCAAGCGCGGCAAGATATTCACTCGCCTGATCAAAGAGATCACCATCGCCGCGCGCGCCGGTGGAGATCCTGACGGCAACCCGCGCCTGCGCACCGCTGTCCTGGCTGCTAAAGCGGAAAACATGCCGGCCGACAACATCAAACGCGCCATCCAGCGCGGCACGGGCGAATTGCCCGGAGCCGTGTATGAGGAGATCAGCTTCGAGGGCTACGGCCCAGGCGGCGTGGCTCTGATCGTCGACGTGACCACCGACAATCGCAACCGCACGGTCAGCGAGATCCGGCACATCTTTTCGAAGAATGGCGGAAACCTCGGCGAAACCGGCTCGGTGCGCTTCATGTTTTCAAAGAAGGGCGTGATCGCCGTCGAGAAGTCCGCAGCCGACGAAGAGAAGCTGATGGACATTGTGCTCGAACATGGCGGCGAGGACCTGAATGACGAAGGCGACACCTTCGAGATCATTACCGAACCCGCCGCGTACGAGAAGGTGCTGGCGGCCGTGAAGGCCGCGGGAATCGCCACTGTCATGAACGAAGTGACGATGATCGCCTCGACGTATACGAAACTCGAAGGCGCGGCGGCGGCGCAGATGGTCCGCTTGCTCGAAGCGCTCGAAGATTTCGACGACACCCAGAATGTCTACTCGAACTTCGATATGGACGCCGAGCAAATGGAACAGGTCGCCGGCTGAGCCTGCTCGAAAACCCAACGACCATCAGGGCCGACCGGTTGGGTCGGCCTTTTTTCTGAGAACCAGAGCAAAGAAGGGAAGACGTTTGACTGCGAAGCATTTTTTTCTTGCGTTGATGGCCGCCGTTTGTTTTTCGCCCGTTTTGCTTGGCGCCGAGGGTACGGATTCGGCGCCGGATGCGGCGGCGAACCCCGTCGCCCAAGTGCGCGATGCGCGCAGCTGGGAATACGGCCCCTTCGTGAATTGGGGCACCGGTGTCGGCAATCGCTCCGACTTCAAATTCCTGTGGGCGGGCGCGCAGCTTGCCAAGCCGCTCACGCCGGTGCTCCACGCCGGTATCCTCAGCGGCCAGTTCGAATACGGCGGCAACATCATGCCGCTCTGGCTGGGATTCACTCCGGCCCCGCATAACCAGACTTTCCTCTACCAGGGCCAGGTCTATACGCAGCCGGTGGGTGGCGGCACATATGTTGGCCTGAGCCTCACGCCCGTCATCTTTCGCTGGAACTTTCTCACCCGTTCGCGGCGCTTCCAGCCTTGGTTCCAGGCTGCCGGCGGGCTCATCTACACGGTGCACAAGTTTCCGCCCGATGTGCTTGTCCCCCATGGCACGCCCGGGGCCACGTCGGTGTGGAACTTCTCTCCGCAAGGGGGCTTCGGTACCCACTACTTCGTGCGGCCAAAGCGCTCCATCGACCTCGGCGTGAACGCCGTGCACATTTCCTCGGCCTCGCTCGGCGATCGCAATCCGGGCGTCAATGCCAGCATCCAGATCCAGGTGGGGTATACATTCTGGCGATGAGCAGGAAAGAGCCGGTTGTCGAATGCGTTCCCAATTTCTCTGAAGGCAGAGATGCCAGGCGTGTCGAAGCGATTGTCGCTGCGATGCGCGTGGAGGGCGTGCATCTGCTCGACTGGTCGATGGACCCGGACCACAACCGCTCTGTCGTCACTGTCGCCGGCTCTCCGGCCTCGGTGGTGGAGTCGGCGGTGCGCGGCGCAGGCAAGGCCTGCGAACTGATCGACCTGACACGGCAGCAGGGAGCCCACCCGCGCATCGGCGCGGCAGACGTCATTCCCTTCGTTCCCATCCAGGGCATCAAGCTCGAGCAATGCGTGCTGCTCGCCCGCCAGGCCGGCCATGAGATCTGGCAGCGCTTCGGCGTTCCTATCTATTTCTACGAAGCCGCCGCAGCACGTCCGGATCGCGCCAATCTCGACGATGTGCGCCGCGGCCAGTTTGAAGGCCTGCGCGATGTGGTGCGCAAGGAAGCCGCCCGGCGGCCCGATCTGGGAGGCCCGGCTCTGCACCCCACCGCCGGAGCATGCGCCGTCGGCGCCCGCAAATTCCTGGTTTCCTACAATCTCTATTTCGATACCGCCGATGTGTCCGTCGTCCGCGCCATTGCCCGCGAGGTTCGCGCCGACTCCGGCGGGCTCAATCGCGTGAAAGC
>DATJMC010000013.1:0-51088 GCA_035508975.1 Occallatibacter sp.
AACAAGTTTCTTCGTGAAGCTGAAGGGTGATCCAAAGTTTCTTCACTACACCAAGCACCCCGCGATGGCGCAATACCCTGAGCGCATCCCGCGTAATCCGTATGGCAAAGACCAAGGCGGGAATGGCTTTGCCCATGCCCAGGAGTGGCTTGTTGCCATCAAGGAAAACAAGCCGGAGACATGCTACTCGCGATTTGAAATCTCGGCGCGTCTCACCGAAATTGTGCAACTGGGCTGCGTCGCACTGCGCGCCGGCCAGAAGATCGAATGGGACGGACAGAAAATGGTTGCGAAGAATTGTCCTCAGGCCGCGCCGTTTATACGAAGGCGAGATCGCTCCGGATGGGCTCTCTCCTGATGAAACCAGCCTGAGGGTGCATGACGGCGATCTGCGTCTCCAGAAAGCACGATGGGCACAGGAGCTTTTGCCAAAAGATGCGATGCGTAATCCGATGACCTCAATTTCGAGACGATCCTTTCTCCGCAACAGCGCCGCTTTCGGAATCGCTGCTACCCAATTCAGGGGGGTCTTCGCTGCGGAAGGAAAGGAAACGTTCGCCTACGTCGGTTCCGACACATTGCCTGTCGATGGCCCGGCGAATGGGAAGGGAATCTACCTGTTTGCCGTGGATGCAGAATCCGGCGAGCTGAGGCTTCTGAAACTGGCCGCTGAAACGCCCAGCCCATCCTGGCTCGCCCTTCATCCGTCAGGCAAGTATCTGTATGCCGTGAACGAGCTTTCGACCTACGAGGGAAAAAGCGGCTCGGTGAGCGCTTTCGCCATCGTGCCCGGTTCGCGCGAGCTGCGCTTCCTCAATACGGTGAATTCGCGTGGGGCTGGGCCGGCACATATGAGTATCGATGCCGCCGGTAAGTTCGCCTTCGTGGCGAATTACGTCGGCGGCTGCATCGCGGTCTTTCCCATCTTTCCTGATGGGCGGCTCGATTCCGCTTGTTTCGTACACAACGACACGGGATCCCTGGGTCCGAAACACGCCGCCACGGCGCCCCCCGGAAGCTTTGCCATCAGCGGACATGACGCGCCGCATGCGCACATGATTCAGGCAGATCCGCGGAATCGGTTTGTCCTGTATACCGACCTTGGGCAGGATCGGATCTACATCGACAGGTTCGATAACGCAAGCGGCCAACTGACGCCGGCGACGACTCCGTTCGTGAACCTTCCTCCCGGAGACGGCCCGAGGCATTTCGCGTTTCACCCGAATGGACGGTGGTTCTACTCGATTCAGGAAGAGGCTTCCACGATCGCGTTTTTCCAATATGACCCGGAAGCCGGCGCTCTCAGGCATCGGCAAACACTCTCAGCCCTGCCGGAAGGATTTGCAGGGACGAACTTTTGCTCCGAGATCGCAATCGCGCCTCACGGCAGGTTTCTCTATGGCGCCAATCGGCTGCACGATTCCATCGCCACGTTTGCAATCGGACCGGATGGGATGCTGCGGCATGTCGATGACACGCCCACGCTGGGGGACTATCCCCGCCACATCGCGCTCGCCCCGGGCGGTCGCTTCTTGTATGCGTGCAATCAGCGCAGCGACGTCGTCACCAGCTTCCGCGTCGGTCAAACGGATGGTCGCTTGACATTCACTGGAAAGTACCAGGCTGTCGGAAGCCCGACGTGCCTCGTCTTTTCTGCCTGAGCCGAGTGACACAACCACGAACGAACGAGCACGAACACGTCGGACGCTTTGTGCCATGCAGATCGGCAGGGACCGCCGGATGGATTTTTTTGCTGCACCATCTTCCCTTAGACCGGCGGCGGCCTGCTGCTGCGAAATCGCCTCTTGCATTCAACGAGCGCCGGTTCTTCCTGCCCCAGGCACAACCACCTAGAAAGTAAAGCGCGAGCCAAACTGGAACTGGCGTGGGCTGTTGACGGTCTGCGTGATCTGGCCGAACACCGCGGCTTCAGAAGGGTTCGTCGTCACTTGTGTGATATCCGGCGTTCCCGGCGACCCAAACTGCTTGCGGTTTGCAATGTTGTACGAAGAAACCTCAAAGCGGAGGTCGCGTTCTTTGCCGAAGGTAAAGTGCTTGTAGAGCGAGAGATCAAAATCGTTCGCGCCCATGGTGCGAACATGATCGAGGTATGCGGGCGAGCTTCCGGCAACGAACGGGCTAGCCGGAATCGCGAAGCAGCTGTAGCTGAACCATTCCGCGGCCGTATGGGGAGCGCCCTGACTTGGATCGCAGGCAACATCAGCTCGCTGGTTGAAGTACGACGGAGCGACGCCCGAAGCCGGGGATGCGATCGGAACGCCCGTGCTGAGGTAGGCGATCATGTTGGCTGTCCATCCGCCAAGGACCGCGTCGCCGAAGCCGCTAAGGCTTACCAGACGGCCCCGCCCCACGGGCAGGTCATAGGAGACGTCTCCCGTGAACTGATACTTCACGTCCTGAGGGCTGACAGAGTGTTCCAGCCTGAGGTTTCGCCAATCCTGCGCTGACCCCAGATGCGAGCCGACAAATCCCAGCGGCGGGTTGCCGTCATCGGTCATCAGCTTCGCCCATGTGAAGCTGGCTAATGCTGTGAAGTGGTGCGTCAGTCGCTTCTGCAGTTTTGTTTGCATCGAGCTGTATTCGGAATCGCCGCCGGGGTAACCGCGAACGGCAACGCCGTTACCCGAGCCGTAGCTTCCGTTGCCATACTGCGGGAAAGGTTGGAGAGAAACCCAGAGCGGAACCGTTGTCGCGCCGAAGTTGGCGTTGGTCGCCGGCTGAATCGCGGCCCATTGATTGGGAACGGTTGCGCAGGCAGGATTCGAAGGATCGACGCAAAGCGACGCCCCATAGCTGCCAATCGTGTTGAGATCCAGTACGTTCAGGTCGGCGGACCCCAGCGGCAAGAAAAGCCCGCGGCTGCCCACGTAGCCGGCACTGAATACGAACTGATCAGGCAGCTCGTATTCCACTCCGAAGTTGAAGTTGTAAGTAAGGGGCGTCCGCTGCGAGCGAAGCATGGTGTTCAGCGACTGCCCCAGGTTATTGGCCAGGCCTGCGGGCGGGGCAGGGAACTGTTGGACCACACCATTGGGAAACGGATTGCTGAGCGAGTAGGGACCCGTAGAACTGGGCGCCGCGCTCCCGGCTCCCGTTGCGCAAAGATTGCTGGCGTTGATCACCGTGTTGCCGTCCGCGTTATAGCAGGTGGCATTCCACTCCGTATCCGCGGAGAAGCCGTCGCTGTCGAGACCAACTCCCCCAACCATGTGCGGGCTGGGACCGTAGTAGAAGCCTCCTCCGCCTCGAAGCACAAGATGACTCGCCGGCTGCCATGAGAATCCCAGCCTGGGCGCAAAATCCTTCATGTTGGCGGTAAAGGGAGAACGGTTGCCGCCGGTCGCATAGATCTCCGCTCCGGTGTAGGAGACTCCGCTGACCGCATTGGTAACAGTCGGGTTGAAGTACTCGAGCCGGTTGTGGCGCTCGGTCTTCCCGCTGAAGATGTCCCAGCGCAGCCCGGCCGTGATGGTCAAGGCCTTGGTAGCGTGATACGTATCCTCTACAAAGGTTGCGTAGTAAGGATTCGCCTCGGCAGCGAAGAGGTCCTTGGTGAAGTTAGGATAACCGTCGGCTTCTTCGTTGCCGGGCACCGGGCCCTGCCCAACAAGGAACGACGCAAAGTCGCTTCCGCCCACTGCCGAGGCTACAGTTTGATCGGTCGCGGAAATGTCAAACCCGTAAGATCCGGCAGGCGCTGGAGGCTGGCCGACATTGAGAAAGCGCTTCATATACTCGAAGCCGGCTGAGATCTCATGCTTGCCTTTGACTTTCGTGATCGACACGCTCGCATCGCTGTTTTCGCTGGCGTATTGGAAAGTGTTGTAATCTGCGGTCCCGCCGATGCCCCCGCCTACGTCATCGAACAGCACGAAGGGCAAAAGCTTGTAGACCTCTTGCGCCGCCAGAGAAGACGGAAAGCCCAGCGTGGTGATGTCAAATCCGTTCTGTTGTGGGGCGCCTCCCTGGTTTTCGTAGTGGCGCGTGAACGAGTAGCGCAGCTGAAGAAAAGTAGTCGGATTCAGCGTCAGGTCGTCGCCCACCAGGATATTGCGCCCGTTGGTGATGTTCTGCGCGTAGTTCAGGTCCCACATGTTGCCGAACGCGTTAAATGTCGAGGTGAAGAGCCGATCGAAAGAGAAGCGGCCGAAGATGCGCTGCTTCTCGCTCTTCACCCAGTCCATGCGAACGTCAAAACGTTGCGCCGTGGTGGGGTCGACTCCCGGGAGATAAAGATTGTTCACCGTCCCGTTGGGATCGGAATCGCACGAAGCGCCAACGTTGCACTTCGGGAACTCGGAGAGATACTTCAAGGCGATGGGGTTGGGGTTGGAGATGATGTTGCCCGCAAACGCCTGGCGGGTCCCGTCGGGATTGTCAGGGACGAGCGGGTTATAGATGGTGAAACTGTCCGCGGAGAAGTCGCCCGTGCGTTCGGCCGAGGTGGGCACCGTGAAAACGTTGGACCCGTCGAACTGCTGCTGCTGGGTCGCTTCGTAATCCCCAAAGACGAACAGCTTCTCGTGCAGGATGGGCCCGCCAATTGCGCCACCCTCCTGATAGCGATGGAACGAAGGCGGCGTGTTCGGGCTCCCGCTGCTTATCTGGCTCTGCTTGTTGAACCATTCGTTCGCGGCAAGCACGTCGGGACGAAAGACGCCAAATCCGTCGCCGTGCCATTGGTTGCCGCCCGACTTGGTCACCACGCTGATCACGCCCGCGCCCCCGCTTTGATACGACGCCGGCGTGTTCTGCGTTTCCACGCGCGTCTCCTGCACGCCGTCTTCGGGAATGTCGAGAGCCGGAATGACCGCGGCAACATTGTTCTCCGCGATCCCGATGGGGCTGCCGTCGATCATGTAGTAGACAGAGCCCACGATCGCGCCGTTGATGGTGTAAGACGAGACATCGACGCCGGGGCGTCCGCTTGAGATGTTCTCAATGGCAAAGGAGCTCGACGAATTGGGCGCGCCGTTGGCCGGAGTGACACCCGCGCTCAGCTGCACGAGGTCAAACACATTGCGCGTGAGCAGCGGCACTCGATCGATGGTTTCTGAAGAGATCAGCTGGCCCACGGTGGAGTTGCTTGTGTCAACCAGGGCTGCCGACTCATTGACGGTGACAACCTCGTTGACGCCGCCGATTGTCAGCGAGATGTTTACCGTTGAAACCTGGTCTAAGGTCACCATCACGTTCTTTTCAACCACCGTCTCGAAGCCTTTGGCGCTGGCGGTCAGCTGATAGTTTCCAGGCGAGAGCGAAACAAAAGAGTAGATGCCGGCGCCCGTGGAGACGGTAGATCGTTTTACCCCCGTCGCCTGTTCCTGGGCTACCACTTTGACATTGGGAACGATGGCGCCTGTCGGATCGGAGATGAGCCCGCTGATAGACCCCTTGCCGGCTTGGGCAAAGCCGGCGATGGCGCTGGCGAAGAGAGTTCCGGCAATGAGGGAATTGCGACCCGCAAGAACGATGGCGTCTGAGAATTTCATGTCTTGGACCCCGCCAGAAAATTTATTCAAACGTTTGAATCTTAGTGAAAAGACTGTAAAATTGATTTTTTTCAGTGTCAAGAAAAAAATGCCCGAGTGTTCGCCGGGGATTTTGACCCTCGGCCGGCGCCGCGTCTCCCAAGGCGTTCCGACCGAGAGCATAATCTGCCCTTATGGCAAATCGGCGAGTGGGCCGGGTTGTAAGGACTACCGGGACTGGAGAGGAAAACCGAGTGGGTCAACGCAAGACTGGCCATGTCACGCTGCTCGATGTAGCTCGCGCCTGCGGCTACTCTGTCTCCACGGTTTCCATCGTGCTGAGCGAGGCGCCCCTCTCGCGCAACGTGGCCGCATCGACGCGGGAGCGTATCCGGAAAATGGCTCGGCAACTCGGCTATCATCCCGATGCCCACGCGCGTTCTTTGCGCTGGCGCCGCAGCCAGACCCTCGCCGTGCTCGCTTACGATCTTTCCGATCCGTTTTGCATTCCCATCGTCCGCGGAATCCAGGCGGCCCTTCAACCGGCGAATTACCTGCCTCTGCTGATGGACGCGCAAACAAGACGAAGGCTCTTCGATAACTACATAAAGATGATCCTGGAGCGCCGCGCAGAGGGCGTCATCGTGATTGCGAGCTGGATCTTTGAAGAGGCAAACCTCCTGGCCGACATCGAAAAAAATCACGTCCCCATCGTGATCATCGGCCGCGACCTTACTTCGCGAAAATTCAGTTCGCTGCTGGTGGATAACGAGGCTGGCGGCGCGCTCGCCATGCGCCACCTCAGCGATCTCGGTCACCGCCGCATTGCCGTCATCCGAGGGCCCGACGAACTTTTCGACAGCGAACCGCGATGGGCGGGGGTTCGCCGCGCCGCCGAGGAGAGCGGCGTTCAGATCGACCCGAGGCTGGTGTTCCAGCTGCCGAACCTGATCGATCCGGCCTCCGGGTTTGAGGGCGGCCTTAGCTTCGCCAAGCAGATGCTTCAGACCCGTTGTCCCTTTACGGCTGTCCTGGCCTTCGACGATCTCACAGCCCTGGGTGTAACGCGCGGGCTTATTGAGGCCGGGCTCCGCGTTCCCCAGGACTGCTCCGTGGTCGGCTTTGACGATGTGCTTCCGGCCATTGTCGCAACCCCGGGGTTGACGACAATTCGCCAGCCTCTCCATGAGATGGGGCTTCTGGCGGCGCAATGGGGCATGCAGGCAATCGATGCCCGCGCCCAGGGAAAGAGGCATCCCGTGCACTTGTACAAGGCAATTCCCGAGTTGATGGTGCGGATGTCGACTGCGCGCGTTCCCTCCGGCAGAAACTACGCAATTCGACCGACCAGAAAAGAAGGCGCTTGACATCTCGACTCAAGTTCAGATAATTGCTTGATTCAAACGATTGAATAAAGCACTGGTCTTTCAGAAAAACTGAATGGAAGACTGCAACGAAATCGATTTCGGCCCCAAAGTGAGTAGGCTCATGACAAAGAGGATTCCGGCTTGTTTGCTGATCATGCTTGCGGGAGCAGCAGCCCTGCACGCGGCGACAGTAACCCATCTGCATGACGATTGGCGGATTCAGTCCGCCTGTAAGTTGCCGGCATCGGGCGAGGCGATCGCAACCGCCGGTTTCTCGACCGACGGCTGGCTCAAGGCTTCCGTTCCAAGCACCGTCCTTGCCGCTCAGGTTGCAGCCGGCCTGTTTCCCGATCCTTACTACGGCGACAATCTCCGCCAGATTCCCGGGACAAGCTACCCCATCGGCCAGAACTTCTCGAATCTTCCCATGGCGGCAGACAGCCCGTATCGCTGCTCCTGGTGGTTCCGTAAGGAATTCAACGCGCCAGCCCCTGGCCCCGACAGCCGAATCTGGTTGCACTTCGGAGGGATCAACTATCGCGGCGAAATCTGGCTCAACGGCCGCAAGGTGGCCGATTCAACAACGGTCGCCGGCGCATATCGCATCTATGACTTCGATGTAACGGATCTTGTGAAGCCGGGCGCGGCAAACGTGCTTGCCGTGCAAACCGCCGCGCCTACTGAAAAAGATCTGGGCATCAACTGGGTCGATTGGAACCCCTGTCCTCCGGACAAGGACATGGGCTTGTGGGGCGCAGTCGATCTGGTCACCACGGGAACAGTCACAGTGCAATCGCCCATGGCAGTTACGCATTTCGCCGACGGTACGCTGAACGATGCGGATCTGACGATCTATGCCGATCTGCACAATGCCATGGATAAGCCCGTCAAAGGCGTGGTTTCCGGAACGGCGGCCGGCATCCGATTCGAACAGCCGGTTGAACTGGCAGCTCATGAAGATCGCAGCGTGGTCTTCACCCCGGAGCAGTTTCCGCAGCTGAAGATTCACGATCCCAAGCTTTGGTGGCCCTATCAGATGGGCGAGCCGCACCTTGAACGTCTCACCATGAATTTCAGCATCGCCGGCCACATCACAGACGAGCAAAGCACCGACTTTGGGATTCGCGAGATTACATCGGAGTTCACCCCCACGGGCGGACGGCTCTTCCGCGTAAATGGCAAGCCGATCCTGATTCGCGGCGGCGGCTGGTCGCAGGACATGCTTCTGCGCACCGACGAGAAGCGGTTGCGCGATCAGTTCCGCATGGTTCGCGACATCGGACTGAACACGATTCGTCTCGAGGGAAAACTCGACACCGAAGACTTCTTTCACCTCGCCGACCAGCAGGGCATCCTGGTGATGCTGGGATGGTGCTGCTGCGATCATTGGGAGCACTGGAAAGACTGGACGCCCGAGGATCTGAAGATTGCCACGGCCTCGCTCCGTTCACAGATGCTGCGCTTGCGCCAGCATGCCAGCCTACTGGTGTGGCTGAATGGCAGCGACAACCCGCCACCGGCCGACGTGGAAAGAGCCTATCTGCAGGTCGAGGCTGAGACCCATTGGCCGAATCCGATTCTCTCCTCGGCATCCGGCGCCGCGACCACCGTGACCGGCGAAAGCGGCGTGAAGATGACGGGGCCATATGACTACGTCGCGCCGAGCTACTGGTATGTGGACCAGCACAACGGGGGCGCATTCGGCTTCAATACCGAGACAAGTCCCGGCCCGGCGATTCCTTCGCTCGCCAGCCGCAAAAAATTCCTTCCCGACCCGGAAGCATGGCCGGCATCGGCCACATGGAGCCTGCATTATGGCGGCGGAGGCTTCGTCAATCTCAACGTCTTCAACGAAGCCATGCAGGCCGTTTATGCCACGCCTCATTCATCCGCGGACTACGAGCGCATCGCGCAAACCATGGAATACGATTCCGAGCGGGCCATGTTTGAAGCCTATGGCAAAAACAAATACGTATCCACCGGCGTCATCCAATGGATGCTCAACAATGCGTGGCCCTCCATGATCTGGCATCTCTACGACTACTACCTTGACGCCGGAGCAGGTTACTTTGCCGCAAAGAAGGCTTGCGAGCCGCTGCACATCCAGTATTCATATGATGATCAGTCCATTGTGGTCGTCAACAGCACCTACGGCCTTCCCCAGAAGCTGCATGCAAGCGTGAAGGTGCACGATCTGGCCTGGAAGCAACTTTACACTGCGGAAAGCGACCTCACCGCGCAGCCGGATACTGCGCAGCGCGTCTTTTCAATTCCCCAAAACCTTTACACTGGTCCGGATCATTTGTTCTTTATCGACTTGTCTCTGGCCGACGCGGCGGGGCATGTCGTGAGTCGAAACTTTTATTGGGTTCCCACCATGCTCACCGAGTTTGATTGGTCGAAAACCGAATACACCACGACGCCCGCCCAGCGTCACGAGGATTTGACTGCATTGGCGCACCTTCCCCAGGCAACGGTCGAAAGCCACGCGGAGATTCAGACCACGCAGCGCGGGCGCCAAGTCCTCCTGCATCTTGAGAACAACTCTTCGGCGCTCGCGTTCCAGCTTCATGCCGCGATACGGACTGCGGATGATGGATTGATCGCACCGGTCTTCTGGTCCGACAACTGGATCGAGCTGCCTCCAGGAGAATCAACCACATTGACCGCGCTGCTCCCGGAAGGTGACTCGGCCACACCCACCGTTCACGTCGAAGGCTGGAATGTTGCACCCGCAACGCTGACGCCCACTGCCGGAGCGGCTCGCTAAGGAAACCATGTCCACAGCCGCAGAACAGAACCAGACCGCGTCGCTCGGGCTCAAGCGGAGCCTGAGCTTCTGGGACCTGGTCTTGTACGGCATCATTCTTATCCAGCCGACGGCGCCGATGCCCAGCTTTGGCGTGATCTACCAGGAAGCGCGCGGCCACGCTGTGACCGCGATTCTGCTGGCAATGGTTGCCATGCTGTTTACATCGGTCAGCTACGGGCGGATGGCGCGCGTCTATCCCCACGGTGGCTCGGCGTTTCTCTATGTCGGCAAAGAGATCCATACCAGCCTTGGCTATTTGACCGGCTGGTGCCTGGTGATGGATTACGTGCTCAATCCGCTGATCTGCACCATCTGGTGCAGCAAGGCCGCGATGAACTTCATACCCGGGGTTCCGTACGTCGTCTGGGCAATCCTTTTCACTCTTCTGTTCACAACCCTCAATTGCAATGGCGTCGAGACATCGGCGCGGATCAATGCCGGTATGGCTGCGGCGCTCGGCGTTGTCATCCTGCTCGTGCTGGGCGCAGCGGTTCGCTGGCTCCTGCACTTGTCGCACCCAGACGCGGCTTTCTTTACGCGTCCCTTCTACGATCCATCCACGTTCAACACGTCAGGCCTGCTCAGAGGGACCTCGATTGCCGTTCTCACTTACATCGGCTTTGACGGCATTTCGACGCTCACCGACGAAGCCAAGGATCCGGCGCGAAGCGTTCCTCGGGCGATTGTGCTCACCTGCTTCATCACTGGCGTTCTGGCCAGCATTGAAGTCTATGTCGCCCAATTGGTGTGGCCGCGCGGATTGTCCTTTCCAGACATCGACACCGCCTACGTCCATGTTTCCGGTCGCATGGGCGGTCCGATTCTCTTCCTGATCGTGAACGCTTCGCTGCTGCTGGCGAACATGGGTTCGGGCATGGCATCTCAGTTGGGTGCGGCGCGTCTGCTCTACGCGATGGGCCAGGATGGAGCGCTGCCGCGGCGGTTCTTCGCGGCGGTGCATCCGAAGAACCGCATTCCGCGCAACAATATCCTGCTGATTGGCGCAGTTTGTCTCGCCGGAGCGATGGTCTTCAGTTATCAGCTTGGCACCGAACTCCTCAACTATGGCGCCTTGTTGGCCTTCATGGGCGTCAATGTTGCATCAATGCTGCGCGGATGGCGCCATGGACGCTTTGCGCAGATCGCGCCGATCGTCCTTTCATTCGGTGGATTCATCACCTGTGCGCTTCTCTGGTGGAATCTCGGGCCGCTGGCCAAGATGGCCGGCACGGGATGGGCGCTGATCGGAATCATGCTCTGGATTGTGCGCAGGCGGTCAACTGTCCTGCCTGGAGAGGCATGAGGATCCGCCGCAGTCCGTGCGCGCACGAGGTCATCAACGTGAACGCGACGCTTCACGATCATGCCCGGCTCGCGTAGCCGCCGCTTCTTTTCTGGATACAATCTTTTCTGTGATGGATCAATCGAGAATCTCCGCTCTTCATCGCGAATTCGGCATACCCAACGTCGTTGAAATCGTCTCGGGAAACGGTGGATTGCCGAAGCTTCGCGTGACCGCTCCTTCGGCCTCGGCCGAGATCTACCTGCATGGCGCCCAGATTACGTCCTGGCGTCCCATGAACGCCGCAGAAGTGCTTTTCCTCAGCGAACGTTCGCATTGGCACGACGGCCGCGCGATCCGCGGCGGGATTCCGGTCTGCTTCCCCTGGTTTCGATCGAAAATTGATGATCCTTCGGCGCCCGCCCACGGGCTTGTCCGCACCAAAGAATGGCGGCTCGAGGCGGTCAAAATGGACGGAGAATCTGTGGTCGTCGTCTGCTCAACTGAGAATGACGAGTCGACGCAACGCTGGTGGCCGCATGCGTTTCGCGTGGTGCACAGTTTATCCATTGGGAAAACCCTGCGGCTTGATCTGACCGCCAGCAACACGGGGCAAACTCCTTTTCGTCTCGAAGAGGCTTTGCACAGCTATTTCCGTGTGGGCCAGGTCGAAAAGGTGAGCGTTCGCGGTCTCGATAAGGTTGCCTTTCTCGATAACTTCGACAACAACCGAAAGAAGACCCAGTCTGGAGACTTGATCTTCACCGCGAAGACCGACAACGCTTACATGGATGTTCGCAGCCCCGTGGAGTTGGTCGATCCTGCCCTGGGGCGAACGATCCGCACTGAGAAACAGAACTCCGCAACCACCGTCGTTTGGAATCCATGGCAAGAAGGCGCAGCTTCTCTCAGCGACCTTGGCGCCGATGAATGGCGTCAATTTGCTTGTGTGGAGGCGAGCAATATTCTGGCCTCATCCATCGCTCTCGATCCAGGCCGCGAGCACAGAATGCAAGCAACGATCAGCATCGCCTGAGAGCAGCTGTAGTCAAGCCAAAACCGCGATCGTCGCTAAAACAGGCGTCGACCCGCTGCGCCGGTTCGTGCTCCTTTACAAAGCGCGGCATTCCGACAAGCCGAATGCGGCGCGAATCCTGGCCAGGAAAGCTGTGATTCTCGGCCGCGCATCGCCGGGACCGAGCGCTTCAAAAGGCACATACCCGCGATAGCCATGAGCATCAATAATCGCCTTGATCCTGGCAAGGTCGGTGGGCTCCGGTTGACCGTTACGTCCCACCTCTTCCTTGATCTGCCAGGATACGGCGTAGGGGACCAGCGTTTCGATCTCTGCATAGGGATCGCCGGAGCGCAGGCTGCCGATATCCAGGATGGAGGCGAACCACTCCGAATCGACGGCTCGAATTACGCGAATTGTCTCGGCTGCGGTCTTGAGAAAATCATTGTGCTGCTGCAACCCGACCATCACGCCATGGTCCTTGCCGAATGCTGCACATTCTTTGAAGTCAGACACAATCCATTCAAGCGCCTGATCGTATGTGTACCCCGCGGGACGAACCGGGCCGGTGAACACACGGATCACCGGCGCGCCCAGCTTGCTGGCCACGATAATCCAGTTCTTTACCATCTGCACATCGCGCTTGCGCGCCGCTTCATCCGCCACCGCGAAGTTGTTGCGCACGCCGGTACCGCTGATGGCAACCCCATTGATGAACGCGGTACGCTTGAGAGCGTAGATGTATGCGTCGGGCGGCACATTGGGATAACCGGGGAAGTAGTACCCCGTTGCATCCAGCGCGTCCACACCGTTTTTCGCGCAGAAATCCACCGCGTCTGCCAGCGTCATCGTTCCCGCCAGGAGCGGGCCGTTAAACGAGTAAGCGTTGAGGCCGAGCTTCAGCTTGACGCCGGCTTCCCTTGAAATGGCATCCGCAGCAGAGAGAGCAGATCCTGGCGCGCCTGCTGCTGCGGCCATTCCCGCCGAACACGCAAGAAACTTCCGTCGATTGAACATGGCGTTGAAGACCCTGCCGAATTCTATGCATCATCGCAGGCGGGGTCAAAAAACGAGCAACGCCGCAGCGATCCTCATCACGCGCCCGACGTCATTCTCCCCTTGACATCTAGGGTGCGGAGTACTACGCTTCTCTTGCCCTTGTTGTCTAGGGTAAAAGCGTATGGCAAAAAATGATCTCCAGGGCGCCCTCGACCTCCTGATTCTGAAAACTCTCGCGCAACTTGGCTCCATGCATGGCTACGGAATCGTCATGCATATACGGCGCGTTTCCGACGAGCTTCTCATCGTGGAAGAGGGCTCGCTCTATCCCGCGCTGCACCGCATGGAGCAGAACGGGTGGGTGCGCGCCAGCTGGGCTGTTACCGACTACGGACGCAAGGCCAAGTGGTACGCCCTTACGCGGGCCGGGCGTGAACAACTGGCGAGCCGCGAGAAAAACTGGGCGCAGGTGGTGAAAGGCGTTGACGCAATTCTGCGTTTCGCATGAGGTGAACGATGGCCATCCTTCGAAAGATTCTCTCGTTGGGCAGGCGTGGGCGCGTGCAGCGTGAAATTGACGCGGAACTGCGTGAGCACATGGCAATGTCGATCGACGACAACATGCGCCAAGGCATGAGCCGCGACGAAGCCGAGCGCGATGCGCGCAGGCGTTTCGGCAGCCCGACTGCGATGCGCGAGCGCGTCGCTGCGGAGGATGCGGCCTTAGGGCTCGAGAGCCTTTGGCACGATGTGCGCGATGCTCTGCGCGTCTTCGCCAAGAGCCCCGGCTTTGCCTTCGTGGTTCTCGCCACGCTGGCGCTGGGAATTGGCGCCAATACCGCGATCTTCGAATTGCTCGACGCGGTTCGCCTGCGCGCGCTGCCGATCTCCAAGCCGGCACAGTTGGCCCAGCTGAACATCGTCGGAGGCAATCGCGGGTTCGGCGTGAACAACCAGTCCTACACCGACTTCACGGTCCCGATGTGGCTCGAAGTCAAAGATCATCATGATCCCTTTTCCGGCATCTTCGCCTGGCGCCCCAGCGATGTCCGCGTTGGAACCCCCAACCAGTCTCATCACTTCAGCGCACTCGAAGTCAGCGGTAATTTCTTCAATGTCCTGGGAATTGCGCCGTGGCAGGGCCGATTGATCGAGCCGCAGGATGAGACCGGCTGCGACGCCACCCGTGTCGTTGTCAGCTACGCGTTCTGGAAGAACGAGATGGGAGGTGAGCCGATCACCGACAAAACCACAATTCTCGCCGAAGGCAAGCCGCGGCAGGTTCTCGGCGTCACGCCGCCCGCCTTCTTTGGGATGGTCGTCGGCGATCGCTTCGAAATTGCGTATCCTACCTGCACGCCTCCCAACCCGGCCCGACAGGACTTTGTCTACTCCGTCATGGGACGCCTCAAGCCAGGCTGGACTCTAAAGCAGGCTTCCGATTACTTCAGCGCCCTGAGTCCGGGCCTCTTTGCAAAGACGGCGCCCGATGGCTACAGCGCCGAGGACCTCAAAACCTTCCTGGACTTTCGCCTCGGAGCATTTCCGGCGGGCGCAGGAGTCAGCGATCTTCGCAATCGCTACAACTCATCGCTCGAAATCCTTCTCGCAATTACGGGACTCGTCCTGTTGATCGCGTGCGCGAACCTCGCCAACCTCATGATGGCCCGTGCCAGCGTGAAAAGGCGCGAGGTCGCCATCCGCATGTCGCTGGGAGCCACGCGCGCTCGTCTGCTGCGTCAGATGCTGCTGGAGAGTTTGCTTCTCGCCGCTTGCGGCGCGTTTTTCGGCGTCTCCCTTGCGCAGCCGTTGAGCCGGGCGCTTGTGCGCTCGCTCGACACCAGCCAGAGCACGATTCATCTCACGATTGAGCCTGATTGGCGCGTGCTCTTGTTTGCTGCCGCGGCCGGCATCGCGACATGCGTGATTTTCAGCACTCTTCCGGCTCTGCGCAGCACCCGGGCCGAGCCGCTGAGCGCGCTCAAGTGCGGCGAACGCGGAGTGGTCGGCAATCGCGAACGATTCTCGGTGCAGCGCGGCATGGTGATAGCGCAGATCGCGGTGTCCATGGTGCTGCTCGTCGGCGCTTTGCTCTTCGTGCGCAGCTACCGCAACCTGATGACATTGGATCCAGGGATACGCGAGAGCGGCATCATCGTCGGTGGATTTGCATTTCCCGAGGCGCCGACCAAACCAGAAAACCTCGCCGCGTACAAAAGGCAGCTGGTCGACGATGTGCGGGCCATTCCTGGCATCGAGAATGCAGCCGCGACCACCAATGTTCCGCTCAGCGGATCCACATGGGGACATGAGATAGAGATCGGCGCCATGAGCGGGCCAAGCCGTTTTACCTATGTTTCTCCGAGCTTTTTCGCGACCCTCGCGATTCCCTTACTCAAGGGGCGCAATTTTACCGATCACGACACCAACGACACGCCTTTCGTGCTCATCGTCAATCAGGCATTCGTCCAGAAATATGTGAGTGCGGATTCGCCTCTCGGAGTTCAGGTCCACGTGCGGCCGGAGCCGAATTATCCCGCGCGCACCTATGAAATCGTCGGCGTCGTCGCCGATACAAAGTACGTGAATCTGCGCGAAGATCGGCAAGTCCAGGCCTTTGTGCCCATCGCTCAACTTCCCGTGACAGCGCAGAACCCCAGGGTCGTCATGCTGATCGCGTCGCGCGATCCCGGCGCCGCGGAAAGGTCCATCCGCCGGGCCTTCGACAAGCGGCATCCAGGCGTGCAAATGGAGTTCTCCAACTTCCAGCAGAATATACTCGACCGTCTCGTCGGCGATCGCATGATGGCGCGTCTGTCCGGCTTCTTCGGCGTCCTCGCGGCTCTGCTGGTGGTTGTCGGACTGCATGGAGTCCTGTCGTATTTTCTCGCCCAGCGCCGCAGCGAAATCGGCATTCGCATAGCCCTCGGCGCCGGCCGAGGCCGCGTCGTCGCCACGATGCTGCGCAGTGCGAGCCTCATGCTGACAGGCGGTCTGCTTGTGGGAACAGCCCTGACGCTCTGTGCGGCTCGCGGCGCCAGCGCCTTGCTCTTCGAGTTGAAGCCCTGGGACCCCTTGACCCTCGCAGGCGCCGCGACCCTCCTCGCCGTGGTTACACTCATCGCCAGCGTGATTCCCGCGTTGCGCGCGGCCAGCATCAATCCCATCGATTCTCTCCGTGCCGAGTAGGGCATCGATGGTCGATCTTCCCGCGAAAAAACCCCCAGGACTAAATCCCTGCAACGACTAGCGCTTGAAGATCTGCCGCAGCTTTTCGCTCACCGTCACTCTCTCGAATAAACAGTTCTCGCACGCTCGATATCCGTTGTTCTCGGCTTTGCTGAGCGTATCGATCCGCCCATAGCAACCCCACGAACGTTCGCAAGCGCCAGAGCCCTGAGAATGGTAGATCTTTTCCCGACAGACATTCACGGGTTGGTGTTTATCCAGAACTTCCAACATAGGCTCCCCTCGCTTCATGAATTATCGGCATCGATCGGCTTGCTCCCCTGTGCTTGACTCACTTTCGTTCACTGCCAGCCAAGATTTCTAGGCCACTTGCCCTCTCGCCGGAAATAGGCAGACCGTCGCGGAACGAGGAGGCTGCATCGCCACGCAGTTTCTCCCGCTCCTCTTCGCTTCATAAAGAGCCGCATCCGCCCTGGCGATCAGCTGGCGCTGTTCGGTATCGTTCTCCGCATCAAGCACCGTCACCCCAAAACTCGCCGTGATCTTGGCGGCCGCGCGCCCCAGCGGCACCGGATTGGCTTCGATCGACTCCCGAATCCGTTCTGCCGCAATCGCAGCTTGTTCAAGTTCGCAAGACGGAAGCACAATGAGAAACTCCTCGCCGCCGTAGCGCCCCAGCGCGTCGTAAGATCTCAAGTTGCTCGCAATCCGCTCCGCAATGCAGCGCAGCGCCTCATCCCCGCCAAGATGTCCGAAGCGATCGTTCACCTGTTTGAAGTGGTCCAGGTCGATCATCAAAAGACCCAGCGATGTTTGCAGCCGCACGGCTCGCTCCAGCTCGCGTCCACACACGCCAAGAATCCCGGCGCGGTTCATCACCCCGGTCAAAATATCGTGCGTCGCCTGATATCGCAGTTGCTCCTGGGCGCGCTCTGCGGCCGTCTTCGCCGCCTCCAGCTCCTGCGTGCGCCGCACCTCGAGGGCCCGGTCAGAAAGCAGGTCCCAGTACATCCCATGCAAGCGGTGGCCCTGCAGGATCAGGAATTGCGCGAATGCGAGCGTCGCCAGGCCGAGGCTGAGGTCGTGTGGCGCGCTGGTAAGAAACTCATAGGGGATCGCAGGTCCGAAAAGCAAACCGAGCTGCAGCGAAAGCAGCGAAAAACTGGGCGTAAACGAGATCGTCGATCCCGCCGAAATTCCCAGAAGCCACATCATCATGAACGTAAATGTCCAGTTCGAGAGCCCATAAGACTTCATCACATCCAGGTACAGCAAGCCGGTCGTGCCCGCGCTCAGCACCATGGATAGGAGCAAGGGAACGACAATCCACATGCGCCCGCGCGCATAGAGCTGCTTTCTAAAAACGAACAGAGAAACCCGGACCAGAACCGCAAGCGCGATCGCCGCCGTAGCTTCCCAGTAGGCGGCGGGATGGTCGGCACAGATCGGAGTCGCCAGGCGCAGCAAAAGCAGAAGTAACGGGTAGGCAACAACCGCCGCCGTAAGGCGCGTGACAAGATCCATCTCCGCCCGGCGCAGAACCTCCGCGCGCGACTCGCTCGGGATTTTTGAAAGTCCGTTCAGACGCACCGATCTCCCAGCCGGCCAAGTAAGTCCTATCGGCCGAATGCCCCCGGGCGTTTAGCTAACTACAACGAAGGATGTAGCTGCCCGCCCAGCGCGCAACATCAGGCGTTGTGAACCCTCGAGTCTCCCGAGTCGAGGTGCGGCACCGTGCCGCTTCGACGCTCGACATCGTTCCGCTCTCCCACCAGCGTGCAACTGCTTACAACTTTTGTGGTTTAGGCGGAAAAAGCGATGCGGAATAGACTCAACAGCAATCCAATGAAAACCGCGATAGCGATCCATCAAGGAACTTCGACGATCACCAACTCGCTCTGGACGGCGAATGCAGTTGCCGGCGGAGTACTCGCCCTGCTTGGAGGATTGCTTTGCTGTGAGTCCTTCGGCTACCAACTGGGAGTGATGGTTCTCGGGTCGCCGGTCATGATGTTTCCCCTTGGCTTCGCCGGGATGACCTTTGGAGCCGCCAGCGTGATCGTCTCGATCTGGCACATCCGCTAGCGAGCATCTCTCCGCGACTCGCGCGGCGCCTTCGCCGCCTTACTTCGTCTCTGTTTTGTAAGCTGCGAGAATCAGCTCCACACCTTCATTCAGCTCCACGCTGCGCTTTGTGCTCACGATGCGCGAACTGCACGAGGGACCGCCGACAGGCTCGAGCGTCAGATGCGGCATTCCAATCACCTCTCCGGGATGAACGATCGATGGCGCGAGCACCCGCACCGTCTTGGGATCGTAGCCGTCCGTTCCGCTCACGGTGTTTGAGATTTGACGGGCCCCGCCCACCACTTCGGTCGGCAGCATCTCATGCAAATGCGGCGACTCGGGCGGCGGCGACACAATTCCAATCACGCGCAACGAGATCGACTGCTTTCCGTGGCCCAGGCAGTCCCCGCGGTCAAAGTCCAGCGCCAGTTCCGCCGTCGGCGCGTTCTTCTTCGAAGTCGCCTCAACTACGCGCCCATACACCGCCGAATCGCGATTCAGCGTGCAACCCGGGAAGCTGTACTCATTCAGAGTCTTCACCCATACTTCTTTGCCCGGCTTCAGGTGCCCCGAGTCCATCGAAATCTGGATGGTCGCCTCGAGGGTGGTGTCCAGCGGCCGCTCGGAGTCGTCATGCATGCAGTTGTTGCTGCTCGTGTCGATCGTTGTCAGCGCCGCGGCGGCGGTCGGCTGGTTTGCCGCGGCCGGCGCGGGAGCCTGCGAAGCCCTCGCCAGTTCGCGTGCGCTCACCGCGGGATTGCTCTCCCCGGTATCGAAACGCACCATCCCATCGCGGTAATCCAGTTCGAGCGTCAGCAGATGCAGCATGTCGAAACCCAACATGCCTCCCACGTCAAAACCCGCGCTGCGATCGATGGCGGTCGGTTCGAACTCGAGAATGCGGCGTTGCTGATTGAACGCAAGGTTCGCGAATTGAAAGTCGAAAGTGTCGCGATAGACCTGCGCCGTGGAGCCGGACTTGGTTGGCAGGGGATTGGTGAAGTCGATCTTCAGGTTTGAAAGGCTGTGCGCCAGTTCGGGCGTCATCGTGCTCAAGCGCATCCCCGTATCGAGCACAAAAAGCTCCCGCGCCTTGTTGTCGAGCTCAACCGGAACCAGCAAATATTGACGGCGATGATAAACCGGCGTAAAGGCGGCCAGCTCCGGCAATGTAGGCCGATCCCCGGGCACCACGCTCTTCAGCGGCGGCAGCGGGCTCAACGTAATCTTTTGAGCGCGCGCGTCAATCCGGATCAGGTAGGACGCGAACAAATCGGTGCCAATCGAGCCATCGGCATTTCCCGCGAACGGCGTGTCGCTCACGCCCACCAGGCAGTCGCGAAACTCCAGGGGGCCAATCTTCACGCTGTCGAGTCGAACCGTTCCCTCCGGATCGCCCTCGCCCGGGTGCAACCCGTTCTCCGCCGCCAGGGCGCGGGTGATGAAGATCCCCGACGTTGCCGTGTCCAACTGCAGTTTGGTTTGACTCTTCGGCAGTTGCGCTTCGATGCGAAAGCCGTCAATCGTCTTGCCGTCTTCTTTTGAGGGCAGAAGCGGTAACGTCACCGAAGGAGTCGAGGGAAGCACCTTGCACGTCTGCGAGTTCTCGCTCAACAGCGGCAGCAGGTCGTGAACGGTCTGCTCTGCCTTGTGCCGCGTATCGGCGTCCAGGTCCTTCATCGCCGCGAGCGACTCTTCGGTGCCCTCAATTTCCTGCGCGGGCGGCACAATGCCGTGCCAGGCGTTCTGGATATCGATATCGGACGGATCGATGTCGTAGGCCTTCTGCAACTCTCCTCGCTCCGAGGCGTACATCGAGTCGAGGCGCAAGGCGCGGCTCCGCACCAGGTGCAGGCGCGCGTAGCAGTGATCGGCCTCTTCTGCCCGGTCGAGTGTCTGCATCGCCTGCCACGGCAGGCCCTGCCGCAGCTCGACTTCCGCCTCCGCAGTGAGCGCCGAGGCCGAGTGTGGATCAGCCGCAAGCATCGCCCGCGCGCGCTGCGCCGCTTCGTCTGCCTTGTTTTCATTGAGCAGCGTGCTCACCAGCGCAGCTTCGAGCTTCACGTCGTTCGGCTCCCGTCCAAGTGCCTGCGTGTAGAGCTGCTCGGCCTTGGCATAGTCGCCATCACGGTAAGCCGTGTCGGCCGGCGTCGCGGAGCGGGCTGCTACCGCGCTGCAGCCTGCCCCTTGTGCAACAGCCATGGCAGGCACGAAGAAAATTGCCGTCAGAGCTCCTATTCGGAGTGAGATCCTGCGCTTTATGCGGGGGAGATGGTTCGTCGTCAGCATGAGCAGCTCGCGAAAGAATTGATTCCCAAAAACAACCGGAGTATACGCCAGAAACTGCGCGAACGTCGTCGCACTGCGGTCGTCCTGCATCCGCGCGGGCGGCCGGCTTGTCGCGTGCCGCCTCCGCTGGTCTTGGGCTCAGCAATTTTCTGCGTCATAATACCTCCATCCCCTACGCTCAAGTCGACGCGGACCTAAGGTGCGCCGACCGCGCAAGGCCTGAAGGCCAGGATCTCAGGAGTTGCCGTAGGCTCAATCGGTGGAGGTCCTGCTTGGCGTCGTATCGACGTCCTTCGGCTCGCGCAATCCTGACCCTGCTCGGCACGATTGTGGCCGTGGTTTCGCTCATCCAGCCGGATGCGCGTGCGCAGACCCCGGAAGGCGCCCTCGTCGTTCAGGCACAGAAGCCGCCTACAGCCAGCGGGTTGTTCGATCAAGGGCCTGTCGTCTTCCAAGATGTGACCAGGACGGCCGGGCTCGCGGGCTGGAAACATACCATGGGCGCGCCCGACAAAAGACTGATCATCGATACCAACGGTTCCGGCGTCGGCCTTATCGATTTCGATAACGACGGCTGGCTCGATATTTACCTGGTGAATGGCTCTACCTTCGACGCCCTTGACGGCAAAGAAACACCGCCCCATGCCGCGCTCTTCCACAATAACCACGATGGCACGTTTACCGATGTCGCGGCCAAGGCCGGCGTCACCAACGATCGCTGGGGCTTCGGTGTTGCCATCGCCGACTTCGATAACGACGGCTGGCCCGACATCTTCGTCTCCAACTGGGGAGCCAATCGCCTCTATCACAACAATCACGACGGCACATTCACCGATGTCGCTCCGCACGCGGGAGTCACCCTTGGCAACTGGTCGGCCGGAGCCACATGGGGCGACTACGATGGCGATGGCAAGCTCGATCTCTTCGTCTCCGGCTACGTGCACTTCGACCGCAACCACTTGCCCTACCCCAAGACCGAAGCCGTCAGTCTCAATACCTGCGAATTCAAAGGGGTCGTGGTGATGTGCGGCCCCCGCGGCCTGCAAGGCGAGCCCGACCATCTCTTTCGCAACAACGGCGATGGCACCTTTAGCGATGTCAGCCGCAAAGCCGGCGTCTCCGACGAAGCCAACCGTTACTACGGCATCACACCTTTATTCGTCGACGTCAACAACGACGGCAGGCCCGATTTGCTCGTGGCCAACGACTCCACCCTGAGCTATCTCTATCTCAATCGCGGCGACGGAACCTTCGACGACGCCAGCCTCACTTCGGGATTCGGCCTCAACCAGGACGGGCGCGAAGTCGCGGCCATGGGTGTGGCCGCAGGCGACTACCTCAACAACGGCCGCATGGATTTCGCGATCACCGACTTTTCCGACGAAGCCAAGCTTCTCTTTCAGAACGACGGCGGCGCAAATTTCACTGAAGTCGGGATGCGCGGCGGAATCGGAAAAGTGTCCATCCCGTTTCTTGGCTGGGGCGCGGGTTTTCTCGATTACGACAACGATGGCTGGCTCGATCTCTTCATGGTCAACGGCCACATCTATCCCACCGTCGACCACCAGGAATGGGGCACCTCCTACGCGCAGCGTCCGCTGCTCTTTCACAACCTGCGCGATGGCAAATTTCAGGAGGTCCCGCCCGTGCGCGGATCCGGCGAAGCCCAGATCATCGCCGGCCGCGGAGCAGCCTTCGGCGATCTCTTCAACGACGGCAAAATCGACGTGATCATCAACCAGCTTGACGGCCATCCGCTGCTGCTCCGCAACGTCAACCCTGATCGCCATCATTGGGTCGAGTTGAAGCTGATCGGCGGTCCCAAAAGCCCGCGCGATGCGGTCGGCGCCGCCGTGTACCTGACGGCCAACGGCATCCGCCAGAGGCGCGACGTGTTGAGCGGCGGAAGCTACGTCTCCAGCAACGATCCTCGCCCGCACTTTGGACTCGGCGACGCCATCGATGCAGGAACGGCGGAAATTCACTGGCCCTCGGGCGCCGTCGAAACCTATAAATTGCCCGCAATCGACCGCATCTTCACCATCGAAGAGGGCAAAGGCATCCAGGCCGCCCTCTGCGGCCTCCATCCCTGCCCGCCGCAGCCAACCGATCGCGCGTCCGGAGCCACGCCGTGAATCTGAACCGCGCCGCTTTCTCCGCCGCACTGCTCGCCGCTCTTTCCGCAATGCCCAACGGCGCCGCGTCGACCTCCGCTGCACGACAACAAGCCGGCCAGGCCGCGACCGCTCCCGAGGTTCCCGGCCGTTTTGTCGACGTCACCGGCAAGGTTGGCGTGCACTTTCTCCACCAGGCCCCGCACACCTCGCGCAAATACCTCATCGAGACCATGGGTTCCGGCGTCGCGCTTTTTGATTGCGACAACGATGGCCGCCTCGACCTCTACCTTGTCAATGGCGCGCCCTACACCGATCCCACTCCCAAAGGATTCATTCCAGAAAAGACCGGCCCTGAGTACTGGAACCGCATGTACCGCCAGAAGCCCGACGGCACCTTCGAAGACATCACCGAAAAGGCCGGCCTCAAAGGTGTCGGCTATGGCATGGGCGTCGCTGTCGGCGATTACGACAACGACGGCAACGAAGACCTCTTCGTCACGTCCTATGGCGGCAACCATCTCTACCACAACGACGGGCACTGCACCTTCACCGACGTCACAGATCAGGCCGGGGTCGCGGGAAGCGGTTGGTCCACCTCCGCCGCCTGGGTCGACCTCGACAACGACGGCCTGCTCGATCTCGTGGTCGCGCGTTATGTCACCTGGGACTGGAACGACGTCTACTGCGGCGAGCATCGCGAAGGCTACCGCGGCTATTGCCATCCCGACGTCTTTCCGCCCATCACCCTCCTCGTCTACCACAACGACGGCAACGGCCACTTCACCGAGGTTGCCAACAAGCTCGGCCTCGATAAGCCTGCCAAAGCTCTCGGCGTCGGCATTGCCGACTACGACCGCGACGGCCGAATCGACCTTTATGTCGCCAACGACTCCATGCAGGAGTTCCTCTTTCACCAGAAAATCGACGGCACCTTCGAGGAAGTCGGCCTCGAGGCCGGCGTGGCCGTCAACGCGGAGGGCCAGACCTTCGCCGGTATGGGCATCGACTTCGCCGACTACGACAACGACGGCTGGCCCGACATCGTCGTTACCGACCTTGCTAACCAGCGCTACGCCCTCTACCACAACAACCACGATGGCACCTTCGACTACGTCTCTCAGCCCAGCGGCATTGGCGAGATTACCCTCCTTCACTCCGGCTGGAGCCTGCGCTTTCTCGACTACGACAACGATGGCTGGAAAGACCTGCTCGTCGCCCAGGGTCACGACCTCGACACCATCGAGAAGAGCTTTCCCCAACTGCACTACCGCGAGCCCATGCTCCTCCTTCGCAATACCGGCAAGAAATTCGTCGATGTCTCGCCCATCTCCGGCGACATCTTCCACGACGCCTGGGTGGGCCGCGGCATGGCCATTGGCGATATCGACAACGACGGCCGCATCGACGCCGTCGTGACCACAAACGGCGGGGAAGCGCACGTGCTCATGAACCGCACCGTCACCTCCAACCACTGGCTTACCCTGCGCCTGGTGGGCCACAAGAGCAACCGCGACGGCATCGGCGCGGTCGTCAAGCTCACTACTCCCCAGGGCTCCCAGTGGGCCACCGTCACCACCTCGGGCGGCTACCTCTCCTCGAGCGACCCGCGCGTGCATTTTGGGATGGGCCCGAGCCCCCGGGCCGACAGCATCGAAATTCGCTGGCCGAGCGGTTTGGTCCAAACCTTGACCGACGTTCCAGGAGACCGCCAGATCCAGGTCGACGAACCCGGCGGACAAGCCACCGGCCCCGGGGCGGGCCGGCCAGGGGCAAAACATTCCAGCGGGCCTGCAACACGCTAGGGCGGTCGGCTGGCAGCCCTAAACTCTTCTAGGGGCGCACTCTACAGTCTGGTCAAGAAAAGCGGGCTAAGTTTTTTCTTGACATCAATATCTTTGCGGACGTATATTGCGCCCAAATTGGAATCGTTACCATTTTCGTTCGGTAGCGCTTCCGGAATCCACAAAAACCAAGGCAGATTCCCAGCCCGTCTTTCAAGCCAAGGTTACGGTTTCACAAGAGAACCGAACGATTTGTAAGGAGACACAGTGACCCCAACCAGCCGCCTGCAGCAGAGTTGTCTTCTGCGCCATGCACTCCATTCACCTTGGATTGCATTTGCGTTCGCTTCCATCCTCGCGTGCCTTGCATTCTCGGTCCCGCAAAAAGCCTCCGCTCAGGCCAGCTCAGGGGTTACCGGGACCGTAACCGACTCCAGCGGCGCGGTCGTGCCTCAAGCCAAAGTGACGATCACCAACGAAGGAACTTCCGTTGCCGATCGCACCATCACCAGCAGCGTGGGAACCTACGCCTTCCGCGGTCTCGTCCCCGGCAAGTACACCATCGAGGTTGATGCCCAGGGATTCAAGAAGGCCGTGAAGGAAAGCATCAACGTCGACGTCAGCACCACCCCGACGATCGACTTTGCCCTGATCACCGGCGCTGCCAGTGAAACCGTCCAGGTTACCGCCGACCAGACCGCCATGAACACCACCCAGCCCGAACTGGGCAGCGAAATTGAGCCGGTGGTGGTGGAAGCGATGCCGGTCGAGGTCGCGGGTCGCGGACGCCAGATCGACAGCCTGCAATTCCTCGCGCCCGGAACCACCGGAAGCACGTTCTCTCACCGTATCAGCGGCGGCGTCGACTTCGAACAGGAGATCCTCTACAACGGCATTCCCGCCCCGCAGCCTGAGACCGAAGGCTACACCACCAACTTCAATCCTCCTTATGACCTCGTGGAAGAGTCCAAGGTCGAGCGCTCAACCTTCTCGGCGCAGTTTGGGCTGGGCCAGGGCGCGCTGAGCTACGAGATGAAGTCGGGCACAAACCAGTACCACGGCGAATTGTTCGAGATCAACCGCAACAGCTTCTTCGACTCCGTAGGCTTCTTCAACGGCCCTTCATGGGGAGGCTCGAGTACCCCGCCCCCCGACCATGAGAACAACTACGGCTTCGACATCGGCGGCCCCATCCGGATCCCGCATCTCTACGACGGCCGCAACAGAACCTTCGGCCACTACAGCCAGGAGTGGTACAAGCAGAACAACGAAAACACCAATCCGTCGACCGTCCCGACCGCCGCGGAAAAGACAGGCGACTTTACTGACTGGGCCGCTGCCACCGGCGAGAACATCTACGACCCGACAACGGGTGCGCCGTTCACCTACAACGGCGTCCAGAACGTGATCCCGCCGGGTCGCATCAGCCCCGCCTCCGCGGCCCTCTTGCAGTTCATCCCCAATCCAGACCGTCCCGGATCGGGCGCCGGCGGCTTAATCGACAACAAGAGCTTCGCTCCGTTCATCAATCCCCACATTCAGCATGTGTGGGGCTTCGTGATCGACCAGACCCTCACCCCGACGCAAAGCCTGCACTACTCTGAGTGGCGGAACAGCTACAGCAACTATAGCTTCGACTACAATCCGTTGGTCGTCGCTCCCAACCCGCTGAACAGCATGAAGTATGAGCCGGCTCTCGGCAGCATCTTCCTGCTCAACTACGCCAACACCCTCACGCCCCACCTCGTGATGACCGCCGGCTTTGGCTGGATCGGCGAAATCAACGACCAGTACAACATCACCAAGGGCTACACCACTTCGACCGTTACCGGCGAGAATATCCCGCCCAATATCACCTTCGGCACCAACAGCGACCAGAACGATGACGCCCGCTTCTACACCGATTGGGGAACCAGTGGTTCATGGTTCCAGTCAATCAATCGCAAGCTCGGCATTGCCATCGTGAACAACTGGCTCTGGACCAAGGGTCGAAACACCTTCAACATCGGGGGTGAATTCCGGCGCGCCTACCAGGACGATAACGAAGAGCAGACCGAGGGCGGGCACTTCAACTTCAGCCCGGCGCAGACCTCGACTTCTCCCACCAATCCCAACTTCACCAGTGAAGGCAATGCCTTCGCCAGCTACCTGCTCGGCCTTCCCGACTCGTCCAACCGCTCAAACTCGCAGGAGCTCGAGCTGCGCAACCTCGACATCTCGCCCTACGTGCAGGACGATATCAAGCTGACCCCTAAGCTCACTGTCAACCTTGGCGTCCGTTGGGACATGCAGGTTCCATTTACCGAGAATCACGACCTGATCGTCTTCTTTGATCCCGACCATCCGGGTACCGATCCGGCGGCCGGCGGAATTCCCGGACAGGCCAACCGCATCGGCAACTGCACCGGCTGCATCGGCTGGACGCACGCCGCGACGCACTTCGGGCACGTGGGCCCCCGTTTGGGCTTCGCCTACGAGCTCAACTCGAAAACGGTCATCCAGGCAGGCTTCGATATCGCCTTCCTGAATGGCGGCGCCTATGAATACGGCACCAACAAGGTAGCTGTCAATTACGGCAACCTGCTGACCGGTTCTTACTCGCGCCCCACCACAGGCAGCAATACCTCCTCAAACGGGCCGTGGGATACCAACCCGATCCCCGCGCTCAGCCCAACTCCGTTCAGCCCCGGCCTCGGCGGCGGCGTGCAGATCAACGCCCTCAGCAACAAGGACGGATACGCGCCCTACAGCCAGCAATGGAACCTGAACGTGCAGCGTGAACTGCCCTACAACATGCGCATTCAGGCGGCATGGGTCGGCAACCGCGTGATCCACTTGCCCAGCCAGAACAACCGCATCGATCAGCTGAATCCTTCCTATCTTTCGATGGGCTCGGAACTGAACGACACGTTCACCAGCACTGCGCCGGTCGATGGCGTGGCGTCTCCTTATCCGACCTTCGTCAACGACTTCGGCGGGTCCGCTACTGTGGCGCAGGCTCTCGAGCCCTACCCGCAGTATTCCTACATCTTCAACAACTTCGAAGGCTTCGGCACAACCTACTACCAGAGCGCCCAGATCGAGGTCGACAAGCGCTTTACCAGCGGGTTGAGCTTCCTCTTCGGCTACACCCTCTCCCGCCTCATGGACAACACCAGCAGCGGTTTCTCCAGCTTCACTTCGGGCGGCATCAACAAGTATGACCAGAGACCGGAGTGGGCCATCTCGAATTCCGACGAGCCCCAGACCTTCAAGGGCAGTGGCACCTACGATCTGCCCATCGGTCCCGGCAAGCAGTTCATCAACAATAAGACCTACGGCAATATCGTGGGCGGCTGGCAGGTCGGCTGGATCCTCGACTATGAGTCCGGCGGAGCACTCGGACCCGGGGAAAACGGCACTCCATTCCCCAACGGATTCGATCGTCCTGACCGCAACTCGTCAGTCGGCCTCAGCACTGCCAAGTACACTCGCGCACGCGATTACTTCGTCGGCAAGATCGGCACTGCGCAAATGTGGAACCCCGCTTCATTCACGGTGACACCGTCGCAATACGTCCTTGGCACCGCCTTGCGCAACTACGCAGGCATGAGAGGCGCTCCATTGGCCTTTGAAAACCTGAATGTCCGCAAACACTTCTACATGGGTGAACGATTCCAGGGCATTCTCCAGGTCGATTACTTCAACGCCTTCAACCGAACGCAGTTCAACAATCCCGACACCAACGCAAGCGACACCACGTTCGGGCAAATGACGTCCCAGGGAACTCCAGGCAACTATCCTGCGAACCGGCAAGGCCAGGTCAGTTTCCACTTGACGTTCTAACCAGGCAAGCACATGTTGTCTCCTGACGGCCGGGCTGCATCCATTCAGCCCGGCCTTTTTCTTTCGATTGCAAACCTGCACGGGGCCGACAGGTTTCGCCCTGACAATCGCGGTCCGATCCGGCGGCAAAACAATCTGCCACCCCGCTATAATGGCCTTCGATGAAGATGTTTTTGGCATGGGCTGCAGGTCGTAACGCACTGCTTTTGCTGGCTGGGGCAGCCTTTCTGTTTCCCGTACCCATGCGAGCGGCGCAAGGCAACGACGAAGTCACTCCTGCTGTGCAGCAGCTTTACGCCGAAGCCAGGGCCGCCCAGCAGCACAACGATCCGGCCACCGCCATTCAGAAATACCAGCAGATGATCAAGCTGGCTCCGCATCTGGCTGCCGCCTATAACAACCTCGGCCGGCTTTATTTCGACCAGCATGACTATCTGCAGGCGGTTGAAGTCCTGCGCCATGGGCTGCAGCTGAATCCCGAGATGCCGTCAGCCGATGCCATGCTGGGGATGAGTTATGCGCAGTTAGGCGAAACGGCCAAGGCCGAAACGGCGTTGCGCGCCGCCCTGCGCGGCAATCCCAATGACGACAGGGTTGAGATGACCTTGTGCCGCGTCCTGATCTCGACCGGGAAGCTCGACGAAGCTGTGACCCACCTCAATCACTTCCTTAGCCGCAACCCAAAAGATCAGGAAGCCTGGTATCTGCTCGGAAAGACCTACCTGCAACTCTCCGAAGACTCCCTGAAAAAGATCAATGAGATTGATCCCGATTCCGTGGTTGCCCACGAGATCGCCGGCGAAATCGACTCGAGCATGCACAACTACGATCTCGCGCTGGTGGAGTACAAGAAGGCGATTGACAAAGCGCCGAACCAGCCCGGCACCCACATGCACATGGCCGATGCCTATTGGAATATCGGCAAGTGGCAGTCGGCCGAGACCGAGTTCAAGGCCGAGCTTGCCAACGACCCGAACAACTGCGTCGCGCATTGGAAGCTGGCAAATGCGATGCTCGAAGCCAACGATTCGGCCGAAGACGCGCTGGCGCAGTTGAACCAGTCCATTGAGCGTTGTCCAAATCTTATGCAGGCGCACACAGACCGCGGACGCGCACTGATCCGCCTCAACCGGCAGGAACAAGCGCTCCCCGACCTTCTCCTGGCCGAGAAGGACAGCCCGGGTGAGCCCAGCATTCACTTCCTGCTCGCCAACGTGTATCGTTCGCAGGGGAAAACGGCAGACGCGCAGCAGGAGATGAAGACCTACAGCCGATTGCAGAAGGAGGCGAGTGAAGCATTGGCCAAGCAAGCCAGCGACGCCACGAACCTCAAGAATGCGGCGCAATAGATCGTCGTGCCTGGGGTTGCTCCCGCTCATCGTGCATCTCTCGCTCTTCGCAGTCGCGAAGCCCGACGCTACACCCGTCCGCGAAGCCGACGCAGCCTGCGCTCGTTGTCATGCGCAGATCGTGCGCAGTTATCTTGCCACCCCCATGGCAAACGCCAGCGGAGAGGCCACGCAGAAGCTGCGGCCGGTAACTTACCTGCACCCGCCCTCGGGAGTCACCTACACCATCGCCACCAGCGATGGCCAGGCGACCCTCTCCGCGAGCGACCCGCGTTTTCCCGCTGAGCCAGTGCGCAGGAAGCTGAGTTACTTCCTCGGCTCGGGCCACTTAGGCGTGACTTATCTTTATTTCATTCGCGACGCCCTTTTTGAGTCTCCGGTAGCGTGGTACGCCGCATCCGGCAGTTACGACATGAAGCCCGGCCTCGGCGAAATGCGCCGCATGCCGCCCGCGATTCCTGCTGAGAGCGCTTGTCTGCGCTGCCACATGAGCGCCGTGCAGGCCGGCCTGCCGGGCACCTTGAATCGATACCGCGACCTGCCGTTCTTGCATGGTGGCATCACCTGCGAAGCCTGCCACGGTGACTCCGCGCCGCATGTCCGGTCCGCCGGAAAAGCACCCATCGTCAATCCCGCGCGTCTTGACGCGGATGCCCGCGATTCGGTTTGCATCAGCTGTCACCTCGAGGGCGACGTCACCGTCCAGCGCGCCGCCAAGTCCGTGCTCAACTACCAGCCCGGTCAGTCCATTTCCACTTATCTGGCTTTTTACATTCGCAGCAAAGCCGATCCGCGGGCGCGCGGGGTGAGCGAAGTTGAGCAGCTCAGCCAGAGCACCTGCAAGCGCATGAGCGGCGACAAAATGTCGTGCATGAGCTGCCACGATCCGCACTTCACTCCAGGCCCCGACCAGCGGATCGCGTTTTATCGAAGCAAGTGCCTCGCTTGCCACGCGCAGCCCGCATTCGCTGCCTCCCATCATCCGGAAACCCCGGACTGCACAAGCTGCCACATGCGGCGCACCGGCGCCGAAAACATTCCTCACGTCGCGTGGACCGACCATCGCATCCTCCGGCTTCCAGATACCCAAACCTCCACAGAGGACCGGGCATCTTCCGGCGAATTGCAGCCGATCTTCTCACCCGGCACCACGCAACGTGACCTCGCGATGGCGGAGTATCAGCTGCTCCTCGAGGGCGATCGGTCGTTCGAAACTACGGCATGGAATCTTTTCTCCCAACTCAAGGACTCCATCGCCGACGACAAAGCCGCACTCGATGCCTGGGGCACCTTAAGCGCCGAGCGCGGAGATTTCCCCTCGGCCGAAGCGGCGTTTCGCCGTGTCCTCGTACTCGATCCGGTGGATCTGACCGCCTTGTCCAACCTGGGCACTCTTCGAGCCAAGCAGGGAAACCTGGCCGCGTCCGCACAGCTCCTTGGCAAGGCTTTTGATAACAACAACGACATTGCGGGGCTGGCAATGAATCTGGCGCGCGTGGAGTGCGCGCAAGGAGATGCACGCGCCGCCCAGGGAACGCTCGAATCCGCGCTTGTCTACAGCCCTGACCTTGAAGACCTGCGCCGCCTGCGCGATCAGGTCAAAGACAAGCCGGAGGATTGCTCCGCCTCCGCAAAGAAACAATAATCAGAGCATGCGCAGGATAGTCCGCCATCTCGGATTCGCCGCGCTCCTCGGAGCGTGCGCGCTGGCTTTCGGCCAGGGCGCTGGCGATCCGCTCGCCGAGGCACGTTCGCTGGCCACGTCCGGGCTCCTGGCAAAATCGGAAGCTCTCGTGCGCACCTACCTCAACGCCAACCCCGCATCGGCTGACGCCCATTTCCTGCTCGGTTACGTGCTCTTCCGCCAGCAGCGCGCTCGTGATTCTCTCGCCGAGTTCACCGTCGGCGCGAAATACCGGCGACCAAAGGCCGACGAATTCATGACCATCGCGTCCGACTACGTCCTCCTGGGAGACTATGTCGACGCAGACAAGTGGTTCTCTGAAGTCACCAGGGAAAGACCGGACGATGGCGACGCCTGGTATCTGCTCGGTCGCACCCAGTACAACGAAGGCGACTATCCCAAGGCGATCGCCACCTTCGAGCATGCCTTGGCCTTGCGTCCCCATTCCATCGAAACAGAAAATAATCTGGGGCTAGCCTGGCGCGCTACCAACCAGAACGACAAGGCCAGGGAAGCTTTTCAAACCGCCATCAACTGGCAAGCCGATCACCCGGTCGACTCTCAGCCCTATCTCAATCTCGGCACGCTGCTCAACGAGACCAACCAGTTTGACGAGGCGCTGCCCAACCTGACCCAAGCCGTCGCGCTGGCTCCAGACAACCCGCGCGCCCATGAAGCGCTTGCGCGCGCCTACGAGGCCACAAACAATCTCCCCAAGGCGCAGGGCGAACTGGAGAAAGCGATCGGCCTCGCTCCCAAGGCTTCTGAGCTTCACTTCCAGTTGGCCCGCGTCTACCGTCGCGAAGGCATGCAGGAGCAGGCAAAGAAAGAGCTGGATATCTGCGGAAAACTCAACGGAACCCAATCTTCCGTGGATACACCTAATCCGCCGAAGTGAGACGCAGTTCTCCTGCCTGGTTAGGCGTGCAGCCGCACGAACTGCGCCGGATCAACCGGGTCTGCAGCTTGACGTGCAGAGAATGATCCGGATTCGCTCCATTGCCTTTCCGCTCTTCCAGCAACTGATCGAACAGAATCTCCGCCGCGCGGCGACCAATCTCTTCCACCGGCTGTTGGATGACGCTGATCGAAGGCCGCACCGTCGACGCAAGCTCGAAGTCGTCGAATCCCAGCAACGCGATCGACTGCGGAACCGGGACATTCAGCGCCTGCAGCACTTCGATCGCAAAGATCGTTGTGCTGTTCTTGGTCGCGAAGATCGCGTCGGGAGGATTTGGGCCATCCAGCAGGCTCTTAATGGCGTATTCCGCCGACTTGTAGTCCTTGACCGTGGTCTCGAAAGTGCACGGCAGATGCGCCGTCTCAACGGCTTTGCGGTAGCCGCGCATGCGTTCGCGAATCGTGTACAGGGTGCTCTCGCCCGTCAGGCAGACGATTTGCTTGTAGCCATGGTCGATCAGGTGCTGCGTGCCGGTGATCGCCCCGCGGAAGTTATCGCATACCACGCTGGGGATGGACGACTGCGCAACCGGCCGATCAATCGCCACCACCGGCACCGCGATGCGGTCGATCAGGCTCGGCAGCATCTGGCTCTGCGAGTTGGCCGGTACAATCAGCAATCCGTCTGCGCGGTGGCGAACCAGCACATCCAGGTTCTCCATCTCGGTGCGCGGGTCGTTTGAAGTCGTCACCACAATCATCAGAGAGTCGTTGGCCCGCGCCACTCCCTGCGCGGCTTCCGCGAGATTCGAAAAAAATGGATCGGCAATGCTGGGAATGATCAGTCCAATCGTCTTGGTACGATGACCCTTCAGGGTGCGGGCCGCCTGGTTCGGCGTGTAGCCCAGCATCTGGATCACCCGGCGCACCCGCTCCAGCGTCTCGGGGCTCACCCGATCGCCGCCGTTAATCACGCGGGACACGGTCGTTGTGCCCACTCCGGCTCGGCGAGCAACCTGGCTGAGGGTTGGGTGAGGGCTGTTCTTCATGTGCTCTGAGCGTGGGGAATCAGTTCTTTGTGCTGCACGTCAAGTGTAAGCTTCCTCGACGGATGGTCAATTCCAAAACAAGGATGGATTGAACTTCTTGTCATCTAGACGGTTCAGACAGCAAACTTGTTCAGAAATTCAGATTTTCTTTGTCTCGCCTCGCCGTTTTCCATCTGCTCGCAGCCCGGCATTTTCCGTTTTTTCCTGAAGACCGAGCCGCCAGCGAACGAAGCAAGACTCTGCACTCTCGAATCGATCGGCAAGGCAGCGACGCAAGCCGGACACAACCCTTCGGCCTTTGGCAGGGAAGCCCCTTTCCCGGCTCCTACTACTTAGGTAACCATCACCTAACACTTTAGTGACCACTGTCACGGCCGCATCCAAACAATCGTCCGATTCTGATTCAGAGCCAAATCAAACCGCCTGGTTGATCCTCGCCAGTAAGCAACTTCGCCAACGCGCGCAGACAGGTGGGTTGTGGCTCCCTGGGGCCTTTGTCGAATGCTTTTGATCTCTTCGGGACGACGTCCGAATCGCTTCAAATCAAAACATAGAGAACGCTGCACGGCATGCCCTGTCGCCGCCTGTTTGTGCGTTTCTGGATCGGGCGCTGGATTCTTCGTTCGTCGCCGAAGTCGGCTGCACCGGCCGGGCAGGCTCATACGCAGCGGGATGCCTGGACTACGTCCCGGCGTCGACGCCGCCGCCCAAAGCATTCCTTCCAACTTCGCCAGCCCATAACCTCGGTGCACCTTACATTACACACATAGATAGAGCTGGAGCAGGACGAAATGAGCGGGGCTAACCCGCTCATTTCGTTTTTGTGACGAATCCATCCAGGTTTTTCTTTTCATTCCTGCCTCAGTTGTAGTAGAAAATATGACAACTGTAGTAGATCGAGATGTGAAATCTCGATCCATCCTTCACGAAATTCGCTCCAACCCTCGTGCATGAGAGACCGCGCAAAAATGGCCGCCTTGAGAAACGAAACCAACGCCCCGTCCGTCTTATGCGTGTATTCTTCTCATGCCCAATCCATCATGGCGGTTTTGTATCTCTCGCGATACAAAGACCGGGCACGAAAGGGGAGCGTTCCTCAAATGAAAAACTGTGTTTGGTCTCGGCGGCAGGCAGGCAAAATCCTGCTCATCGGAGTTGTTGCTTGCAGCCTCGCAGCGCCTGGGGTACCACTTCACTCGCAGGAAAGCGCGGGCCTGAAGATCGAAGACACTTGGCAAGGTACCCTGCATATTCCCCAGCGCGATCTGCGCATCGTGCTCAAGGTCAGTCGCGGCGACAAGGGTGAGTTGAAAGCGGTGAATTACAGCATCGACCAGGGCGGCCAGCCGCTGCCCGTCAGTTCCGTCAGCTTCCAGGACAAGGTCCTGAAATTCTCCATCGACATGATCGACGGAAAATATGAAGGCACCATGTCTGCCGATGGCAAGTCGATTGCCGGTACCTGGACGCAAGGCCCCAATCCGCTGCCTTTGACCTTTGTGCGCGCCACGCCTGAAACCGCGTGGGCGATTCCCGAGCCGCCCAAGCCCGTGCCCCCCATGGCCGCCGATGCGGACCCAAGCTTCGAAGTAGCGACCATCAAGCCGAGCAAACCCGACCAGCCCGGCAAAGCATTTGTGTGGCGCGGCGCGGAGTTCGCAACCATCAACACCACCCTCGCCGATCTCATCAAGTTCGCCTATGGCATGCATGAGAAGCAGCTGATCGGCGGCCCGGAGTGGATGGGCTCGACCAAGTTCGACATCTCTGCCAAGCCCGATACCCCCGGAACGCCAAGCGCCCAGCAGTTGAAGTCAATGGTGCAGAAGCTGCTGGCCGACCGGTTCCAGCTGAAGTTTCACAACGACAAGAAAGAGTTGTCGGCTTACGTGTTGAGCGTCGCCAAGAACGGCCCGAAGATGACGCAGAATACGGGCAATCCGAACGGCCTGCCAGGCCTGTTTTTCCGCGGCCTCGGCGTATTGACGGTGACCAACGCCAAAATGGGAGACTTCACCAACCTCTTGCAATCGGCGGTTCTCGATCGCCCTGTGGTCGATCAGACAAAACTCGACGGCAGATGGGACTTTCTGCTGAAGTGGACTCCGGACGAATCCCAGTTCGGCGGCATGGGCATCAAGGTTCCTCCGCCGAGTGACGCGGCCGATGCGCCGCCTCCGCTTTTCACGGCCATCCAGGAACAGATCGGCCTGAAGCTCGAAGCGGAGAAAACGCAAGTCGACGTGCTCGTGCTCGACCATGTCGAGCAGCCTTCAGCGAATTAGTGCATGCTGCCACATCCTCGACGGCGGGAGATCCGGCGCCTGATCCTCGTGTGCGCGCTCGTGGTCATCCTCGGCGCCCGGATCGGATCGGCAACCGAATACCACGGGCAAGTGTTTTTCCGCGGCGCTCCCGTGCCCGGCGCAACCGTCACCGTGTCGAATGGGAAAAATACGCTGACCGCCCTTACCGATCGCCAGGGCCTCTACGAGTTTCCCGACCTCGCCGACGGCCAGTGGAAGATCAAGATCGAAATCTCCGGCTTCGCAACCCTCGAAGACAAAGTCACGGTGGCTCCCGGTGCTCCGCAACGAAACTGGGAGCTGAAGCTCCTCGCGCTGGATCAGGTCCTCGCGCAAACTCAGGTTACCCACCCTACGGCGATGCCGGCCCCGCAGTCCATCCCGCCGATCGAAGCTCCCAGGCCCTCAAAAGACGAGGCTGGCGGTAAACCCGCGGATGTTCCACCGCAGCCTCCGCCCGAGGAATCTGCGGAAAAATCAGCGGATGGTCTGCTGATCAACGGCAGCGAGAATAACGCCGCCACTTCGCCATTCTCGCTGGCGCGGGCCTTCGGCAATCGGCGCCCCGGCGGCAAAGATCTCTACACCGGCGGCATCGGCGCCATCGTCGATAACTCGATCTTCGACGCGCGTCCCTATTCCCTCACTGGCCTGCAGGTCCCCAAGGATTACTACAGCCGTTACTCCGGCCTGTTTACCCTCGGAGGTCCTCTCAACATTCCCCACCTCATTCACAATGGGCCGAATTTCATCGCCGCGTATCAATGGACGCGCAGCAACGATGCTTCGAGTCTCTCGGGGCTCGTTCCAACCGCCGCCGAGCGCATGGGTGACTTCTCCAACGTGCTCAACGCGCAAGGCCAACCCGTCATCCTCTACAATCCCGCCACCGGCCTGCCCTTTACAGGGCCCGTTCCCGTGAGCCCCCAGGCAGCGTCTTTGCTCAATCTCTATCCCCTCCCCAATCTCGCCGGCAATTCCCGCTACAACTACCAGGCGGAGGTCCTGAATAGCTCGCACCTCGACGCCCTGCAATCCCGGATGAATCGCACCATGGGCCGCCGCGACCAGATGTACGGCGGATTCGGATTCCGCAGCTCACGCGCGGGCAGCACCAATCTCTTCGGCTTTCTCGACACCACCGACACGCTTGGCATCGACACCAACGTCAACTGGTCGCACCGTTTCCGTCATCAGACCTTCCTGCTCCTCGGCTATCACTTCACGCGGCTGCGCACCCTGGTGAGGCCGCAGTTCGATGGACGCCAAAATATCTCAGGAGAAGCCGGCATCAACGGTAACGACCAGTCTCCAGGCGATTGGGGACCGCCCGCACTCGCTTTCGAGAGCATCGCGGGTCTCTCCGACGCCCAGAGTGAATTCAATCGCAACCGCACCGACGCCTTCTCCTTGAGCATCTCCACCACGCTGCGCAGCCACGAGCTCACCTTCGGCGGCGACTTTCGCAAGCAGGAGTTCAACGAGTACGAGGAGCAGAATCCTCGCGGGATATTCACCTTCACGGGAGCAGCCACCGCGGCGCCGGGCACGGTCTCCTCGAGCGGAGCAGTCCCCGCCACGGGCTCCGACTTTGCCGATTTCCTGCTGGGCATCCCCGATGCGAGTGCAGTTTCGTTCGGCAATGCCGACAAATATTTTCGCCAGCCCGTCTATGATGCATTTTTCACCGACGATTGGCGATTGAAGCCGACATTCACAATCAATGCGGGTATGCGCTGGGATTACGGCGCCCCCATGACAGAGCTCTACGGCAGGCTGGTCAATCTCGACATTGCCCCGGGATTTTCGGCGGCCGCGCCTGTCCTCGCCAGCAATCCGGTCGGCCCCGTCACGGGCATGAAATATCCCAGTTCGCTCGTCCAACCCGATCGTCATGGAATCGAGCCGCGTATCGGAATTTCCTGGCGTCCGATCCCCGCTTCCACGCTCGTCGTCCGTGCGGGCTACGGAATCTACGACGACACGTCAGTCTATCTGTCGGCCGACGACAGCATGGCGCAGCAGGCTCCGCTTTCCACCAGCCTGAGCGTGGCCAACAGCCCCACCTGCCCACTAACCCTTGCCAACGGGTTCCAGAACTGCGCGGGCACAACCGCCGATACCTTTGCTCTCGACCCCAAACTGCGCGTGGGCTACGCCCAGGATTGGCAGCTCCAGGTGCAGCGCGACTTGCCCGCCGCGCTGGTGGTGACTGCGACCTATCTGGGGACCAAGGGGACGCACGGCATGCAGGAGTTTCTGCCCAATACCTATCCAATCGGCGCTGCCAGCCCCTGCCCTTCGTGCCCTATTGGCTTCGCCTATCGCACCTCCGGCGGCAATTCCACCCGCGAGGCCGGAACCATTCAACTGCGTCGCCGCTTGCGCAGCGGATTTGCCGGCTCGTTCCAATACACCTTTGCAAAGGCTCTCGATGACGACGCCCAGGTTGGAGCACAGGGACACGGCGCCGTCACCTCGTCGACCAATCCGCTGACCCCGGCCACGCCGCTTCCCACGCCATCCATCGCGCAAAACTGGCTCGATCTGCGCGCCGAACGCGGGCTCTCAACCTTCGATCAGCGCCACCTGGTGACCGCGCAGCTTCAATACACTTCAGGCATGGGGCTCGGCGGAGGAACCCTGCTGAGTGGCTGGCGCGGTCGCATGCTCAAGGAGTGGACCGTATCAACGCAGATCACCGCGGGAACGGGCTTGCCTGAAACCCCGCTCTATCTGGCTACGGTGCCGGGCACCGGCTTTACCGGCACGATTCGTCCCAACCTCACCGGCGCCTCCATGACGCAGGCCCCTGCCGGATACTTCCTCAACGATGCGGCCTACGCCGCGCCTCCAGCAGGCCAGTGGGGCACGGCGCGGAGAGATTCCATCACCGGCCCCAACCAGTTCACCCTGAACTCCTCGCTGGCCCGCACCTTCCGCCTGCAGAGCCGATTCAATCTCGATGTCCGCGTCGACGCAACAAACACTTTGAACCACGGCGTGTTTACCGCTTGGAACACGACCGTAAACAGTACGACATTTGGCTTGCCGGCGACCGTGAACCCCATGCGCAGTATGCAAATCACGGCGCGGTTGAGGTTTTAACCATGCGCACCCCGCGGGCACTGCTCTGGATTCTTGCCCTCGTGGCCGCATGGCCGGCCTGCGCGCAGCAGGTGGGCACCAATGCGAATCAAGCGCAAGCGCAGGGCTACACCCTTCACATCAATTCCCAGCTGGTGGTCGAGACCGTTGTCGTCAAAGACAAGCAAGGGGGATTCATCGACGGATTGACGGCCAAGGACTTCGTCGTAACCGAAGACGGCCAGCCGCAAACGATCCGCTTCTGCGAGCATCAGCAACTGGTGCTGCCGGGAAACCCCTTGCCCAGAACGCCCGCCGGCGACGAGGACCTCACCATCTATCGAAAGCTCACCCGCACCCAGATCGCGCCGGAGCGCGCAGATCGCACCCAGTATCGTGACAAGCGCCTGATCGCGCTCTACTTCGATATGACCGCCATGCAGCCGCAGGACCAGATGCGCGCTCTTGCCGCCGCAGAAAAATTCATCCGCACCCAGATGACCGCCTCCGACCTGGTCGCGATCCTGCGTTTTCAGGGCGGATCGGTCGACGTGCTCCAGGATTTTTCTGCCGACCGCAACCGGCTGCTCAGCATTCTGCAAACCTTGGTCGTCGGCGAAGGGCAGGGAAACACCGACTCGATCGACGACGCCAGCAGCGCCGACACCGGTGCCGCCTTCGGCCAGGACGATAGCGAGTTCAACATCTTCAATACCGACCGCCAGCTCTCTGCCTTGCAAACCGCGGCGCAGATGCTCGGCCAGATGAGCGAGAAGAAGGTGCTCATTTATTTCGCCAGTGGGTTGCGCCTCAACGGCGTCGACAACCAGGCCCAGCTCCACGCCACCATCGACGCGGCGATTCGCGCCGGCGTCGCATTCTGGCCCATCGACGCGCGCGGGCTGGTGGCTTCGGCGCCCCTCGGCGATGCCACCCAAGGTTCGCCCGGCAATGTCGGCATGTATTCCGGCGCCGCCGCCCAGGCCGTGACCGACCAGTTTCAGCAGTCCCAGGACACCATGTACACCCTGGCCGCCGACACCGGCGGCAAAGCGCAGTTCGACAACAACGACCTGATGCGGGGCATCGTGCAGGCCCAGAAGTCCGTCGCCGACTACTACGTCATCGGCTACTACACCACAAACACCGCGCAGAATGGGCGCTTCCGCCGAGTCAAGGTCTCGCTCGATCCTCCCCGCGACGCCAACCTCGACTATCGGCAGGGCTACTACGCCAACAAGGATTTCAGCCGCTACACCGCCGCCGACAAGGAGCGCCAGCTCGAAGACGCCTTGATGCTGGGAGATCCGATCACCGACCTGACCATCGCCATGGAGATCGACTACTTCCAGCTCAACCGCGCCGAATATTTCGTGCCGATCGCCGTAAAGATCCCCGGCCGCGAACTGGCGCTCGCCAAGAAATTCGGAGCAGAGCACACCGTCATCGACTTTGTCTGCGAGATCAAGGACATGGTTGGCGGCGTCACCGTCAGCAATGTCCGCGACTACGTCGATATCAAGCTGAGCGACTCCACAGCCGTGGAACTGGCCAAGCGGCCCGTCGAGTACGATTCAAGCTTCACGCTCTTGCCCGGCCGCTATTCCATCAAGTTCCTCGCCCGCGACGACGTCACCGGGCGTATCGGCACCTACCAGACCGAATTCGTCATTCCCAACCTCAACAGGGTGATGCCGCGACTGCCGATCAGTTCCGTCGTCCTGAGCAGCCAGCGCGTCGGCTTGAAGGATGCACTCTACAACGCAACCAAAGGCAAACAGCTCGCCAAGGATGATGCAGATAATCCGCTCGTCGAAGATGGATTCAAGCTCATCCCCAGCGTCACCCGCGTCTTCAATATCGGCCGGGAAATGTTCGTCTACCTCCAGGCGTATGCGGGCAACAGTGCGCTGGCCGCGGACGCGCCGGCGGCGCCGCAAGCCAGGGCAGGTGCGCCTCCCGTCACGGCCCCGCCCAAGTCTCAGCCTCCCTTGGTCGCAATGGTCAGCTTCTACAAAGATCAGGTGAAGGCCTACACGGCGGGTCCGATCGCTGTTACTCCCGTGCCCGCAAGCCGGCTGGGGGTCGTGCCCCTCAGCTTCCATATCCCGCTCAGTCAGCTCGCGCCCGGAGAATATGACTGCCAGGTGACTGTGCTCGACCCTTCAGGCAACCGCGCTGCCTTCTGGGTCAATCCGATCATGCTGGTGCGCTAAGCAGTCTCTCAGCCGCCCCCTGCCAAAATTGGGATCATCCGGAATCGCCCTCCAGCCTCAACAGGACGCTTTACCGATCGGCAACGCTACGTTACACTGCGGACACGTTTTACCCCCCGGGGGATCGCATGGAGTCCACGAAACGCTTGCTCGTCGTTGAAAATGAGCCCAAGGATATGAAAATCGCGGCGGATACGGCACGGGCAATGGGAATTCCTGAGGTCGAAGCAAGATACAGTTTTGATGCTGCCAAAGCCTATTTGGATAAGGGACTCAATGGAGAAGGTCCGCTGCCCGATGGCATCCTTCTCGATCTTGACCTGGGATACGATAGCGGCTATGAACTGCTGCGCTACTGGCACTGCACGCCCAGGCTCTCTGAGATTCCGTTGATCGTCTGGTCAGTCCTTGGTGAAGAACAACGATCGATCTGCAGTCTTTTCAAGGTAACGAACTACGTGGGCAAATGGGAGGGTGCCTGCGCGCTTCGCGAAGCATTGGGCCAGTTGAACCTCGCTCCTTCCGCTTGAACTTCACGCAAGAGCCAGTTTTCGACTTTCCTCTATTCCTCGGGGCCGGCATCTCGCTCTTCCCAATCCCCAGGCTTCCATTCAGTGCAGTGCTGCACCCGTGAGTCTGCGCAGGCTCTCAAGGAAATCAAAATGGATCAATTGGCGGAGATCATCTCCAGCAACGAAGACAAAATCCGCGCGGAGTGGATCCGCGACATGGCCAAAACTGTTCAGAGAAGCGACCTGATCAGCAAGGTCGAACTCGACGAACAGTGCCGTACTCTCCTCGCTGCCGTCGTCAGCGCCGTCAAGACAAGTGAGCCAACGGAGATTTCCTCGGCCGGGTGGACTGAGACGCGCGAGTTTCTGCAAAGCATTGCCGCCTCCCGCGCACGACAGGGTTTTTCTCTCGTCGAGGTCGCCACGTTTGTCTTGTCGCTCAAGCGGCCCCTCTTTTCCGTGATTCAGAAGACACTCGCGTCCGACCAACCCAAGATGTCTGACGCCCTCTGGGCGGCCACCGAACTGCTCGATCGCCTGGCCCTGGTCACGACCGAAGCCCATATGACCGCCAAGGAGGAAATGATCCTCCGCCAGCAACAGGAGATCCTGGAGCTTTCAACTCCCGTCGTCAAGCTCTGGGACGGTATCCTCGCCCTGCCCATCATCGGCACCCTCGACAGCGCGCGCACCCAGGTGGTGATGGAAAATCTTTTGCAGACCGTTGTCGCCACAAACTCCAAATTCGCGATCATCGATATCACCGGCGTTCCCACCGTGGACACCCTCGTCGCCCAGCACCTGCTGAAGACCATTACCGCGGCCCGCCTGATGGGCGCGGAGTGCATCATCAGCGGCGTAAGGCCCCAGATCGCCCAGACCATCGTTCACCTCGGCATCAATCTCGAGGACGTCATCACCAAGGCGAAGCTGTCCGACGCATTCGCCTTGGCGCTCAGCCGCAGCGGCCGTACTGTCACACGCCTGGCCACCGCGCCGGTGAGCCCCATCAGCGGCTTGTTCGCCAAGCGGGAGGAGTAGATGGAACGCATTCCGGTCCTTCGCATGGGTTCCCTGCTCCTGGTCACCATCCAGGTCGACATGCACGACAAGCTTGCCTTGCAACTGCAGGACGACGTCACCCAGCGGATCTCCGAGTGGGGATCCACGGGCCTGCTTATCGACATTTCGTCGCTCGAAATCGTGGACTCCTTCATCGGCCGTATGCTGGCCAACATCGCCGCGATGTCCAGGGTCCTGGGTGCCGAGACTGTCGTGGTGGGCATGCAGCCCGCGGTCGCCATCACGCTCGTCGAGTTGGGGATGTCCCTTCCCGGCGTGCGAACGGCGTTGAGCGTCGAAGCAGGAATGGAATTGCTCTATGGCGCCCTCCCAGCATTGAACTCAGGATCGGGTGATGAGCGTCCTGAAGCGTGAGTCCGTACCGCTCAAAAACTCGAACGATGTGGTCCTTGCCCGCCAGAAGGTGCGGCAGTGGGCTGTTGAATTGCTTTTCAGCCTCGTCGATCAAACCAAGCTCGTCACCGCGACCAGCGAACTGGCTCGTAATGCACTCGATCATGGCAAGGGCGGCGACATGACCCTCGAGGTCCTCAAAGAAGGCGCGAAATCGGGTCTGCGTCTCACCTTCGAGGACAATGGACCGGGAATTCCAGACATTGAAATGGCATTGAAAGATGGTTTCACCACCGGCTCAGGTATGGGATTAGGTCTGGGGGGAAGCAAGCGGCTCGTCCATGATTTCAGCATCGAATCAGGAGTGGGTAAAGGGACTCGGATCACCATAGTTCGATGGAGATGACCTTCGCAGAATGGGTTCCCGTGACCGATGCCAGTTCGGTTGGCGAAGTCCGCCGGACGGCATTGTCTGCGGCACATCGGTTGGGGTTTGATGAAACCCGATCCGGCGAACTAGCGCTTCTCGCGACCGAAGCCTCGCGCAATGTTCTGGTTCATGGCGGCGGCGGCCAGGTCGTCCTCGCGGGAGTCAATCAAGGCAATGGTCCCCTTGCCCGGATTCTTGCCCTCGATCGCGGAACTGGCATCGCCAATCTCGCCAAGGCCATGACCGACGGTTACTCAACCTCGGGAACCATGGGCGGCGGTCTCGGCGCCATGAAGCGGATTGCCACCGCGCTGGACATCTTCTCCGGCAAGACCGGCACCGTTGTGATGCTCGAGCTGGGACAAGCTGAACCGGCCCACCCTCTGCAGGTCGCCGGGTTTGCCGTCCCCTATCCCGGCGAGCGCGTCTGCGGAGATGACTGGAGCTGCCATTGCACCCCGGAACGAACCGTCGCCCTCCTCGTCGACGGCCTCGGGCACGGGTGGGGCGCAACCGAAGCCGCCAGGGAAGCGATCTCGAGCTTTCGCGAACACGTCGACTCCCCGCCGGGAACGACGCTCGAGTACGTGCACGACGCGTTGCGCAAAACCCGCGGCGCGGTTGCCGCGATCGTCGAGCTTCGGCCGAAGCAGCGCGTTCTCGTCTTCGCCGGCGTGGGCAATATCTCCTGTTCGCTCTTCGCGAACGGGACTTCGCGCAGTTTCGTTTCACACAACGGAACCCTGGGATTGCATCTGTCCAGGATCCAGGAATTCCAATCAGATTGGCCTGCCGACGGCGTGCTCGTCCTGCATTCCGACGGCGTCCAGGCAAAATGGGATTTGGCTTCCTATCCGGGCCTCACCGCGCGCCATGCAGCCGTGATCGGCGGAGTTTTGCTCCGCGATTTCCGTCGGCAGCGCGACGATGCCAGTGTCGTGGTCATCAAGGCAACCTGATGTCGCAAGTGATCGTCCATCTCGCTCTCTTGAACGAACGCGATGTTGTCCAGGCGCGCCAGCGCGCGCGTGAAATCGCCGCAGAGCTGGGCCTCGATAATCAGGACCAGATTCGCCTCGCCACGGCGACATCGGAGATGGCAAGGAACGCCTTTCGCTACGCGCGCAGCGGTAAGGTCACCTTCGCCCTGGAACTCGAGCCTCCCCAAAGCCTTCAGGTGACCGTTTCCGACACCGGACCCGGAATCCCCAACCTTGCCCAGATCCTCGCCGGACGCTATCGCTCTGAAACCGGCTTGGGCATGGGCATCCTCGGAACCAGGCGGCTGATGGACGAATTCACCATCGACGCCTCGCCTTCGGGCACCGTCGTGCGCATGGCAAAGCGCATTCCGCCTCACCAGGGAATTTGGACTCTGCGCATGGCGCGCGATCTTAATACGAAACTGACGGCGCGCATCCCCGCAAGCCCCTTCGAAGAAATCGAGCGACAAAACCGCGAGCTGATGAAAACCCTTGAGGAGCTGCGTTCGCGCCAGGAAGAGCTCGAACTGCTCAATCGCGAGCTCGAAGACACAAACCGCGGCGTCGTTGCCCTCTATGCGGAACTCGACGAGCGCGCCGACTATCTGCGCCGGGCCTCGGAGTTGAAAACCAAGTTCCTCTCCAATGTCTCCCATGAGTTTCGCACTCCCCTTAACTCCATCATCTCGCTGGCGCGCATGTTGCTCGACCGCCTCGACGGCGATCTGACCCAGGAACAGACAAAGCAGATTCGCTACATCGAATCGTCCGCGCGCGATCTGCAGGAGATGGTCAACGATCTGCTCGACCTCGCGAAGGTCGAGGCAGGCAAGATCCGTATCCGTCCCAAGCCCTTCGAGGTCCTGGAGCTCTTCAGCGCCTTGAAGGGCATGCTCAAGCCGTTGCTCGCCGACAACACCTCCGTGGATCTGATCTTCGAAGATGCCCGCGACCTGGCGCCCCTTCACACCGACGAAGGCAAGGTCTCGCAGATCCTGCGCAACCTCATCTCGAACGCGCTGAAGTTTACGCCTAAAGGCCACGTCCGCGTTTCCGCGCGCACCATCGACGACAAAAATGTCCTCTTCACCGTGGCCGACACCGGAATTGGAATCGCGCCCGAACACCACGACACCATCTTCCGCGAATTCAGCCAGGTCGAGAATCCCCTGCAGGACCGCTACCGCGGCACCGGGCTCGGCTTGCCCCTTTGCCGGAATCTCGCCATGTTGCTGGGAGGCGAAATCTGGTTCGAGAGCGAGTTGGGCAAAGGAGCCACATTCTTCTGCAGGATTCCCACTGTCTACGTCGGCGAATCGTTCGACCGCGACGAGTCCGTCACCCTCCCCGCGCCCGAGTTCCACCGCGCCCCTGTGCTGTTTCTTGAAGACAATCCCGAAACTGGCCACGTCTTCGAACTGTTCTTGCGCAACTCCGAGTTTCAGCCCATTCTCACCTCTACCGTCGCCCAGGCTGAGGTATGGACGGCACGCCATACTCCGGCCGCCGTCGTGGCCGACGTCTACATCGGTGACGAGCAATCATGGGGCTTCATCTCCCGGATGCGCGAGAAACATCCCGACCTTCCCCTGTTGATGACCAGCGCCTACGACGACGGAAACGCCGCTCTGGCGCGGGGCTGCAGCCTGTTCCTGCCCAAGCCTGTCGACCGCGAAACCCTCTTGCGCGAACTGCGCCGCCTGACGCTGCAAACAGGCACCCGCCGGCTGCTCCTGGTCGACGACAACGAGGTGTCCCGCTACATCCTCCGAGATCTCCTCAGCCAGCCTTGGCTCGACGTTCGTGAAGCCTCCAACGGCAAAGAGGCTCTGCGCCTTCTCAAAGAAGGCCTTCCCGATGCCCTCATCCTCGACCTCCTCATGCCCGACATCAGCGGGTTCGAAATTCTTCGACAATTACGGGCCAGCGCGGCAACCGAAAAGCTGCCAATCCTTATCTATACATCTAAAGTGCTTACTGATTCAGAGAGGGCCGAGCTGGAGTCCTCCTCCGTCAAGATCGTTCGCAAAGAAGATGTCACCAGCCGGCTGTCCGCACAGCCGTTTCTTGATTGGGTGAAGTCGATTGGAATCGCTCCTAAAGCCGCTGTTTGAAAAGACGATGCCACCCCCGGCACGGCAACGCGTCGTGATTGTCGACGATCGCGAAGAGAACCGCTACGTTCTGCGGCGATCGCTCGAAGCGGCGGGCTTCGCTTGTGACCAGGTTTCCTCGGGAGCCGAGGCAATCGCGATCGCCCAGACCCTCCCCGACCTCATGATTCTCGACGTGCATCTGCCCGGGATCTCCGGCTTCGAAGTCTGTCAGCGCATCAAGCGCGATCCCCAGACCGCTTCGATTTCCATCCTGCAGATCTCCGCGTCTTTCGTCTCCAGGGAAGACCGCGTGCGTGCCCTCGAAGGCGGAGCCGATGGCTATCTCACCCACCCCATCGATCGCCTCGTCCTGGTCGCGACCGTTCGGTCCTTGCTGCGCTTGCGTCATGCCGAATCCATCGCTCGCAAGTCCGCGGAACATTGGGAAGCCACTTTCGATGCCCTCGCCCAGGGCCTAGCCCTTGTCGACGCCGACGATCGTCTGGTGCGATGGAATGATGCCTTCGCACAAATTGTGGAAGCCAGGCTCTCTCCGCATGTGGGCGACAGTGCCACTTCATTGATTGAGCGCCTGATGGGCGATTCCTCGTTCGCGCTCAATCGTCACCCGCAACAGAGCGCCGAATTCTCCATCGGCCGCAGGAGCTTGCAGTTGTCGGTCAACCCCATCGCCAGCCGCTCCTCAGGCGAAGACAAAATCATCATCCTCACCGATATCACTGACCGCAAACTCGCCGAGTATGCCCTCAGAACCGCCGACAAACTGGCCGCAACCGGGAGACTCGCCAACGCCATCGCCCACGAGATCAACAACCCGCTCGAAGCCCTCACAAACCTGATCTACCTGGCAAACAGGAGCACGTCGCTCAGCGATGCGCAGAGCCTGCTCAGCCGCGCCGACACAGAACTGGCTCGCATCACGAGAATTACCAAGCAATCCCTCGCCTTCCATCGCGATTCCCAAGCCCCGGTTCCGGTGGATGTGGGCGACACTCTCACCGATATCATCGAGCTGTTTCAAACCGCGGCCGCAATCCACAAGGTTCGCCTGGTCTACAATCGCGCCCCGGCCCCGGCCGTCTCCGCCTACCCCGGACAGTTGAGTCAGGTATTCGGTAATCTGATCCGCAACGCTATTGAAGCGGCTCCGCCTGAATCAGCGGTGGTCGTTCGTGTGCGATCGATCCGCAGAAAACATCGCGCCGGAGTGTGTGTCACCATTCACGACCGCGGGCGCGGCATTTCCAGCGATATCCGGAAGAATGTCTTCGATCCCTTCTTCACCACCAAGGAACTCAAAGGTTCCGGCCTCGGACTGTGGGTCTCCCGATCCCTCATTCTCAAACACGAGGGAACCATCTCGTTTCGAACATCCGAACGAGCAGGGAAGAGCGGAACACTTTTCGAGGTGTTTTTACCTGCCTGCGCAACCAGCGTCGGATCAGCTTTTCGCCGCAACTGACACCCAAAGATCTATAGAACGGCGCGCCTCAAAAGGGTTGTGTTGACCATTGAATCGTAAATTGTTCTGTAACTTAAACAGATTGTTGATGTTGCAGGACAAAAGCCTCGCAATCATCCTCTTGGCTGTAAACATCTTCGCTTTTCAGACGCGATTTGTTTACAAATCAGGGGGTCAGCTCTGTCTTGGATCCCTTCACAGGGTAAGCACTACATGGCTGCTTCCACCCTGCGCAGTAGCTCGGAGGGTTGCATACCAAAGCTCCGAGCGAAGTCAAATAGTGCCTTGAGAGAAGGGCTCTTCTCGCCGCGTTCCAACTGGCCTATGTAATTCCTGTGATAGCCGGTTTCGTGCGCGTATGAATCTTGGGACTCCTTGCGCTCCAGCCGCAGCCCACGGAGGACGGTTCCGAATGCCTTCTGCGGCGAGTTGATGGGTTGTTTGCGTCTACGCTGTCCAGGCACTCACCCAAGATCGACCTTTGACCACAGTTGTGCGACCCACCTATAGTGTGCAAAGATGATGACATCCCACATGACGATGTCGTGTTTCGAGCGCCGCCCAATTGCTGAAAAGCCGCTTGTGGGATAGAGGCGATAGGTGCCAGACGAGAGACAATCGTACCGCGATCGCCATGGAACGAGGCCACATCAATGCTTCACCTCACCGATGAAGAGCTGAGAGCAATCTATGAACAAGTTCGACGGGCTATCAGGAGTTCCGAGAAGAGCGATTGGCGCACTGTGGCTGGCCGGGTGAAGGCACTTGAGGGAGCCAACCCCGAGTTCGCAGATCACCAATTCATGGCGAGATTTCTCGCAGACTGGTTTGTCTCTAGCTTGGGCAATCTTGCTAGACACGATGGGGAATGGTACGGGGTTGAGATCGGAAAGCTGGTTTTGCTCTTTGAGAAGCCGCTACTTGCAGGATTCCTCCTCGAGCGCTTCCTCCTCCATTCCGAGGACCCTACAGAAGATCTGGAGGTATCAATCCGCATGGCTGAGGTCGCGATGAATGCAACATTCCGTGTCTGTCGAAGAGAGGAATCAAGCGATCTCGCAAAAAGCCGCTCGGATCGATTCCATTGAGTGATGCCGTGACGGACGCAGGGACCAGGAGAAGGACTAAGAACTTGCAGGCGGCCGAGTACTTGAAACGATTCTTTGAGGAGCTGGAGCGGCTTCTTCCCGTTAAGTGCTATGCGACCTACGACCACAGCATCGGACGAGGGCACGACGGCAGAGTCGAGATCAGACTCAGCGCTGTGGACTGGTACAAGATAGCGCTGACGACTCTGGATCCCGATCCGATCAAGGCAGCTCGGGATGCAGCCAGCGCACCCACTAAATGGCCAGATGATCGGGCAGGGTAAAGGACGGCCGAATTCGGCGTCACGAAGGGAAGTGCGATGCGGATTGTGGCAATCTCGGACACGCATGGGCATCACGACGAAGTGAGTGACTTGCCAGAGGGTGACATTTTGCTCCATGCGGGAGATTTCATGAACGCCGGCTACCATCCCGCAGAGATCTCCTCGTTCAACCGCTGGATGGGGAAGCAGCACTTTGCCCATCGAATCGTCATTGCGGGCAATCACGATCGCTTTTTTGAGGACTCGCCGTCGCTCGCGCGTGCATTCCTTACAAATGCGATCTACCTCGAAAATTCAGGCGTCACAGTAGACGGCATCAGCTTCTGGGGATCGCCTTACACGCCAGAGTTTATGAATTGGGCATTCATGTATCCTCGCGGCCCCGGCGCGGCTCGCTACTGGGAACACATCCCCAATGATCTAGATGTTCTGATCACGCATGGGCCGCCTTACGGCATCCTCGATCAGGTTGAGCCTGGTGGCGAGCGCCTGGGTTGCGAGGAGCTCCTAAAAGCCGTCCTTGAGAAGAAGCCGAAGGTCCACGTCTTTGGTCATATTCATGGAGGCGTGGGCACATTCGATAACGGAACCACGAGATTCATCAATGCGGCGTACTTGAACGAGCGTTACAGGCCGAGCACGCCCGCAGGCAAAGTTCATGTAATCGACCTCGAATGAATGGAGGCGCTATGTGAAGAAGACTCCTGAAAGCGAACGTCGCAGGCCAGCTAAGCAACAAGCTACCGGTATGAGCGATAAAAAGGTTCACAAAGATCATGTTGCCGCAGCGCGGCGCCGCCCCATGGGCAATTTGCGCATGGTGACCTTGCGGGCGTCGGTTCCGTCCGCACTTGTCGAGCTGGCGAAGAAGAAGACAGGGATCCGATCGAACCGCGAGCTCCTTGAAACCGCGGTTGCCAGGCTGACCGGCGAGGAAGGATATGTCGAATGGTTGATTCAACGCGGTGAGGTACACAAACTGATCGATCTCGACCGAGAAGAGCGTGAGTCGGCATTGCAGCCCGATATCGATCGCCGTGGGATTCCACGTTCTCGAGCGAAAAAGCATTGAGATGGAAGTCAGAATCAGAAAAAGGCCGCAGTGGCGTCAGAGAGCTATCCCGTTCGCACGAATGCTCGAGCGGACAGGGCGAGTACTCGACGATGGCACAAAGAGAGAATGGCTCGCCGACACAGAACATCGGTTGCACGACATTCTAGTGACAGTCAAACCAAGTCCGATGGTTTGCGGTTATGAAGTGGAGCGTTCCCGCGACGGGCTGACGATCTTCACGATGACCGGGAAGAGGGTTGCCAAGCGCGAAATCGGTCTCCTCTCCGCGGGGGTCTGGCCATGTTGGAGCGACATCGTCAAAGTTGTGCCCGAATTTGATTTGACACCGGTGGTCTTCGATGCGATCCGGAGGTACGAATGGTCGCGCTCATGGAGTCTGGCCGACCAAGAGCGGCGACTTCAGAATGAATACGGCATCTACGCATAGCTTGGAAGTGACCTGTGCAAATGAAAATGAGTTTGGCAAATCCCGCCCTGATCTTTATCTACAGCCTGGTTCTCCTGTTGTTCGGACTGGCAATTGGAATTCATTGGAGCAAGGCCCCTGGTGTAGCTGTTTGGATCGCGCTCTCTGGCGCGTTGCTTATGGTCATCCATGATCTGCTTGAGGGATTCGCCTGGTTTGGAATTACAGCGAAGTGGACGCAGGCCGTAAGGCAGTCAATTCTCGGCAAGCGCCCCAACATGGAGGCGGAAAAGTATGTGCGAACGCTCCTGGAAGAGATGGAACGCCTGAAGCCAGGTTTCGAATGCGGTCGCTCCCACGCGATAGCTCTGGATCAGGACGGCTTGTGTGCATTGGTGAGCATGGGAGACGTCCGGGCGAAGATTTTCGTCGACAACCTTGATCCAGATCCGCGGAAGGCGGCTGAGAAGGTTATTGCCGAATGGAGAC
>DATJMC010000014.1:0-2329 GCA_035508975.1 Occallatibacter sp.
AGATGCGCACACATCCAGCCGCCCACGGAAGCTATGGTGAGCCCGGAGGCCAGAATCAGTCGTGAGTTCGTATGGATCACTAGAGATGCGACCAGCCAGACGACAGCGAACATCGGCACCGCTACCCAGGCGAGTGCGTGACCAGTCTCGAGAGGCCGGTAATCTCGGATGTTGCCCAGGAACCCCGGGATGAGCACAATCGTAGCCAGGTGCGTAAACTTGAATACGAAAATCGATACGGCAAGGATGATGATGTTGCGCCTGTTGAGAAAAGCAAGATTTAAGGTGGGGTTCGGCTGAATTAACCGTCTCGCCGCTGCCGCCGCCACCAGGAAAACGCCGCCGGTGAGCATCGCGACGATTACGCCGGAGTTCAACCAATCCAGCCGCTCCCCTTGGTCCAGAGCACCGTAAAGAAGGGCAAGGCCACAACTGAAATATGCGAAGCCGCGCCAACTGGGCCTCAGCTCTCCGATAGGCCGTTGTGGAATTCCGAAATGAATACAGAGCATCATCAACGGCGTGACCACCGCGGCAGTCCAGAAGATCCAGTGCCAGGATAGATACTCGACGTACCAACCTTCGAGAACGGATGCGATGTTGCTGACGAAAACAATGTCGGCCGCATACGCTGCGATCCCGAAGATGATTAGCCGCTTGGGAAGGGCGCTCAACACGAAAGTCATCGTGAGAGAGTAGAAAGTGCCCGAAGCAAGACCGGCAATCATAACCAAGATCAGCATTCCCCAGTAGTTCGGCGCAAAAGGAAGCAGTGCCGAAGCGACTGCAAAGATGGTGGCCGCGAGGAGGAGAATCCTGCGCGGGCCGAACAAGACGCTCAAAAAACAGACGAATACGCCGCTGAACATGGTCGCCATGTTGAGTGCGGTGGGAATCCACGATGCTTCGTCAAAACCGAAGCCCATGACGCCGCGGAGGTCTGCCAGGCCGACACTGAGTAAGCGCGAGTTTAGGGTGGCTATTCCCGCACCCAGAAAGACGCCCAAGATCCCGAGCCAAGGGTTGGTTTTCAGTTGGGTCTGTATGGATTGCGCAGGGGGCGCGGCTTGGGCCGCTGATGGACGCACCGGGGGAGCCGCAGTCATGCGAGTATCTCCGTCACCGGCCGGCGCCGTTCGTCCGAACGATGGCGATCACAGATAACCCCGGCCGTAATCGCTCTGCACCTGTCTGGCCAGGATCCAACACGATTTTCACCGGGACTCGTTGCACCACCTTTGTGAAATTGCCCGTCGCATTATCGGGTGGCAGGAGCGCGAATTGCGAGCCGCTGGCGGGAGACACATCATCGACCTTGCCTCGAAAAATCACTCCAGGAAATGCATCCGCCCGTATTTCGGCGAGGTCGCCCGCGTGGATGTGACGGACCTGGGTCTCCTTATAATTCGCATCTACCCAAATGTCGCGTTGAACGAGCGAGATAACCTGAGTGCCCGGACTGACCAGTTGCCCGGGGCGCACTTTGCGCTCGCTAACAATTCCGTTTTCTGGCGCGACGATTCGCGTGTACCCCAAGTTAGTCCGCGCCAGTGCCAGCGCAGCTCTTTTCGCGTTCAGATCGGCGTACAGTAGAAGTTCCTGCGAGTCCAGCACCGCACGCTGACGTTTCTGCGCTTCGAGCTCGGCCTTTTTGCTTCCCAGCTCAGCTCGCGCCCGCAGCAGATCGGCTTGGCGGCTGGACAATTGAGCCGTTGATGCTACAACTTCAGCCTGTCGGCTTGCAAGCTGCGCCTGGAAGCGCTGTGCGTCGGCGACTGCCTGCTCGAGCTTCTGCCGCGTTGCCGACTCGGTTGCAATCAACGCTTCCTGTCGCCGACGCTCTAATGACGTGCGCTCCACGTCTGCTTTGGTCCCGTCGATTCCGCTGCGCGCGCTAGCGATCGCCGAATTTGCGGACTCAATCCCGGCCTGAGCCGCCGTGATGTCTGCTTCTGCTGCGCGAATCCCCTCCTCGGCCTGGACGATGCGGGCGTCCTGCAATTCTTTTTGCCGCTGATTGTTGATCAGCGCATCCTCGCCTGAGGCGACGCCGGCTTCTGCCTGCTGCACCTGTGCGCGAAAATCGTCATCCCGTAACTGTACGAGCAGCTCTCCCGATTTGACCGGTTGATAGTCGGAAACGGCCACCATGGCTACCAGTCCTGCTACCTTCGTGCTCAGGGGCGTAAGGTCCGCCCGTGTGTAGGCATCGTCGGTTTCCTGCGATGCCCGCTCGCTGGCCCAAGTGTTCCAGTTGCCGGCAATCAGAAACACAATCCCGACGGCCATCAGTAAAATTGCTACCGGGACCACCAACCGTTTCAAACGT
>DATJMC010000015.1:0-13927 GCA_035508975.1 Occallatibacter sp.
GACGCCACCGGAAAATGTGTACTGATCCTGGGTTGCGGTCACGATGGCCGCTCCGGCCGTAGCGGCTCCATTCCATCCGGTGAAAAAGCTCGGGTGATGATAGAGCTGCTTGTCGAGCACGGCTTTGTCCGTAATGTACAGTGCATCGGCGACGGGAATCGGTGCCGATACGGCGCCGTTTTCTGAGTGCACGGTAATCGCTTTGTCAGCGACCTCCAGAGGCCCGGTTGGGATTTGCGCGGCGGTCTGCTTGCCCTTGCCATGAAGCTTGAGGTTTTTGTCTACCACCGCGAAGCTTTCGCCGGCGTGCAGTTCCTTGATCTTGTCCCAGCCTACCGATATGTCGCCCAGCGGATCGGAGTGGAAGGTGACTTTGCCGCCGATTTCATTCACGAGTTTGCCATGCAGGGTGTCTCCGTTACTCAGCACAAGCACGTCGGGCGGGGCTGCGGCAGCGGGGCCCTGCGCCAATGCGAAGCGTGCACACGTTTGCAGAACGAATAGGCATGTGATGGCGGTAAGGATTGCGACGATGCGGCGATGACCGAGGAAAGGAAAGGATGCGCGTTCACGGGGAAAAAGGGGGAACAGGGTCATGGGGAATGATCCTCTCTCAGCAGATTTTGGAGCCCGAGCGCCATGAACCGAGCGCATTCCTAATGCTAAAGCGTTGACGGGCAATGTGCCATCGCGCAAAGTTCAGAAATCCTTCAAATGTTGGAATTTCGTTTCGCGTAACACTTCGGGCGAGGTAATTCCGATGGCGAATGGACCGTCTTACGCACGCTGGTCTCTTGAACCTTACAGCATCGGCATGAAACTTCGTACCCTGCGCACGCAAAAGCATCTGACGCTTTCACGGTTGGCCGTCGAGACCGGGCTTTCGACCGCGCTGTTATCAAAGCTGGAAACCGACCGCATGATTCCGACGCTGCCGACTCTTTCCAATATTTGCCGGGTCTACGGGGTTGGATTGAGCTATTTTTTTACCGACGTTACGAAACACACCCTGGCGATAACGCGAAAAGCGCATCTTCTGGGAAACGGCAGAACCCAGGAGTCGGCGCGGCAGATCTCGCTCCACGCCGTAGACGGAAAGACGTGCCTTGTGGCCCGGATGATTGACTTTCCTTCCGGACAGGCAGCGACCATCTCCGAGGTGGGGAGCACCCTTTGCAGCGTAGTGTACGTGCTGGATGGCAAGCTGCAACTCGATGCCGGCGGCTTGCACGAAACGCTGGAGACGGGCGATTGTGCTTACATCGACAGCGACATGGCAATATCCTGGAGCGCGGGTGGGGGCGCCCGGTGTCGCGCACTGATTGTTACGCCTGGAAAGCCTCCCCAAGGCTGATTCGGCAATCGGTCGACCTTCACTTGCTCCGCGCACACGGCCGCGTTTGCGGGGATGAGTGCGTGTCTGTAGGATGTTGGGGTTATCCAAAGGACTGCGAGATCATGCGACCCAACCTCAACCTGATGAAGGCGACCCTTACCGGAGCGCTTGGCGGCCTGCTTTTCGGCTTCGATACCGTTGTGATCTCCGGGATCATCGATGCGGTGGTCAAGCTCTACGGGCTGAGCGACTACGGCAAGGGATGGACGGTTGCGATCGCACTGATCGGCACGGTTGTCGGCTCGTTCAGTGCGGGAGTAGTGGGGCACAAGCTGGGCAGCCGCGAAACACTGCGGTTGACGGCGGTGTTGTACGTGATCTCGGCGATTGGAAGCGCATTGGCCTGGAATTGGCCGTCGCTCATGGTGTTCCGTTTCCTGGGCGGGCTGGGAATCGGAGCATCATCGGTGCTGGGGCCGGTATATATCGCAGAGCTCTCGCCGGCGAAGTGGCGCGGCAGGCTGGTGGGCGCGTTCCAGTTCAATGTGGTCTTCGGCATCCTGGTGGCGTACACCTCGAATTACCTGATCCGCCTGCTGCATCTGGGCGCGATAGAATGGCGCTGGCAGGTAGGTGTTGCGGCAATTCCAGCAGCATTCTTCCTCCTTCTGTTGTTCCGCATTCCGCGCAGCCCACGCTGGTCGGCATCGAAGAATCGCATCGATGAAGCTCTCGGCGTATTGAAGCTGATGGGAGATCCCAACCCCGAGGGGGAACTTGCGGATATTCGCGCGGCATTGGCCGAAGAGCATGCCTCTGCGCATGAGCCGGTATTCAAGTGGAAATACCGCTATCCTCTGTTTCTGGCCATCACGATCGGCGCCTTCAACCAGCTTGCGGGAATCAACGCGATCCTCTATTACCTGAACGACATCTTTCAGGCCGCGGGATTCAGCCAGTTGTCCGGCGATCAGCAGGCCATCGCGATCGGGTTTACGAACCTGATATTCACCATCGTTGGTATGAGTGTGATCGACAAGCTGGGACGCAAGACACTGCTGCTGATCGGGGCGGCAGGGACGGCGAGTTGTCTCGCCGGCGTGGCGTGGATCTACTCCACCAACGCGCACCAGGGAATGCTCGTCTGGCTGCTGATTACCTACATCGCTTTCTTTGCGCTGTCGCAGGGCGCGGTGATCTGGGTTTATATCGGCGAGGTGTTTCCAAATGCAGTCCGGTCCAAAGGACAGGGCGTGGGCAATGCAAGCCACTGGACGATGAATACGATTATTGCCCTGGTGTTTCCGCTGGTGGCCCACACCATGGGGCAAAGCGTGCCGTTTGTATTCTTTTCCGTAATGACGGCGATCCAGTTCCTGACCGTCCTGTTTAGCTATCCCGAAACGAAGGGACAAACGCTGGAAGCTTTGCAGCGGAAGCTGGTTCCCGCGGACTAGAACTGATAAACATCGAGCGCCCGTTCGCTAAAATTTGCGTATGCGAGAAGGCTGGGTTGGAGATGATTATCTGATCCTGTTTGAGGCTGACGAACTTCAGGACGCGTCAGCAAGATATTCCTTTTCCGAATTGCTGCCCGGCTACATGCTTCGCGGCCTGCGGAACTGGGACGACTTCATCGTGGATGACAATGCAGGCCATCTGTTCACCGTTTCGACTGTTCCGACGAGAAAAGCACAGCTTGAAACGTTTCACCTGCCCGGCATCGATAAGATCTGGACGGCTGACGAACGATTCACGGGAAAGATCAAATGGTATCTAAAGCCGTTGGTCTTCGGCGGCGATCCATCGTCACCTGAGAACCAAACATGGGTTAGCCATGAACAGCACGCCCAGCTTGTCCGCTATTGGAACAACCTGTACGGCTCAATGGCGGCAAATAACTCCTGACACAAGCTGTGGGGGGCGCTAAACGTCTCGACTGTTCCTTATGGTTTCGTGGGTGCAGCCAGCTTTCGATCCAGAAAGTCGGCCGAAGCTGTATACGCCCTGACCCAGTCCCGTCGCAGCAAGAAGTCGTGGATCTCATCGGGGAAAACGAGTTCCTCGTAGTCGACACCCTGCTTGCGTAGAGCTTCCGCCAACTGCACAGTCTGGGCAAACGAGACATTGCGATCATCGTCCCCCTGGATCAGCAGGACCGGCGATCGCCAGGTCGAAATCGAAGCCATCGGCGAAGAAGCAAAGGCCAGCCTTGCCGCTTCGGGTCGTTGGGCCGGGTCATATCGTGGCGAGAACGTTGGAATCTCCATGTTCCAGTCGTGCACGCCGTGCATATCCACGCCGGCCGCGAAGAGATCAGATGCGCGCGCCAGGGCGAGCGCAGTGAGATAGCCGCCGTAGCTACCCCCCCACGAGGCGATGCGTTTGCCATCCACGTCGCTTCGGCTCCTCAAGTACAACCCTGCACCCATCACGTCATTGAACTCGCTGGCTCCCGTGGCTCCGTAGTTCAGCGCCTCGCGAAAGTTCAACCCGTAGCCGATGCCGCTGCGGTAGTTCACGCTGAGCACGATATATCCCTTGCTGGCCAGATACTGGTTCATCGCGTAGGCGTTGGAGTAGTACTCCATGTAATGGAAGCCGAGCAGCATCTCCCGCTCACTGCCACCATGGAAAAACACGGCCGCAGATCGCCGCTCTCCGGGTTTGAGATCGGGCGGAAGAAACAATTGACCGTGAATCTGCAATCCATCGGCGGCGGAAAAGATGACCTGCTGCGGAGTCACGAACCGCGAACCCGGAAAATCCTGCGGGATCGCCTGCGGAGCGAGATCGACCAGCCTGCCATCGTTCACCACTGCCGCCCGCATGGGGACCTGCGTGTCCGAACGCAGCACCACGATCGTTTTGTTGTCGCTTGCCACCACCGGCTGGGTTTCGATGCCTTCGCCGCTGGTGACTGCCTGCGGCGCTATGGTTCCGTCGTCCCCGAAGGTCAGCTTCCATACATGTCGGCGGTCGATGTCATCCTGGTTCGAATCAAACACCAGCGTCTTCCGGTCGCCGCTCTCGTTCACGTGTTCCACGTCAAATTCGCCGGGAGTCAGCAGAGACGCGGTTCCGCCGCCGACCGGGATAGCATAAAAATGGAGCCAGCCGTCGTGTTCCCACGGGAAGACGATGCGGTCGCCCGCCATCCAATGCAGTTGATCTTCAGAATCGGTCTCGCGATAGACGCTGCCCGGGCCCTCAGCCGCGCGCCAAATCTCACGGCCCTTGCCGGTAGCAATGTCTGCCACGCGGATCGACCATGGCGGTCCGGAACGGTGCGCCTCGAAGAGGATCGCGTCGCGTATGGAAGGAACGCGCAGGATTGCGACGCGCCTGGAGTCGGGTGACCAGACAAAGGCGGTATCGAAATCGGTGGAGGGCTCGAGATAGATGACGGACTTCTGCGGGAGCGCGTATACCGCGATGAAGCTGTGGTCATCGCGATTGCTGACAAACGCGAGATGCGCGCCATCGGGCGACCAGCGCATGTGCCCGACCGAACCACGGAGTTGAAGCAGCTGTTCGGGCTTCGGTCCCTTGGGATCGAGAGGGGCAATCCAGATCTGGCCTTTGGACAGGTAGGCGAGTGTTTTGCCGTCTGGAGCAATCGCCGGGGAATGACCTTCTGCGATGAGCCTGGGTTCGCCACCACTTGCACTGACCGCCCATATCTGCTGATGCGCTCCCATCGGGAACCACGCAGGATTGGGCACCGGATGTCCCTCGCCCTGCGCGCCATCGCCGCGAACGTAAACGATTGTTGCCGCGTCTGGCGTCCACTGCGGTGTGCTCAACTCCTGTCCATCGTCCTCGCCATATTGCGTCAGTTGGCGCGAGCGATAGCCTGATTCGCCGGGCTCAGCAATCCAGATATTGCGACGTCCGCCAATGTTCGCCACCCACGCGATTTTTCCCCCGGCCGGAGCAGGGCTGAGATGCTCGGCAAAGGGTGCGCTTAACGCCTGCTCGATGGTGAAACCCGGAGCCTGAGCCAATGCTGCCGGACCCACTGAAGCGATCAGGACTACGGCCAGAGCCGTGAGCATTCCACTGCACTTCCATTGCGAATGAGCGTTTCTCAAGGCGAACCTCCGGGGAAAGCAAGTGTCACCTATTTATAAGGGAACACCCCTGAGATGCCGTCCCGATTTTTAGCCAATGCCGCCGATCCGGATTGGGGCCCCTTACAGCGTGATCTGAATCACCAACAACGGTGCGTCTTCGGACCTATATGTAGAGGTGGAATGCTGCGCGGTGCGACGATCGGGCCGCCGTTCCTTTGAGGTTCGTGGTATGGAGCAGGTGAAGAATCCGATTTCGGACCAGGTGAAAGAAGTGGTTGAGGCGGTGATGGAGGCCCTTCGCGTTCCCAGGCCAGACGAGTCTTCTTCCCCTTCCGCCGCATCGAGTTCGTTTGAGGCCGAGGCGCTGCGCTCAGAGATCCTCCGCGTGGGCCGCAAGCTTTGGGAGCGGCAGTATGTCGACGGGAATGGCGGCAACATCAGTTGCCGGATGGGCGCGAAATATGTGCTGTGCACGCCGACAATGATGAGCAAGCGAGACATGGAACCGGCCGACATCTGCCTTTCCGATCTTGACGGCAACATCGTGGCTGGCGATCGCGCACGCACCAGCGAATTGCTTCTGCATCTGGAGATTTATCGTGCGAACCCCCGGGCACGGGCCGTGGTGCATTGCCATCCTCCTTATGCCACGGCGTTCTCGCTCACTGGAACAACGCCGCCCATCGGGCTGATTTCGGAGTACGAGATCTTTATCGGTCCCGCCGCCCTTGCCAATTACGAGACACCCGGAACGCAGGTCTTCGCGGAGACGGTGTTGCCCTTCGTCCAGGACCACAACACCATTCTGCTGGCCAACCATGGTGTGGTTTGCTGGTCAGACACGGTCACTCATGCCGAATGGCTGGTCGAGATTCTGGAGTCGTATTGCAAGACCTGCGTGATTGCGAAACAGCTTGGAAAGCCACTTACATTTATTCCGGCGCCAAAAATCCAGGAAATTCTGGCCCTGAAACGCAAACTGGGATTTCCTGACGCGCGCATTGAGCCGCTGCCCGCTGAAGCTCCCGGCCGAACATCCGCCAATCCCGAACTGGAGTCTCTTGTCCGGCAGGTGATTTCTCGCCTGGAAGAGCAGCCCTAGATTCAATCGAGAAGAACGGTACATTTCGTATCATTGTTGTCGTTGCTTTGACGAAGGTGATGATGCGCGTATCAAAGTCTCTTTTGCCCGCCGTTCTGGTTCTGTCGTTTTTCGGGTCACGTGCGTTTGCGCGAAACGAGACGCAAAGCAGCAAGGTGTCGGCCCGGCAGCCCGCGCATGCCATGACTGACGCGGAAAAGGCCGAGATGGCCGAACGAGTCAAGGCCGAAGCTCTCCACGCGTGGAATGGATACAAGCAATACGCCTGGGGACACGATGCCCTGAAGCCGCTAAGCCGAAAGCCCTTCGATTGGTACGGCGAGGGCCACAGCCTGCTGATGACCCCGGTGGATGCGCTCGACACGCTGACTCTCATGGGACTGAAGCCACAGGCCGATGAGGCGCGCCAGCTCATCGACACAAAGCTGAATTTCGATCAGGACATCTACGTCAAAGACTTCGAGATCACGATTCGATTGCTCGGCAGCCTGATCTCCAGCTACGAGATGACCGGCGACAAGCGCTTGCTGGAACTCGCCGATGACCTGGGTCGGCGCATGCTTCCCATGTTCGATTCGCCCACCGGCATGCCCTACGAGTACGTGAATCTGCGCACCGGCGCAGTGCGCGGCACTCGCAGCAATCCTGCCGAGATCGGATCGCTGCTGATCGAGTACGGCATGCTGGCGCGGCACACGGGCAAGCAGATGTACTACGACAAGGCCAAACACGCCCTGGTGGAGCTTTACAAACGGCGCTCGTCGATCGGCCTGGTCGGTTCTGAGATTGACGTCGAAACCGGCAAGTGGACCGACCCAACCGCCGGCATCATGGGAGGCATCGATTCCTATTATGAGTACCTTCTCAAGGCCTCGATCCTGTTCGGCGATCAGGAGTGCGGCCGGATGTGGCTCGACAGCTTCAATGCCATTGAAAAGTATCTCGCCGACGAACAGCTCACCGGCCTCTGGTACGGGCAGGCCGACATGAACAGCGGACAGCGCACTCACACCTTCTATGGCGCGCTCGATGCATTCTTTCCCGCGGTGCTGGCGCTTGGCGACGACGTTCATCGCGCCGCGGAGCTTCAGGACTCGAGCTACAAGATGTGGAACCTGGCCGGCATCGAGCCCGAGCAACTCGACTATGTGAAGATGCAGATCACGGCGCCGAATTACGAACTGCGCCCCGAGATTATCGAGTCGACCTACTACCTCTACCACTACACCCACGACCCCAAATACCTCGCCATGGGCAAGACATATTTCGACAGCCTGGTGAAGTGGTGCCGGACCGATGAGGCCTACGCGGCCCTGGCTGATGTGCGGACAAAGCAGAAGCGGGACTCGATGGAGAGCTTCTTCTTCGCCGAGACGCTGAAGTACCTGTACCTTCTCTTCGCGCCCGAATCGACCCTCGATTTCGATTCGATCATCTTCAATACCGAGGCCCATCCGATGCAGAGGAAGATCGGGCTGAAAGCGCAGGATTGAAGGATCAGATCCCGCTGATGCGATGCAGCCCCATGAAGGGGCACTCGCTCCTGGAACGGGCGAGGGCATGGTTCGAGCACAGGAACGAAGCGGCAAAGCTCAATCGGGAGCAGAAAACGGCCCGCAATGCTATACTGGAGTTGCGCTCAGTGATTTGGAAGTGAGCGGCGCGTTGCCCCTCCCGTTTGAGGCAATTCGGCCTTGCACAGATTTCCCCAAGCCCCTACAGCGTAACCACCCTGTGCCGGAGTAGTGTGCTCCGAGCAGATTTTGCGGGTGGTGCCGGACGGCAATGAGCCGTTTTGGCGTACAAGTAGCGTGTGGCAGTTCCGGACTGCGGATGTTCTTTCGTTGAGTATCTGCCGGTCAGTCCCAGGGACGTATTTGGTTCTCCCCTACGCATAAATCGAAGAGCGGGTTCGCGCCTGGATAGGATCTCCGCGCAACCGCCGTGTCTGGTTCCGATTGCAGGCCTCCATGGAAAGCGAGGCTCCGGAACCCTGGAAATGACCTTATTTTGACAACCCAGTTTTCGCAGTTCCCAATTTCGGCCGCGCTCATGTCGCGGCTCAACGCAAACAATTTCAAAACGCCCACGCCGGTGCAGGCAGGCGCCATCCCCCCGGCTCTCGAGGGGCGCGACGTGCTGGCCACCGCCCAGACCGGTACCGGCAAGACCCTCAGCTTTCTCATTCCAATCGTGGAGATGCTCGAGAAGGTGCAGGACCGGAACGCTGCCCAGGCACTCATCCTGCTGCCGACGCGCGAGCTGGCTATGCAGGTTGAGGCAGCCTTCAGGGCCGTGAGGACGACCCCAATGCAGAGCGTGGCGCTTGTGGTTGGCGGGATGCAGGAGCGTCCGCAACTGGACGCTATCCGCCGCGGCGCACGGCTGATTGTGGCAACCCCGGGCAGGCTTGAAGATTTTCTGAAGCGCAAGCTGGTCCGGATGGACCAGGTCAAAATGCTGGTGCTGGATGAGGTCGACCGAATGCTCGACATGGGATTTCAGCCGGCCATCGCACGCATTGCCGCGACCTTGCCCCAAGTGCGACAGACGCTCTGCTACTCCGCCACTCTTGAGGGAGCAGTAAAGGAAGTCGCGCGCAAGTATCTCAACTTCCCCGTGCGCATCGAGATCGGTTCGGTGCTGAAGCCAGCCGAGAATATCGAACTGCGCACCTTTGAAGTAGCTCCCGAAAAGAAGCAGGAACTCCTCGAGCATCTTCTGCACTCGGAAAACGGCAGTTTCCTCGTTTTTGTGCGCACCAAGCACGGTGCGGATCGTGTTGCACGCAAACTGTGCCGCTCGGGGTGGACGGCAACCCAGATTCACGGCGACCGCTCGCAATCGCAGCGGAATTCTGCGCTGCGCAGCTTCTCTGAAGGACAGCACCGGGTGCTGGTTGCTACCGATGTGGCGGCGCGCGGGATCGATGTGGCGCACGTGGCGCACGTGGTCAATTTCGATCTTCCCAAGATGGCGGAGGATTTTGTTCATCGCGTGGGGCGCACCGGCCGAGGCTCGGCTCGGGGAGTTGCATCCACGTTTGCGGGGCCGGCCGAGCGCGGCGATCTGCGCAAGATCGAACGGACATTGTCGGTCCAGATGAAGCGCTTTCGGGTACGTGAAATCGAAAACTCCGCTCCCGCCAGGAAAGAGCCGGCTCTGCGGCAGGAGCAGAGAAGGCGGAGAGGTTGAAGGCGAGAGTGTCGGGCTGAAAGCGCAGGACTGAGAAGCCCGCTCATGCGAGGAAACTGCATCAATGGGGCACAGCCTTCCCCGGTAGTGTCCTAACTCTGCGATTAGGACACTACCGGCTTCCTCATGTGCGACATCGGCATAAGCTATTCTGAAGAACCTGAGCCGGAGGTTTCAAAGCATGGCAAAGCTCGTGTTTACCTTGAACCAGTCCCTCGACGGCTACGTCGACCACATGAAAATGGGACCGCCGGACCCCGCGCTCTTTTCTCACTTCATCGAACTGACGCGCAGCTTGTCGGGCGTTGTCTACGGTCGCCGCATGTACGAGATCATGAGTTATTGGGACGACGAACAACCGGACTGGGATGCGGCCGATCGCGAATTCGCGGCGGCATGGCAGGGCCGGCGGAAGTGGGTTGCGTCGCGCTCGTTGAAATCGGTCGGCCGCAACGCCACACTCATCGAGGGTGACCTCGAGACGGCGATACGCGCGCTGAAGGCTGAGCTGGATGGGGAGATTGACGTTGCCGGACCAAACCTGGCCGGAAGCCTGACCCAACTTGGCCTGATTGATGAGTACCGACTCTACGTCCATCCCATCGTGCTCGGGTCTGGCCAGCCATTCTTCGTCGGCCCCCGCCCGCGCCTTCGCCTGGTGAACAGCGAACGACTCGCCGGGGATGTGCTCCTGCTGACCTACGCCTCTGCTTGATCGCGCGCGCCCAATCTCAGGGAATGGGTCAGTTCGTATTGACCCACTACCCAACCCCGCATTTCGTTGACTCTACGGGGTGATTCGGGTATCCTAAAGTCCTTGTGCGGAGTTACGCCTGGGGTCTGTGTATGTAGCCCGGACCTGCTGATTGAACCCCTCTTGCAGGATTCGACCGGAACAGGCACCTTCGGCTGGGTTGCAGGCTAAGTCCAGCAGAGTCAGGGCCCTAACAGAGGGCGACTTCGCAGTCCTCATCCGAACAGGATTGTTTGGTAGTGGGCGGAAATTCAATCCCATGTGCGGACGCCATGGGCCAAGGCGCTTTGCGCCGCAGTTTTTGGTTTTTAAAGGACAGACGAGAGATGAGCACCTTTGTTCCGAGCGGCAAGGATATTGACCGCAAATGGTATGTGGTCGACGCCAGCGGCAAGACCCTGGGCCGGTTGGCGACCAAGGCGGCCGATGTGCTGAGCGGCAAGCTGAACCCCAAGTACGTGCCCTACATCGACATGGGCGATCACCTGATCGTGATCAACGCCGAGAAGGTCCGCCTGACTGGCCTGAAAGCCCAGAAAAAGGTCTATCGCCGCTACACCGGTTTCCCCGGCGGTCTCCGCGAAGAGGAGTTTTCGCGCCTGCTCGCCCGCAGACCGGAGAAGATTCTGGAAGAGGCGATCAAGGGCATGCTGCCCAAGTCGAAGATTGGCCGCGCCATGGGCACCAAGCTGAAGGTCTATCGCGGTGACAAGCATCCCCATCAGGCGCAGCAGCCGGTGGCACTCGAAGTTGCCTGACAGCAACTTCGAAGGGACTAGGGACTGAGGGACCTAGGGACAAAGAAAAGGTTTAGAAGAACAAGCTGAAGGCGGATGGCTGACAGCTGATTGCTAAAGAGGATTGAATGGCAGATCTGGTTCAGTATTACGGGACGGGACGTCGCAAGTCGGCGATTGCCCGTGTTTTCCTGCGTCCGGGCACCGGTGAGTGGAAGGTGAACGGCAAGCCCTTCGAAGAGTACTTCGTCACCGAGCAGCAGCGCGTTTCCGCGAAGAAGACGCTGCAGGTGGTCGAACTGGCTTCGACCTTCGATGTGGTGACCACGGTGAGCAGCGGAGGCGTTGCCTCCCAGGCTGACGCAGTGAAGATGGGCGTTGCCCGCGCACTGATCCAGTTCAATCCAGAGTTGAGGAAGGCGCTCAAGGCCGAAGGCCTGCTGACCCGCGACGCTCGCGTCAAGGAGCGGAAGAAGTACGGTCAGAAGGGCGCACGTAAGCGGTTCCAGTTCTCGAAGCGCTAGGCGCTTCGAAGGGATCAGGTTTCAGGGATCAGTTTGCAAGAGGCTTTGCTGACCCCTGATTACTGACCCCTGACACTTGGTTGTTCAATCTCCCGCATAAGCGGGTTCAATTCGGGCCAGACGAAGGTTAGCCCGGATGCAATCCACGAAGGAGGCCAATGGCCACGATCACAATGAAGGAGCTGCTCGAAGCGGGTGTCCACTTCGGGCATCAGACGAAGCGCTGGAACCCGAAGATGAAGGAATACATCTTTGGCGAGCGCAACGGGATTTACATCATCGACCTGCAGAAGACGCTCAAGCTCTTTAAGGATGCGTCCAAGTTTGTCACCGACCTGTGCGCCAGCGGAAAGACGATCCTCTTCGTCGGCACCAAGCGCCAGGCACAGGATGCGATCGCCGAAGAGGCCGGTCGCGCAGGCATGCCGTATATCAACCAGCGCTGGCTGGGCGGTCTGCTGACGAACTGGGTGACGGTGCAGAAGTCGGTGAAGCGCCTTCAGGAATTGGATGAGATGGCTGTTGACGGACGCTACGAGCTGCTGACCAAGAAGGAAGTCATTCGCCTCGAGCGCGAGCGCAAGCACCTCCAGGCAAATCTGGCCGGCATCAAGAATATGAAGCGCCTGCCCGATGCGATCTTCATCGTCGACTCGAACAACGAGGCGATTGCGGTGAAGGAAGCGCGGAAGCTGGGGATTCCGGTGGTTGCGGTGGTGGATACCAACTGCGATCCCACCGTGGTGGATTACGTGATCCCGGGCAACGACGACGCACTGCGCGCCATTCGGCTGTTCACCTCGAAGATCGCCGATTCGGCGGCCGAGGGCGTCAACCTGGTGGGCGACAAGGCGTTTGCGGCAGAAGAAGCTCCGGCAGTTGAGGGCGAAGAAGCGCCGGCAGTGGAAGCTTCATCCACCGAGGATGTGGATTTTGACGCGGCGCTGGGCAGCGGCGTACGCAAAGCTCCAGCGGCCGAGTCGGCGCTGGACGAAGAGGAAGTGGCCGAACGCGCCCTGTAAGTTCTTAAGCGAACCGGGAGAAGCGTGGCCGCTAACTTGGTTGCCACGCTTTTTCCTTATGGATACGACTCAGCTTGAATGCGCCGGAAGGCGCGGTGAGCCGCACCGCAGGCGCCGATATTGTTTTAACGAGAAGGAAGTGAGATGACTGTGGCAGAGAAGATCGATGCAAAGTTGGTGAAGGATCTCCGCGACAAGAGCGGCGCGCCCATGGGCGACTGCCTGAAGGCGCTGCAGGAGACCAAGGGAAATATCGAAGAGGCATTCGTGGTGCTGCGCAAGCGCGGCATGGCCTCGGCGCAGAAGAAGGCGACACGCACCACCAATGAAGGCGCGGTGGGAACCTACATCCATGCCGGCGGCAAGATCGGCGTGATGGTCGAGGTGAACTGCGAGAGCGACTTCGTGGCGCGCACCGAGGACTTCCAGGAACTTCTGAAGGATGTCGCGATGCACATCGCGGCCAGCGATCCGCGCTACATCAAGCCTGAGGATGTGACGGCCGAGGATATGGAACGCGAGAAGGAAATCTTCCGCGCGCAGGCATCCGCCACCGGAAAACCGGCTCCGGTGATCGAGAAGATCGTCGAAGGCAAGATGGCGAAGTTCTACGAAGAGGTTTGCCTGCTCGAGCAGCCCTTTATCAAGGACCAGGCCGTCAGCATCAAGGAATTGATCGCGCAGAAGGTCGGCAAGCTGGGCGAGAACATCACCGTTCGGCGCTTCGCCCGCTTCAAGGTAGGCGCACAGGATTGGACCGTTGCGCAGACCAAGGCCGTCGAAGCTGCAGCGGAATAACCGAGATTCACCCTGGGGGTGGATGCAAGTGGCAAAGGCCCGGAGCAAACACTCCGGGCTTTTGTTTTGGTGCCTGGATCTGCGGTTGTCTCACGAGGCGTTCTCAAGCGCAATCGTCGGCGCAAGCACCGGCGCCGGCACAGCTCCGAAGCGCCGCTCGCGGTGGCGAAAGTCCTGGACAGCAGCTTCCAGATCGCCGGCGTCGAAGTCAGGCCACATGCGATCGGTGAAGAATAACTCAGCATAGGCGGCTTCCCAGAGCAGGTAGTCGGAAAGGCGCTTTTCGCCTCCGGTACGGATGAGCAAATCGACGTCTCCGCAATCGCCGGTGAGCGTGTGAGTGATGATGGCGCGCATGCGATCGGGAGCGATGGGTTCGGCGG
>DATJMC010000016.1:0-41498 GCA_035508975.1 Occallatibacter sp.
CGCACGTCCACCGTGATCTTGCGCGACAAGTCGCCATTGGCGATCGCCGTTGCCACCTCGGCGATGTTTCTCACCTGCGCCGTCAGGTTGCCGGCCATGAAGTTCACTGAGTCGGTCAGGTCCTTCCAGGTTCCCGCCACCCCCGGCACCATCGCCTGGCCGCCCAGCTTCCCGTCCGTTCCCACTTCGCGCGCCACGCGCGTCACTTCGCCCGCAAACGCGTTCAGCTGGTCCACCATCGTGTTGATCGTGTTCTTCAGCTCAAGAATTTCGCCCTTCACGTCCACCGTGATCTTGCGCGACAAGTCGCCGCGCGCCACCGCCGTCGTTACTTCGGCAATGTTTCTCACCTGACCGGTCAAGTTGCCGGCCATGAAGTTCACTGAGTCCGTTAGGTCCTTCCACGTTCCCGCCACACCCGGCACGTTCGCCTGGCCGCCCAGCCGTCCATCGGTGCCCACCTCGCGCGCCACGCGCGTTACTTCGCCTGCGAACCGGTTCAGCTGATCCACCATCGTGTTGATGGTTTCTTTCAGCAGCAGGATCTCGCCCGAGACGTTCACCGTGATCTTCTTCGACAGGTCGCCCGTGGCGATGGCCGTCGAAACTTCGGCGATGTTTCTCACTTGGTTTGTGAGGTTTGAGGCCATCGAGTTCACGTTGTCGGTGAGGTCTTTCCAGGTTCCCGCCACCCCCGGCACCTGCGCCTGGCCGCCCAGCTTGCCGTCGGTTCCTACTTCGCGCGCCACACGCGTCACTTCGCCCGCGAACCCGTTCAGCTGGTCCACCATCGTGTTGATCGTGTCCTTCAGCTCAAGAATCTCGCCCTTCACGTCCACCGTGATCTTGCGCGACAAGTCGCCGCGCGCCACCGCCGTCGCCACCTCGGCAATATTTCTCACCTGCGCCGTCAGGTTGCCGGCCATAAAGTTGACGTTGTCGGTAAGATCTTTCCAGGTTCCCGCCACTCCCGGCACCATCGCCTGGCCGCCCAGCCGCCCTTCGGTGCCGACCTCGCGCGCCACGCGCGTTACTTCGCCCGCGAACGCGTTCAGCTGGTCCACCATCGTGTTGATCGTGTTCTTCAGCTCAAGAATCTCGCCCTTCACGTCCACCGTGATCTTGCGCGACAGGTCGCCGCGCGCTACCGCCGTCGTCACTTCGGCGATGTTTCTCACCTGCGCCGTCAGGTTGCCGGCCATCGAGTTCACCGAGTCGGTCAGGTCCTTCCACGTTCCCGCCACCCCCGGCACGTTCGCCTGGCCGCCCAGCCGCCCCTCCGTGCCCACCTCGCGCGCCACGCGCGTCACTTCGCCCGCGAACCGGTTCAGCTGGTCCACCATCGTGTTCAGCGTTTCCTTCAGCTGCAGGATCTCGCCGCGCACGTCCACCGTGATCTTGCGGCTCAGATCGCCATTGGCAATGGCAGTTGCCACCTCGGCAATGTTTCTCACCTGGCCGGTAAGGTTTCCGGCCATGAAATTCACGTTATCCGTTAAGTCCTTCCAGGTTCCCGCCACGCCCGGCACGTTCGCCTGGCCGCCCAGCTTCCCTTCCGTACCCACCTCGCGCGCCACGCGCGTCACTTCCCCGGCGAACGCATTCAGCTGGTCCACCATCGTATTGATCGTGTCTTTGAGCGCCAGGATTTCGCCCTTCACATCCACGGTGATCTTGCGCGACAAGTCTCCCCGCGCCACCGCCGTCGTCACCTCGGCGATGTTTCTCACCTGCGCCGTCAGGTTGCCGGCCATCGCATTCACCGAGTCGGTCAGATCCTTCCACGTTCCCGCCACGCCCGGCACTACTGCCTGCCCGCCCAGCTTTCCGTCTGTGCCCACTTCGCGCGCCACGCGCGTCACTTCCGATGCGAACGAACGCAGCTGATCCACCATCGTGTTGATGGCTTCTTTGAGCTGCAGAATCTCGCCCCGCACATCGACCGTGATCTTGCGCGACAAGTCGCCGCTGGCCACCGCCGTCGCCACCTCGGCGATGTTTCTCACCTGGCCCGTCAGGTTTGAGGCCATCGAGTTCACTGAATCCGTAAGGTCTTTCCAGTTGCCCTCCACGCCCGGAACCACCGCCTGGCCGCCCAGTTTTCCGTCCGTTCCCACCTCGCGCGCTACGCGCGTCACCTCGGCCGTAAACACGCCCAGCTGCTGGATCATGGTGTTCACGATGTTCGCCGAGCGCAGGAACTCGCCCTCCAGGGGACGGCCGTCCACGTCCAGCCGAACCGTTTGCGTCAGGTTGCCCTGGGCTACCGCGGCGATCGCACGCGTCACTTCCGTCGTCGGACGCAACAGGTCCTCGACCAGCGTGTTCACCGACGTCTCCATGTCGTCCCACGCCCCGCGCCGCCGCTCAAACCGGATGCGCTCCCGGGTTTTGCCTTCCTTGCCAACCGCCAGTCCCACCCGCTTCAGTTCCCGGGCCATCTGCTCGTTGGCCGAAACAATCTCGTTGAAGTTGTCCGCAATCTTCCCCGGCAGCCCCGTCCACGACACAGGCAGCCGAATACTGAAGTCGCCATTCTTCATGGTCTGCAAGCTCTCGAGAATGGTCGCCATGTAGTCGGCGGGCTTAAGTTCCAGACCGTTTGGGGTGGGCTGTTTCGGTTCTTCCTGTCCAAGCTCAGGCCGCGACGCGAGAGTTTCCATGAACTCTACCTTTCAGGTTGTTTCCTTAAATTGAGCGCTAAACAGACACCGACCTTGGACACAACCGGGGCATCGGAGCAATCCTGTACGCGCAGCTTTAGGGGAGATGCGGCCTGCGAAAAGGGGGTTGCCTGCCGGGGCTGAAATCTCCGGCAGCGCATTTCTTAGGTAATGAGGGGCTCTTTCCGGCGACCCGGAGCGGAACGACTAGGCGTCGCGGCGCCGGCGCTGGTGGGTCGAGGGAATATTCATGTCCTCACGGTACTTCGCAACTGTTCGCCGTGTCAGCTGGATGCCCTGTGACTGCAGCATCACGGCCAGCTGATCGTCCGTCAGCGGATGCCTCGGATCCTCATCCTCAATCAGCTTCCGAACCTTCCGCTTCAATACCAGCAGTGGGGTATCGGCTCCCTCGGGACCATTCGATCCCTCCGAGAAGAAGAATCGCAGCTCGATCACGCCCTGCGGCGTATGCGCATATTTATTGGCGACTGCGCGGCTGACCGTGGAGGGATGAACTCCGATCTCTTCCGCCACCTCTTTGATCATCATCGGGCGCAGCGCTTCGATGCCCTGATCGAGAAAATCCTGTTGTCGCCGCACAATCACTTCGCACGTGCGCAGAATCGTGCTCTTGCGTTGGGCGATATTCCGCATCAGCTGCAACGCCGAACGGAAACGCTCCTTGACGTACTCCTTCACTTCCTTGTCCGTGTTGTCCGACACCAGCATGCGGCGATATCGCTGGCTCAGGCGCAAGCTCGGCAGTTCCTCTTCGTTCATCGAAACCACCCACTCGCCCCCCCGCTTCACAAACACCACGTCGGGTTCAATCAGCCGCGTCTGTTCGCGGTTGTAAAGCCGCCCCGGCCGCGGCTCCAGCGTGCGAATGAACTCCACTCCCGCCTCGGCTTCCGTCGGAGACACCTGCAGCGCGCGCGCCAGGTCCTTCACATCGCGCTTCTGGACAAGATGCAAATGCCGATCCACGATCATCGCCGCAACTTCCATCGTGCGGCGACGGTCTTCCAGCCCTGCTTCCCCTTCCGCGTGCGCGCTTCGATGCGCGTGATCGGCGTCTTCGTCCGCTGCCTTGATGTAGATCTGGCTCACTTCGTGTTGCAGCGCCGCGATCTGCAGCATCAGGCATTCGCGCAAATCCCGCGCCGCAATGCCCGGCGGATCTAAATTCTGAACCAGGTCGATCCCTCGCCGTACCAGGTCCACGGCCGCTTTGGCTTCCAGATTCCGCGTCTCGGGGAATTGGCGAAACGCTTCGCCTAACTCTTCATCCGGCGCAGAAAGGTAACCATCCTCGTCCAGGTTGCCGATAATGAACTCAGTCACTAGACCAAGATCCGCGTCAAGCGTCAGGGCGCCCAGCTGCCAGGCAAGATGATCCGACAACGTCGTCGGCTGGGAAAGAAAATTCTCAAACGACGGCCTCTCGTTTTCCTCGTATTCGGGCTGGGTTCGATAGCCGGGGTCCAGGTACTCCTGGAAATAGGACCCGAAATCAATCTCGTTGAAGGAATCCTTCGACGCTGCCGGTGCCTCCGCCGCCCCGTTCTCCAGATGCTCGATGCGTTCCTCGCGCTCCTGCCGCTCCTGACGGGCCGCTACCTCGTCCAGCATCGGAACTGTCTCGTCGATCTCCTCCAACACCGGGTTCTCGACCATCTCGGCGTTGATCATCTCCTTCAACTCCAGCTTGTTGAGCGCAAGTACGCTCACCATCTGCATCAGGCCCGGAGTCAGGACCTGGCGTTGCGCCACCTTCAAATTCAATTTGGGCTGCAACAGCGCCATAAACCAACCGTTCGATTCCAGTTCGTTTCAAAACCAAAGTCTAATGTGAATGAAAACCAGCCCGCAGCGCGAATCCCAGGATTCCCTGCTCCGCATTCCCAAATCGGGCATTTTGCCTGTTCGGAAGTCTACGTCTTCACCGGTCCCGGATCGCTACACCCTTTGCGGAATTGACCCTGCATCCTTGGTTGCGTCCTCGCCGACTGGTCCGGCTCCCCGGGGCTGTCCCCTGTCAGCTAAGTGAAAATCCTTCCCCTAGATAGACGCGCCTTACCTCCACGTCGTTTCCCAGCTCGTGCGGCGTTCCCGCCCTGAAAATCTTCCCCTCTGCAATGATATACGCCCTGTCAGTCACGCTCAGGGTCTCGCGCACATTGTGGTCGGTTATCAGGATCCCGATCCCGATCGACTTCAGATCGAAGATGATCTTCTGCAACTCCAGCACGGCAATCGGGTCAATCCCGCTAAACGGTTCATCCAGCAGGATGAAGTTCGGCTGGATGCACAGGGAACGCGCAATTTCGACCCGCCGCCTTTCTCCGCCCGACAATGCATAACCCCGCGTCGTCCGGATATGCGCAAGACTCAGCTGGCTGATCAGTCGCTCCGTCCGCGCGCGCCGCTCGCGGTTGTCGAGCGGCTGCGCCTCAAGCACCGCCAGAATGTTCTCTTCCACCGTGAGCTTTCGGAAGACCGAGGGCTCCTGCGGCAGATAGCTGATCCCGAAGTTGCGCGCCCGCAAATACATGGGCATTCGCGTGATATCGGTCTCGTCCACCATCACCCGGCCCGATTCGGGCGGCACCAGCCCGACGATCATGTAGAAACTTGTCGTCTTTCCAGCGCCGTTCGGTCCCAGCAGCCCCACCACTTCTCCGCGGGAAATCCTCAGGTCAACTCCGCGTACAACCTGACGCCCCTTATAGCTCTTGCCGATCTTCTCGGCGATCAGTGTCTCCATCAAGCTCTCGATCGTCGTCCAGCGATCTCATGGCCGCTTCGGGGCCGTCGTCTCGGTTGTGGTCGCGCGACCCTCGCCTTCGACATTGACGCTATCATCGCGACTATTGAAAATCAAAGCACCGCCGGTCACGGTACCGCGGTATGGATCCGTCATCCGCGGCGGCGCTCCCGCCGACCCCGTCAACACGTAGTTCCCGCTGTCCCCGGCGTATTCGAGCCGCTCCCCGCTCCCCCGCCTTCCCTGCGATTCCACCGTCACGTGCCCGCTCGCAATCATGCGATCCACCCGCGCCGATCCGCCGCCCTTCCCCGCGTGGTTGCCCGGAGGCAGAAGGATCAGTTCCAGGTCGTTCGAGCGCGTCGTCGCATCTCCGGTCTCCGCCACCACGTTTCCCAGCACGCCTCCATGCATCACCGCCTTCCGCTCGGCATCGGAATATTTCAGGTCGCCCCCGCGTACCCGGATCACCGATGGCTTTTCCGTCGAGCTGCCCTTACTCTGCCCGGGCGTGGAGGCGCTGAGCAGAACCACCCTCACCGGCTCGGAAGGAATCGTGGTTCGCGCCACGAGCGTCTGCTTCACCCGATCCAGTACGATCACCGGCGCCGCAACCGAGTTCGCCTGCTGCCACAAGCGCGCCTGCCCGCGGAACGTCGTCTCTCCCGTTTGCTCGTGCATCTGCGCTTCAGCTGCGACCACGTGCGCCGGTCCTTGCTCCCCAAGGTTCGGCCCTTCCGGATTCGCGCCACCCCTCGCTCCGTTCCCCGAAGCATCATCGCCAATCCACGTCGCCTTCACATTGCCGTGCGCAAAAGCGTCTCCCGATGCGCGCGCGACATCGACCTTGTCCGCCGTGAGCTGCATCCCGCCGTTCTCCACCCGCGGATTCCCAATCAGGTGTAGCCACTCTCCGCTTCCTTCGTACTCGGCTCGATCCGCTGTCGCCTGCAAAGCCGCCGGCTCCGGCGAACCTGGCTTTGCAGCCGGCTGCTGCACGAGCACCACGTTTCCCGTCAGGGTCGCCGCTTCGATGTGGTTCTCCGCCGCGCCCCCACTCCCGTCACCAGGCTTCCGGACCTCCGGCGCAGGCTCCATGAAGCGCGCTTCCAGGCGGTCTCCCGTGCTGGTCTCCCTGGTCCCCGTCTGGGTCGTCTGCTCGATCCGCGCATGACCCACACCGGTCATGGCCTTCAGCGCGGAGTCCGCCCCAAAAACACCCTTCACATCATCGGCCGACATGCGCGCGCGGGCCGGGGCATTGTTGGCTCCCCGCGTCTCGCTGGCAATCGCGACTCCCTCCATCCCATGGATCGAATCCAGCTCGACCTGCCCTTTCCCCGCCGATCGAAAGTCAAGATCCGCCACCGGAGACGTCCATTCGCGATGAAAATGCTGGCGCCCATTCGCTCCGTTCGCATCCTGGTCGCTCGTGAAATGTACGTTGCGTTCCAGGTGCGCGTGGCGCAGCAGGCCCTTTGCGTCGAATTGCAGCGCAGCCGTGGGACTGGTTCCATGCACCTGCCGAATCCCGTTGTCTGAATCGATCGTGACTCCCCCGTCAAGACGCCCTTCCTTCGGCTGGTTGTTCGCGTTGAAAGCCAGCGTCCCCGTCGGCGCAGTGACCTTCCCCCCTTTCGCGGTCGTCAGCCTAACTCCATCCGAGCCGTCCAGCCGTTCCGCCGAACCATCTTCGCGAAACACGATCGTCGCTTGCTGCGCGCTGGCGCTTCCCTGCCGAAACGTCGCCGTCGCCGCCGTCATGCGGCAAAGATCTTCGTCTCGGTTGATGTCTGCGTGCTGCGCCTGCACATGAACCGCATCCGTTCCCCGTCGCGTGTTCAATTCCACTGCGCGATCCAGCACCAGGTCGCCGCTCTGCGAATCGTACGAAGCCCCCATCGAGCTACCCGATCCTTGCGCAAGATCAAAATCGACGTGCTCGTTGGTCGCCGCCACTCCGTTGTTCTGATCGAAAATCAGGCCGCTCGTCCGCACGTGTATCTGGTTCTCGTTCGGCTCCGCGCCCGGTGCTCCGTTCGCCGCTTTCCCCTCATCTGCCTTGGCCCCCGCGCCCTTCTCGCCTTTGCGAGGACGATGCAAGGTAATCTCAACCGGTCCCACCGCCCTTGCGATCCCGGCCTGCTGGTCGTATTGAAATTCCGATCCCTCAATGCTGTCCGCATCGCCGCCATTCGGACCGTACATCTCGATCTTCACGACGTGCAGCCGATAACGGCTGTCCTTCAGCTGCTCCACCTTCGACGCGGTGATTTTGAAAGTAGCGTGCCCGGCGTGAAACTCGGCGTGCGTGAACCCGTTCGCTTCCTGCTGTATGTCGATCCCCAGCTTCTTCGGCAAATCGCGCCGGCTGAAAGGACTCCTCCAGTGCCCGATCGTCAGGAATACTCCGAGCGCAACAATCAGCAGCCCACCCGCGATCAGGATGATCGTCCTCATCCGTTCGATCGTGAACCGCACCGTCAGTTCCCCATGCCCAGCCGGGCGGCCAGGCGCTGCGCCAGGCTCTCTCCTAATTCGCTCCACAGCACCCGTGCCGTAGCTCCAGAGCCTTTCTCAATCGCGGCTGACAGCTCAACCAGCTGGCGCACGTTCTCTTCCACATGCCGCGCGGCAGCCGTGTCCAGCTTGGCTTCCTCTTCCAGAAACGCATCGTCGCTGCCAAAGTCCACCCGGATGTGCCCGTCCTGCTCATAGGCGCCTTCGCCGAACAAGGGCCCAAATCCGGTGATCCTCACCAGCCGCGGCTGCCGTATCCAGCGCGGATCGAGCAGCTCCGCTGCCTCAAGCTCCCAGAGATTCCACGCAATCTGAAAATCGTAGGCGTAGTCTTCGTGAAGCAGTTCGAGCGCGTTTTCAACCGCCTGCTGCAGATCCGCCCCTCGCTCGCCATATCCATAAACGCGCTGAAAGATCGGCGACTCGCTCCAGCTCACAGGCCAAACCGTCGCCGAATAAACCCGCGACTCGCCCCCGTGCGCCGCAAACGCCCCCAGCACCGCGGTCAACTTGTTGGCAAGATCGGCCAGGCGCAGATTCGGATACCACAAACTCAAATAAAGCGTGTCGGACATCTCTCTTAATTTTAGACGTCCGGGCGAACAGGAAGATGCGCGGGCGAATCCCGCGGCATGCAATGCCGGGTACCCCTGCTCTTCCTTCTCTACGCGATCACAATCTCGCTGAAGTCGGCGATCCCCGCAAACCCGCTCAACACCGTCTCGATCAGCGCCAGGTTCGCCCCGCGCACCGACGCGTCCGGGTCCAGAACCATCACCTTGTCGAAGAATGCATCCACCGCCGGCCGCAGGCTTGCGATCTGGCTCAACGCTTCCCCATACTCGCGCCGCTCCCGAAGCTCCTGCACCTGGGGCGCCAGGGCAGCCGCGCCCGCGGCGAGTTGCTGCGCCTGGGGCGCAAGCTTCACTCCCGCCGCCGACCCGTGCGCGAATCCCTTTTCTTCCGCCTGCCTCAGGATGTTCTTGATCCGCTTAAACGCAACCGAAACCGCCGCAAAATCCGCCGACTCGCGCGCGTTGGTCAGCGCATCCGCCCGCGCAATCGCATCCCGCACATCGTCCGCACCCACGGCAAGCACCGCATTAACCACGTCGTAGGCGAAGCCCGTGACCTCTTTCAGGTAGAATTGCAGCCGCTCAGCAAAGAATTCCTTCAGCTGCTGAAGGCTCGCTTCCTTTGGCGCTGCCGCATCTAATACGCCGCCAAGCGATAGCGGCAACTCCGACTCCGCCAGAATCTTCACAATCCCGTTCGCCGCGCGCCGCAGCGCAAACGGATCCTTCGATCCCGTCGGTGCCATGCCGATCCCGAACATCGCCACAATCGTCTGCACCCGATCGGCCAGACCAAGCAGCTGTCCTTCCACCGATGCCGGTATTTCGTCGTCCGTCGACGCTGGCGTGTACTGCTCGTAGATCGCGCCCGCTACCCGTTCTCCCAGCCCCTGCGCCCGCGCATACAGTCCGCCAATCACGCCCTGCAACTCCGTGAATTCCTTCACCAGCTCGCAGGTCAGATCCACTTTCGCAAGCTGCACCGCTTTCAAAAGCGCATCCCCGTCGAATGACGCGCCCCCCGCCTTCGCAGCCGCTGCCAGCTCTTTCACCACCTTCAGGTTCTCTTCCGTCTTCCACGCGTAGCTTCCCAGCTCTTTTTGGAACGTCACGTTCTTCAGGCTTTCGACCCGCTCCGTCAGCGGCGTCTTCTGATCCACGTCCCAGAAGAACTGCGCATCCTTGAAGCGCGCCCGCAACACGCGCGCATTGCCGTGGCGGATGATCGCGGCGCCTTCCTCATCCACCTCCGTGTTCAGCACGGTGAGAAAATGCGGCGCCAGCTTCCCATCCGCGCCTTCCACCGCGAAATACTTCTGGTGGTCGCGCATCACCGTTACCAGCACTTCTTCCGGCAGCGACAGATACTCCCGTTCAAAATCGCCCAGAATCACCGACGGCCACTCCGTCAAATGCAGCACCGTCTCGACCAGCGCCTGGTCCTCGCGCCACCGCGCACCGGCCACCTCGCGCGTCGCCTTGTCGAGCGCCTTGCGAATCGCCTGCCGCCGCTCTGCCACATCCACAACCACGTGCGCGCCTCCCATGGCGTGCACATAGTCGCGCGGCGAACCTATCACCACGGGGTCGCCGTGAAGCACGCGATGCCCGCGGCTCGCATTCCCTGCCGCAATGCCGGCAATCTCCAGCGGCACCACTTCCGAATCCAGCAACGCAACCACCCAGCGCACCGGCCGCACAAATCGCTCCGGCTTGCCTGAGCGCCAGTACATGTTCTTCGCCCAGTAAATGCCCAGCACTTCCTTCGGCAGCTCCGCCGAAAGCACCTGCCGCGCGGCCAGACCCTTCTGCTTCACCGTGGCTGCAACGTACTCGCCTTTCGCGGTCGTGACCTTCTCGAGCCCATCCACCGACACTCCGGCTTTCTTCGCAAACGCCTCCGCGGCCGCCGTCGGCGCACCATCCTTGAACGCCACCTTCCACGATGGCCCCGTCAGTTTCTCTTCGCTGTCCGACTGCGCCGCCAGCACACCTTCCACCTGCACCGCCAGCCGCCGCGGCGTCGAATAGGTCACCAATCTCGTGCTGCGCGCCAGCAGCCTTTCGCGCGTCAGCAGTTCCTGCACACGCCGCCCCAGTTCCGCCTCGGCGCCCGCAATCATGCGCGCTGGTACTTCTTCCAAACCAATTTCAAGTAAAAAATCCGGCATCTCTTCTCGATCTCGCGATGATCTGCTGTCCCTCGGGCAAAAGCTCCTGTACAGCCCTTAAAGATTCAGCACAGAATTCAGATTTACAACCAGAAGCGGGAGCTGGCAGCTTATTGGCTCGCCGCTTGTTGTTGCGCGTACGCCTTCGCCACGCCCACCGCCAGCGCGCGAATCCGCCCGATCACTCCCACCCGCTCCGTCACGCTGATCGCTCCCCGCGCATCCAGAATGTTGAACAGGTTCGAGCACTTCAGCGCCAGCTCATACGTCGGCAGCAGCGGAAATCGCCTCTTCTCCGCGCTCGATCCGTCTTCCTTGTCCATCAATTCATGGGCGCGTTGCAGCAGGCTCTTCGCTTCCGCCTCGTAAAGATTGAAGTGTTCCCACAGCTTCGCGACTTCCGCCTCCTCAAAGTTGTAAACCGAAAACTGCAGCTCCTCGGCAAGCCTCACCTCGCCATAGGTCACCGGCGCTCCGGTCGCGGGATCGCGCGCCCACACAATGTCGTAGATCGAATCCACATCCTGCAAAAACTGCGCGATGCGCTCCATCCCATACGTCAGTTCCGCGCAGATCGGGTCCAGGTCAAGCCCGCCGCATTGCTGGAAATAGGTAAACTGCGTGATCTCCAGTCCGTCCAGCATCACCTGCCAGCCAACGCCCCACGCACCGCCCGCCGGCCACTCCCAGTTGTCTTCTTCAAACTTGATATCGTGCTTGGTCAGGTCAATGCCCAGCGCTTCTAGCGATTCCAGGTACAGCTCCTGCACATTCACCGGCGGCGGCTTCAGAATCAGCTGGAACTGCGTGTGCTTGAACAATCGATTGGGATTCTCGCCATACCGACCGTCCGCAGGCCGCCGCGACGGCTGCGCATACCCGACCCTGTAGCCCTTCGGCCCCAGCACCCGCAGAAAGGTTTCCGGCGCCATCGTCCCCGCACCCACTTCCACATCGTACGGCTGCTGCAACACACACCCGCGCTCCGCCCAGAAGCCCTGCAGCCTGAAAAGCAGTTCCTGAAATGTCAGCTTGGATCCCACTGCGGTTGACGGCACGAACCATCCTCGTTGTCTGGATTCCTTCCCCAATCTTAGCAGCCGATACGCTGCTCACCCGGCCAGCCGCGCCAGTGCTTCCGCGGTGCGCAGCTTCCGCTCCAGGTGCCGCTCGAGAGAAGAGAGTGTGAACCGCCGCAAGTCCTGCGCCCTCCGCCGCGTCCAGGCCTCGCTCGCAAACGACCCTACCGGCGAACGCAGCATCCGCAACGCCAGCTGCCATGAATCAGCCGAAAGCTCCACCGCGCTGCCGTTCCGATGCACCCCGCAAACCAGTCCGTCCGAATAACTGCTATAGAAAACCTCCGCCCCACGCAGCGTCTCGCCTGCCCCACGCAGGGTTTCGCTGCAGACCACGCAGCGCGTCATGTCCGGCAACAGGCCCATCAGCCGCGTCATCCAAAGCTGGAAATAGGTCAGCGCCATCCACGGGTTCTCCACCGTCGTCTGTTCGAGCACCGACACAAGCAGACGAAACACCGCGTCCTGTGGATCGTGTTCGGGAAGCGCCTGGTCCAGCACCTCGGCAAAAAAACTCAACACCGCCATGCGTACCGCGTCCACCGGCGTGGACAGCGGCGAGCGGATGATCTCCAGTTGATCCAGCCGCACCAACTCCTGCCGGGGCCGCTCCACAAACCAGGCGCGCGCCACCGTCATCGGTTCCAAAGCGCCGCCAAATCTCTTGCGGCTTTTCAGCGCCGCCTTCGCAGTCCCCTTCATGCGGCCAAAATCACGCGTAAAGAAGCTCACAATCAGGTCCGCCTCATGAAGCGGCCAGGTGCGCAGAACAATCGCCTCTGACGTGAGCACGCTCATCCTTGTTTACCTTCGCACTCCGCTCGATCCATCCTGCGCCCTCTGAGCCAACCATCCGCCCCCATGCCGCCGCCATGCGCGCAAAAGCAAAGCGCGCACCCGTCGCATGGGGTGCGCGCTCAAGCTTCGAAAAACGAAAATCTAGCGGCCGAAATGCGTCGAATTCTTCTCGGCGAAATGCGCCCACTTCTCCGGCAGGTCGTCGAGAGCAAAAATTGCCGATACCGGGCACGCGGGAACACAAGCGCCGCAATCGATGCATTCAACAGGATCGATGAACAGCTGGTCGGCGTCTCCATGGCCGGCTTCGTCTTTCTTCGGGTGGATGCAATCGACAGGACACGCGTCTACGCAGGCGGTGTCTTTGGTGCCGATACAAGGTTCTGCAATCACATATGCCATCGTGCAGTTCTCCGGGTGGTATCTTCTCGACGCTGATAGTAGCACACGACCCCGAGCCCTAACTCCCTGCGCACGCCCCAGCGTTTTGCTATGCGGGAACGATTTTGCCGACGTGAATTCAGAACGCAATGCGCCAGTCAACCCCGCCCCTCAACTGCCCGCGCTTCCCGGTTCGCAGCCCACTCGGCCGGGGTCGGAATCGGCGACAGATCGCGCCCCGCAAACATCGCTTCGAATAAGTCAACCAGCTCGCCGTGAATCTTGCCGTTTGAGGCAAGAATCTCCCGGCTGTCGATGCGGTAGCGTCCGCCCGAAAAATCCGTAATGCGCCCGCCCGACTCCTCCACCAGGAGAATGCCCGCGGCCGTATCCCAGGGATTCAGGTTGAACTCCCAGAAACCTTCCAACCGCCCCGCCGCTACATACGCCAGATCCAATGCCGCTGACCCAGCCCGTCGCACTCCATGCGAACGCAGCGTGAACTCCTGGTAGAAGTGAATGTTCGGGCTCGCGTGTCGCTTGCGGCTCGGGAACCCCGTGGCAAGCAGCGCCTCGGCCAGCTCGCCCCTCGCGGAAACCCCCATCGGCTTCCCATTCACGGTCGCGCCCATGCCCTTTTCCGCCGCAAAAAGCTCGTCGCGCAGCGGATCGTAAATGACCCCCGCCACCAGCGTTCCGTCTTCATCCTCCGCCAGTCCCGCGGGTCGCTGCTCGAGCCCCAGCGAAACGCAGAATTGCGGAAATCCATGCGCGAAATTCGTCGTCCCATCCAGCGGATCAACATACCAGCGAAACTCGCCGTCAAGACGCTCGCGCGTACCCTCTTCCCCAAAAACTCCGTGCTCGGGAAATGCCTCCGTCAGGCGCGTACGAATAAGCTTCTCCGCGGCACGGTCGGCCACGGTCACGACATCGACATCGCCCTTGTACTCGGTCTCGACACCCTGCGCAAAAAACTCCCGCAGGCACGCTCCGGCTTCGCGCGCAATCGCAGAAGCCTTGGGAACCCATTTCAGTCCTGTTGCGCCCGGCGAGGAACGGCTCACGCAGCCGACCCATTCGCCGACATACGGGTGCCGCCGCGCCTCCGGCCCGCTTCCGTAATGGTCTGTATCTGATGCTTGTAGATAAAGAGATTGGGCTTCCCTTCGCGCGTCAGCCGCAGCATTCCATCATCGAAATACTCGATCCAGCCGCGAACCGTCTCGCCATCGGTCAACTTCACCGCAACGGCAACTTGGCGCTCGCTTAATGAGCGGAGATACATTGCCTCCTGACCTGTTTCGCCCGGAGGTGGTGTTTTTGAGCGGCGATGCGAAGACAATGGCGGGGTCATACCCCCATTTTAGATGCAAGTCGCGCGCGACCGACAGAAATCCCTCCCGCGCCCAAACACGCCTCAACCGCGCGCGGCTTTCCAACAGCCCCGCGCCGCATCGCATTTCTCCGCTCTAGGTGCCCCAGGTCTCGCTTTTGAGTCCTGGAAACCCTCTGCATGCAATGCCCTTGCGCAGCAACGATGAAAGCAAAGAGCCCTGACTGAGAACTACCGAGCACCGCCCTAGTTCGATTTAACCGGCGAATCCGCGTAATACCCCGTCCGATACCGAATATTGAATGCCTCGTTGGCAGCCCGCGGAACCGTCACCAGCAGACGATGAAACTTCACCCCCGGCTCCTGGTGGTGTGGATAGTAGCCAATCAGGTATTGCGTCCGCAGATCTTCACTCACCCGCGCGAACGCCTTGTCGAGACCGCCTTCGCTGGCGTAGAAGCTCTTCCCGCCCGTCTGCTCGGCAAGCGTTACCAGCGCATGCTCGCCGCCCAGGTCGCGCCCGGCGCTCGCTTCGATCGGAACATCGATGATGCTGTAGATCATCACCTCGTTCCGCAATGCCTGCTCCAGAGCCTGCGCGTACGTCGTGCTCCTCACCGTATCTCCGCCGTCCGACACCAGGATCAGGACCTTGCGCCCTTCCTTGTGCCCCAGTCCTTGCGAGGCCAGGTAGATCGTGTCATACAACGCGGTGCCGCCTTCTCCGCGCATGCGGCTGATTCCCCGGTCAATCTCTTCCACCTTGTTCGTGAACGGCGTCAGCTCCGTCACGAAGGTTGAGAACTCCATCACCCGCATCTGGTCCTGAGGACGCATCAACGAATGCACAAACCGCTTCGAGGCGTCCTGCTCAATCCCGCGATCCTTGTAGGTGCTCGCACTTGTGTCGATCGCCAGGGTCAGATTCAATGGCAATTCCGACTGGCGTTCGAAGACCGCAATTTCCTGCGGCCGGCCATCCTCGGCAATCGCAAAATCGTCCCGCGTCAGGCCCCCCACTATCGCTCCCGTCGCGTCAGTGACGTTCACAAACACGTTCACCAGCTTCACATCCACGCGGAAGGTCGTGTCATCCTGGCCCTGCGCACGCAATCCAGCGCTCGCCATCAACGCAAGCGCCAGAAACCGCCTCATCTTTACTGCGAGGCGCCGCTCACACCCCATCGGCGCCCTCCAGGCTCATTCCAGCCGGAAACGGCTCCCCAGCGGCCCACACCGCCCCGTCCGCAAAGGTCTCCCTTTTCCAGATCGGCACCGTCTTTTTCAGCGTGTCGATCACCCACCGGCACGCGTCGAAGGCCTGCGCGCGGTGCGCCGAGGCCACTACGATCAGCACGCTCGTCTCCCCGATCGCCAGACGCCCCAGGCGATGCACAATCGTCACGTGCCGGACACCGAATCGCTCGCGCGCCTCATCCACCAGCAGATTCATCTGCTTTCTCGCCATCTCTTCGTAAGCTTCATAGTCGAGATACAACGTCGCCCGCCCGCGCGAGTGATTGCGCACGATCCCGTCAAATACCACCACCGCCCCGTCCTCGCCCCGCTTCACCTCCGCAATCAGCTTTTCCGCCGCGATCGGCTCGTGCGTAAGACACACCGACTCAACCCCTGCCCCGGCTCCATCCTCGGGCCCCGTAGATCCTCCCGAAACCGGAGGAAGCAAAGCCACCTCGTCGTTCTCCCGCAGCACCTGCGACGCCTCGGCATACTCCGCATTCACCGCCACCGCAATCCCACGAAAATGCATTGCCGAAGATCGCTCGCCGAGCCGCGCCATCAGGTCGCCCACCGTGGCGCCTTCCTCCAACGCCCACGTACTCGCAGCTCCCCCCAGGGCATCCTTCAAGACGCCATATGCCTGTACGCGCACCTGAATCATATCCAGAAGCATACTGCCTGCACGGTTAGACGCGGCAGGAAGCCCGCCGTGGTTCAGCCGTGCAACCCCTTGCCCACTCCCGCCCTAACCCCGGTCACGAAAACTTGTAGAGAAACCCCGAGGGCGTGCCCCACAGGTTGCGCGCCCGGTCATCGTAGAAAACACTGAATTCAATCCCCGAAATGTCATAGTCGAACAACGGAACACGATCAAAAACATGGTCGCCCCGGAACGAATACTCGTCCCCTCCGCAGTCGATCATCAACGTCTCCCCGCTCGAAAGCCTCTCGGGATGAGTGAGAAGGATGCACGCCACGGCAAATGCCCCCAACCCAAACTCATTTCCGGCCATCATCACCCTGGCGCGCCGCGCCGAAGAACCGCGATGCAGCATGCCCATCTGCGCGGCAAAAACCAGCAGATCCTGCCCCTGCTGCTGATCCGCCAGGATGCCCTCCGCCAGCTTCGACCGTTCCGATTGACGCAGATACTCAGGCCCAAGACGCTCGACGATCCGGTTGGCAAATTTCCTCCGCGCCCCAAGGGCCTCTACCGCCATCTTCACCGCCTCCTGATAGCTCGGCGCCAAGGCCTGCCATCGCGGAATCACAAACCACCCCTCCGCACCGTCCAACAGTGCGCGCCGGCCAAGCTTCTCCATGCAACCGCCCTGCAACCCAAAGACCTTCCTCAGTTCCGTCACCTGCGCTTCCACGGGACGAACCCGGTAGGTCGCGGGATAGCTGCGCCCCGAGGGCACCTGCTCGTCTTTGAACTTGTCGCTGCGCGTGTGCCGCTGGATAATCCCCACTACGGAATCCGCAACTTCGTCCCGCAACGCAACCCCGGAATCAAGCACCATCTGCACACTCTGCCGGTCCAGCTGATCCATCGCCTTGCGCCATGCCTGTTCCACGGCCTGGTTCAAAGAAAGCAGGAGCTGGGAGTTCTGTGCCTCCGTCGTGTTGCCCGAAAGATGTAACGGGACCATGCCCTGTGTCGCCATAGCGCCGCACCAAAACGTTCCGTGGAATTGCTGTGTTCATCGGCAATGTCGCAGAATCCTCCAGTGCGAACTGCCCGCTCCCACGCTCCCGGCCGGGAAATGCAAAGAGACTCCCCCGAAAAGGCCGCCGCCCAAAAGAAAAAGCCGGCAGTTTCGCCGGCCTTCTCTCTTTCATCCAGGGTGTCGTTTTCACAAAACCCGTTTCCAGCGCGGAGTTTACGGGGCTCGAGCGCATCAACACGGCCCGCGCGCAACTCCCGGAGGACCCAGCAGCTGTCAGGCAGACTGAATTCCTCACCAAGCGCCTCGATGCGGCTTTCGCCGCGGGGTCTGGCGATACCGCTGGAATGAATTCGCGCTCTTACGTCGACTGCCCGTACACGCGCGCCCCAAATCAGCGGACGCCCAACCGCCTACGCGGCCACTCCCGCCGAACCCTGCTCCGCGATCGGCACAGCCTGCGGAACAGCCTTCAGGAGCGGGAGCGCCACGTTGAGCACATCCTCAATCTGGCTGGCATAGTGCACTTCCACCCCCTGAATCATCTCCGGCGTGAGATCCTCTTCGACGTTCTGGCGATTCTCCGCCGGCAGAATGATGGTTTTCACCCCCGCCCGACGCGCCGCCAGAAACTTCTCCTTGATCCCGCCCACGGGCAGCACGTTCCCGCTCAGCGTGATCTCCCCGGTCATCGCCGTCAGCGGTCGCACGGGCGTATCCGTCAGCAGCGATGCCAGCACCGTCGTCATCGTCACTCCGGCCGACGGCCCATCCTTCGGAATCGCGCCCGCCGGCACGTGAATGTGCAGATCGAGCTCTCTGTTGAAGTCCTCAGCCAACCCCAGCCGGCCCGAGTTCGAACGGACCCAGGTCAGCGCCGCCTGCATCGACTCCTGCATCACTTCGCCGATCTGCCCCGTCATCGTGAAGCTTCCCTTGCCCTTCATCTTGTTCGCTTCAATGAAGAGAATGTCGCCTCCCGCCGGCGTCCACGCCAGCCCTACGGCAACCCCGGGACGCTTCACGCGCTCTGCGACTTCGGTCTCCACCCGCACCTGGATCCCGCCCAGAAAGTCCTTCAGCACTTCGCGCGTCACCACCAGCTTCCCGGTCTTTCCTTCCACCACCCGCCGCGCCTCTTTGCGGCAAACCGTCCCGATCACCTGCTCCAGCTTGCGCACCCCCGCTTCCCGCGTGAAATGCCGCACCAGGTGCCGCACCGCGTCCTCGGGAAATTCGATCTGGTCCCCCGTGATCCCGTTCGCCTTGATCTGCCGCGGAATCAGGTACCGGTTCGCAATGTGCAGCTTCTCCTCCTCGCTGTATCCCTCCAGAGGAATAATCTCCATCCGGTCCTGCAGCGGCAGAGGCACCGTGTCCAGCATGTTCGCCGTGCAGATAAACAAGACCTTCGACAGGTCAAACGGCACGTCGAGATAATTGTCCCGGAAGGTGTTGTTCTGCTCCGGATCGAGCGTCTCCAGCAGCGCCGATGCCGGGTCCCCGCGAAAATCGCGTCCCAGCTTGTCCACTTCATCCAGCATGATCACCGGATCGTTGGTTTCCGCCCGGCGGATGCTCTGGATAATCTGTCCGGGCAGCGCCCCAATGTACGTCCGGCGATGGCCACGGATCTCCGCTTCGTCGTGCATGCCGCCCAGCGAAATCCGCTGGAACTTCCGCCCCAGCGCCCGCGCAATCGACCGCCCCAGGCTCGTCTTGCCCACTCCCGGAGGTCCGACAAAGCACAGAATCGGGCCCTTCATGTCCGGCTTCAATTCCAGCACCGAGAGGTAATCCAGAATCCGGTCCTTCACCTTCTTCAGCTCGTAGTGATCCTCGTCGAGAATCTCCCGCGCCTTACCGATATCGATCTTCTCGCCCGAGCTCTTCGCCCACGGCAGCACCGCCAGCCACTCGATGTAGTTGCGCGTCAGGCCGTAATCGGCAGCCATCGGCGACATCCGGCCCAGCCGCGCCAGCTCCTTCAGCGCCTCTTTCTTCACGTCCTCGGGCATCCCCGCGGCTTCGATCTTCTCGCGCAGGTCATCCACCTCGCGCTGGCCTTCGTCTTGCTCGCCCAGCTCTTTCTGGATCGCCTTCAGCTGCTCGCGCAGGTAGTAGTCCCGCTGCGATTGCTGCACCTGGTCCTGCACCTCGCTTTGAATCTTCGTCCGCAGCTGCTGCACCTCAATTTCCTTGGCCAGGTGCTTGTTCAGCTGCTCCAGCCGCTCCGAAACGTTGACCGTCTCCAGCAGCTTCTGCTTGTCCTCCGTGGTCAGGAACGGCAGTGACGACGACACAAAGTCCACCAACCGGCTCGGATCTTCAATATTCGCGGCAATCGTCTTCAGCTCGTCCGATAAAGTGGGCGATTCGGAGACGACCTGCTGGAATTGCCCGATCACATTGCGCATCAAGGCTTCAACGTTTGCGTTCGACTCCAGAGCAACGTCATCCAGCTCCTGAATCTCTGCCACCATGAAGGGTTCGGTCTGCACAAAGCGCACGATCCGCGCCCGCACCACCCCTTCGGTAAACACAAAGCGGCTCTGGTTGGGCATGCGCACAACCTTGTGCACAGTGGCCAGAGTGCCAACATCGTGCATGTCCGCCGGCTGAGGTAGATCCATCCTCGAATCCAGCTGGGCCGTCACGACGATGGACCGCTCGTCGCCCAACGACTCGATCAGCTGAATCGAGCTTTCCCTCCCAACTGTAAGCGGCAGGACAGCATGCGGGAATAATACGGTGTCGCGCACCGGCAGAACCGGCACGCGCCGGACCCCACCGGGGATCGGAGTTTCAGGGTCAGAAACAATAGGTTGAGTCGGCATTGAGTGTCCTTTTGTCAACTTATCTTCATTAGAGCACGCAGAAGAGGAAAAGTTGCAACCAAAAACTGGACTCTCTTTGCCCCCCTGCTCTCGCCTCACCGGACATCCGTCCGTCCCAAGGAAGACTTATCGGCCCGACCTAGGGGAAAGGTGAATCATGGGGGAAAATTTGGATCAGAGATGGGTTTCGTCCAGGGAATAAGGAGTCAGTCCGGCTGCGTCGACCCGTCTTCCTTCTTGATTGCCAGCTCGATGCGATCCCAAAGATCCTCTTTGGGCTGCTCGATCGGCAACAACTGGCGCGCCGCTTCGGCGATCGTCTCCAGGTCCGCCAGCAACGCACGGCAGGTCGCGCAGTTTCGCAGATGGGGATGACGAGACACGTCCTCGCCGGAACCGATCCGATCCGCCAACTGCTCCTGGAACTCCTGACAGGTCAGGTCTTCCGGATCGACTGTCATCGCGATCCCTCCTGCTGCAGCGTCGTGCGCAAGGCTTCCCTGAGCTTCAGCCGCGCCTTGTGCAGTTGCGACTTGCTATTCCCGATCGAACAGTCCAGCATGCCCGCAATCTCATTATGCTCGTATCCTTCCACGTCATGGAGCACAAAGATCAGCCGGTAACCCGCCGGTAAATCCGCCACCGCCCGCTCCAGTGCGAGCCGGTCGATGGACCCCGACAGTGAAAGATCCGGCGCGCCAAAACTGCGCCCGGGACCGTCGTCATGCGCCGGTTCCATCGCCTCATCCAGCGAGACCTGCGGCAATCCCTTCTTGCGCAGATGCATCAGCACCACGTTGATCGCCAGCCGATGCAGCCACGTCGAAAACGCCGAATCTCCCCGAAACGTCGCTATCTTGCGATGCAATTGGAGGAAAGCCTCCTGGGTCAGATCCTCGGCCTCCGCCGTGTTTCCCACCATCCGCAGACAAAGCGAGTAGATGCGCCTCTTGTGCAGCGAATACAGCTGCGCAAACGCATGATGGTCGCCCGCCTGCGCGCGCATCAATACACTCTGATCCGCATTAACTGTAGGGTGAGAATTGCTTGCCGCCGTCTGAACTTGGGGAGAAGACCCGGCAATTGATTTGGATGGTTCGTCGTTCGCTGAGTTAGTTCGGGGCATGCCTAACCTTCCGGGGGAATCGCTTGCCGACGCAAGCCGGGTCTTGCTGCACCGGACCTCTTTCCTCGTTAGTATAGGGTGCAGCGCTTCAACAGGACCGGGTTTAGCACTCATTGACTTGACCGCTGTCATGCAGATTTCTATTTAGATGCAGTCGCTTGGCGCAACGCAACTCCGGTCTTGGTGTTTTTTAGGAGAAATGGTGTCAAAGGCAATGCCGGCGGAAACCTTGAGCAAGCGAAAGATCCTCGGGCTGCTGCCGGCCTATCTCCTCTCGCTTCTCGTCTATCCAGCCATCCTTGCTGCATCCCCGGTGTATCCCGAAGCCCCGCCCTCGGCCCCCTTCACCTTCGACCTTCCCAGCTCAACCCCCGACCAGCCCGATCCCGAACCCATCCAGCAGTTCCTGGGTCTGAAGGTCGTCCGCATCGGTTTCGACGGAGTTGACCCAAATCGCTTCACTCCTCTCCCCAGCCGCCTGGCCGACATCGTCGGTACTCCTCTCACCGCAGACGACCTTTCCCGAAGTCTCCGCTTTGTCTTCACCTCAGGTCTCTTCGAGACCGTCGAAGTCGAGGGAATTCACGAGAGCGGCGGCGTCGCTCTGGTCTTCCGAGGCACTCCCACTGCCTTTATTGGTACCGTCACCGTCATCGGAGCAAAGGGCGCCACCATCAATACCCAGCTTGAACGCGCCAGCCGTCTTGCTCCAGGAACGCGCTTTACTCAGTCCAAGCTCGATCAGGGCCTCGACCTCATGAAACAGGTGCTGGCGGATAACGGGTATCACGAGCCCGTGATTACCCTGGCCTTCACTCCGCGTCCCAATGAACAGCTGATCGATATCGCCTTCAAAGTCGTCTCCGGCCCCCAGGCGCGCGTCGGCGCGGTCAAAATCACGGGAGAACCCGGCATGAGCGTGGAAGACTTCCGCCGCTTCGCACACCTGCGGCCCGGCGCCCACATCGACCACGACACCGTGAATCGCGCCCTCAACGGCGTTCTCAAGCACTACCAGGCCCAGGATCGCCTCGAGGCCGAGATTAAGCTCGAGTCGCAGAACTACAACTCCCAAACCAGGCGAACCGACTTCACCTTCTCTGCGACCCGCGGCCCCACCGTAAAGTTTCGGCTCGAAGGCGCCGGCCTCGGCGCCGATCGGCTCAAGCATGCCATCCCCGTCTATGAGGAAGGAACCGTCGACGAAGACCTGCTGAACGAGGGCAATCGAAGGCTCCGCGACTACTTTCAGCGTCTCGGCTACTTCGACGTCAGGGTCGAGCATCAGCGGCAAACTCCATCCCCCAACGAAGTCCTCATCGTTTACAACGTCACCCTCGGAACCAGGCGCCGCGTCGACAGCGTCACCGTCTCCGGGAATCACTACTTCGACGCGCCAACCCTCACCGACCTGCTCAGCGTGCATGCGGCCGACACCCTCGACCGCCACGGCGTCTACAGTCAGACCCTCGTGGCCGCCGACATCAGCGCCCTGCAGACTGTCTATCGCAACAATGGATTCTCGTCTGTCAAAGTCACCGCGAAGACAAATCAGGTCGACACCGACACAACCGATCATCCCAAGATCCTTCGCCCGGCGAAAAAAGTGGGCGGCCTCGAGATCGAATACCAGATCGATGAGGGATCCCAGCAGCGCGTCGGCACCGTGACCCTCGAAGGCAACGAACACATCGATTCGGCAAAGATCCTTCCCGGCCTGAATACATCACCGGGGCAATTGCTTTCGCCGCGAAACCTCGCCGGCGATCGCGACGCCCTGCTCACGGATTACCTCAGCCGCGGCTTCAATCAGGTGCGCGTCGATGTGCAGGAGAACCCCGACCCCGCCAACGAAAACCTCGTGAATATCACCTTCCGTATCGTCGAAGGCCAGCAGTCGTTCGTTCGCAAAGTGCTGCTCACCGGTCTCGTCTACACCCGTCCGGATACCGTGGCCCGCGCCATCACGATCCATCCCGGCGACCCCCTCAACGAGACCGCGCTTCTTGATACCCAGCGCAACCTCTACAACTTCGCCCTCTTCAATGAGGTCGATACGGCTGTCGAGAACCCCACCGGCTCTGAAACCCAAAAGACCGTGCTCCTCCAAACCACCGAAGCCCGCCGCTGGACCCTCACCTACGGCCTCGGCTTTGAGGCTCAGACCGGCTTGCCGCAGAATAATTGCGCCGGCTACAACGCCGCCGGAACCCCCTGCTCACCCAATGGAAAAGCCGGCGTCAGCCCCCGCGTCCTCGGCGACATCACCCGCAACGGCCTCTTCGGCCGCGAAGAATCTGCCTCCATCCAGGGCAACTACGGCCTGCTCGAACAGAAGATCGACCTTCTCTTCCAGAATCCCCACTTCTACGGCAATCCCAACTTCGGCCTCACCTTCACCGGAGGCTATGCCAACAGCCAGGACGTGACCACCTACGTTGCCTCCAAGCTGGATGCCGGCCTCCGCTGGACCGAGCACTCCAACTCCGGCGGATCTTTCTTCTCCCGCGCCAACACCTTCATCTACGAATTCGACTTCCGCCGCGTCAAAGTTGCCGCCAGCAGCCTGCAGGTGTTCCCCACCGAGATCCCCGTCCTTTCCGCCGCGGTCCGCGTCGCCGGCCCCGGTTTCACCTGGCTGCGCGACACGCGCGATTCCCCCACAGACGCCCACCGCGGCACCTACACCAGCTTTCAGGAGTTCCTCTCCACACACGCCTTCGGATCGGAGGCCCAATTCAACCGCATTGACCTTTCCAACTCCAGCTTCTACGGCTTTGAAAAAAATCGCTTCGTGCTCGCTCGCAACACCCGCTATGCCCAGGAACGCGCCTTCGGCTCCGCTGCCGACGAGTTGATCCCCCTGCCCGAGCGGCTCTACGCCGGCGGCCCCATCTCCCTGCGCGGATTCTCCGTCAACGCCGCCGGGCCTCGCGATCCAGAAACCGGCTACCCCATCGGCGGCGCTGGAGCCATCGTCAATAGCACCGAACTCCGCCTCCCTCCCCCCGTCCTCCCCTGGGTCGGCGATTCCGTCAGCTTCGTGCTCTTTCACGACATGGGCAACGTCTTCGCAAACGCCCAAGACGCCTGGGCCAGCGCCCTCCGCATTCACCAGCCCGACCGCGATGCCTGCATGGTCCTCACTCCCGGCACCGCCACAAACCCTCCCACTCCTCCCAGCACTCCCATCACATCCACCGGTCCCTCGGGAAACTGCAGCTTTAATTACTTCTCACACGCTGCCGGCCTCGGTTTGCGGTACCATACGCCCGTCGGGCCAATCCGTTTGGATTTCAGCTATAACCTGAATCCACCCATCTATCCGGTCAACGTCAATTACTCGCTCTCCAGCCCCTACACCGACCAGCACGTCGGAGAGGCTGGACACTTCAACTTCTTCTTCAGTCTGGGTCAAACATTTTGATGACTTCGCCGCACAATCTCGGGCGCTCTCTCCCATCCCCGCATGCCTTGCGCGCGGCTCTGCTCGCAGGCCTCGCCCTCGCCGCCTCCGCCGCGCTCCTTGCACAGCCCGCAAAATCCTCCGAGCCCGTCGTCCTCGACCGCGTCGTCGCCGTCGTCAACGACCACCCCATTCTCTCCAGCGACCTCAAAGAAGAAATCCAGCTCTCCGTTCTCGAACCCAGGGACTCCGAACGAGAAGAGGAAACTCCGGAACAGGCCCTGCAGCGCCTCATCAGCCGCACCCTCATCCGCCAGCAGATTCGCGAAGAAGACGCCCAAACAACTGAGCCCACCGAAGAAGAGGTCCAGGCGCGCCTCGCCGAAATTCGCAAACAACTGCCGGAATGCGTGCGCGAAGGATGTTCCACCGACGCCGAATGGAGTGCCTTCCTCGAGCGCCACGGGCTCACCCAGCGGCGCGTCGAATCCTATCTCCGCAATCGCCTCCAGATCCTGCGCTTCATCGAAATGCGCTTCCGCCAGGGCATTCGCATCTCCGAGCAGGAAGTTGCCGCCTACTACCACGACACCCTCCTGCCCCAATACCCCGCCGGCCAGCCCGCTCCTCCACTCAGCCAGGTCGCGCCGCGCATTCAGGAAATCCTCCTCCAGCAACGCGTCAACGCCATGTTCGACGACTGGCTCGATAACCTTCGCCAGCAAGGGGAAGTCGAAGTGCTTGATCCCACCCTGGTAGCCGCAGCCAAGCCGGACCATGGAGGCGCCGGATCGCAGTGAGCGAAACCGAACAGCCTTTGCCCCGCCGACGCCGCTTTCTTCGCTCCTCTCTCGTCGCCATCGCTCTTGCTGCCTTCGCTCTGCTCGCATTCTTCCTCTGGGCCGGCTCCTCCTCGTGCGAAAACCTGGTCCGCAAACGCCTCATCGCCAGAATCGAAGCGGCGACCGGCGGGCGCGTCGAGATCGCTTCCTTCCACTGGCATCTCCTCGACCTCGACGCCGAAGCCGCAGGCATCGTCATCCATGGCCGCGAAGCCGCCAACGAAGCTCCCTACGCCCAGGTGGCCAGGCTCCAGGTTCGCATCAGCATTCTCGGCTTCTTCAGCCCCCGCATTTTGCTGCGCGATCTCCAGATTTCCCAACCCGCCATTCACCTCATCGTTTACCCCGATGGAACCACCAACCAGCCCCACCCTCGCGGCGTGCGCCGCCCCTCGCAAAAGGGCGCCCTCGACACCTTCTTTAATCTCAAGGCCGGCCACGTTGCCGTCGAACAAGGCAGCCTCGACTTCGAGGATCGAGCCACCGATTTCGACTTTCAGGACCGCCACGCGCTCCTTGACCTCGCTGCCAACGATGTCTCCGTCCAGATCGCCTACATGGCCCCGAACCACGCCGCTCCCGAGGCCTATCGCATTGAAGCCGGTGCGCGCGACCTTCGCGTCACGCGCGGAAACAGCGGACACCTCCTCGCCCAACCCGCCCAAGGCTTCTTCCAGGCCACCCTCGATCTCACCCGCAACGCGGCTTTCCTCCGCTCCCTTCGTCTCACCTCCCGCAGCAAAGACGGCGGCGACCAGACTCTCTCCGTCTCGGGTTCTCTCATCGACTTCAACCGCCCCCGCTGGCAGGGCTCTGCCTCCGGCGTTCTCGACATGCGCCTGCTCGAGCCCATCACCGGCTATCCCAACTCGCCTGACGGCCTCGCGCGCCTCAATCTCACCGCAGCCGGCCACGATGGCGAGTTCCGCATCGACGGCGCAGTCCACGTCGACAACGGCTCCTACATCGATACCGGGGTAAACGCCCGCGGCATCGGGCTCGATGCCCACGTCCACGCCGACCCCGAACAGCTCCTCATCACCTCCATCGTGGCCCGCCTCCACCAGGGCGGACAACTGCTCGGCACCGTCGCCCTCGATCATTGGCTCCCCGTTGTGCCGGGCAGCGCGGTCATGGAAGCTGCCACCACCCCGCCTCCCAAAAAATCCCGCTTCGCGCGCAAACCCACCCAGCCGCCGACCGCGCCCGCGCCCAAACCGCTCCATCCTGCTCCCCTTCCCATCCCGGTGAACGGAAAAGTCACCGCCCAGCTCCGCGACGTCACCCTCGACACCGTACTCGACATCGTCGGCGAGCGTCCCTTCCAGCGCCTGGGAATCGACGCCCGTCTCAACGGGCCCGCCACGGCCATCTGGACCAACGGCGATACCCGCACCCTCGCCGTCGCCGGAAACCTCCAGCTCTCGCCCTCGCCGCTGATCATCCGCGGAGAAAGCCCCGCCACCGGCGCCATCGACGGAACCTACACCCAGCGCGACGGCGCGGTCGATCTGCGCAACCTCGATCTCGATATGCCCGCCAGCCGCCTCACCGCGCGTGGCCACCTCGGCGCCTACCCTCTCAACAGCCCCTCCGCCATCTCCATCGACTTCCGTTCCCGCGATCTCGGCGAATTCGACACCTTCCTCCGCGACCTCGGCCTCAAACGCAACGGCCGCACCGGGACCGCCGCGCTGCCCGTTTCCATCGGTGGCCAGGCCGAGTTTAATGGCCAATGGACCGGCTCTCTCATCGATCCTCACCTCGCCGGAACCCTCTCAGGACAGAACTTGTCGGTGGAGCTTCCCGCAAATCCAAACCAGGCCCCAGGCAAAGTCCAATTCGTGCACTGGAACACGCTCACTGCGACAGGCAGCTATTCCGCGGCCCGTATCTCCGTCGATCGTGGCCAGCTGACGCACGGCAACGCAGCCTTCAACGTGCAGGGAACGCTCACCGCGAGCCTTCTCCCCGGCAAGCGAGCCCCACAGACGTCCTTTGATGCCAACTCATACCTTCGTCTTCAGTTGAGCGCCAGCTCCGTAGATGCCAATGACCTCATGCCCTTCCTCGGCAGAACCCTCCCTGTCTCGGGTTCGCTCAACACCGAATTCCAGGCCGCCGGGCCGCTCCATGCTCTCGAAGGCTCAGGTTGGGCCGAACTCGATCACGCTGTGATCTACGGAGAGCCCGTCGCGCGCATTCGCGCCCAGGGTAAGATCGTCGGCCGCGCCGTCCAGCTCTCGTCCATCTCCGTCTCCGATCCCGCCGGCGCCATCAACGGCTCGGGCAGCTTCGACCTCGCCTCCCATAGATTTCAGATCGACGCCTCCGGGGCCAACATTGCCCTTGCCCGCTTCCGCGCGTTTCAACAAGCGGGTGCGGGCATCGCGGGCAGCCTCGGATTCTCCATCAATGGATCGGGCACCCTCAGCGATCCGCATCTGCAGGCGCGCGGTTCCGTCACAAGCTTCACCGTGGGCGACGAACCCATCGGCGAATTGCAGTTCAACGCGCACTCCTCCAACGACACGCTCGCCTACGACTTCTCGACTCATTTTGCTTCCGCCTCAGTCACAGCGAGCGGCCAAACCGCGCTGAATCCCGACTACTCCACCCAGGCCAAGCTCGACTTCTCCGACTTCAATATCGCCGCCCTCTTGCGCATGGCCCACATCTCGGGCCTCAGCGGTGAATCCGCCTTGGCCGGCACCGTCACCGTCGAGGGGCCGCTCGCGCACCCCGATCAATTGCGCGGCGAAGCACAGCTCCAGTCCCTTGCCTTTTCCCTCTCCGGCGTGCATCTGGTCAACCAGGGACCCGTGCATGCCACCCTGGCCAACGCGCGCATCTCCCTTGATCCGCTCCATATCACCGGCGAAGAAACCGACCTCCGCATGCAAGGTGGAATCGACTTCAAGGCAAATAAGCAGCTCGATCTCAGCGCCAGCGGATCCGTCAATCTGAAGCTCGCCGAAACCCTCGACCCCGATCTGACGGCAGCCGGTACCACGACCTTCCAGGTAGAAGCGCACGGGCCCTTCAGCAATCCCGGCCTGCGCGGCCGCATCGACTTCGACAACGCTTCTCTCGCCCTTGAAGACCTGCCTAACAGCCTCAGCCAGCTCCATGGAACCCTGGAGTTCAATCAGAATCGCCTCGAGGTCCGCTCTCTCACCGCAACCACCGGGGGCGGCCAGCTCAGCGTCTCCGGATACCTCGCTTACCAGCACGGAATCTTTGCCGACCTCGCGGTCCAGGGCAAGGGCGTCCGCATCCGTTATCCCCAGGGCGTCAGCTCCCTCGCCGATGCCAACTTGAAAATCCAGGGCACGCAAAACAGCCTTCTGCTCAGCGGCAACGTCATGGTCACGCGCTTCACCGTGAGCCCTGATCTCGACATCGCCGGGCTTGCCACCCAGGCCAGCCGCATCCAGACCGTCGCCCCGCCCGACGCCCCCTCCAACCACGTGCGCCTCGATGTGCGCATTCGCTCTTCGCCCCAGCTCAATTTTCAAAATGCTTATGCAAAGCTTGCTGGCGACGTCGACCTGCGCTTGCGCGGCACCCTCGCCACTCCTTCACTCCTCGGCCAGATCTCCGTCACCGAGGGCAGCGCAACCATTGCCGGCACGCGCTACGAGCTCCAACGCGGCGACATCACCTTCAGCAATCCCGTCCGCATCGAGCCGTCCATCGACCTCAATGCCACCGCCCGCGTCGAGGACTACGACATCACCCTCGGCCTGCACGGCTCTCTCGACAAGATGGCTGTCTCCTATCGCAGCGATCCCCCGCTACCCGAGGCCGACGTAGTGGCTCTGCTCGCCCTGGGACGCACGCAAAGCGAGCAGCAGATCTACGGCCTACAGCAGGAACAGGCCGCCGCAAACCCCACCACCGAAGCTCTGCTCGGCGGCGCATTGAATGCCACCGTCAGCAGTCGCGTGCAAAAGCTCTTCGGCGCCGGCTCCGTCAAAGTCGACCCCAATTATCTCGGCGTGCTCGGCAACTCCACCACACGCATCACCGTCGAAGAGCAACTCAGCAAGTACGTCACGCTCACCTACGCGACCGACATCGACACCACCGCGCAGCAGCTCCTGCAGGCAGAAATCGCCGTCAACCGACACGTCTCCCTCGTCGTGGCGCGCGATGAATCCGGCGTATTCTCCATGGTGGTCAAAGCCGTGCGCCGCTATCGCTGAGTCTGCTCACCGCGCTCAGGCCACGGGGCCCTTCAGCGCTTTCAGAAGTTGCAGCGGATGAATCGGCTTGGGAAGTATCTCGAAAAAATATCCGTCCAGCGACGCATCGTCCAGCAAGCCCGCGGTTTCGATATTCCCCGAGAAAAGCACGATGCGTGCCGCGGGGCATAGGTTCCGAACCAGCTTGGCCAGCTGGATTCCGTTCAGGTCCGGCATCACCACATCCGACACAATGATGTCGGGACATTCTTTTCCGATCGACTCGATCGCTTCAATGCCGCTGTAACAGGAAGTAGCCCGGTAGCCGCTGCGATTCAGAATCGCCGCCACGCTATCCGCGATCAGTCTTTCGTCGTCTACCACCAGGACTCTGTGTGGCTCGACGCCGCCTTCATGCCCATCCTGCTTTTCTTTGGGAATTCCCCTCGCCGGGGATTCTAAATACTCGCTTCCAGCATAGAAACCGTCAGGTGCACCCTGCATTACAACCCGAACGATCGTTGTAACCAGGAGTTTGATTCTTTTTTCTACCATCTTTTAACGCGTTGCCTCAGACTCAGGGCCCGTTCTCGCGAACGCCTCATGCTCCAAGCAGATACGATGCAATTCCCGCGGCTTTTGTTGTCGTCTTCAGGGCCCGCCGGGGTGGGTTCCTGGCAACCACAGTGGATTCAGGCAATCCACAGTTCCATTGCACAACTTAGAGCCGGGTAGATGTGTCTATATCAATCGAGCGGCTGCTTTCTCAAATCAAGCCGCGCAAAAAAGAGGAGAAAACAGGCATGACGACACGAATCAGTCATTCCACAAAGGCCGCCTTTACGGCCGTGCTCACCGGAGCTCTCCTGTGCCTTCCCCAAATCTCTTTGGCGGCAGCCAGGAATGCCGGCATCGCTGCGTTTGCTGCGCAAGATCAGACCGACGCCGCAAACGCGGCAAAATCGAAGCTCAACAAGTCTCAGTTCAAGAATGTGCAGGTCACCGTCGACCCCAACGGAATCGCGACCTTGACCGGCAGCGTCAACCTTTTCGAATACAAGGCCGACGCCGAAAAACGCGTCAGCAAAGTCAAAGGCGTTTCCGCCGTCCGCAATCAGATCGAGGTCGCCGGGCCGAACGTTCCCGACCAGGAACTGCAGGCAAAACTCGGCGAGAAACTCGCCTATGACCGCGTCGGCTATGGAAACGCGTTCAACGCAATCACCATCAGCGTGCAGAACGGCGTCGTCACCCTCGGCGGCCACGCACGTACCGACGTCGACAAGGACTCCGCCTTGGCCCTCGTCAGCACTTATCCCGGCGTCAAGGAAGTCATCGGCGAAATCGAAGTCGATCCCGTTTCCATAATGGACGATCAGACACGCTTCCAGGTGGCGCGCGCGATCTACGGCTATCCGTCCTTGAATAAGTACGCCATCGACCCCGCAAAACCGATCCGCATCTCCGTGCAGAACGGACGCGTCGAGCTCTACGGCACCGTGGATACCCAGGCCGACAAGGAGACCGCCTTCCTGCGCGCCAACGGGGTTCCCGGCGTCTTCAGCGTCAAGAACTACCTCCAGGTCGCTAACCAGCCCGCGGAGTCGCCCCGCCAGCAGTAGCGCCGTCCGCATCCCCTCGTTGCGCCCGGTGCTCTCTCTCCGGGCGCAATGTCGTCTTTGAATTCAATCCCGTCCCGGGTCCTTCCGCCCACTTCTGCCGCCGCTTCCTCCGATAAACTGGAGAGAGCCGCGAACCATGGGACTCTTCAAAAAAATTCGCACCACCCTCGAAATGATTAAGTGGGAGCACTCCATCTTTGCGCTCCCCTTTGCCCTCACCGCTGCCCTGCTGGCCGCGGGCGGCGTCCCCGGCTGGCGCACCTTGTTCTGGATTCTCATCGCCATGGTCGCCGCGCGCTCCTGCGCGATGGCCTTCAATCGCTGGGCCGACGCCGACCTCGACGCCGCCAATCCCCGCACCCGCTCCCGCGCCATTCCCGCCGGCCTGCTCACCCGCCACTTCGTGTTGGGATTCACGGTCCTTATGGCGCTCCTGTTCATCGTCGCCGCGGCCAATCTCAACAGGCAAACGCTGATCCTCGCGCCCTTCGCGCTCATCGTGCTCCTCGGCTACAGCTACATGAAACGCCTCACGCGCTGGTCCCACCTTGTCCTCGGGCTCGCCCTCGGCATCGCCCCCGCTGCCGCCTGGATCGCCGTCCGCGGCAATCTCGACCCGCGCATCCTCGTCCTCACCGCCGCCGTGACCCTTTGGGTCGGCGGCTTCGACGTCCTCTATGCCTGCCAGGACTATGAGCATGACCGATCCGCCGGCCTCTTCAGCCTGCCTCAATCCATCGGCATTCCCGCCGCTTTCTGGGCCGCGCGCCTCATGCATCTCGCCATGTTTGGCCTCCTCATCTGGTTCGGCTTGCTTTTTCATTTCGGGCGCGCCGGCTGGCTCGGTATCGCCGCCGCCGGCCTCTTGCTCGCCTATGAACACGCCATCGTCTCCCCCCGCGACCTGCGCCGGCTCAACGCCGCCTTCTTCACCATGAACGGCGTCATCGCCATGCTCTTCCTCGCCTTCGTCGCCACCGACATCTGGCTGCGCAAGTAACCTTCAAGGGTCGCCCCCCGTTCTCGCAAACCAGCCCCCGCCGCCCTGTGGTATGGTGCGAGAAGGTTTTCGGCGAACGCCTCCCAGGCCGCTTTGGAGTCGAACCTCCCGGAACCCGCGCCGCATGAAAGTTGCCATTCAGGGAGAGCCCGGATCATTCAGCCATGAAGCGGCGAAGAAGCTCTTCCCCGCCGCCGACATCGCCCCCTTCTCGCTTTCTGCCGATGTCTTCTCCGCGCTCACCCATCAGTCCGTCGACGCCGCCGTAATCCCCATCGAGAACAGCCTCGCCGGTTCCGTCCTTGAGCACTTCGACCTGCTTCTCGCCCACCACGTGTGCGTCGATGGCGAAACCCTCCTCCGCATTCAGCACAATCTCATCGCCCTTCCCGGTTCCACCCTCGACGACATCGATCGCGTCTCTTCGCATCCCGTGGCCCTCGCCCAGTGCCGCCGCTTCCTCGCCGCTCACCCCCGCATGCAGTCCATCGCCTTCTACGACACCGCGGGCAGCGTCAAGCAACTCGTCGAACTCCGCGACCCCCACGCCGCCGCCATCGCCAGCAAAGCCGCCGCGCATCACTACGGCGCTTCCATCCTCCAGCCCAACATCGAAGACAACCCCGAAAACTTTACCCGCTTCTTTCTCGTGCGCCGCAAAAACGACTCCGTGCCCGATCCCCACGCCAACAAAATCAGCATCGCCTTCTCCGTCGAGAATCGCCCCGGCTCCCTCGTCGCCGCCCTCTCCGCGCTCTCGGCCATGCGCACAAATCTCACCAAGATCGAGTCCCGGCCCGTTCAAGGCAAACCCTGGGAGTATGTCTTCTACGTGGATTGCCAGATTCAGTCGCCTGAAGAAGGCGAACGCGCCCTTGCCGCTCTCAACCCGCACTGCGCCATGGTCAAGGAACTCGGCCGTTACCAGGAAGCGGCTCGCTAAGCCGACAGATCCGATACCTCCCTCGTCAAACCAAAACACAAAAAGGGAACGGCCGCAGCCGCTCCCTCTCTGTTTTCCTTTTTCTATTCCCTGTTCCCTGTCTTCTTTTTCTCCGGCTCTCTGCCCCTAGAAGTGATACGCCACGCCGATCGCCGGGTAATACACGTTGTACCAGCGCTTGGTGTCGAGCTGGCTGTAGCCAAACGTCGGCACCCGCGTGACCACCCCGCGATACTCTGCGCGAATATCAAAGCTCGGGCTGATTTCGTACGCAATACCCGCGCCATACAGCGCGCCCACGTCCGTCGCTTGCTTCACGTCAAGCGATGTCGTCGTCTGGTCGCGAATGGGAATCATGATCAGGATTCCCGGGCCGGCTTCTACAAAAGGATTGTATTTGCGGAACGTGAAGCTGCGGACATACGCAAACGAAACTTCCTGGGTACGGATATTGACGGAATAGTTGTTGGTGTTGCTGATCGTGTAGTGCATCTTGTTTTCGTACGTGACGCCATAGTTCGCTTCCAGCGCGCTCGACGGAGTCAGCATGAAACGATAGCTGAGCATCGCGCCTTCCCCGACGTTCGAACTCACCTGCACATCCGTAGAGGAAGCCCGGAAAGGCTCGTAAATGCCCGTACCGCTGAGGCTGATGTCCTGCCTGCTCTCCTGGGCACGGGCCGCTGACGCACACAATGCCAGCAGCAATACCGCAAAAACAATCTTCTTCATCCCGTGTTGAACCTCGCGACTGCCCAACCGTCCGGCCGGCAACCAATCTTGTTGATTCCGGTGCCCCACACCCCTGCAGGCCAACAGCAGCCTTGCGGGGGTCCCCAATTTGCCGGTTCGTGTCGGGCTCCGCTTCCAGCATTGTAAATGGCCGAAACGGGGCAAGACAGAAGAGGTTACGCCGGAATTGCTTTACCGTCTTAGACGAAGCATTCTGAAATTGGGCGCTCGCTCTGCATTCCACTCCCTGCCACTTCACCCCTGCCGTTCCAGGTGGTAATAGAACGGCGGACCTTGCTTCTGCGCCAGCGCGCGAACCGTCCTCAAGAATCCCCGCGCCGCATAACTCAACGTCGCCGGTCGACGGTGCACCAGGCGCAGAATCCGCTTCATCTCCAGCTCGTCCACCGCCACCCGCACCAGGTCGCCCGTCTCCAGTTCCCGCGCCACCGCCAGGTGCGGCACCAGCGCCACGCCGTTCCCCATCGCAACAAATCGCTTGATGGCTTCAATCGTCGGCAAGGCAATGCTCATCTTCAGCGGCGTACGGTAGCGCTGGAACGCCTCAATCACTTTCCTGCGCAGCGGCGACGCAACATGATGCGCAATAAAATCCTCCTGCCCCAGCTCGTTGATCGAAACCCGCTCCTTCTTCGCCAGCGCATGATGCGGGCTCACGATCAGCGCCAGGCTGTCCCCGTAGACCGCGATCGACCGGAACTGCGTCGCGTCGGGCCGAAACGAGATCACGCCCAGTTCGATCGTCCGCAGATTCAACTCATCGGGAATACGGCTGGCCAGCATCCGGTGTACCGTCACGCTGATATGCGGAAACTCCCGCCGAAATGCGTCGATCGCCGGCAGCAGGTACATGCAGGTGTACTCATTCGCCGCCAGTTGCAGTTGCCCCCGTTCCAGGCTCTTCAATTCCCCCAGCGCGCTCGATGCCTCTCGCCGCAAGGCCAGCAGACGCAATGCATAGTCCCGCAAAAGCGCGCCCGCCGCCGTCAGCGACCCATCCCGCGCCGCACGATCGAACAGCAATTCGCCCACCGACTCCTCAAGCTTGCGTATTACCTGGCTCACCGCCGGCTGCGTCCGGTTCAGGCGCACCGCCGCTCGAGAAAAACTCCGCTCCTCGGCCACCGCCAGAAATGTCTCCAGTTGCGAAAGCTCCACCGCTCCTCCAAAATCGGCATTTGTTTCTCTGTCTGCGGGCTCTCTGTCGTGTAACCCTGCCCTATAAGCTATTCTAATCGAACCCCCAAAAAGAATAACTTTGCCTTATATGCGCCCGATGCGAGAAACTGGAGTTGCGTACCTGAGACTTCCCCCGGCGGGCTAACTATGACTTCTGACCACGTCGTCTTCTTCGACACCACCCTGCGCGATGGCGAGCAATCGCCTGGCTGCAGCATGACCACTCAGGAAAAGCTGACCATGGCCCATGCACTCGAGGACCTGGGCGTGGACATCATCGAGGCCGGCTTTGCCATGGCCTCCGAAGGCGACTTCGCCGCCATCGCCACCATCACCCAGGCCGTGCGCACCCCGCGCATCGCCTCGCTCGCCCGCGCAAAAAAAGAAGACATCGAGATGGCCGCCCGCTCCCTGCAGTTCGCCGACCGCGCCCGCATCCACGTCTTCCTCGCCTCCAGCGACCTGCACCTCGAATACAAGCTCAAAATCAGCCGCCAGGAAGCTCTCGATCTCACCGGCGAATCCGTGCGCCTCGCCCGTTCGCTTGCCGACGACGTCGAGTTTTCGCCCGAAGACGCCACCCGCTCCGATCGCGATTTCCTCGTTGACATGGTGCGCATCGCCGTCGAAGCCGGCGCCACCACCATCAACATGCCCGACACCGTCGGCTACACGACTCCCGAGGAATACGGCCGGATGTTTCGCGAAGTCCGCGAGCGCATCCCCGCCATCGACGAAAAAGGCGTCATCCTTTCTTCGCACTGCCACGACGACCTCGGTCTCGCTGTCGCCAACTCTCTCGCCGCCATCGAAGCCGGCGCGCGCCAGGTTGAGTGCACCATCAACGGCATCGGCGAACGCGCCGGCAACGCCTCCCTCGAAGAGATCGCTGCGGCCCTCTACGTCCGCGGTGACAAGTACGGCGTAAAAACGGGAATCAAACTCGTTAACCTCTACCCAACGAGCGAGGTCCTCGGCCAGATCATCACCTTCAAGCCGTCACCCAACAAGGCCATCGTCGGCGCCAACGCCTTCGCCCATGAGTCCGGCATCCATCAGCACGGTATGCTCGCCAATCCCCTCTGCTACGAGATCATGACGCCCGGGCTCGTCGGCGTCTCCAAAACCCATCTCGTCCTCGGCAAGCACTCGGGCCGCGCCGCGCTGCGCCATCGCCTCGAACAACTCGGTTTCCACGTCGACCGCGACGAACTGCAGCACATCTATTACCGCTTCGTCGCCCTCGCCGACCGCAAGAAAAACATCTACGACCAGGACCTGATCGGTCTGCTGCCCGATCCGATCCGCGAGCGCCGCAACGTGCCCGTCGCTGAACTGGACTGAGCCGCCGTGCTTGGCCGCAAATTGCGGGATGGACTTCCCGCGCAACCCCGTCATCCTGAGCGATGCAGCAAAGTCCAGGGATCTGCGGTTGCTCATGAAGGGTACGCGCTTTAGCTGGAGGGTACGGGCTTTAGCCCGTACTTGAGTAAGCAAAACGACTCGTCACCAGAGCCCGCCCTCAATGCAGTCGAAAGACGCCGGGAGCGCGCCAAACATTTGTCGGGTTAAAGTCAACTGCCGCACCGCAGGTGCCTTGAGCCCCTGAGGAAACAAACAAGAAGGAATAATTCCGAATGCGTCTCAAAATCTTAGTCACCGCCGGCGACGGCATCGGCCCCGAAGTCACCAATGAGGCGCTCGCCGTCCTTCGCGATGTCGCCGACATCGGAGGCCACAAGCTCGACATCACCGCCAAACGCATCGGCGGCGTGGCCATCACGCAGGACGGCACGCCCCTGCCCAAAGACACCCTCGACGCCGCACTCGATTCCGACGCCGTCCTCCTCGGCGCCGTGGGCGGCAACGAGTTCAACTCCCTGCCTCCCGACAAGCGCCCCGAAGCCGGCCTCCTGCAGATTCGCGCCGCGCTCGGCGGCTTCGCCAATCTGCGCCCGGCCTTCGCATTCAAGGAACTCGCAGTCAATAGCCCCCTGCGGCCCGAGATCGTCGACGGCGCCGACATCCTTTTCGTGCGCGAACTTCTCGGCGGCCTCTACTTCGGCGCTCCGCGCGAGTGGAACAAAGCTTCCGGCCGCGCCTTCAACACCATGGTCTACACCCGCGACGAAGTCGTCCGCGTCGCGCGCATCGCCTTCGATCTCGCCTCCAGGCGCCGCAAAAAACTCACCAGCGTCGACAAGGCCAATGTCCTCGAGGTCTCGCAACTCTGGCGCGCCACGGTCAACGAAGTCGCCAAAGAATTCCCGGCCGTCGCCGTCGAGCACCAGTACGTCGACGCCATGGCCATGCACCTGATGAACCAGCCCCGCAACTACGACGTCGTGCTCACCGAAAATCTCTTCGGCGACATCCTGTCCGATGAGTCCGCCGTCATCACCGGCTCGCTGGGCATGCTGCCCTCGGCCACCATTGGCGGCAAAGTCAATCTCTATGAACCGGTCCACGGCTCCGCGCCCGACATAGCCGGCAAAGGCCTCGCCAACCCTCTCGGCGCCATCCTCACCGGCGCCTTGATCCTGCGCCACTCAGGCAAACTCGAAGCCGAAGCCTCCGCCATCGAAACCGCAGTGCGCAAGGTCCTCGAGCAAGGCTTCCGCACACCCGACCTCGCCCGCGGCAATGCCCAGGGCTTCACCGTGCTCAACACGCAGCAGATGGGTGCCAAGGTCCGCGAGAACGTCAAGACTCTTCTGGTCAACGCATAGACTTGGGTGCCAGGGTTTCGAATTTGAGACCCGCCAACGCACCACGACAAAAGGAACATTGCATGGGTACCGCAAAAACACTCTTCGAAAAAGTCTGGGAGCAGCACGTGGTCGTCGAGCCCAAAGGCGAGCCGACCCTGCTCTACATCGATCTGCAGTTGGTCCACGAAGTCACCTCGCCCCAGGCCTTCGAAGGTCTGCGTCTCGCCGGCCGCAAAGTCCGCCGTCCCGATCGCACCATCGCCACCGTCGACCACAACGTGCCCACCACCATCGAGGGCCGTCTCCACATCGTCGACCAGATTGCCGCCACGCAGATCGCCACCCTGCGCAAAAATTGTGCCGACTTCGGCGTCGAGCTCTACGACGTCGACTCCCGCGAGCAGGGCATCGTCCACGTCATCGGTCCCGAGCTCGGCATCACCAAGCCCGGCATGACCATCGTCTGCGGCGACTCCCACACCTCCACCCACGGCGCTTTCGGCGCCCTCGCCTTCGGCATCGGCACCAGTGAAGTCGAGCATGTGCTCGCCACGCAAACCCTCCCGCAATCCAAGCCCCAAACCTTCCGCATCTCCGTTGAAGGTGCGCTCCCGCACGGCGTCACCGCCAAGGACATCATCCTCGCCATCATCGGCCAGATCGGCACCGACGGAGCCACCGGCTGCGTCATCGAATACGCCGGCTCCGCCATTCGCGCCCTTTCCATGGAAGGCCGCATGACCATCTGCAACATGAGCATCGAAGCAGGCGCACGCGCCGGCATGATCGCTCCCGACGACACCACCTTCGCCTACCTCGAAGGCCGCCGCTTCAGCCCCAAGGGTGAAGCCTGGAAGGCCGCGGTCGAGGAATGGCGCAAGCTCCCCACCGATCCCGGCGCCAGGTTCGATCGCGAGCTCGTCATCGATGCCACCAGGCTCGTCCCCTACGTCAGCTGGGGCACCAGCCCCGGCATGGTCGCGCCCGTCACCGCCTCCGTGCCCGATCCCTCCAAGGCCGCCAACGAACAAGACCGCAAAGGCCTGGAGCGCGCCCTCGAATACATGGGCCTCCAATCCGGGACACCGCTGAATGCAATTCCCATCGACCGCGTCTTCATCGGCTCCTGCACCAACTCCCGCATCGAAGATCTCCGCGCCGCCGCACGCATCGCCGCCGGCCACAAGGTCTCCGCGCACGTCAGCGCCATGGTCGTGCCCGGCTCGCAGCTCGTCAAAGCCCAAGCCGAAAAAGAAGGCCTCGACCGCATCTTTAAAGACGCCGGCTTCGACTGGCGCGAGCCCGGCTGTTCCATGTGCCTCGGCATGAATCCCGACATCCTCTCGCCCGGCGAACGCTGCGCCTCCACCAGCAACCGCAACTTCGAAGGCCGCCAGGGCCGCGGCGGACGCACCCACCTCGTCAGTCCCGAGATGGCCGCCGCAGCAGCCATCGCCGGCCATTTCGTCGATATCCGCACCTGGCCCCAATCCGAAGTTGCCAATCAAGAGGTGACTGCCTGATGCAACCGTTCAAGAAACTCACCGCCCTCGTCGCCCCACTCGACCGCGCCAACGTCGACACCGACCAGATCATCCCCAAGCAGTTCCTCAAGCGCATTGAGCGCACCGGCTACGGCGAATTCCTCTTCTTCGACTGGCGCCGCACTGCCTCCGGCGATCCCGATCCTTCCTTCGTCATCAACGATCCGCGCTATAGAGGAGCGCAGATTCTCGTCGCCGGCAAAAACTTCGGCTGCGGCTCAAGCCGCGAGCACGCCGCCTGGGCCCTCTCCGACTTCGGTTTCCGCGTTGTCATCGCGCCCACCTTCGCAGACATCTTCTTCTCCAACGCCGGCAAAAACGGCATCGTCCTCGCGCGCCTCACCGAAGACCAAGTCAGCACTCTCCTGCAGAACGCACAAAAAACTCACGGCTATCAACTCACCGTCTCGCTCGAAGACCAAACCGTCACTGACTCCGCCGGCTTCAAAGCATCGTTCGAGATCGATCCCTTCCGCAAGTTCTGCCTGCTCGAAGGGCTCGACGACATCGGCCTGACCCTGCGCCACGCCGCCGCCCTCGACACCTACGAATCTCAACACGAAGCAGCAACATGGTTGAAGGCAAAATGAAGTGGAGCTAGCAATGGCAGCGGAGTTCGTTTCGAACGCAGGCAATGCTGGCTCCGCTGACAACGAACACCGCCGACAAGGAAAAAATGACCATCGAAGGCAAACGTAATTCGATCCCCCTCACCGAAGGCCCCAGTCGCGCCGCCGCGCGTTCCTACCTGCGCGGCTCCGGGTTCAGCAAAGACGATCTCCATAAGCCCATCATCGGCATCGCCAATACGTGGACCGAGATTGGCACCTGCAACGTCCACCTCCGCGATCTGGCTGAAGCCCTCAAAGAGGGCATTCGCGAAGCTGGCGGCACACCCATGGAGTTCAATACCGTCACCATCTCCGACGGCATCACCATGGGCACGCAGGGCATGAAAGCCTCGCTCGTCTCCCGCGAAGTCATCGCCGACTCCATCGAACTCGTCGCCCGCGGCAACCTCTTCGACGGCCTCGTCGGCATCGGCGGCTGCGACAAAAATATGCCCGGCATCATCATGGCCCTCTGCCGCCTCGACATTCCCGGCATGATGCTTTACGGCGGATCCATCGCGCCCGGCAAGCTCGATGGCCCCCACGGCGAAAAAATCGACATCACGATCCAGAACGTCTTTGAAGGCATCGGCGCGCACGCTGCCGGCAAAATCGACGACGCCGGACTCGAAGCGCTCGAAGCCAATGCCTGTCCCGGCGCAGGCGCCTGCGGCGGACAGTTCACCGCCAACACCATGGCCATGTCCGGCGAAATGCTCGGCATCTCGCCCATGCATCTCTCCGGCGTTCCCGCCACCGCGAGCGACAAGCTGGCCGCTACCCGCGAAGCCGGCCGCATGGTGATGGATGCGGTGCGCGCCAATCGCCGCCCTTCGCAGATCATCACCCGCAAGGCTCTCGAAAATACCATCGCCAGCGTCGCTGCCAGCGGCGGTTCCACCAACGCCGTCCTGCATCTCATCGCCATCGCCCACGAGCTCGGCATTCCGCTCTCCGTCGACGACTTCGACGCCATCAGCAAGCGCACACCCTTCATCTGCGATCTCGTGCCCGCCGGCAAGTACATGGCGTCACACTTCCAGGCGGCCGGCGGGTCGCGTCTACTCGCCAAGCGCCTCATCGACGCGGGCCGCGCCGACGGATCCACCCTCACCATCAGCGGTCGCACCCTTGCCCAAGAAGCCGCGCTCGCCAAAGAAACGCCCGGCCAGGTCGTCATCCACACCTTCGACAAGCCCCTCAAGCCCACCGGCGGCCTCGTCATCCTCAAAGGCAATCTCGCGCCCGAAGGCTGCGTCATGAAAGTCGCCGCAGCCGATCGCCTCGAGCATCGCGGCCCCGCGCGTGTCTTCGACACCGAGGAAGCCTGCTTCGCTGCCGTGCAGTCCAACAAGATCAAGCCCGGCGACGTGCTCGTCATTCGCTACGAAGGTCCCAAGGGCGGCCCCGGCATGCGCGAGATGCTGCAGGTCACCGCCGCCGTCAGCGGGCATCCCGATCTCAGCTCCACCGTTGCCCTGCTCACCGATGGCCGCTTCTCCGGCGCAACCCGCGGCTTCACCGCCGGCCACGTT
>DATJMC010000017.1:0-101850 GCA_035508975.1 Occallatibacter sp.
ATTCTCGATGCGTGCGTTGCGACGTACAACAGCGATCTCGATGAAGACGGACAGGTCAAGTTCAAGGGCGACGCAAAGGCGTTTGTCCGCATCTATGGATTCCTATCTGCCGTGCTGCCGTATAACAACTCAGCTTGGGAGAAGCTCTCCATCTTGCTGAACTGCCTGATCCCGAAGCTGCCAGCCCCGAAGGAAGAAGACCTGGCCAAGGGCTTGATCGAGACAATCGACATGGACAGCTATCGGGTCGAGAAACAGGCATCAATCCAGATCGCGCTTCCCGATGCCGATGCTGAGATCGAGCCAGTTCCTGCATTTGGCGGCGGGCACAAGCCCGAACCGGAGCTGGACCGGCTATCGAACATCATCAAGGCTTTCAACGATCAATTCGGGAACATCGACTGGAAGGACGGAGACAAGATTCGCCAGGTTATCGCCGAAGAGATTCCAGCGAAGGTTTCCGCCGACAAAGCCTACCAGAACGCCATGAAGAACTCGGATCGGCAGAACGCCCGCATCGAACACGATAAGGCGTTGCAAAGAGTGATCGTCGAGATGCTTGCCGACCACGCTGAACTCTTCAAGCAGTTCAGTGATAACCCCTCCTTTAAGAAATGGCTTGGCGACACAAACTTCCTGACCACCTACACTCCCCCGGCATCCGAGTCGGCAACGTCGATATAGCTGCCTTACTCGTCCGCGTGGCGGGTGCGGCCACGGGCCTTGGTTACCTCGGAACGCAAGACTGAGCGAGACGTTTCGGTCTCTAACTTTTGCTTTGTTGCGCAGATCGTTCTTCCGCTTCTCGCCTTTCTTCGCGGCGTTTGCACAGAACAGCCGCGATACCTCCCGGCTTCCCGGTCCTGTATGCTTCCCATCTCTTCCATCTGTTCCTGTGTTGGGTTCTCACTACTTGAGTCCTTTTTTTCCATTCTTCGCCTCAAGGTGAGATGGACGACGTAGCGAACATCGCCCTGCATATTGTGCAGTCTTGTAATCAGCGCAGCACGGATACGCCACCCGCTGGAATGCTCCTGCGCAGAATTGCCGTCAAGTGTGAACTCGGCCCAACAGCAGCCAGCCTGCAAAGTGGACGGAAAGGTTCTAGGCGGCTGCGTTCTGCGGCGGTTCCTTTGCTGCCTGTTCGTCAAGCCACGCTGCCCACCATTTCATTAGCTCTTTACGCTGGGGCAGATACTGTGAGAAGTCATAATGCGCAGTCACTCCCTTTCGTTGGTGGTGGAGCGCAGCCTCGATATGGTCATGCTCGAACCCGTGTTCATGCGCCTGTGTACTGAATACCGCCCTGAAACTGTGCATCGTTTGTTGCCCACCGTAACCAGCGTCACGCAGCGCCTTGAGCATAGCGCCGTTACTCAGATGCTCGCCCCTTTTGTGGCCGGAAAATACGTACCGCTGCCCTTTGCTCATCTCGTGCATGAATCTCAAAACGTCTGCCGCGGCGGGGCTTAAGACACAGACGAACGGTGAACGAGTTTTCATTACCTCTGCCGGAAAAGTAATCTTCAATTCATCCAGATTGACCCATTCCCACTCCAGCGCAATGATGTTCGCTGTGCGAAGTACTGTGTACATCGTCAGTTTGGCGGCCATGCGAGTAACGATGCCTGGATGAGCGTACAAAGCAGCAATCACCTTGGGCAGTTCATCATCTGCGACTCTCGCGTGATTGCGCTTCGCGGTCTGCTTCAGAATCGTACCGGCCTGGATATCGGCGCATACATTGTGCGGCGCGTACCCGCTTGCCACGGCATGAACGAACACAGCGGAGCAGTTCTCCAGCACTCTGCGGGCAGTCTCGCCAACTCCGCGTGATTCAACCTTACGCGCTAGCGCTGTAATATCTGGCGCGGTGATTTTGGCTATTGCGCGGTTGCCGATTACGGGGTAAATGTCACGCTCCATTCGAGCATGCACACGGTTGATGTGAGCGGGCGCCTTGCCAGCGCTCCACGTCGCGAACCATTCTTCCGCTGACTGCTTGAAGGTTGTGCCTTGCGCGCGTTCCTGCTTTTGGTGCTCGATTGGGTCAATACCAGCGTCCAGCAGTCGCCGAGCGTTGATGTGTTTATCCCGTGCTGCCTTCAACGTGACCACTGGGAAAGAACCTAGCGCCATCAATCGCTCTCTGCCATTGAATCTGAATTTGTATCGCCACAGCTTGCTAGTTTGCGTAACCAGCAAGTACAGACCGTCACCGTCCCACAATGTGTACTGCTTGTCTGCGTGCCTCGAACGTTCCACCTCGGTTGCCGTGAGTGCCACCGTACACCCCCTGGGGGCGTATACCTGCCCCGCAGCTATACGTATACCACTGGCGTATACCCAAAACTGTGAGATAGAGGGAGACGATCGGAGACAACAGGAGACACAGGTCTTCAGCAAGTAAAAGGATAATTAACAACTTACGGCAAATAAGATCAATAATTTCAACCGTTGTAAATTTTTATTGGTAGCGCTAACGGGAATCGAACCCGTGTTTTAAGATTGAGAATCTCACGTCCTAACCCCTAGACGATAGCGCCACATTGTTCTACAGAAACCGCTGACCGATCATGGGTTTGGAGGCCAGCGCTGCTCTCAGAATAGACATTCCCGTGCGCTACTGTCCACCTCTGGCCGGCGAAATGCCCCGCCCCATTTCCTAAGTCTCCTGCCAGGCCCGTTTTGCAGTCAGCCGGGCTCGCATCCCGGCCCTTCCAACCTCCGGCATGTCCGCTCGCCCAGGTTACGGGAGTATCTTCGCATGCACTTCGATCGACCGAATCTCCAGCCAAAACGAGCTTAGGATAGGGCAAGGCATTTCCCCGATGCTTGCCTACTTCCTCGCCGTCCACAAGAATCCCGAACAGGTCCTGCACCTGCTCGATGCCATCCTTCGCGACGAAGATACGTTTGTCCTCCACGTCGACAGCAAATCGCCACGCAACGTCCGAAGCGACCTGGAAAAGAGCCTCCGCGGAAAATCCAACGTCCGCTTCCTGCCCAGCCAGGCTTGCAATTGGGGAAGCTGGAGCCAGGTGAAGATCGAGTTGAACGGAATCGCGGACCTGCTCAATCGACCCGGCTCTTGGCAACACTTCATCGACCTCAGCGGCCAGGATTATCCGCTCGTTCCCGTCGAGCTCATCAAGCAGTTTCTTGGCGGCCACCCCAGGGACTCGTTCATGGAAGTGACCGATCCGCACAAAAACCCTGGCACCGACGAGCATCGGCTTTTCGTGCGCAGATGGAATCGCTATCACCTCGAACATCCCCGACGCGGAACCGAAGGCCCATACCGCTTGCCGATTCCCAATCCGTTTCCGAAAAATCTTCAATGGTTTCGCGGATCGAATTGGAAAATCCTGTCCCGGGAGTTTTGTGAGTTCCTCATCGCCGGAGAAGACGACCTGGTCAAAGCAGCCACGCGATTCTGGCGCTGGACTGCGTGTCCCGATGAAAGCTTCTTCCAAACCGTGCTCATGAATTCGCGCTTCCGGGATCGAGTCGTTTTTGACAATAAGCGCGAAGTGGTATGGCCCGGCCCCAAGACCTTCACGATGGACGACTATTCCTACCTCAAGGCCAGCCGCCAGTTCTTCGCTCGCAAATTTGATATGTCGCTCGACCGCAGCGTGCTCGATCGCCTCGCAGGAGATCTGGGCGTCCGCTCTTCGGTACAGTAAGTCCGGAAGTGCTGCGCAGCCGACCGCCGCGCACGCGATGCCTGCATTCAGCCGCGCAACGGACTTCGCCAGATGCCGGCTTCTCCGGTCGCCGCTCTAGATCGGCGCGGCGATGCTCGCAACAAGGTTCTTGACATTGCGTCACCCACTCCGGTCTCATCACCGACGAACTGCGCAGGCGCAACCATGGCTGGCCGCTGATCGTGCAGTTGCTAAAGAACTATCTCGGCCACGACGAAACGCTGCCCCTGGAAAGCCGGCCCAGCCAAGACCCATGTCACCATCCTGCATCTTGGCTTTAAGACTGGTCCGGCTTGGGATGTGGCTTACGTGCATTTCCAGCGAGGATGGAGTGAATGAACCGGCTGCAGCGCCGATTCACCACCGGCCCCATCGGCTGGAGCAAAGAAGAGATGATGTACCAGAAAAGCCAAAGAAAAAACTCGCTGAACGTCGGAGCGGTCTCCCGGCCGCTGCGCAAGGCCCTGCCCCGCGCAGCGCCCCGCAGGATGTGCCCTAGATGCCCAGCTTGCGCACTTCGTCGTTGTAGTACTTACGGTAGAGGATGTCCCACTCCTGCGAGCCCTCGAGAATGATCTTGCGCTGCGAAGCGATCTTCTGCCGCGCGGCGGTGTCGATCTGGGCTTCCTGGGTCAGCAGGTTCTCAAGCGCCTTGCGCGCTTCCTGCCGAATCGTGTTGCGGTCTTCAAGAAAGCCGACGGCGTCGATCTCGGCCAGGGTGTCAGCCACGGTATGAGCCAGCTTGTTGAGCTTGTCGCGGCTGATCCTCATAGCACCGCCTTGTACTTGCGCGCCAGCTCGGTCTTCACCTTCTTGAACATCTCGGCATATTGAGCGCCGCTTTTGCGCATCTCGTCAGAGTAGGCGTCGAGAATGACCCGCACCTCCTCGTTGATGCGGTCCTCGAGAGAGAGTTCGTCGGTCAGGCCGGCGGTCACGCTCGCCTCGGTCCCCTTCACATCAGAGGTGGTGATCATCTTGGCGTCGATGAGATGCTTGACCGTGCGGCGGGCGAGATACCCAATGTATTCGCGCGAGAAAATCATGGGCTGAAGTACGAGAATACCGCACCACCCCGATGGGTGTACACTGCGCGTTCGGTGAAAACGGTCCCGATTTCCGCGACGCAACAAAGACGGCGGCCTTCGAAGCCCAGCACCGCCAGTGTGTCCTCAGCTGCGGTGCGGGCAGCTCTTCGTATTGATGCAGCCCTCGGCCATCCGCAGCCGCTCTACGGGTCGGCCCCCCACCAGGTGCTCCTGCACGATCTCGGCGGCGTCTTCAGGCCGTACGCCCCCATACCAGACAGCCTCGGGATAGACCACGACTGTCGGCCCATGCTCGCACTGGTCCAGGCATCCGGACTTGTTGATCCGCACGCGGCCGCTCAGGCCCGCGTCTCTCGCCAGTTGCTGCAGGGCCCCGTGCAAGTCGCTCTTGCCGTCCTTTGTGCACGACGGACGGGGCGCGCCCTCGGGACGCACGTTGTGGCAGACGAAGACGTGACGCTCATAAACCGGCAAACGGAAATCCTCCTGAGGCTCGATGTATCCAGACTAATGCCTCGGCGCGGCCCGACAATCTTGCGTAGGCTTTCCACAATTGGTCTTTACGCCCCGTCCGCATCTGAGAGAATGATTGCTTGACGATGAGCCTGGATAATCTGCACTCCCTGAAAGACGACATGGTGGCCTTCATTGAAGGACATGGCATGCGCCGCCTGCCCGGCTACGTCACCGAAGACATTCCTTCCATTCTGTGGGAGGGCCAGGGCGATCCTGACGCATGGAAAGACTTCGTGGAAATGGCCAAGCACGTAGGCGCGCCCTTCATCACCTTCAGTGAGATGGCCCTGGAGCGCGAAGAACTGGAGTCGCTGATTGAAGAGGCGGGAGAGATGAACTTTCCCGACGAAGAATCCAGCGAACTGGTCGAGGCACAGTGGCTCCGCAAATACGTCGGCATGGTCGGCTACATCCAGCTCGGATTCGTCTACCAGGGCATCGCCTTTCTGCATGAAACCACCACCGAGTGGTATGAGCGCTTTCAATCCCTGCTCGAAGACATCGAAAACTTCCACGACATCGTGATCGACGAACAGGATCACGAAGACTCGGACGAGTAGCGCGGGTGAGCACCACAAGCGCTGCCCAGAGCGCGTCCGCCACCAATCCCGCAGCACGGCCCCGTCAACGCTGGATCGTCGCCGAATCACATCCTCACGAAGCCGACGCGCTCGCTAAAGCAGCGCGACTGCCGCAAGTGCTCTCCGAGCTGCTGGTGGCGCGCGGCGTCACCGACCCGCAAGAGGCTTCCCGCTTTCTAAACCCCGACCCCGCTCACCTGCATGAACCGCTCCTCATGACGGGCATGGCTGAGGCAGTCGCCCGGTTGGAGCGCGCCATTGCACTGCGCGAACCGGTGCTCCTCTACGGCGACTACGACGTCGACGGCACCACGGCGGTGGTCCTGCTGAAAACCGCGATTGAAATGCTGGGTGGCGTGGCCCGCTTTCATGTGCCGCACCGCATCCGTGAGGGCTATGGCCTGCAGTCGTCGGTGCTCCAAGCCGCATTCGAAGACGGCATCCGCCTCGTGATCACCGTCGACACCGGTATGCGCGCCTTCGCCGAAGCCGAGACGGCCCGGCAACTCGGGCTGGACCTGATCATTACCGACCATCATCTCCTCGACGCGCAAGAGCAGGTGCCGCACGCGCTGGCGATTCTCAATCCCAACCAGCCCTCCTGCGGTTATCCCGAGAAATCGCTCTGCGGAGCCGCCATCGCGCTCAAGCTGGCGCAGGCGCTGCTCGAACGGCGCCACCGCGACCGCACCCGCGAAAAGACCCTGCCCAGTTTCCTCAAGATGGCGGCCATCGCCACCATTGCCGACGCGGTTCCATTGCGCGGCGAGAACCGCACCATCGCCGCATTGGGCTTGCGCGAACTGCGCCGCCCCGCGAGCGTTGGCCTGCGCGCCCTTTTTGCCGCGTCCGCACTCGACCCGTCGTTGAAGCAGCTTTCCGGCTTCGACGTGGCCTTTCGCCTGGCTCCGCGCATCAACGCCGCAGGCCGCATGGATGTTGCGTCCGACGTGATCGAGCTCTTCACCACGCGCGATCTCGGCCGGGCGCAGGAATTGGCAGCCAAGCTCGAGCGCCTCAATCGCGAGCGGCGCGACATGGAAGCTTTTGTTCTGCGCGTGATTGAAGAGCGGCTGGCAAATGACGCGGCGCTGGCTTCAGAGTCCATCCTCGTCCTCGACGGAGACAAGTGGCATCGCGGTGTCATCGGCATTCTTGCCTCGCGCGTGGTGGAGCGCACGGCCAAACCGGCCATCGTGATCTGCGTGGAAGATGGCGTGGCGCACGGCTCAGGCCGCTCCGTCGATGGATTCCCCCTCCTCGACGCCATCGAGACCTGCGCGGACCTCTTCACCCGCTTCGGCGGCCACGCCTTCGCCGTGGGCTTCGCCATGCCCGCCGACCGCCTTCCCGAGCTCAAGCGGCGACTGTGCTGTTTCGCGGCTGAGCGCTTGGCCGCGCGCCAGCCGGAGCGCTTGCTCCACATTCACGCCCAGTTGCCCCTCGACCGCATCACGCCGGTGCTCGCCGGCTGGCTCAGAAAACTCGAGCCCCTCGGCCACGGCAACCCCGAGCCGGTCTTTGTCGCGCGCAACGCCCAGTTGCTTTCACCGGTCCGCGTCATGAAGGAACGACACATTCGCCTCGACCTGACCCAAAGCCTCGCTCCCCTGGGATCGAGCGCCGGGTCCATCGGCTCGATACGCGCGGTCGGCTGGGACCTCGCCTTCCGCGCCGCCGAACTCGGCCTCACCGCGGGTAGCCGCATCAACCTCGCCTATCGCATTCGCGAAAACGACCACCCCGATTTCGGCGGAATTGAAGTGGAGATCGCAGGCATGGAGCCGGCCGCCTCCTGAACGCTCGCCAGAATCGCGGGTATCTCTCCTCACGCAGAAAGGCCCGCGGCGTACCGCGGGCCTGCCCACTTGAATCAAGGACCGAGCTACCTGCCCTTGCCATGCTCATGCGCTTCCGGCCGCGATTGCTGGTGCGGTTGCCCTCCCTGCGGATGATTCTGGTTCTGCGGGTGCGGCTGATTCTGCGGAACCGGATGATAGTTGTTTTGGTTCATAGGACGCGCTTGCGATCCGTACGAGTTCCCTGCCGGATGGCTGTTGTTAAATGAGTTTCCACCCGAATGGTTATTGTTGAACGAGTTCCCGGTCGGGCGATTGTTGTTGAACGTTGGCGCGGGATGACTCTCCGCCGCCAGCGGTCTTGATACCGCCGCATTCGCCGGATGACCCCCGTTGAACTTCGCATAGGCATTGTGGTCGGCCATCGCCGCGTTCGCATGCTGCGTCTGGAACGACGTTGGCGCAAGGTGATGCTCGTTCATCGCCATCCGCTCGTCGGCCGACGGCGCATGGTTGATGCCGCCCGGGCCGCCGTTGTAGGAGACGTGGGTGTTGTTGATGATGGTGGTGCGCTCGACGATGGTCCGGTCCTCGTAAACGCGGCCTCCGCCCCAGCCTCCGCCCACGCCTACGTGCATCACCGCGCTGTTATACGCGAAGACCCCTCCGCGCCACACGCCGCCCGCGAACCCAACACCCATGTACCCAAAGCCGTAGTTGACACCGCCGTAGTAGCCCACATGCGGGCCCCAGTAGCCGCCATGCCATACATAAAGGCCGCCCGACCAGCCCCAGTATCCCGGGGTCCAGAGTGCGCCCACATAGGGAGCAGGCACCCAGGCGCCGGGAACCCAATAGTAGCCATCAGGACCGTAGCCCCAGTAGCCGGGCGTCCACATCAATCCGGGCTCGGGGCAGACAGGTTGCACATACACCGGCAAGACCGGCGGCGCAAATCCGACACTGATAAATACGCCCGCATACGAGGACGCGGGAACGAGGCAGAGCAGGAGCGTCATCAAAATCCAACGCGCTGAGTGAAAGAGTCGCATGGAAGGATCCTCCGAGATACTGTGAGCCCGCGCCTTGCCAGGGGGCAAGGTCAGGGTCGTTCAAAAAACTTGTCGCGCGGCACTCGCGCGGTCAGGTTACTCCACATCGAACCCAGCTTGCCAGAGGAAGTTGCCCTCTGTCGCTATTACTTTGGGTTCCCGCCACCGGCATGCCGCTCCGGCATCTTTCAGCTTCAAAAGAGCTTACGCGAACTCGAAAACAACGGCTCTCAGCCCTCACGAAGCGGTGCTAATAGCGCACGCTGAGCCCCATGCCGAAAACATGGTTCGCATCGAGATTGACGGGAATGATGGCCACCGGGATACCGTTCATGAGAACCGGAGTCTGCCCGATGCTGCCCGCCACGTGTCCCACCCCGATATCGAACGCAAAATGCGGGTTGTCTTTCTGCGTGACCCGCACCGCGTAGTCAAGGGTAGTGGGAATGTGCGCTGAGCCTCCCACCAGGATCGCTCCCAGGTTCTTCACTTGCGGGGGCTCCTGCGTAAAGCCGACTGCCGGCACAATGGCGGTGTGAAACGGCGCGGGAAGCGGAATGCCCAGCCCGCCGAAGAGTCGCCCTCCGAATCGCGTTGCCTGCCCCCCGATTCCGTAGATCGAAGCATTGGTCGCTTTCCATCCCAGGTTGATGAGAAACGGAACCGGCGGATGCAGCCAGGTCTTCGTCGCCGCCACATACAGGTCTTCGTTGGTGTAGCTCTTCAACGATCCTGTCAATTCCTGGTTCAGCGCCCCGCTTACGAACTTGTCGCCGGTTCTCACCACAAATCCCCCCGCGAAGCCTGGAGTCCAGGGGCCAAACTGGCCGTCCTTGATCGCGACCACCTTTCCGTTGAAGATGTTCATCCCCGTGAAATGCCACAGGCTGCTGAATGCTGCGCTGTTGCCTTCGGTGTGCTCGCTGCGCGTGTAGCCAAGCTCGGCGCGATTGGCAAAGCCCTCCGCAACACTGAAGGTATGGATGTTGCCGATCACGCTGGATGCGTTGACAAAGTGATAGCCGACCGCGGGGTGCGAGAAAACCTTCCCCTTCGCGGTGTAAACCACATAGGCCGTCGGCGTGATGAAACCGCCGGTTTGTCCTTCAAGGGTCAGGTTCTGCGCTTGTGAGCGGGTTGCAGAGAAAAAGAGGGCGAGACAGCCGCAAAGGGCCAGTGAGGGGAGGGTACGAATTTTCAAGGTCTTACTCCGTTTTTGCGGGTTGGTTAGCCCGCGCTTTTTGCTGGAAAATTACCTGTTTGTAACACAAATGCGGCAACTCCGTCTCCTCCTTTTGGCCGGTGATAGACTCTCGCCATGCCGCGCGGATTGTTCATTACGCTCGAAGGACTCGACGGCTCAGGAAAAACCACGCAAATCAAAAAACTGGCGGCATGGATGCTGAAACGCGGCTTGCGTCCGGTGGTCACGCGCCAGCCCGGTGGAACCGCCTCCGGGGACCGCATCCGCGCTCTCCTCCTCGACACGGGTTCCACCCCCGTGGCTCCGATGACCGAACTGGCGCTGATGTTCGCCGACCGCGCCCAGGCAATTGCCGAAGTCATCGAGCCGGCGCTCGCGGAAGGCAAAATCGTCCTCTGCGATCGCTTCACCGACTCGACCGAGGCCTACCAGGGCGGCGGCCGCCAACTCGGATCCGAAGTCGTCCTCGAGTTGCACCGCCTGGTCTGCGGCGCCCTCAAGCCCGATCTCACTCTGCTCCTGCTGCCCTCCCTCAAGCTCTCGCTCGACCGCGCGCGCCGGCGCAACGACCGGCATCTTGCCCAGAACGGCGCCAACGAGGCCCGCTTCGAACAGGAAGAGGAAGCGTTCTTTCGCCGCGTCTGGCAGAAGTATCGCGAGATCGCCAAACGCGAGCCCGAACGCGTCATCCTGATTGAAGGGAACCTGGCCATCGACGAAGTCCATGAACAGATCGTCGAAGCCGTAAGCGAGCGCGTGGTGATTGTCTCCCCCAGAGCCTGAAACCCGCGGCCGCCCCAACCGGCCCAGCCCTGCTCGAGCGGCAAATCCCTCTTGTGGCACAATGGTTAGAGGGAACTCCTTCCGGCGGATCTCGCAAATGACTGCAAACCGGCACAAGAACGCGTGGATTTGGATCGCAGTGGCCGCTATGGCCGCCGTGACTCTCGCGCGCGCCGAAACAGGCATGCCGCACGCCAGAGTCTCCGCAAATCCTGTCCTCGCTTTTCTGTCCAATCGCTCCATCACCAATGAGTTCTCTGCCTCGAGAATTCCGGGCATGCTTGGGCGCGTCTCCGAGCGGCGGGTTCGAAGCTCCAGCGGCCCAACCGCGGGCGTGTGGACGGCGATTCTACCTATCTTCTTCGTCGGGCTCATCGCTCCGCTGAATCTGGTTCCGGCTTGCGCCATGCTGTGCATAGGACGCGCCATTTCCGCCCCCGCGCTCCCCTTCCGCTTCCAGCGTCCGCCTCCTTCATTCCTCTTCTAGTTGCGTCTTCGCCTCGATCCATCCGAAGAACGCTCCTCCAGGTTTCGTCCGTCGTCTGCATCGATCGCGGACCGGATTCCTGGCATCGATTTTCCGCAAGCCGCCAACGCGTTTCTTGCGACTTCCAGATTGGATTACGGAGAATTTTGTGGTTTTCGATAAGGTCCTCACCAGCATCTTCGGCACCGCCAATGAGCGCGTCATCAAGCGCTTGTTGCCCCTGGTCGAATCCATCGGCGCGCTTGAGCCCGAAGTGCAAAAGCTCTCTGACGAGGAACTGCGCGCCAAGACAGACCTCTTCCGCGCGCGCATCGCCAAGCGCCTCGAAGGCATCACCGATGCCGACACCATCAAGGCGGCCGAGCGCGAGGCGCTCGATGAGATCCTGCCCGAAGCCTTCGCCGTGGTCCGCGAGGCCGGCTGGCGTACTGTTCAGATGCGCCACTTCGACGTCCAGCTCATCGGCGGCATGGTCCTCCACCAGGGCAAAATCGCCGAAATGAAAACCGGCGAAGGCAAGACCCTCGTCGCCACCCTCTCGTGCTACCTCAACGCACTCGCCGGACGCGGCGTTCACGTCGTCACCGTCAACGACTACCTCGCCAAGCGCGACGCCGAGTGGATGGGCAAGATCTACGAGTTTCTCGGCCTCTCCGTCGGCGTCATCGTCCACGACCTCAGCGACGACGAACGCCGCAAGGCCTACGGCGCCGACATCACTTACGGCACCAACAACGAATTCGGCTTCGACTACCTGCGCGACAACATGAAGTTCGACATCAAGGACTGCGTCCAGCGCGGCCACTACTACGCCATCGTCGACGAAGTCGATTCCATCCTCATCGACGAGGCCCGCACCCCGCTCATCATCTCCGGCCCCACCGACCAGACCACCGACAAGTACGCCCGCGTCCGTCTCATCATTCCCAAGCTCGAGCTCGGCGAAGAAGTCGAGTTCCTTGACCACAAGCGCCAGCAGGAGCTGGGCATCCAGCTCGCCGAAGGCGAGAAATTCTTCTCCGGCGACTACGTGGTCGACGAAAAACACAAAACCATCGGCGTCACCGACCAGGGCTGGGAAACAATCGAGAAGCTGCTCGGCATCGGCAACATCGCCGACGCAGAAAACTGGGACCTCAAGCACTACGTCGAAACCGCCATCAAGGCCCACGCCCTTTACAAGCGCGACGTGGATTACGTGGTGAAGGACGGCGAGGTCATCATCGTCGACACGTTCACCGGCCGCCTCATGCCCGGCCGCCGCTGGTCCGACGGCTTGCACCAGTCCATCGAAGCCAAGGAAGGCGTGAGCATCCGCAAAGAAGACCAGACGCTCGCCACCATCACCTTCCAGAATTACTTCCGCTTGTATCAAAAGCTGAGCGGCATGACCGGCACAGCCGAAACCGAAGCCGCCGAGTTCGAAAAAATCTACAAGCTCGAAATCGTCGTCATCCCCACCAACAAGCCCCTGCTGCGCGTCGAAAACTCCGACGTCGTCTTTCGCACCGCGAAAGAGAAATACAAGGCTGTCGCCGATGAAATCGCCGAGCTGCACGAGAAAAACCAGCCGGTGCTCGTCGGCACTACGTCGATCGAAAAGAGCGAGCTGCTCTCCGGCATCCTGCAACGTAAAGGCGTGCGCCACACCGTGCTCAACGCCAAGTTCCACGAGCGCGAAGCCGAGATCGTCGCCCAGGCCGGCCGTCTCGGCATGGTCACCATCGCCACCAACATGGCCGGCCGCGGCACCGACATTCTGCTCGGCGGCAATGCCGACTTCATGACCCGCAAGCAGCTCGTCGACCAGAAAAGGGCCCGCGCTATCAGCGTGGCCGAAGGCGCCATCAACCCCTCGGCCCCCAAAGGCTTCCTGCGCTTCTACTACCAGGGCCAGGAATTCGAGGTCTCCGAAACCGATTGGGCTGAAATCAACCAGGTGCACGCCGGCGCCGCTAAACAGGATCACGAAAAGGTCATCGAGGCCGGCGGCCTTTTCATCCTCGGCACCGAACGCCACGAGTCCCGACGCATCGACAACCAGCTCCGCGGACGCGCGGGACGCCAGGGCGATCCCGGCGCTTCACGCTTCTATCTCTCCCTCGAAGACGACCTGATGCGCATCTTCGCCAAGCAGTGGGTCTCAGTGCTGCTCGAGCGCCTGGGCATGGAAGAAGGCGTGCCCATCGAGTCGCGCATGATCTCCAAGCGCATTGAAGGCGCGCAGAAAGCCGTCGAGGCGCAGAACTTCGAATCGCGCAAACACCTCCTCGAGTACGACGACGTGATGAACAAGCAGCGCGAGGCCGTCTATGCACTGCGCCGGCAGCTGCTCGAAGGCGTCGATCAGCGCGAGCTGATTCTCGAAGATTATGTCGGCGGCATCCTTAGCGATTTGCTCGACGAATTTGCCGCCGAGAAGGTGCGCCCCGACCAATGGAACATGAAAGGCCTTGGCGATAAGCTCATGGATCACTTTGGCCTCAACACTGCCGCCGCCGGCATCGATCCTCAGGAGCTCTCGCGCCACGAACTCGGCGACACCCTCTTCGAAAAGCTCAAGGAATTTTATGAGGCCAAGGAAAAAATCCTCGGCAACGAGACCATGCGCTACCACGAGCGCATGGTCATGCTTAGCGTGATCGACGGCCTGTGGAAGGATCACTTGCTCTCGATGGACCACCTCAAGGAAGGCATCGGGCTGCGCGGTTACGCGCAACAGGATCCCCTCGTCGCCTACAAGCGCGAATCCTTTGACATGTTCGAGGCCATGATGCAGAAGTTCCAGGAAGACACCGTGCGCTTCCTCTTCCGGATGCAGATCATTGGCCCCGACGGCCAGCCGGTGAACGTGGCCCCCGAACCGCGCCGCGCCATACCCGCCGCTCCCCCGGTCGCAAGCGCTGCCCGGCCCATGAACGGAGCCGGCGCCCTCGCCCACGACGGAAATGGCGCCCATCCCCGCGAAATCGCCATCCCCGTCCGCCAGGCTTCCACCACCATCGACTCGCTCGAGAAGGAGTTCGCACGCAAAAAACAACGCGAACTCGCCGTAGCCAGCCGCGCCGGCGCCGGCGAAGCCAGCCAGCCCACCCAGCGCCACACCGGAGAAAAAGTCGGCCGAAACGACCCCTGCCCCTGCGGCTCGGGCAAAAAATACAAGAAGTGCCACGGCGCGGATCAATAGCCCGCAGCGCACGCATCATTGACCGAGATCGAACTTGATCTCCAGGCTCTCGGTTGATGATGCCGGCGCCGCCGCGAAACGCCATTTCCGTACCGCTTCTTCAGCGGCCGTTGAGAGCACGCGGAATCCGCTCACCGTCTTCACGTCCGTAACTTTGCCGTCCGCATCCACCGTCGCGTCCAGCTTCACGACGCCCATAATGCGCATCCGCTTGGCAATCTCCGGATACACCGGGGCCACACGGGTTTTCACGGCTCGCTGCTCCGCGGCATCCGCGCCGTAAGCGCCAGGGACAGGGCGCACGCCATCGCCCCCGCCCGCAGAAGTGCCTTTCTGTTCATCCTCACGCCCCCCTCAGTCAAAGAGCAGAAGCTCCAAGCCCGTAATCGGCGCGGGAGAAGATGGCTTAATCCGTGTTTGAAACTGCGACGGCAGCGGCCCAGGTTTAGGCACTGAACCCCAGGATCAAGGAACTCTGTGCAACGCGGATTCTTCGAGAAAGTTACCCTAGCGCGCCGGCGATGCCCCAACTGCAGCAAAAGTCAGGTCCTGCGCCTCCGAGTGGTGCTCGTCGCGCCATTGATCGAAGAGCCGCCCATAGCTCAGCGTCATATACTGCGACGGATCCACGCCAAGCTCCGCGGCAGCGCGATCGATCCACTCCGCCGTCCCTTCCAGCTCCGCGAAATTCCCGATCGGCGTTTCATCCACCACGCAGTGGCCTTCGCCGTCAGTCCACTCGCTGCGCCATTTCTCGTAGCGAAACGCCTCGACCAATCCCAGCGAATGGAAGATGCCTGCAATCGCATCGCCGTTCGAAACTTCCGTTTCCGTCTCGATCCGGTGTTTGTGGCGATCTTCGCCCGGGCCCGCATCGGGCAGCCGTTTATGCGTGATCACGCACTTTCCGCCATAGTGGCGAATACGCACGATCTCAGTCCGCGCACGCATCGATCGATCCGGCGTGTCATAAAGGATGTTGCTCTCAAACGTCCGCGGAGTCTGCAGCCGGAATCCCGCCCCCGCCAGGCGTGTTCCAAAACCAACCAGGTCGTCGATCGCAAATTTGATCTCAGTCTCGATCGGCATCGTAGACAGTGAGTATACGCCACAAGACGTGATCGACTTTGAGCAGCGAGAATAGACGAGTGAAGACCCTCCGCCTTCTTGTCGACCCCGCGCAACTCGATGCGGAACCGTCGCGCCGCGCCATCGCCGAGGCTGCCGGAATCCTGCGCCGCGGAGGACTGGTCGCTCTGCCCACCGAGACCGTCTATGGCCTCGGCGCCAACGCGCTCGATGCGGCCGCCGTCGCGCGCATCTTCGCCGCCAAACAGCGCCCCCCATGGGACCCGGTCATCGTTCATGTCGCCGCAGCTTCGCCATCAAGCCCCATGATCGAAGCCTGCGTTGCAGAAATCCCGGAGCGCGCGCGTGCGCTCATCGCGGCTTTCTGGCCCGGGCCGCTTACGTTGCTGCTTCCCCGCTCCGCCGCCGTTCCCGATACCGTCACCGCGGGGCGTCCGCTGGTCGGCGTACGGATGCCTTCCCATCCTGTCGCCTTCGAACTGATTCGCCAGGCCGGCGTGCCGGTTGCCGCCCCCAGCGCCAACGTCTTCGGACACATCAGTCCAACCTCCGCCGACCACGTCCTCGAAGACCTCGACGGCCGCATCGACGCGGTTCTCGACGCCGGTTCCTCGCAGCATGGCGTCGAATCTACGGTTCTCGACCCGGAGCAGATGATGATCTACCGCCCCGGCGCCATCACCGCCGCGCAGATCGAGAAGGTCGCCGGCGCCGTCCAACTCTACGCTCCAGAACTCCACGACCACGCGCCTCTCGAGGCGTTGCCCTCGCCCGGCGTCGGCATTCGCCACTACGCGCCGCGCGCTCATCTGCAGTTGATTGAAGCTCCGCTCGACAAGCTCCCCGCCCGGATCGCCGCGGCCCTCGCACACCACCCTTCCGAACGGGTGGGCGTCATGCTTCCCGCGGAGCTGCAGGAAACCGGCATCGCCCCGGATGTCATCGCTTACCCATGGGGCCGTTGGGCTGCCCCCAACGAGCTAGCGCGCAATCTCTATGCGGGTTTGCGCGCCCTCGACGCCCGCGGCTGTACCCTCATTCTCTGTCCGCTGCCTTCAGCCGAAGGTGTGGGAGCGGCCATGCGCGATCGCCTGCTCAAAGCGGCACGCGCCGATTCACGATGACGCGCGGCAACTTTACTGCGCGTTCTCGCCCAGCTTGTACATGTACTTGATGGCCGACTTATAGATAAGCACGCGGCTGCGCCCACGCACCTTCAGCGCAAGCCGGTCGTACCACTCAATGCATCCCTCGATGTGTTCCCCGTCTGCCAAAACGATCACCATCGGTGTCTGCGACTGAATCTGCTTCTGCAGATAAAACAATTCCGCTTGCCGCTGCGTCGCCTCTTCCTGCAATAAGTGATTTGTGAATTGAACCGGAAGCGGCGCTTTTTTCATGCCCCGCGACAGCGGCGGAGTGGGCTGATGCCCGTCTTTCTCAAGTCCTGTGAGTGTGGCCGGAGTATTCATGGTTCCGATCCTCCCTTTGCGTGAGGCCCGATACCGAAACAACTGCAATTGCAGGAAATGTCGTGAAATCCGCTTTCAGGTCAGCGCGCAACGCGGAACGGCAGAAAGACACGTCTCAGGGAGGTCCCTGTCGATGCCGTTTTTCCGGTTTCGCGGTTTCCTGATTGTACTCGAAAAGATGCCCCGGCAATGTTACAGGTTGCTTTTCTTTGCCCTCGCGAGCCGCGCCCACGATCTGAATCCGGTCAGCGCTCGACGAGCGCCGTCGCCATGGCATCTAACGAAAGTGACCGCAGAAGATTCCGACGCATGCCCTGCTCTGCCTGCGCCAGCGCACGCGCCGCCGCATCGATCCAGTCCACCGTCAGGCCCTGACCCATCTTCTGCAACTCGGCGCCAAGGTCCACGTTGCGCACCAGGGCCGGCGTGCCCGCCACCACCAGCAGCAGGTCCTCCACCAGGCTTCCCAGCGCGCGCAGCAGGTTCACCGTCATCTCCTGGCCTTCCGCCCCGGCTCGATAAGCCTCGGTGGTGCGGAAAAGCTGCGAGTAGTCTTCCGCGGCAAGCGCGGTGCGCAGCACCACAAGGGCATCCTGGCGGCTTGCCAGGTATGCGCTCAGGTCCAATCCCAGCGCCCGCCCCACGGCTCCATTGGCCAGCCTTGCCACCAGCGCCCGCTCAGGCGGCTTCAACTCCGGCCGGCGTTCCTGCACCAGCCCCTCGAGTTCCCCGACCGGCAGCGCCCCCAGGCGATGCAGCATCGCGCGCGAACGGATCGTGGGCAGCAGCTCCTGCGGATTCTCGGTAAGCACGATCAGCGAGGTGTGCTCGGGAGGCTCCTCCAGAAGCTTCAGCAGGCTGTTGGCAGCTTCTTTCATGAATGCCGACGTCGTAAAGATCGTCATCGCGCGACGCGCCTCCACCGGAGGCCGGAAATAGGCCGCGTGAATCGCCTGCCGCACCTGCCCGAGCTTGATCAACAATTGCGGCGGATCGGGGGGCACGATCATCACATCAGGATGCGTCTGCACCAGGATCCGTGTCTCCCGCTTGTCGGCATCGCGCATCTCGTCCCGCGCCGCCACAGCCTCGGCCACGCGCTCTTCCAGGTTCGCGGCTTCCCCGATCCGCTCGCAATTGCGGCAGCGCCCGCAAAAGTCCGGCAGACCGTCGCTTTCCTTTGGGTCGAGGCAATTCACCGCCCGCGCCAGCATCAGCGCCAGCGTGTACTTTCCCGCGCCCTTCGGGCCGGCCAGGATCATGGCCTGGGGAAAGCGCCCCGCGCGCACGCTCTCCCGCAGCCGGTTCACCGTCGCCGCATTGCCCAGAAACTCGTTGAATCCCACCCTTGGAGTGTAGAGCACCGGGGTGCGCGTGACCTGCGGGCAAAGCTTCCGTCCCCGCGTAAAGCCGGTCATCCGAGGTTGCCCGTAGAATAGGTGAGGTAGCCCGACGCGTCTGATGGCCGCTGAGCAGAATCCCCAAAAGCCCAATTCGACTGAAAAGCCGGCGCCGAAGCCCGACCTCCGTAAGACCGATGAAGACCCGGTCGGCAAGGTCTACGACTCCCGCCTGATGCGGCGCCTTGGCCGCTATCTGCTTCCCTATTGGTGGCAGGCCACCGTGTCTTCCATCTCCGTCACCCTCAAGTCTCTCAGCGATGTGGCCGGCCCCTTCCTCGTCATGGTCGGCATCGATCGCTACTTTCCCACCGGATCCAGCGCCTCCCACTCTACCGCCCACGGCTTCGGCTCCGCGCCCTGGCTCACCCACCGCCTCGATCCGAATCCCGCCCGCGGCATCACCCAGCTGGCAGCGATCTACCTGGTCCTGCAGGTTTCCGCCTACCTCTTCGAGTTCATCCAGACTTACTTGATGCAGTGGACCGGGCAGAAGATCATGTTCGACCTGCGCCGCGAAATCTTCCGCCACATGCAGCGCATGCACATCGGCTTCTTCGACAACCACGCCGTCGGACGCCTGGTTACCCGCCTCACCTCCGACGTCGACGCCATCAACGAAATGTTCACCGGCGGCATCCTCGCCATCGTCGACGACTTCTTCACCCTATCCATCATGGCCGTCGTCATGCTCAGCATCAACTGGTGGCTTGCCCTGCTGGCCTTCGCGGTTCTCCCCGTCATCCTCGTCGTCACGCGCATCTTCCGCAACAGCGTGCGCGAAAGCTACCGCCGCGTTCGCGCCGCCATTGCCCGCATCAACAGCTTCACCCAGGAACACATCAGCGGCATGCACGTCGTCCAGCTCTTTAACCGCGAGCAGCGCGCTTACACCGACTTCGAAGCCGTCAACCGCCTGCACATGATCGCGTTCAAAGACACCATCTTTGCCTACGCGCTCTATTACCCCGCCGTCGAGCTGCTCTCCGCCATTGCCATTGCCCTGGTCATCTGGCGCGGAGGCTTCGGCGTGCTCGCAGGCTCGGTCACCATCGGCATGCTTGCCAGCTTCAACATGTACTCGCAGCGCTTCTGGCGCCCCATCCAGGACCTCAGCGACAAGTACAACATCCTCCAGGCCGCCATGGCCGCATGCGAGCGTATCTTCAAGCTGCTCGACACCGCCCCCGAAATCGTCAGCCCCGCCGACCCGCGCACCGGCGACGGAAGCAATCGCATCGAGTTTCGCCACGTCTGGTTCACCTACCAGAAGCTCACCCCTGAGCAACAGTGCGCAGTCGACAAGGCCGCCCGCTCTGCAACCCCCGCCGCCGAGTTGGGCGCGATCAAGGACATCGAGTGGATTCTCAAAGACGTGAGCTTCCTCATCGAGCCGGGACACACCGTCGCCATCGTCGGCCACACCGGCGCAGGCAAAACCACCCTCACCAGCCTGATGATGCGCTTCTACGACGTCACCGCGGGCCAGATCCTGATTGACGGCGTTGACCTGCGCCAGCAGGACCTGGAGACCCTCCGCCGCCACTTCGCCGTCGTTCTCCAGGACCCGTTCCTCTTCACCGGCACGCTGGCTGAAAACATCCGCCTCGGCAACGACGCCATCACCGACGAGCACATGCGGCGCGCCGCCGGCGACGTCAATGTCCTCGACTTCATCGAGAGCCTGCCCGGCGGTTTCGACGAGCCGGTGCTCGAGCGCGGCAGCTCCCTCTCCACCGGGCAGAAGCAACTCATCAACTTCGCCCGCGCCCTGGCCTACAATCCCCACATCCTCATCCTCGACGAAGCCACCTCGAGCGTCGACACCGAAACCGAGCAGCGCATCCGCGGCGCACTCGATCGCATGGTCGAAGGACGCACCAGCGTCCTCATCGCGCACCGGCTCTCCACCGTCCAGCGCGCCGACTCGATCCTCGTGATGCACAAGGGCCAGCTCCGCGAGATGGGCTCGCACCAGGATCTGCTCGCCATGCGCGGCCTCTACTGGAAGCTCTATCAGCTGCAATACAAGGACCAGGAACTGGGCGTGCGTTCTGTCGGTCCGCCTGCCCGCGAGCCTTCCGTCGCGCCCGCCGTGTAGCTGCTTGCGCACCAGCGCGCCGCCCGGCCCATCTCGATTCGCGATAAAATAAGGCATTGGAAATGCTGCTGAGTCCCGGCCCAACTGCAGCCTCTTTACATAAATCATGCCAATTTCTGCAATGCGAACGATCGAACTCTTCGACACCAGCCTGCGCGACGGCCTGCAGCAGCCGGATCTGGAAATCTCTGTACCCAACGCCATCGTCTTTCTTGAGCGCATGGCAGCCTTCGGCGTTCACTTTGCCGAGATCGGTTTTGCCGGCGCCAACGAGTTCGTGCGCGATTTGACGGCTGCCCTCGTCAACGTCGACACGGGAGCTATGAAACTGGCGCTCTTCGGCCGCTCGCGCGGGCGCGGGATGAAAGTCGAAGAATGGCCCGACGTGCAGTTCATCCTTCGCCACAAACGCCGCGTTCCCGTCGCTGTGGTCGTCCTCAAGTCGCGCCTCCTCGACGTCGAAAAATCGCTCGAGACCACGCCCCAAGAAAACCTGCGCATGGCCTGGGAGACGATCGACTGCCTCCAGCAAAACGGCCTCGAGATCATCGTCGACCTTGAGCACGCCATGGACGCCTCGTGCGGACGCCGCGAAAACGGCCTTGCCTGCGAAGCCGATTTCGGCAAACGCAGCCTCGAATACTTCCACCAGCTTGCCGGGCAATGCGTCCGCCAGGATGTCAGCCGCCTCGTGGTCTGCGATACTACCGGCGGCGCAAGCCCCGAAGAAGTCAGCGAAGTGATCGGCGGACTGGTTCGCGCTTATCCCGGCGCGCGCTTCGGCTTCCACGGCCACACCGACCGCGGGCTCGGCGTCGCCAACACCCGCGCCGCGGTCCTCGCCGGCGCATCGCAGGTGCAGGGCACCCTCATCGGCACCGGCGAGCGCTGCGGCAACGTGAACCTGACCACCGTGATCGGCGGCATGCAGCTGCGCGGCGAGGCGGAGTTCGTTTCGCCCCAATCCCTGCGCGGGCTCACCAGCCTTGCCCACTCGGCCTACGCCGCCTTCGGCCTCGAGCCGCCGCATGGCGCTCCCATCGTGGGCACCGGCGCATTCGGCACGTGGGCCGGCATGCACGGCTCCAGTGAACGCAAAAATCCCGGCGCCTATCTCTGGTGCAACCCTGCCGAAGTGGGCGCCATTCCCACCATCGGCGTCAATGCCCAATCGGGCAAGGCAAACATCATGCTGCTGTCCGAGACGCTGGGCGTGCCGCTCGACTCCACACAGGCGCAGGCGTTTATCAACGCCAACACCCCCACGATCGAAGGCGGCGGATTCACCGCCAGCGAAGTTTCCTTCCGTCTCGCAGCCATGCGCGTGCTCGGCACCCTCCCCAACCGCTTCGCCATCCGCAGTTGGCGCGTCTTCGATGAGTCCGACGAGATCGGCAACCGCTTCGTGCAGGCCTTCATGACCCTCTCGGTGGGCGACGAGACCCTCGCCACCGCCCGCGCAGAAGGCGCCGGCCCCGTGGATGCCCTCACCAAGGCCATGCGCCACGAGCTCGAAAAGTGGTATCCGGCGCTCGCCCAGATGCGCCTGGGCACCTTCACCGTCACCGCCCTCGATGTCGCGGCGCACGATTCAGCCGCCCACGTGCGCGTCACCGTCAGCTTCCACGCCGACGGCTTTGAGCCTTGGATCACCGCGGGCGTCAGCAGCGACATGAATCAGGCCGCCCTGATGGCCATCGTCGATGGCTTCAACTACTGGCTGCTGCAAGCCAAAAACGAAAGCAGCGCGGCGGCGAAATCTGCCGCCGTCCCGCAGGTTTTCGAAACCGCGCAACCGCTCCGCGCAGCAAAACCCGCGTAACCGGAGATCGCTTCTCTCCAGGCGACACGCCTCGCGGTCGAGCGACTTCATCGCCATCCCCGGCGCGCATCTGAAATCATCAGAAAACGAGATCGCCCATGAATGCCGCACCCAATCCAGCTGTCGCGATTGAGCCCTCCGACGCAAGCAAGAAGCTGCTCCCCTGGCTGGTCGCGGTGGCCTTCTTCATGGAATCCCTCGACACGACAATCTTGAACACCGCCGTCCCGGCGGTCTCTGAAGCCCTCAATGTCTCCGCGCTCAGCATGAAAGCCGTGCTGGCCAGCTACACGCTCAGCCTCGCCGTTTTCATCCCCATCAGCGGCTGGATGGCCGACCGCTACGGCACACGCCGCGTCTTCGCTTCGGCCATCGGCCTCTTCTCGCTTGGCTCGCTGCTCTGCGGTCTGGCTACCACCATCCACATGCTCGTCGCCTTCCGCGTGCTGCAAGGCATGGGCGGAGCGCTCATGGTTCCCGTCGGCCGCCTGACCTTGGTGCGCTCCTTCGCCAAATCCGACCTCGTGCGCATCATGAGCTTCGTCTCCATTCCCGCTCTGGTCGCCCCCATGCTCGGGCCCATCGCCGGCGGCCTCATCGTCGGTTACTTTCACTGGCGCGTCATCTTCTTTCTCAACATTCCCATCGGGATCGTGGGACTGATCCTCGTCTACTTCCACCTGCCAAACTTCACTGAAGAAACCCACCCCCTCGACCTGGTCGGCCTCATCCTCTTTGGCTCCGGCATCGCTCTCCTGTCCTACGTGCTCGAAGTCTTCGGCGACCACGAGCTCAGCGGCCGCGAGATCACCGGGCTCCTGTTTCTCTCCCTGGCGCTGCTCGCCGGCTACTGGCTCCATGCCCGCACCATCGAGTTTCCACTCCTCCATCTGCAACTCTTTCGCGTCCGTTCCTTTCGCGCATCGGTCTGCGGAGGCCTGTTCACGCGCCTCGGCATCGGCGGCGTCCCCTTTCTGCTGCCGCTGCTCTACCAGACAGGCATGGGCTATACGCCCATCCAATCCGGCTTGCTCATCATGCCGCAAGCTCTCGGAGCCATGAGCATCAAGGCCGTCCTGCGCCCCCTGCTTGCCCTCCTCGGATATCGCGGCGTCCTCATCTCCAATACATTCGTCATTGGCGTGCTGCTCGCGCTCTTCTCCATCATCGGTCCGCAAACCCCCGTGTGGCTGATCGTGGCGCTCGCCTTCCTCTACGGCGCCTTCACCTCCCTGCAATACACCAGCATGAATACCCTGGTCTACGCCGATATCGCCGACCGCGACACCAGCAGCGCAAGCTCCATGGCCAGCACCATGCAACAGATGGCCATCAGCTTCGGCGTGGCAGCCGCGGGACTCACCACTGCCTTCTTCGTGCCCCGCGCCGCCTCGTCTGATTCCAGCGCCATGATCCACGGCATCCACCTCGCGTTCCGCGCCCTCGGCGGACTCACCATCGCCTCCACATTGGTCTTCTCCAGCCTCAAGAAGAACGACGGCGACGCAGTCAGCCAGCAGAAGCCGCTGCGCCAGCACCATCCCGACGGCTGACCTGAAAGACCCGCGCCCCAATGCAGCAAGGACAAAAAACTGAGAAAGATCGATGCAATCATCGCCGATCTTTCGCTGCACATTGGAGCACACTCTAATTCGCGGCGAAGGGTTCCTCGTCCTCACGGTCTCCACACGCGACCATCCCCTCAGCGACCGGATTCCCTTGCCGTCAACTCTGTCACGAAAGATCCTCTCTCGAATCATCAGCGAGTGCGGTTACCGGTCATGGCACCTGCGGCGCGCTTGGATTAGTATGGGCGCGGTCTTGAACGGCAGTTCAACAGGTCGTCAATTGCTCCATCAGAGAGGTGTGAGAACCATGATTCACTCCAGCTTCAAAAAGCTTTTCGTTTGTTCTACGGCAATCCTTGCCATGGGGATCCCGTCGCATGCGCAATTTCCACGCGCGCCGCAGCCAAAACACTACGCATGGTCCGACACCAGTCTCTCGCCCGATGCGCGCGCCGACATGGTCATCAAAGAGATGACGCTCGACGAAAAAATCTCGCTGCTCCACGGCCAGGGCATGCCCTTCGGTTCGCAGGGACGACCCACGGAATCGAATGGCGGCGCGGGCTACTCCAATGCGATTCCCCGCCTCGGCATTCCCGCCATCCAGATGGCCGACTCCGCCTACGGCGTGACCCGCGGCGCAGCGGCAGGGCGCTACTCCACCGCGCTGCCCAACAACCTCGGCGCCGCATCATCGTGGGATCCCGAGGCGGCTTTCGAATATGGCGCGCTCATCGGCCGCGAGCTGCGCAACGAGGGATACAGCATGTCGCTCGGCGGCGGCGTGAACCTTCCCCGCGAGCCCCGCGACGGCCGCACCTTCGAGTACCAGGGCGAAGATCCGCTGCTTGCCGGAACCCTGGACGGTAACTTCGCCAAGGGCGTGCAGTCCCAATTTGTCATCGGCGATCTGAAGCACTACGCCCTCAACGATCAGGAAAGCGGCCGCAACGCCGTCAATGTGAACATCGACAAGCGCTCGATGCGCGAAACCGATCTGCGCGCCTTTGAAATCGCCCTTGGCATCTCCGATGCAGGCGGCGTCATGTGCTCCTATAACCGCGTCAACGGCGACTTTGCCTGCGAAAACTCCTACCTGCTCACCGACGTGCTCAAAAAAGATTTCAACTTCAAGGGATTCGTGCTCTCCGATTGGGGCGGTACGCACTCAACCGTGAAGGCTTCGCACGCCGGCCTCGATCAGGAGCAGCCGGGCCAGAACTTCTTCGGCGACGCACTCAAAACCGCGGTCGAAAACAAAGAAGTCTCCGAACAAGAGATCGATGAGCATGTGCACCGCATCCTGCGCACCATCTTTGCAACCGGCCTCTTCGATCATCCCATCGTCAAGCAGGTGCCCGACGTCGAAAAAGGCTACGAGACCGCGCAACGGTTGGCCGAGAAGAGCATCGTCCTGCTCAAGAACGAGCACAACGTCCTGCCCCTCCCGGCAAGCGTGCGCTCCGTCGTTCTCATTGGCGGCCACGCGGACGTGGGCGTGCTCACCGGCGGGGGTTCGGCGCAGGTCGATCCTCCCGGCGGCTCGCCGGTGCCTCCGCCGCCACTCGGCAGCAACCCCATGGCCGCTTTCATGCGCGTGACCTGGATGCCAAGCTCGCCGCTGCGCGCGCTCACCGCAAAGCTGCCGGCTGCCAAAGTCTCTTACCTATCCGGCGATGATCTCGCAGCCGCCGCGGCCGCTGCCAAGTCCGCCGACGTGGCCATCGTCTTCGGTTATCAGTGGGAGTCGGAAGGCATGGATCTGCCAACCCTCAATCTCGCACCCGAGCAAAACACGCTGATCGAAACCGTCGCCGCCGCCAATCCCAAAACGATTGTCGTGCTCGAGACCGGAAGCCCTGCCACCATGCCCTGGATCGAAAAAGTTGCCGGCGTCGTCGAAGCGTGGTATCCCGGCATCCGCGGAGCCGAAGCGCTCGCCAATATTCTGACCGGCGCGGTCAATCCGACCGGCAAGCTGGCCATCACCTTTCCCAGGAGCGACGCCGACCTTCCCCACCCGAAGCTCGTGCTTCCGCCTCCCGAGTCGCAGCCCAACTTCAGAGCCGCGGGAGCAGACATCACCGCCATCATGGCTGCAATGGCCAAGGGCCTGCCTCCCTTCCAGATCTCCTATGACGAAGGGCTGAAGGTCGGCTATGCCTGGTACGACGCCGAGAAAAAACCCGTGCTCTTTCCATTCGGCTTCGGCCTCTCCTACACGACCTACTCTTACTCCGGCCTCAGCGTCACCCCGGGCGACACAACCGCCGTCTCGTTCACCGTGAAAAATACTGGCAAGCGCCCTGGCACAGAGATCGCGCAGGTCTACGCGTCCCTCCCGGTCGCGGCCGGCGAACCGCCAAAGCGCCTCGTGGGATGGACCCGCGTCGAACTCGCGCCCGGCGAGTCGAAGCAGGTCTCCGTCCCGGTGAGCCGCGACCGCCTCACCGTCTACGACGAACCCTCCGACTCGTGGAAGCTCGTCCCCGGTAGCTACGTGATCCGCGTCGGCGGCTCGTCGCAGAGCCTGCCGCTGGAAAGAGCCATCACGTTCTGAGCGTCTGAAGGCTTCGCGGGCATACAGAATTTGCCTCGCGAAGACTTCAACTCTCGGCATCCGACCCGCTCGGGTCAACCGCCTTTGCAGGTGCACGGCTTTAGCCGTGCACCCCATGGCCGCACAGGTTGCGGGGCTTCAGCCCTGGGGGTGATTTTTGCTCCCAAAGAAGAAGGCCGCTCCGCATCGCGGAACGGCCCTCTTCTTTGCTGATCCCGGATCTACTTCGCGCCCACCAGCGAGGGCCTCGTGTCGAGCTTGCCGCTCGCGTAGCCCTTCTTCATCTCCTCGATCGGCAGCGGCTTATAGTCCTTCCCATGGCCCGCCTGTCCGAACTGCGTCATGCGCTGCGCCACCAGCTTCTGCATGGCATCGCGCGCCGGCTTCAGGTAGTCGCGCGGATCGAACTTTTCCGGCGTCTCCGCGAACACCTTCCGGATCGCGCCTGTCATCGCCAGCCGATTATCGGTATCCACATTGATCTTGCGCACGCCGTTCTTGATCCCGAGCTGAATCTCTTCCACCGGCACGCCCCAGGTGGGATTCAGGTGCCCGCCAAACTTGTTCACGATGTCCTGCAGTTCCTTCGGCACCGAGCTCGACCCGTGCATCACCAGGTGGGTGTGCGGAAGCCGCTGGTGAATCTTGATCAGCACATCCATCTTCAGCACCGATCCATCCGGCTTCTTGTTGAACTTGTAGGCACCGTGGCTGGTGCCGATTGCAATGGCCAGCGCATCCACTCCCGTGCGCTCTGCGAACTCAACGGCCTGGTCGGGATCGGTAATGTGCTCCAGGCCCGATCCGCCCGCCCCATGCCCGTCTTCCACGCCGCCCAGCACGCCGATCTCGCCCTCTACCGTCACGCCGCGCTCATGCGCGAAATCGACCACCTTCTTCGTTACCGCAACATTCTCTTCGAACGTCGCCGGCGTCTTGCCGTCTTCCTTCAGCGAGCCATCCATCATCACGCTCGTGAAGCCCAGCTCGATCGCGCTCTTGCAGGTCTCGAAGCTGTTGCCATGATCCTGGTGCATGGCTATCATCACCTCCGGATGCAGCTCGTTCGCCGCCAGGATCAGGTGAAACAGGTACTTGTCCTCGGCATACTTGCGTGCGCCCCGGCTCGCCTGGATAATGACCGGCGAGTTGGTCTCTGTCGCCGCCGCGACAATCGCCTGAATCTGCTCCATATTGTTGACGTTGAAAGCGCCGACGCCGTATCCGCCCTTGGCGGCTTCGTCGAGGAGCTGCCGCATCGAAACAAGAGGCATAAGGATTCTCCTTTGGGTTTGTCCCGCGGCCCGATCACTCGGCCCGGCACTTCCTGGGCGTGGTTGCGGAACTCGAATCGTCCTTATGGTAGCAGACCCCCGACCCGCCGATTTGTGCTCAACGGCACACCGCGGAACTCCTTGCAACAGTGCACTATGGAATAATCCCTGCGTGCATTCTTCCCCCTCCAGCTTCTACCTCCTGGCCTGCGCCGCGGGCACGGTCGTGCTCCTGCTGGTGCTCATCGCTCGCCTTCGTCTGCATCCCGCCCTCGCCCTCGCCGCGGCCGCCTTCACGCTCGGCATCGCCGCCCGCATGCCCCTCACCCAGGTCCCTGCTTCCTTCGCAGCCGGTGTCGGCAATCTCATGGGGCACATTGCCATCGTTCTCGGCATGGGCGCGATTCTCGGCCAGCTCCTCGCCCGCTCCGGCGGCGCAACTGCGTTGGGCAACGCTCTCGTGGAAGGCTGCGGCCCGCAGGGCCTCCCATGGGCCCTGCTCGGTCTCGGCATCCTGGTCGGCATGCCCGTCTTTTTCGAAGTCGGCCTCGTGCTCATGATGCCCATCATTGCCGCCGCGGCTCGCCGCAGCAAACGTCCCGCCATACTCGTCGGGCTTCCCATGCTCGCCGGACTCTCCATCGTCCACGGAACCATTCCCCCGCATCCCGCAGCCATGCTCGCCGCCACCCAGTATCACGCCGATCTCGGCCGCACCATCGTCTGGGGCGTCCTCGTCGGGATCCCTGCCGGCATCATGGCCGGCCCTGTGCTGCAGTGGGTGCTCACGCGATTCTGGAAAGGCGCTCGTCAGCGTCCCGCCCCCGATCCGGAACACGCCCTCTTCGAAGCCGCGGGCGACGACGGAGCCGCGTCCGGCGCGACCGATCGCGGGGCATCTGCGCAGCCCGCGCCCCCGGCCGTGGGACCGGCGCGCGCGCTCTGCGCCATCCTCCTGCCCATCGCCCTCATCTTTCTCGGCAGCTGGGCCGACACGCTGGCCGCGCCTGGCAGCACCCTCAACCGCATCCTCCACTTCATCGGCAGCCCCGACGTCGCGCTGCTCACCGCCGTGCTGGTCGCGCTCGCCACCCTCGGCACGCGCGTCCAGACCGGCCGCCATCACGGCCGCGAGCTCCAGCGCCAAGTAACGACAGAGTCCTTCGCGCCCATCGCCAACGTGCTCATCATTCTCGCCGCAGCCGGCGGCCTCAGCGGCATCCTGCGCGATTCCGGCGCGGCGCAAGCCACCATCTCCCTTGCCCTCGGCGCCCACATGCCGCCGCTGGTGCTCGCGTGGCTGCTGGCTGCCGTTGTGCGCGTCTCCATGGGATCGGCAACCGTAGCCATGGCCGTTGCTTCCGGTGTGCTCGCGCCCATGGTGGGCCATGTCGGCGTGCGCCCCGAACTCCTCGTGCTCGCCACGGGAACCGGATCGCTCGTCTTCTCGCAGGTCAACGATCCCGGCTTCTGGATGGTGCAGACTTTCTTCAATCTCGAAATGAAGGAAACCTTCGCCACTTGGACCGCGCTCGAGACAGTCTTGTCTGTGACGGGCCTCATCGGGACGCTCGCGCTCTCGGCACTGCTGCGCTAGCCGCCAGCCTTCCGCACACGGCTCTCAGCCGTCGGCTCTGAGCAAGCCAACACCCAGCTAAGAGCTGACAGCTGTTTCATTCACTTCCACGCGCCCAGCAATCTCCGCACCAGCACCAGCTGCCCCACGTGATAAGCGTTGTGATCGGCCACCAGCAGCGCCTCCCGCAAGACCGTTTGCCCGTCGCCGTGAGCAATCTTCGCAAACAGATCCGTCTTTTCGTCGGAGACCAGTGCGCACATCGCCTTCAGGTCTTTCCGAAACGCGCGCACGCTCTTGTCCCACGCCTTCTCATCGGGCGTCGCAGGCTTTGCCGGCCAGTAGCCGCCCGGCCACTCCGGAGACTTGTGCTTGGCATCGCGCGAGAACTCCAGGATGTCCCATTGCGCAATGCGTAAATGCTCCACGAGCTGCCACGGCGAATGCTCGGCGCCTCTCGGCCGTTTGCCGCGCAGCTCCGGCGCCAGCCCCTTCACCGCATCGTCAAATGTAGCGTGCGCGTTGGCGAGAGTAAGCAGGTTCACGAGGTGTTGGCGCAGGTCGGCATCGTTCGGCATTCCGGTCTCCAGGTTGATGAAATCGAAGACAGAGCTTCGCCAGAACTCGCGCCGCCGCCTTCCCACCTGTGATTCCCCACCCCGCAGAAAAGATGCGTGAACTTTTCGCGTGCATTCGGCGCATCGCATCCGCTTCTGCGTTTGTTACCCTCGTTGTGCAGCCAACCGCATTCTCCGAAAGGACTCCCTGCATGCGCCGCATCCGCGTTGTCGTTGCCGTCGCTCTTGCTGTTGCCAGTCTCTGTGCCCGCGCCCAGGCCCCCCAATACCCCAACTACCCTAGCGAAACGCCGGCCCGGCTGCAGCCCTCCACCAGCACCTTCGACTACGACCGCCGCGAAGCCATGATCCCCATGCGCGACGGCGTTCGCTTGCACACCGTAATCCTGGTCCCCAAAGGCGCGCACAACGCCCCGATCCTGCTCACGCGCACGCCCTACAATGCCAGTGCGCTCACCACCCACATTGCCAGCGCGCATCTCGGCCCCAGCCTCTACGGCTACGACAATGCCACCGACGTCATCGTCGACGGCGGCTACATCCGCGTCGTCCAGGATATTCGCGGCAAATACGGCTCCGAGGGCGACTTCGTGATGAACCGCCCCATCCACGGGCCGCAGAATCCCACCCCCGTCGACGAAGCCACTGACACCTACGACTCCATCGAGTGGCTCATCCACAACATCCCCGAGACCAACGGCAAGGTCGGCATCCTCGGCATCTCCTACGACGGCTTTCTGCCCCTCATGGCGCTCGTCCATCCCCACCCGGCCCTCAAAGTCTCCGTCCCCATGAACCCCATGGTCGATGGCTGGAGAGGCGACGACTGGTTCCACAACGGCGCCTTCCGCGAACAGAACATGCCCTACGTCTACGAGCAGGAAGGCACGCGCGACAACAGCCTCAAGTGGTGGTCGGCGCACTTCGACGACTACGACGAATACATGAGCGGCGTCTCTGCCGGCGCGCTCGGCCGCATCCACGGCATGGAGCAGCTCGGCTTCTGGAACAAAATCCTGGCGCACCCCGCCTATGACGCATTCTGGAGCGACCAGGCGATGGACAAGGTGTTAGCTGAAGACTTCAAGCGTGAAGGCATCAAGGTGCCGATCCTTCTGGTGCACAGCCTTTGGGACCAGGAAGACATCTATGGCGCGCCCGCGGTCTACAAGGCCATCAAGCCCCTCGACACAGACAACGACAAGGTCTTCATGGTGCTTGGCCCCTGGCATCACGGTCAGGAGATCGAACCCGCCGATTCGCTTGGCGCAATCCGCTTCGGCTCCGATACCGGTACATGGTTCCGCGAAAATGTCCTCGCGCCGTTTCTCGCCCACTACCTGAAAGACGATGCGCCGCCCCTCCACATCGCGCCCGTCACCGTCTACGAAACCGGCGCCAACCGCTGGCAAACGCTCCCCGCGTGGCCCGTCGCCCCGGCGATGACGCCGCTCTATCTCGAGCCCGGCCTCAAGCTGAGCTTCTCCGGGCCTGCCGCCGGGGATGCTTCCGGAGCGGCAATACCGCCGTCGGAGGCCACGGCTCTTCAGCCCGCAAATTTTGACTCCTACGTCTCCGATCCCGCGCATCCGGTTCCCTATCGCGCGCGCCCTTCGCAACCCATCGGCTACGTGCTTCCCCTCACCTGGCCGCAATGGCTGGTCGACGACCAGCGCGAAGCCTCGGGCCGTACCGACGTGCTCACATACACCTCGAATCCGCTGACCAACCCCGTCCATATCCAGGGCCAGGCCATTGCCAACCTCGTCGCCTCCACCACCGGCACCGACTCCGACTGGGTCGTCAAGCTCATCGATGTTTATCCCGACGAAGTTGCCGACCAGCCCGAACTCGGTGGCTACCAGCTTCCCGTCGCCATGGATATCTTTCGCGGCCGCTATCGCGAGAGCTTCTCCACCCCCAAGCCCATCGAACCTAACAAGCCCCTGCCCTACCGCTTCGCGCTGCCGCCCACAAACCATGTCTTTCTGCCCGGTCACAAAATCATGGTGCAGATCCAATCGAGCTGGTTCCCGCTCTACGATCGCAACCCGCAGACCTTCGTGCCCAATATCTTCTGGGCCAAGCCCGCGGACTATCAGAAAGCCACGCAGCGCATCTACCACGCACCCGGCGCAGCCAGCAGCATCGAGTTGCCAATCGTGAAATCGGAGTAGAGCACAGTCGGCAGTTGAGGTTGAGCACGCGTTGCGCGGAGATCTTCCTGCGGACATGCGGTGCCATGCAAGCACCCTTTGCCGCGCGTGCCTCTACTTCTCCAGCACCGCGCGCTGCGCCGCGAAAATCGCTTTCAGCCCGCCTTCGGCAAGATCGATCAGCCCGTTCAGTGCCTGGCGCGAAAAACTTCCCTTTTCCGCTGTCGCCTGCGTCTCCACAAGCCCTCCATCCGCCGTCATCACCACGTTCATGTCCACTTCGGCCTGAGAGTCCTCTTCATAGCAAAGATCGAGTAGCGGCGTGCCCTCCACGATGCCCACCGACGTCGCCGCTACCAGCTGCTTCATCGGCGAAGCTTTCAGCGTTCCCGCCGCAACCAGCGCGTTCAGCGCCAGCGCGAGGGCCACCGCTGCCCCCGTAATCGCCGCCGTGCGCGTGCCGCCATCTGCCTGGATCACGTCGCAATCGAGAATGATCGTCCGTTCCCCCAGCGCGGTCATGTCCACCACTGAGCGCAGGCTCCGCCCGATCAGCCGCTGAATCTCGTGCGTCCTCCCGCCGATCTTGCCACGCTCGCTCTCGCGCGGCGTGCGCGTCACCGTCGAACGCGGCAGCATTGCATATTCTGCCGTAACCCAGCCGCGCCCCGAGTTGCGCAGCCATCCCGGCACACCCGGCTCAACCGTCGCATTCGTCAGCACCCGCGTGCTGCCCAGCGTCACCAGTACCGACCCTTCCGCGGTCTGCACAAAACCCGGCGTCAGCGCCAGCGCGCGCATCTCCAGCGGCGTGCGCCCGCCAGGACGAAAAAACTTGGTCATCCCTTCCTGCATAGGGCGATTGTACGAAACCACCCCACGGAGACGACCCTCGTGGTGCCGGAACAGGAATCCGCTTCTCAAATGCGAACTCGGCCGTAAGAGTCACAAACTGCGAAACCTGCTCGCACTTCGCGCATCCATCAATCCCAATTCGGAACGCGCGGCTTCCCCGGCTTCCCCCAATCTATCTTCGCTTCCCGCGGTGCAGTTCTTTCTTTGACAGTCACTTAGAATAACCGTCCTGCTTTGGCACGTCGCGTGTATTGAAACAGCACAGCCACTCACCGCATCGGGAAATTCGCAGCAAGAAAGGAACCCAGATGGAACATCAAGCATTGGCAGCGGCAGGAGCCTCGAAATTGCAGGTGGTCGATCCCGCAAAATTCCCTCCAGGCCTCGCCGAAAACGGGACGCTCTCCGAGATTACCCATGAAGCCCGCAACATCATATCGGCGCTCGGGGTCTGCTGTGATCTCCTCAAGGCTCCGGGCGTGCTGACCACCCCGAACCAGCACCTTGCCGGCGATCTGCGCATCGTCGTCGCCGCCTGCCGCCACCTGGTAGAGAAACTTTGCGCTCTTGAAAACAACTTCTCGCAAGCCGCGCACCCCGCTCCGGTCTACTCCTCACCGCTCGGCGTGTCCCGGAAAGACACCTACTGGGAAGAGCTGCCTCCCATGCCCATCAATGACCTGGCCTGGGAGTTGGAGCGCAACCGCGAACTGCTGGCGGCGCTTGCCGGTCCGGCCGTGACCCTCAGCGTCGAGTGTCACGGCGCCGCTTTGCCGGTTTCCCTCAGCAGCGAAGACCTGACACGCATTCTCGTCAACCTGGTCAAGAATGCCGTCGAAGCCATGCCTCGCGGCGGCAGAATCCTCCTCAGCCTTCGCGAAGCCGCCGCCGGCCCCGGGCAGGTCGCAGGCGTCATCCTCAACGTCGAAGACAGCGGAACCGGCATTCCGCCGGCTGCCCTGGAACGAATCTTCGAGGCCGGATACACCACCCGCTCTACGGAAGGGAACGCAAAATCCTCGCATCGCGGCCAGGGTCTGGCCATCACGCGCTCCATTCTTCAATCGGCGGGCGGCGCCATCCGGGCCGCGAATCGCGATCCGCTGGGGGCGTGTTTCCAGATCGAGTTGCCCGTTCGGCCCGTATAAATCGCCCCAAAAGCACACCGTGACCGAGCCCACATACCGCGGCCCTAGAGAGTTCCTACAATGCTTCAGACCATGGCTTCCACGTCTTTATCAGAACCCGTAGCCCAATCCTCTCACCCGCCCGCTCCGGTGCGCGTCCTGGTCGTCGACGACGACGACGCGGTTCGGAATGCGTGCGAGGAAGTGGCGCATACCCTGGGATATGTGGCGCAGAGCGTGCGCGATCGCTCCGCGGCACGCTCCCTCCTCTGCCGCCATCTCGCCAACGTCCTGTTGCTCAACGTGCCCCCCGGCGATCCGGAGTGCCTCGAATTCGTTGCCGAGATCCGCGCTCTCTGCCCCCAGGTGGTCATCGTCGGCATGACCACTTCCACCACGCTGAACTCCATCATCGAAGCGATGCGCGGCGGCGCTTCCGACTACATCATCAAGCCCTTTGCCGTTGATCAGCTCTGCGCGGTCCTCGAACGCGCCGCTTCGGCTTTCGTCGCCGACAGCGATACTCGGGCTCTCCGCGCGGGCCTTCGCGCAAGCCGGGGTTTCGGCTCGCTGATCGGCCGCTCGCTGGCAATGGAAAAGCTCTACCGCATCCTGTCGAAGGTCGCCGAGAGCACCCACCCCGTCCTGATTCTCGGCGAGAGCGGCACCGGCAAGGAAATGGTGGCGCGCACCATTCACGCCACCGGCCCCCATGCCGACAAGCCTTTCCTTCCCGTCGATTGCGGCTCGCTGGTCCCGACCCTCATCGAAAGCGAGCTCTTCGGCCACGTCAAGGGCGCTTTCACCGGAGCCAACCGCACCAAAGACGGACTGCTCGTCTCCGCCGAGAGCGGCACCGTCTTTCTCGACGAGATTGGCGAGCTGCCGCTCGATCTGCAGTCCAAGCTGCTCCGCGCCCTGCAGGAAAAGGAAGTGCGGCCGGTGGGCGCCACGCATCGCCTTCCCATCAAAGCGCGCATCCTTGCGGCCACCAATCGCGACCTCGGCGCCATGGTCGAAACCGGCGCCTTCCGTAAGGATCTTTTCTACCGACTGAACGTCGTGAATCTGCGCCTGCCTCCGCTGCGTGATCGCCGCGAAGACATCCCCCTCCTCACCGCCCATTTTCTCGAGCGCATCAGCCGCGACTCCGGACAGAAGTTCTCTCTCAGCGATGAAGTGCTGCGTACCTTCATGACCCACGACTGGCCCGGCAACGTCCGTGAGCTCGAGAATGCGGTGGAACGCGGCTGCGCCTTCTCCACCCACGGCATCGTCGGCCTGGGCGACCTGCCCACCCAGTTGCGGCAGGAAGGGCTGTCGGCCCTGAATGCCCGCTCCGCCGCCAAACCGGCAGAGCAGGACCCGGCGAGCCGGATTACACCCCTCGCCGAGATGGAACGCGAGGCCATCCTCACCACCATCCGCCTGCTGCACGGCGACAAGCTCAAAGCCGCCCGATTGCTGGGCATCGGCAAGACCACGCTCTATCGCAAATTGAAGGAATACGGCATCGCCGATCCCATGCGTACGGCCCAGCCTGTCTCCTAGCATCCCAGCCCGTCTGCCCGCGCCACTCGAGCTCCGAAGAACCAAGCCGCGGCGCAGAAAAATTCAACCTCTGAAAGCAGTGCGGCTCCAGAGCCGGCGAGGAGGATAGCAATGAGCATCTTGATGGTGACCGGAATCGAAGGAGCGCGCAACTGCGCGGCCGTGGTTCAGGAAAAACTTGGCATGCCGGTTGAGGTGGCCGAAGGGCGCAGCACCGCCCTCGCCGCCCTGCGCAAGCACGAATTCGCCGCGATTGTGGTCGACGAGTCGATGGCCGAGTGCGACCCCGCCGCCGCCGAGGCAATCTGGGAACGCGCAGGCCTCGCCATCCCCCTGCAAATCAACTTCGCCCTCTCCGGAGCCGCAAGAATCATTCGCGACATCCGCGCCGCCCTGCATCGCCGCGAACGCGAGCTGACTCTGGCACGCCAGGCCGCCGCCGGAGCCATCGAAGCAGAGGTGCGCAGCACTCTCGCCGGATTGCTTCTCAACTCCCAGCTTGCCCTGGCCGCGGGCGAGGTTCCCGCCGGCGTGCTCGACAAGCTCCGCGTCGTGGCCGACCTCGCGACCAGCCTTCGCGAGCAACTCCAGGCTCCCGCGCCGGCCGGGCGTCAGCGAATCGCCTGAAGCGGGTCCATTGGGATCAAGCCAACGACGGATTGGGAGCAAATCCCGTGCTTCCTTCGTCCCCTTGCTCCCTTGCTCCCGTTGCCCCGATTCCCTCGCTCCCCGCGCCCTTCGTTTCTGCCTCTTACCCCACCAGCGCGTCCGCGATGCCCAGGTGCCGGTCGAGCGCGGCTATCCCGAAGTCGATCTCTTCTTTGGTCACGATCAGCGGAGGCGCAATCACAAAGTGGCTCACCCACGCCTGCTGCGCGACACCATCCGCCATCATCTTCGCCGCAATCTGATCCACCACCAGCGCCTTGCCCTCGACCTTGTCGCGCATGGTATTGAACGGCTCCTTGGTCTTCCGGTCCTTGACCAGCTCGACCGCAAAAAACAATCCCAGCCCGCGCACATCGCCAATCGAGGGATGCTTCTCTTTCAGCGCTTCAAGTTTCTCGCGCACATACGGCTCCAGCTCCGCCGCCCGCTCCACCAGCTTGAGCCGCTGCATCTCCTCGATCGTCGTCACCGCCGGACCCAGCGTGATGGGATGCGCCTCATAGGTGTGCCCGTGCGAGAAGTAGTGGTCCTCGAAGTAATCGGCAATCTTCTTCGTCGTCGCACACAGCCCCAGCGGCACGTACGCCGACGTGATGCCCTTGGCCGTCACCAGGATGTCGGGCTTCACGTTCCAGTTATCGACCGCAAACCACTTGCCGGTGCGTCCCCAGCCCGCCATCACTTCATCGGCAATCATCAGCACTCCCTGCCGGTCGCAGATCTCGCGCAAGCGCGGAAAATATTCGGGAGGCGGCACCAGCACTCCGTTCGTCCCCACCACAGGCTCCAGAATGATCGCCGCCACATCGCTCTCGTTCTCGATCATGTGCTCGATATAGTCCGCGCACGCGACATTGCAGGTGGGATAGCTGTGCTTGATCGGGCAGTTGTAGCAGTTCGTCTCCGGCGCGAACGCCACGCCCGCGCCCTTGCCCGCGGGCTCCATCGCCCAGCGCCGCGGATCGCCCGTTGCCGCAATCGACCCCATCGTCGACCCGTGATACGAGCGATACCGCGAGATGATCTTCGTCTTGCCCGTCACCATCCGCGCGATCTTGAACGCCGCCTCGTTCGCCTCGGTCCCGCTGGTGGCAAAGAAAAATTTGTCCAGGCCGGCCGGCAAAACCTCCATGAGCTTCGCGCTCAACTTTGCCCGCGCCGCCGTCGCGTACCCCGGCGCCACGTAGCACAACTCCCTGGCCTGCTCGGCAATCGCTTCCACCACGCGCGGATTCTTGTGTCCAAGGTTCACGCACATCAGCTGCGACGAAAAATCGAGGTAGCGCTTCCCCGCCCCATCGATAAACCAGCATCCTTCGGCATCGGCGACATACATCGGTTTCCACGTCTTCTGAAATCGCCACGTGCCATAGTTGCTCTGGCGGGTGAGACTGCTGATTTGCTCGGCTGTCATTTCCGGGGGAGTCAGGATATCGCTCATCGTCGACCTCGCAGTGCGTAATCCATCCATGCTACGGCATCGGTCCGGGACGTTCCATGCGCCTGGCTGACCGCAGCGCAACAACCCCAAGAAAAACAACCACCACCAGCAGCGTCACCCAGAGCAGCGCCGGATGCCGCTCGGTGAAGGGACGCGGGTCGGGGCGTGGATCGTACGCCGGATTCGGCCGTCCTGCCCCCAGGGTCGCCACCACGGCATTCGCCTGCGGCGCAAACCATCGCGCGTAGTCATAGCGCGGAGCGGACAGCGCCTCATCGCCGTAGTAAAGCGTGTAAGCCGCACCGGCCGCGGCCTCAAAACACAGGTCGCGCTCCAACATCTCCAGGCGCACGCCCGTAAAACTTACCGGCGCATCGTCCCCGTTCTCAACCGTGATGCTCCACTTGCTCGGCGCGTCGAACACCTCCGCCGGCGCATCCACCGCCAGCCGCTCCTCGTCAATATGCCGTCCGTCCTGCACGCGATGGATCCGCAGCACGTTCCCCGACGCGTTCGCGGAAAGCAACGTCGCTCGTACGGCATCGCCTGAGCCCTCGGGCTCGCTTCGCACTTCGATCTCCACATCCCTGCCGAAATTTACCGGCGCCTCCGGCGGCGTGAACACGATCCGGTCGACGGGCGTGCGGGCGGGCACCGTAAACTCGACCGTCGACCCGCGCCCCTTCTGCGCGAGACTCCCTGCTTGCGCGACCGTCACATACTTCGGCTCACCCGGAGCCTCAGCCTCAGCCCTCAACCCGCCGACGCTCTCCGGACCAACCGGCCCCGCAATCTCAAAGTGAAGAAAACGGAAATCGGACCTCGGCAAATGAAGAACGGTGCTCCGTCCCAGCCGCTCCCGGCTGAAATCGAAAATCGTGTACGATCCGATCCGCGTCGGCTTTCCCGTTTCCGTCTGCGCGCCTGAGACCGCCACAGTTGCCAGAAAATCCTGCCCCGTCACGCTGAGTTCCACGTCGCTGTAGACGCCTTCCGGCATCGCCGCGTCAAACACCGTTCGCCCCGCGCGCCGTCCCGGGTTCAGCGCCGCGATCAGCTGCGAGGGCCGCCTGTGCGTCTCCGCGTTGCGGATTACATAGGGCGTTTCAATGGTCCCGCGATAAAGACGAACATCGGCGAGATTCCGCGCCGATCCTGCGAAAATCTCACGATCGAGTGCGACGCACGCCTGCCCCGCCGCGCCTGCTGGTAAATCAACGGCCCGCATCGAAGCAAAGTAGCGGATCTCAGGGGTAGGAATAGCCACAGCCACCAGCACAATCGCGACGCCGATCTTCACGACGCCTGCCCTCCGCGGCCGCGCAAACCAAACCAGTCCTTCTGATACACGAAGCTGATCGCCAGCAGCAGCGCTCCCAGTCCCAGAAAACTCAGGATCCGATATCCCTGGCTCAGCTCACTCACATCCACCAGAAACACCTTGCCGATCGAAACCGCAAGCAGCACCAGCGCCTGCCAGCGCAACATCGCAGACTGCCGCGAGAACCCCAGGGCCAGCAGGACCGCGCCAAACACCATGAAGAACGCCGAATAAGAGAACTGCGCGTACATGCGATAAGACCCATACATCGCGAACTGCCCGTGCCAGCGATGATTCCACCAGAAGGCATGAATCTCCAGCGACACGGCAATCAAAATCAGGAGATTCACAATCAGCGCCGAAACCATCGCAACAACCCGCCAGAACTCCTTCGAGCTCTCCTCCTCCACGGCCGCTGCGCGCATCGCGATCCACCCGGCAAAAGCAAGCACCGCGATCGCCACCAGATAGGTTGCAAACCGTTCGTTGAAGACGGGCGTGATCGACGCCGGCGGATTCACCACCATCAGGTCAACAAGCGCCAGCGCCAGGCACCCCAGCGCGAGGACCCGCAACAGCATGGAGCGCGCCCGGCTCGCTACCCACAGCAGCGCCGCGCCCTCCGCCAGCCAGCCGATCGTCAACCATCTGCCCGACGCCTTCAACGGAATCGCGAGCGTGAGAAAGACGACGGCGGTGGCCAGGTGCAACTCCGCCAGAAGTTGCGGGCTCGCGCGCCAAACTCCCCGCGACGGCAGACGCAAAAGACCCAGATAGAAACCAGCGAACGCAACCGCGACCCACGGCTGAGCCCAATCCGCGTGCCGCGAATCGATCAATCCATAAAATGCCAGGAATCCAAATGCGGCATTCAGGAGCGGCATCAGCACCGTTGCCAGCTTGTCCCATGCCGACGTCTGCGCTGCTGTGTCGAGTTCCGGGCCCGCCGCCTTGAGACAAGCCAAACGCGGAGCCAACGCGAAAATCAAAAAGAAGCTGCCGATAAAAACCGCCGTCTCCATGGCCTGGCCGGCCGTATAGAACGTCGACCACCATCCCGCCACATAGAAGACGGTGCCGGCAAACGCGCCGAAAAGCAGGCGCGCCCACGGTCGCAAGCCAACAAGGATCAGAACCGTCACGTCCAGCAGCAGCATGTAGCCGAAAAGCGAGCCCTCGTGATTCTCGCCGGTCGAAACCAGCAGCGGCGTGCCGAAGCCGCCCGCAATCGCGTAAAGCGCCAGCAGTTCTGAATCCTGCACCCACGAGAGATAGCCGTTGAAGGCAGTCACCGCGACCATCGCCGCGAAGGCAACCGCGCCCGGAATCAGCTGAAACAGCGAGAACGCCGCCCAGATCGAGAGGTACAGAATGCCGCTGCCAATCGACTTCAGCGAATACGAAAACGCAGGGGATCCGCGGGCGCGAAATCGCTCCGACCAGGCGATCAGCCCCACGCCCGAGATCAGGCCGATCAGCACCCGGCCCGCCGGACCAACCCAATGATTATCGATCGCCAGCTTGAGAAACCACGCCATCCCGATCAACACAGCCAGAATGCCGATACGGTTAAACCACTGCGATCCGATGCGGCTCTCCAGCGATCGCTCTGGACGCGACTCCTGCCCTTCAACTGCTCCGAAGCTCGGCACGCTTTTCGCCGGCGCTGCTGGCGGCCGTGCAATCTCTGTCGGCGTTTTCACCGCCGCAGGCGTTCCCGCCTGCGTTGACGGCCCAACCTCCGCAACAGGCGGCTGCGCAATCCAGCTTGCAGCCACGATTCCCTGCCGTGTCAGCGCATCCTCAAGCCGGTGAACGCGCGCACGCAGCTCCTTGATTTCCTCCTCAAGATCGCCGGGAGACCTCGGATTCATTGGCACCTACTTTACCGCACCCTTTGCGGCACAGCCAGTGACGAAAGAGGAATGGCCAGGTCCGTCGCTCCGTGCGAAAACCCTTGCGCAGTCATTCCATAGCGCGCTGCCTCCAGACTGCGAAGGCGCTCGTCCCCTCCCGTCCCGCCGGTCGCGACGCAGCCAGTGCCCGGACACCAAACAATTCCTCGCTTAAAGGTCCGCGGTATTCGTTCTCAATTCCTATTTTTAAGATAGTCTTTTCGGACTACCATCTTTCGATGGTCAGCAAATCCGAGGAACAGCTGTCCAGTTTCGAGAAAATGTTCGCAGGAGTCACGCGCGTTCTCGCCCACCCCGAATTCTAGGAGCTCCCCATGCTGTTCGCGCGCCGCCGCCGTAACCGCGAGCTTTCCGACTCGATCCGCGAACACCTCGACGAAAAGATCGCCGGCCTGGTCGACCGCGGCATGTCGCCCAACGAAGCCGAGCGCGCCGCCCGCCGCGAGTTCGGCAACTTAACCCTCATCGAGGAGCGCAGCCGCGAAGTCTGGCAGTGGCCTGCGCTCGAAAGCCTCTGGGCAGACCTGAAGCTCACCCTCTATCAGCTCCGCAAGTCTCCCACGTTCACCGCAACCGTCATCGCCACCTTGGCGCTCGGCATCGGAGCCAATAGCGCGATCTTCTCGGTCATCGACACCGTGCTCCTCAAACCGTTGGGATATCCGGAACCCGGCCGGATCGTCCAGTTTTTGCTGAAGCCCCCGCAGGGGGGATCGATTCCCAGCTCATCCATTGCTGATTTTCGCCTGTGGCGCGAGCAGACGCGCGCCTTTCGCGACGTTTCGGCCTACGACTTCGCAGCGAACGGCCTGAGTCTCGACGCCGGCGACGTTCCAGAACAAGTCCGCGGGGTGCGCGTCACTGCCGACTACTTCCGTCTATTTGGCGCGCCCATGGTCCTCGGTCGCACGTTCACTCCGGAAGAGACGAGCCCGCATGGCGGAAATGTCACCATCCTCAGCGATGCCCTGTGGAAACGCCGCTTCAATGCCGATCCGCGGATCGTCGGAAAAACAATTTCGCTGGATCATGAGAGCTACACGATCCTCGGCGTGACAGGCCGGGAATTTCAAACCGATCCGGCGGCGGATCTCTGGATTCCCTTCCAGTTTGCTCTCACCAGCGGCGACCCCACCCACTACCTTCAGGTGGCGGGGCGCCTGAAACCTGGGGTCACGCTCGCGCAGGCAAATGCCGAATTGCAATTGGTCGCCGAGCATGCGAGAGGCAGCCAGTCCTTCGCCGACTCGCACTTCAACTTCCAGGTGAAGCCGCTCCGCGACGTGATCGTTGGTCACGCGCAATCGTCGCTGCTGCTCCTTGCCGTTGCGGTGGGATTCGTCTTGTTGATTGCCTGCGCAAATGTCGCCAATCTGCTTCTCGTGCGCGCGATCAGCCGGAAGCGGGAGTTCGCCATCCGCTCCGCGCTCGGCGCGGGACATCTCCGCATCGTGCGCCAACTCCTGGCCGAAAGCCTCGTGCTCTCGTTCACTGGCGGCGGCCTCGGCGTTGCGCTTGGCGTCACCGGTGTTCGCGCGCTCCTGTCTATGAACCCGGGCGATATCCCGCGCATCGGCGAACGGGGCGCGTTCGTCGTCCTCGACCCTCCCATCGTCGCCTTCACCCTTGGCCTCTCTCTGTTGACTGGCGTTGCTTTCGGGCTCTTCCCCGCGCTCCTCGCATCACGGTTCGATTTGAACAGTGCGCTTAAAGAAAATGGCCATCAGCAATCCGCCGCTTTTGGCCAGGGTCGAGCGCGCTCTCTGTTCGTCGTCTGCCAGATGTCTCTCGCCGTAGTGCTGCTCGTCGGCGCCGCGCTCCTCGTCCGCACCTCCCTCGCTCTTCAGGCCGTCGACCCCGGCTTCGATCCTCACCATGTGCTCAGGGTCGACATGCCGCTCTCCGGAACGCAGTTTGCCACCACAACCGGTGTCTCCACCTTCGTCAGCAACGCGCGCCAGCGCATCAACGCCCTTCCTGGCGTCGAGGCTTCCGCCATGACTTGCAGTCCGCCCTTCACAAATCGCCTCGGCGTGCCCTACCGCGTGATCGGTCGATCCGGAGAGGGCAGCGCTCTTTGGTCTTCTGTCTCCCCGGGCTATTTCGAGGTTCTCAAAGTCCCTGTTCTGCGCGGCCGCAGTTTCAGCCAGCAGGATAGCGAAGCGGCTCCTCCTGTGGCCCTCATCAACCAGGCTATGGCCGAACAGTTCTGGCCCAGCCAGAATCCGCTCGGTCAACAGATTCTTATCGGCGCAGGCCTCGGCCCCCCGGATTTGCCCAACATCGCCGGCAAGCCAAAGCACAAGAGCGCGGATGTCGGCGACAGCAAATTCAGCGATGTACCGCGCCAGATCATCGGCATCGTGGGTAATACGCGCGATATCGATCTGGGCAGCCCTCCTGAACCCGCGATGTTTGTGCCCCAGGCGCAGGTGCGCGACGAGATGACCGCCTTCTGGTCCCAGTTCGGCCCCGCCTACTGGCTGGTGCGCACGCGGGTCGAGCCGGGCAAGATTGGACCCCTGATTGTTCAGCAACTCAGCGCAGCCAGCGGCGGCATGGCCGCTGGGCATCTCCGCTCGATGCAGGACGTCATGAGCGCCTCGATCGCACGCCAGCATTTCAACATGCTCCTGCTCACCATCTTCGCCGCATCCGCATTCGTTCTCGCTACCCTGGGAATCTACGGAGTCGTCTCCTGCTCCATCGCGCAGCGCAGCCGCGAGATCGGCGTTCGCATGGCCCTCGGCGCCGGGCGGAGCAACATTCGCAACCTCGTCTTGCGGCAGGGAATGCTGCTGGCAATCCTCGGCGTCGTCCTCGGCGTTGGCGCAGCCTCCGGTCTGGTCCGCTTCCTCGCCAGCCTTCTCTTTGGCGTCATCCCCTGGGACCCGCTCGTGTTTCTGTCCGTGCCCCTGGCTCTGCTCGGCACGGCATTCTTCGCCGTCTGGCTGCCGGCGCGGCGTGCCATGCATGTCGACCCTATCCAGGCCTTGCGCAGCGAATAAGAAACATTCCAACGTAGAACGCTCATCCTTCCGCATGCGTCCGCAAGACAAGCTCGCCGAACCCGCCTTCGCCGTCGACAGCTCCATCCATCGCAGAAGCCGTCCAATTCCAATTGGAGGTAAAATGATGCCATGAAGGTCGGGGCCGCAATCGCTCTGCTCGCGCTTGCTTTGCCTGCCTTTGCGCAACACCGCGCAACGCATGGCGGATCGTTCGGAAGCCGTGGGTTCGCAGGACACGCCGGCTTTTCCGCGCACTCCGGCTTCTCCCAGCCGGGCCGCTTCGCAGGTTCATTCCCGGGATATCGCGCTTTCGGAACCTCCGGATGGCGCGCCAGTCGTCCGCCGAACGTCTCCGGACTTCGCACTCCCTACAGCGCCACTCGATTCATGCCCGGTCGTCCTTCTTGGTCTTCGTGGAACGCAGGCGCATTCCGCAACCGCGATCGTGATCGGTTCCGCGACCGCAGGCGCTCCTTCGCCAATTGGTACGCGAATATCTATCCCGGGCTGGGCTACGGCTATCCGTGGCTGCTCGACCCCGGCTTCTACGATTGGGGCGATTCAGACGACTCCGCGTCCGAGAACTCCGCCTACAACCAAAGCGCTCCATCCTCGATCGATGCAGCACCTCCCTACCCGCAGGAGGCCTTCGCCGCGCCGAATCCGCCAGCCTATCCAACGCAACGCGCGGCCTCCGTGCCTGCGCAGCCTCTCGCCTCCCAGCCCCTCACCGTCATCTTCAAGGGCGGCCGCGCTCCCGAGAAAGTTCAAAATTACATGATGACCGCCAGGGTCCTCACCGATCTCGATTCGCAGCACTACGAGCGGATCCCCCTCGATCAGATCGATCTCGCCGCCACCCAGCGCGCCAACAGCGCTGCCGGCGTGGAGTTTCAGGTCCCCGGCGCCGCGCGCGACTGAAGCCGCCGCAGCCTTCCGCGCAATCGCAGGCGCCATCCGTCGCTCCGCGCTCCTTCACGGATCGCGCACCTCGCCAATCGCGTAAGCATCCCCTCCGCACATCCAAAAAAGAAGCCCCCGGAGAACCGGGGGCCCTTGTTGTTTCGTGACGAACGCTTAGTTGCTGAACAGCAGCACTCCTGCGGGTTTCTCCTCGCTGCCGCTGTCGTCCGAGCTCACCGGCCGATAGAACAGCTGGTTTTGCTCGAGATAAACCTCGAGGAACGACGGACGCGTCGTGATCTGTCCGGCGATCAGCGCTTCCGAAAGCGGGTCTTCGACATACCGCTGCAGAGCGCGCCGCAGCGGGCGAGCGCCGTAACTGCGATCCACCAGCGTCTTGTCGAGAATCCACTTCTTCGCTTCCTCGGTCACCGAGATGGTGATCGCCTTCTGCGCCAGGTTCGAGTTCAGCTGCTGCACCAGCAGCTCCACGATCTGAATCAGGTCGGCGTCGTTCAGCGACTGGAACAGGATGATCTCGTCGAGCCGGTTCAGGAACTCGGGGTTGAAGGTCTTCTTCACCTCGTTCTTGACCAGCTCTTCAACCTTCTCCGTCACCAGATCGTCCCGGTCGCTCTGGAACCCGAGCCCCTGCTTCTTCTGCAGGTGCCGCGCCCCGATGTTCGACGTCATGATCAGGATCGTGTTCTTGAAGTCGACCGTGTTGCCCAACCCGTCGGTCAGTTGCCCGTCTTCGAACACCTGCAACAGCAGGTTGAACACATCCGGGTGCGCCTTCTCGATTTCGTCCAGCAACACAACCGAATACGGCGACCGCTTGACCCGCTCGGTGAGCTGACCGCCCTCCTCGTAGCCCACATACCCCGGAGGCGAGCCAATCAACTTCGACACCGAATGCTTCTCCATGAACTCCGACATATCGAAGCGGATCAGCGCCTTGTCCGACCCGAACAGGAATTGCGCCAGCGTCCGCGCCATCTCCGTCTTGCCCACGCCCGTCGGCCCGAGGAACAGGAAGCTGCCGATCGGCCGATGCGGCGACTTCAAGCCCGCACGCGACCGGCGGATCGCTCGCGCCAGCGCGGAGATCGCCTTGTCCTGCGAGATCACGCGCTTGTGCAGCTCTTCCTCCACCCGCAGCAGCTTCTGTGTTTCTTCTTCCTTGATGCTCGTCACCGGGACGCCCGTCCAGCGGCTCACCACGTCCTCGATGTCTTCGCGGCCCACGATCCCCGCCGCCGAATCGTCGAGGTGGTACTTGTCGCGCAGCGCGCGCAGGTTCTCGCGCTCCTTGCGCTCTTCATCCGAGTAGAACCGGGCCTTCTCGAACTCGTGGTTGGCGATCGCCGAGTCCATGCGGTGCACGATGAACTTGATCCGCTTCTGCACCTCCGTGATCTCCTCGGGCAGCGATGTCTGGCGCAGCTTCACCCGCGCGCCCGCCTCGTCGATCAGGTCAATCGCCTTATCGGGAAGGAAACGATCGGGAATATAGCGGTTCGAATGCAGCACCGCGAACTCCACCGCGGCATCGGTGTAGCTCACCGCGTGAAACTTCTCATAGCGGTCCTTGATGCCGTTGATGATCTTGATCGCGTCGCTCTCGTTCGGAGGCGGAACCTTCACAGCCTGGAAGCGCCGTTCCAGCGACCGGTCCTTCTCGATCGACTTCCGGTATTCCGCCGGCGTCGTCGCGCCAATGCACTGGATCTCCCCCCGGCTCAGCGCCGGCTTCAGGATGTTCGCCGCGTCCAGCGACCCCTCCGCCGATCCCGCTCCCACCAGCGTGTGCAGCTCGTCGATAAAGATGATGGAGTTCTGGTTCTCCATCAGCTCCTTCATGATCGTCTTCAGCCGCTCTTCAAACTGCCCGCGGTACTTGGTGCCCGCCACAATCAGCGACAGGTCGAGCGCCAGCACCCGCTTGTCGGCCAGGAAGCTCGGCACTTCGCCGTCTGCGATCCGCTGCGCCAGGCCTTCGACAATCGCTGTCTTGCCCACGCCCGGCTCGCCGATCAGCACCGGGTTGTTCTTCGTACGCCGGCACAGGATCTGGATCACCCTCTCCAGCTCGCCATCGCGCCCCACCAGGGGATCGAGCTGCGCATCCATCGCGGCCTGGGTCAGGTCGCGCGAGAACTCCGCCAACAGGCTCGACTCGCGCTGCCGCTGCTGTTGCGGCGCCTTCTCCTGCGTCACCCGCGCCAGCTCATCGCGAATCTGCGCCAGCTTCAGCCCGCGCTCCTGCAGGATCTCCGACGCGAAGCACTTCTCCTCGCGCAGCAGCCCCAGCAGCAAATGCTCCGTCCCGATATGCTTGTGCCCCAGGCGCTCGGCTTCTTCGGCCGCGTACGCCAGAACCCTCTTGCACTCGTTCGAGAGCGGCAGGTCGACGCTGGTCGAGACCTTTTCACGAATGGTCGTGTGCGCTTCAATCTGCTTGCGAATCGATTCGACCGAAGCATGCGAGCGCAGAAAACGGTTGGTCAACGCCTTGTCTTCGCGCAAGAGCCCCAGCAGCAGGTGCTCCGTCTCGATATAAGGCGAGCCAAACTGGCTGGCCTCATACCGCGCGAAGAAGATCACGCGCCGTGCCTTCTCCGTGTAGCGTTCGAACATTGTTTTTCTCCCCAAAGGCTCTCGGGAGGAGTGGCCGTCCGATTCACGTCGCCCAGCGAACTGTGTCCCGCCCCGCCTGCAAAATCCCGCCGCGGGGAACCCGACTCGTCGCTGAGAACGCCGCTTTTCGGCTTCAGCCCAACCGCACGCGCCCTTCAGTAATCATCGCCGCCGGAGGCTCCTTCGCAAAATCTTGCGCGCCCCGAACAGCTCTTGAGGATGGTTCCGGTTCCCGTTGCTTCCGAACGTCCCCGGCTTCTGGTACACCCGGCGACTCCCACCCGTTTTTCTACGGCCTGCATCGACTTGGTTCTCGCATCCAGACCGCCTACCTCATCAGACTCGATTGGTACCCGAATCGGTGCATCCTTCTGCTATACCGGCCCGGGATTGATCCCCAATGGGGCTGGTTTGCCCCACGGTGTCAGGCGCCCGCTCTCCAGGCGCAGAGTCCGCGTACAGCGCGCGGCCAGTTCCAGGTTGTGGGTCACCACAATCGAGGTGAGCCCATGCGATACATGCAACCGTTCCAGCAGATCGAACACTCGGTTGGCCGTGGTTTCATCCAGATCGCCTGTCGGCTCATCCGCCAGCAGAAGGTGCGGTCCGCCCACCAATGCACGGGCCAGCGCCACTCGCTGCTGCTCTCCACCCGACAACTCCCCGGGGCGGTGCTCGCGACGATCTTCCAGATCTACCTCTCTAAGCCAATTAGATGCTGCAGCTAACGCTTCGCGTCTTGCCAGTCCCCGCGCCAGCAGCGGCATGGCTACGTTTTCCAGCGCCGTAAATTCCGGCAGTAAGTAATGAAACTGCCAGACGTAGCCAATCTCGCGATTGCGAAAGGCTGCTGCCTCCCGTGCGTTCAGACTCGCCACGTTGGTTGAGGCGCAGTGTACCGTCCCTGCCGTCGCGCGATCAAGAGCACCCAGGATGTGCAATAAGGTACTTTTGCCTGCCCCGGACTGCCCCACGATCGCTACCAGCTCGCCCGCGTGAACTTCTAACTCCAATCCCTGGAAGAGCGTAAGCGTGCCGCGGCTGGTACGGTAGGTTTTTTCGAGGCTGTGAACACAGATCAGCGCCGCCCGCACCTCTGGTTCCCGCTTACTGCGGGATCCCTGGCTGGCAGCCGCTGGAAGGGTAGAACTCATCCCGATGTCCTCATTCTACCGCGCGTGCAAAATCGTAATCTGAAAAACCCGGTACCAAATACCGCCAAAGTCACTTCGGTTTTTTCACCGTTCAACGCGCGGCCGTAAGAACATCACTCCTCAACCGCCCGATCCTTCCCTGCGGCCCAACAACAAACGGCAGCGAAAGCGCGTTCCATGTCCCGTCATCCAGCGGCTGCCACGTCTTGCCGTCGTCACGGCTCACATCCGAGCCGTTCGTCCCGGCCGCGATCCAGACCTTGAGCCCATCGCTCCACTGCACCGCCGAACGATAGCCATGCGGAGGCGCCGCCGACGCTGTCCACGTCCAGCCTCCATCGCTCGACCAGGCCGCCGTGCGCGCCGTCTCCCCCGGCTTGCTGTAGTCTCCGCCCACCGCAACAAACCGCGAGTTGTCGTTGAAGGTGCACTCTGCGCATTCGCCAATCGTCACCGGGTACCGATAAGCAACCGAAAACGTGCCCGAGCTGTCGCCGCCCGAACCCACAGGAATCAAGCTCGACTTCCAGGGCGCTCGCTTGTGCGCCACCTTATCTAGCAGCCCATCCCATTGCTCGTCTTTTGTGAAAGGCCGGCTGAAAAAGACCGAACCGCCTCCCCCACCCGTGGCGAAGGCACGCGTGAAGAGCCGGTCGCCCCGCGCAATGCTCGTGTTGCTCGCCGCAAACGCCGCCAGCGCGCGCCCCCGCAAACCCAGTCCGCTCTGCCGGTCGCGCTCCCACTTCTTGCCGCCATTCGCCGTCAGAAACACCACCATCTCGCCGCGCACCGGATCGCCGAGAAGCATCCCGCGCTCCCCGTTCATCCAGAAGCTGTCAAAGAACCCCGCCGGCGCATCGGGATTTGCGAACAGCAGCCGCCACGTCGCGCACCCGTCCGTCGTTTTGTACAGCCGGCTCTTTGCGCCCGGACCGCTTGCCATCACGATCGCGGTCCGGTCGTCGAACCCCTCAACGCCGCGCAAGTCGAGCGTCGCCCCATCCCGCGCCTCATCGGGCACCGCGCACTTCGTCCAGTGCGCGCCCCCATCGGTCGTCCGCAGCACCGTCCCGCCCGTCCCGCTGGCCCACGCCACTCTGCCGTCCACCGAGTCGATTCCCCGCAAACCCGCCGCCGTGCCTGACTCCTGCATCTGCCAGACGCTGTCCTGCTGCGCCTGCGCCGTCATTGCTCCTGCAGCCAGAACCGCCACTCCGATCCACCGAATCCATCGCATCGCCCAAAGAATACGCGATGCCGCCCCCGCGGGTAAGCCGGCCCCCCGGCCCCATCGACAGATCCCCGTCGATGGGGTGGGAGCGATGGCACAGCTTTCCGTTTTGAAGGGGCACGGCTTGCCCAAAATTCCCCCCAACCCCCGTGCTCTCAGTCACTGAGCCCGCCGAAACCCGTTGCTACAACCATTGATGTGATTCGCCTGCACCCTGTCGGGATCCTCCTGCTCGCCGCGGCCAGCGTGTCCGCCGCCGCGCAGTCCGGCCCCTATCAGAGCTTTCGAGCACACAATGCAGAGATGTCCGGGCTGCAACCCGCCATGGTCACGCCGCTGGTCGCGTCCGATCCGCGCCTCATCCAGTACTACCGCTTTGCCTTTGCCCGGCAGGACACACCCGGAAGCACCGCCATCACCAACTATGGCAACGCCCGAGGCGGCGGCATCATCCTCGCGCGCCGCTTCGAATTCGATCTCCTGCCTCCCCCTTACCTCCAGCACACCAATGCGGCAGCCGACGGCTTCGGCGACACCTCCTTCAACGGCAAACTCCGCATCGCCTCCGGAAACGCCGAAGGTGGCAACTTCGACATCGCTGCCAGCCTTGCCCATTGCTTTGCCACCGGCAGCCACACCAACGGCGGACGCACCGATTCCTTTACGCCCAATGTGGTCGCCGCCTTCACCGTCCAAAAGTGGAGCCTGGTTTCCGCCCTCGGCGGCACTCTGCCCACCGGTAAAATCGCCGCCCAGGGACGCACCATCGCCTGGAACGAAGCAGCGCAACTCCATGCGTCCGGACATGTGTGGTTCGAACTCGAAAACAACGCGACCTTCTTCTTCGCCGGCGAGCACGATGGTCGCATGCAGAACTTCTTGACCCCCGCGGCCTTCTACGTGCTCCGCCGCAAGCAGTGGGAGCCGACCCACACCTACGCCGTCTTCACCACTGGCATGCAGATCGCGACTTCCAGCCGCGCCACCTACAACCACAACTGGATCTCCGAACTCCGCGTCCTGTTCTAGCGCACTGTCTCTCCGCCGGGTGCCCCATCCTTGCGCAAGCCTCACCGCGCAAGGGTGGGAGCGCACAATTGCACGCCGAATGCGTTTCAGGCTTCGCGGTCCTTCCGTGCACATCAACGGTTGAACCGCGCCCTCTACCACGTTCCTGCAAAATTCTTCGCAAACCCGCGCCAACACTTGTGCCGGCCAACACAATTGTTCCACGTGGAACAATTTGCGACCACGCATCCCGCGAAGCGCTTTGCCTCGACGGCCAATCCATTGTTCCACGTGGAACAATTTTCGACTCAGGGCTCCAGCTCAAACGCCTTCGCCTGGACGGCAAGTCCCCGCGGCGCGGCGATCCGCATCAGCGCAACATAGAGAATGCCGGCCGTGAAGAATCCAACGAACCACGCATAGTCATAGAGAAAATGCAGCGGCTTGATGAAGAGTCCGACAAGAGCGATGGCTATCCCCAGAACCAGCGCAAAAATCGCGCGCGGATTCACGCCCTTACTGTAGTGGTACGCGCCTTCGCGATGGTAGAGCGAGTTCACGTCGAGTTCTGTGTGGCGGATCAGAAAGTAGTCGCAAACCATGATGCCCGCGACCGGCCCCAGCAGTCCCGAATAGCCGACCAGCCAGCCGAAGATGTACGCGTCGGGCGAAGCGAGAAGCTTCCACGGGCACATCGCGAGACCGAGGAATCCAGTGATCAATCCGCCGGTGCGGAAGCTGATGAGCCGCGGATAGAGATTCGAAAAATCATTCGAAGGCGACACCACATTCGCGCCGATGTTCACGTTGAGTGTCGCAATCAGGATTGCGATCAGCGCGACGAACGCGACCACAGGCTGATGAAACGCGCCGATCAGCAGGATAGGGTTCCAGATGGGATGTCCGAAGAGCACCGTCGATGCCGACGTCACCGAGATGCCGACAAAGGTGTAAAGCGTCATCGCCACCGGCAAGCCGAACGCCTGCCCCCACGACTGCGCGTGCTGCGATTTCGAGTAGCGCGTGAAGTCGGGGATGTTGAGCGCAAGCGTGGCCCAATAGCCAACCATCGCCGTGAGCGATGGAAAGAAGACGGAGAAGAATTCGCCACTCGAGTGGAACTGGCTGGGCGTAGAGAGCATGGTGCCGAAACTGCCTGCTTTGATGCGCACCCAGATGAGGAGCAGAGCAGCCATCACGAACATGAACGGCGCGCCAAAGGCTTGCAGGTGGCGCACCGTCTCGACACCGCGCCAGACGACGACCATGTTCAGCAGCCAGAAGGCGAGAAAACAGGCCCAAAGCACGCCGGCATTCGCTGCCCAAGAAGGCCACACGACGAGAAGCATGGAATGCATCGCCTGGCCGCCGATCCACGACTGGATGCCGAACCAGCCGCAGGCCACGATGGCGCGCAGGATCGCGGGAAGATTGGCGCCGCGCACGCCGAACGGCGCGCGAATGAAGACTGGAAACGGGATTCCGTACTTGGCGCCGGCATGCGCGTTGAGCAGCATGGGAACGAGCACGATCAGGTTGCCGAGCAGCACCGTCAACTCGGCCTGCTTCCAGTCCATGCCCTTGGCGATGAGCGAGGACGCAAGCTGATAGGTGGTGATCTCCATCGACATGGAGAACCACAGCGCAATGTAGTTGTACATCGTCCAGGTTCGCTGCGCGGGCGTGGTTGGCCGCAGATCCTGGTTCGATAGAGATGGATCGACAACGCTCAAACGCGCTCCTCGAAGTGAGCCGGACCGCTCAGAGTGACGGTTCTATCGAATGTACCGAGGCGCGCACAAAGATGGAATGATTATTTCCATGCGCCGCCGCGGGCTGCGCGGCGCAGGTACTGGCCGCGTCCTGGAGTGGCGATGAACTCGCCCTTGGAGACGACGAGCTCGCCGCGCGAATAGACATCGCGCGCATTGCCCTTCACCTTGAAGCCTTCGAACATCGAGTAGTCGACGCGCATGTGGTGCGTCGCGGCGGAGATGGTGTGCACAGCCTGCGGATCCCAGAGCACAATGTCGCCATCACTACCGGGCGCGATCACTCCTTTCTTCGGGTACATGCCGAAGATGCGCGCAGGAGCGGTGGAGACGAGCTCGACGAAGCGATTGAGCGAGAAGTTGCCCTTGCCCACGCCGTGATGATGCAGAAGCTGTAATCGATTTTCGATACCAGGACCGCCATTGGGAATCTTGGTGAAGTCGTCTTTGCCCAGCGCCTTCTGATCTTCAAAGCAGAACGGGCAATGATCGGTGGAGACGACCTGCAAGTTGTCTTTGCGCAGACCTTCCCAGAGCTTCGGCTGATTCTTCTTTTCGCGCAGCGGCGGGGTGAAGACATACTTCGCGCCTTCCCAGCCCTTGTCCTGCACATCTTCCAGCGAAAGCAGCAGGTATTGCGGGCAGGTCTCGGCGAAAGCGGGCAGGCCGCGGTCGCGGGCTTCTCTCACCTGGTTGAGCGCGTCTTCGCTGGAGAGGTGCACGATGTAGACGGGGACGCCGGCCATCTCGGCCATGGCGATGGCGCGGTGCACGGCTTCGGCCTCGGCGCGCGTGGGCCGCGTGAGCGCGTGATAGATCGGCGCGGTCTTGCCTTCGGCGAGCGCACGCTGCACGATGACATCGATGACCGAACCATTCTCCGCATGCATGCAGATCAACGCGCCGTTCTTGGCGGTCTGACGCATGGCCTTGAAGATCGTCGCGTCGTCGACCATGAGCACGTTGGGATACGCCATGAAGAGCTTGAAGCTGGCCACTCCTTCGCGCACCATCTCGTCCATATCTTCGAGGCCGGCATCGGGCAGATCGGTGACGATCATGTGCAGGCCGTAATCGATGCAGGCCTTGCCCTCGGCCTTCTTCCACCAGGTGTCGAGCGCGGTGCGCATCTTGGTGCCGCGGGCCTGGATCGCGAAGTCGACAATCGTCGTCGTCCCGCCGATCGCGGCGGCACGAGTGCCGGTTTCGAAGTCGTCGGCGGAGTTGGTGCCGCCGAAGGGCATGTCGAGATGCGTATGCGCATCGATGCCGCCGGGCAGAAGCAAGAGGCCGGTTGCGTCGACGATGGTGGCGGCGGAGTTGGGAGGGATGCTGGGGCGAACGTCTTTGATGACGCCCTTGTCGATGAGGACATCGGCGCGGACAGTGGAATCGGCGTTTACGACGGTACCGTTTTGGAGGAGGACGGTGGGCATGGGCGCATTCTAGTTCATCCACCGGCCTGAGCCGCGCTCGACGATCGATGCTCCGTGCGAACACCGAGGCCGCCCTAACACCGCGCACTGACTCAACGATGTTCTGTTGGGCCTCAGGGGCTAAAGCACCCGTCTCTCTGAGCCGAGCCGTGCGGGCTAAAGCCGCACCCTTCACGCCGTGGCCTTCAAAACCTATTCAAGAGCGTTGCGGTTCGGTGCACTCGGCGCTGTGGGTGCGTTCGTCCCAGGTTTCGGCGCGGGCGCCGGTGTCGACGCGGACCATGGAGATGCACTGGTCGACGGGGCAGACAAGCGAGCAGAGATTGCAGCCCACGCACTCGGTTTCGTCGACGCGGGGAATGCGCTCGATGGGGGTCATGTAGGGGCCGTGCGGCGAGCTGGCCTCAGCGCGCTCTTTGCGGCTGACGGGTGTGACGGTGATGGAAGAGCGCGTGCGGGCTTCGTTTTGCGAGGGCGTCGAGTGCAGTTCAACGTGGCCGTTCACGGGGCCGGTGACGCGGTCGAGATGGATGCACTGGTGTGCGCCGTCCCAGCAAGCAATGTGGCAAAGGTCGCAGCCGATACATTTCGACTCGTCGATGTGAGCGACGATTTTGTAGTTGAGGTTGAGGTGTTTCCACTCGGTGATGCGATCGAGGGAGAGGCCGCGGAAGTCGTCAATCTTGCCGAAGCCCTTGGAACGCATCCAGCTTTCCAGGCCCTCGGCCATGTCTTCGACGATGCGGTAGCCGTAGTGCATGACTGCGGTGCAGACCTGCACCGTGCCGCAGCCGAGGAGGATGAACTCGGCGGCATCGCGCCAAGTCTCGATGCCGCCGATGCCGGACAGAGGCAGCACGGATTCGGGATCGGAGGCGACCTGCTGAACCAGGTTCAAGGCGATGGGCTTGACGGCCGGTCCGCAGTAGCCGCCGTGCGAGCTCTTGCCGTCGACGTTGGGGCGCGGAACAAAGGTATCGAGATCGATGCCGGTGATGGAGTTGATGGTGTTGATGGCGGAGAGGCCGTCGGCGCCGCCGCGCCGCGCAGCGCGGGCGACGGTGCGAATGTCGGTAATGTTGGGGGTAAGTTTCACGAGCACGGGGGTGCGGGCTTTTTCCTTGACCCACGCGGTGATCATCTCGGTGTATTCGGGAACCTGTCCGACGGCGGAGCCCATGCCGCGCTCGCTCATGCCATGGGGGCAGCCGAAGTTGAGCTCGAGGCCGTCGGCGCCGGCGTCTTCAGCGCGGGCCACGATCTCATGCCATGCCTCGCGGTTCGAGGCAACCATAAGCGACGCGATGACGGCGTGGTAAGGGTAGCGGCGCTTGACCTGTGCCATTTCGCGCAAGTTGTCTTCGATGGTGCGATCGCTGATGAGCTCGATATTGTTGAAGCCCGCGATGCGCAGACCCTGCCAATCCATCGCAGAATAGCGCGAGCTCACGTTGGCGACGGGCTCGCCGATGGTTTTCCAGACCGCGCCGCCCCAGCCGGCATCGAAGGCGCGCATGACCTGCTCGCCCGTGTTGGCGGGGGGAGCGGAAGCCAGCCAGAAGGGGTTAGGCGAATCGATGCCGCCGGCGAAGCCGCGCACGCGAATGTCAGACATAGAGAGCCTCTGCGATCTTGAGCATGGCAAGAGCGGAGCGCTTGCCATCGGCGACAGCGTCGACCACTTCACGACCTCCGTTGGTGCAATCGCCGCCGGCGAAGTAGCGGGTGTTGGTGGTCTGGCCGGTAGCGCGATCGGTAGCGATCAGTCCGTTGCGCACTTCGATCTTGCTGTAATCGCGCATCAAGTCACCGATGGGCGACTGGCCGATGGCGGGGACCACGAGGTGACAGGAGATGGTGAACTTGGAATCGGGGATGGGGACCAGGCTTCCGGCGACGTCGCGCACCTGCACAGTATCGAGGAGAAGCACGCCGTGCGCGTCAGTGCGGATGGCGGTGGGCTGGCGATGCCACAGGAATTGCACACCTTCCACCTTGGAGTGCTCATACTCGAAGTCGAAGGCGGGGATGTCGCTCTCGCCGCGGCGGTAGAGCAGGTAGACGGTCTCGGCGCCGAGGCGACGGGCGGCGTTGGCGGCGTCGATGGCGGTGTTTCCCGCGCCCACCACGACCACGGTACCGGCAAGCTCGCGCAGCTGGCCAGTTTTATAGCGAGCGATCAGCTCGAGGGCATTGATGACGCCTTCGGATTCGGCGCCGGGAATGTTGAGCTGCTCCATCGCACCGAGTCCGATGCCGAGGAAGATGAAATCGAATTCGGCTTCGAGCTCGCGAAGATCTTCAGCCGATTCGATGCCGGCGCCGAAGCGAAATTCGACGCCCATGCGGCGGATCATCTCGATCTCGCGCAGACTTTCGGCGGCGCGCAGCTTGTATTCGGCGACACCGTAGGTGTTGAGCCCGCCGGGGAGCGGACGGCGCTCGACGACGGTGGCGCGCGCACCCTGGCGGCACAACTCGGCAGCGCAGGCGAGGGACGCCGGACCCGCGCCGATGCAGGCGACGCGGAGGTGACGCGAGTCGCGCGGAGCAGTGGGGACGTCGCCCTTGACATCGTGGAACGCGTCGACAGCGTGCCGCTGGAGCTGAGCGATGCGAATGGGATGGCGGCCCTGCTTGTGGAGGACGCAGGCTCCCTCACAGAGCACGTCAACGGGGCAGGCCCGCGAGCAGCTGCCGCCGAGGATGTTGGCGTCGAGAATGCGGAGCGCGGAGCCGCGCAGATTGCCGGAAGCGATGCGCTTGATGAAGCCGGGAACGTCGATGTGAGTGGGGCAGGCGGAAGTACAAGGCGCATCGAAGCAGTAGAGGCAGCGATTGGCTTCGATGGTCGCGGCCTGCGGGGTGAGCGGCGGCTTCAGTTCGCTGAATCGCTCGCGGAGCTGCGGGTCGTCAGGTAGCGTGGCAACGGTCATTCAAGCCTCAATCCAGGACATATCCAGGCATAAAGCTGGGAAGACATCGGCTTTTGGGGGGCAAGCGATGCTTCGTTGCGGTTTCATGAAGCGACCAGCTGGCCGTACTGGTCGGGCCGGCGATCGCGGAAAAACTGCCAGGTGCGGCGGACTTCGGCGATCTCGTCGAGATTGAGGTCGGTGGTGAGGACCTCGTCGTGGTCGCGCGATGCCTGGGCGATGATCTGGCCGCGGGGATTGGCGAAGTAGCTGGAACCGTAGAACTCGCCGATGTTCCAGGGCGCCTCAGTGCCAACGCGATTGATGGCCGCGATGAAGTAGCCGTTGGCGGCAGCGTGGGCCGGCTGTTCGAGCTTCCAGAGGTATTCGCTGAGGCCGGCGACGGTGGCCGATGGGTTGAAGACGATTTCGGCGCCGTTGAGCCCGAGGCAGCGAGCGCCCTCGGGAAAGTGGCGGTCGTAGCAGATATAGACGCCAATTTTGGCAAAGCCGAGATCGAAGACGGGGTAGCCGAGATTGCCGGGGCGGAAGTAGAACTTTTCCCAGAAGCCGGGAGCGACGTGGGGGATGTGCGTCTTACGATATTTGCCGAGATAGTTCCCTTCCCGGTCGAGGACGGCGGCAGTGTTGTAGAAGATGCCTTCCTGCTCGACTTCGTAGACGGGGACGATCATGGCGATGCCGAGGTCCTTGGCGAGCGAACGCATGAGCGTGACGGTCGGGCCGTCGGGAACGCGCTCGGTGGTTTCGTACCATTTGACGGATTGCTCGGCGCAAAAGTAGGGGCCGTTGAAGATCTCTTGAAGGCAGACGAGTTGGGCGCCGGACTTGGCGGCCTGGCGGATCAAGCCGAGATGTTTTTCGACCATGGCCTTCTTCTGGTCTGCGAGCGGCTCAGTGGCCGGCAGAGCGTTGGAGGCCTGGATGATCGAACATCGGACGACTCGGGGCATTGGAAGGCGCTCCCGGAAAAGGGGGAGACTTAGACGTTAAAGCATTGAAAGCGACTTGGGCAATGGGGATGTGGCGAAGCGGCGGCCGAAGCGGAAGGTTGAGGCGCCTGAGGCGGGTGGTTGACGCGGATTGACCCGGCGCGGCGGTTCGGGATTCCGACCTGGATCTGGAGATCGACCCGTCAGTACTCGGTCTTGTTGGGCGAGGCGATCCATGCGGCGAAGCTGGCCCAGGCTTCGTCGCCGATCAACTGCGTTGAGCGGAGCCTGCGATCGGCGGCGGGCTTGCGAAGTTCGCCATAGAGAAAGGCATCGTCGAAGCCTGCGCGGGCCGCGTCGGCGGCAGTAGAGCCGTAGTAGATGGCGTCGAGGCGCGCCCAGTAGGCCGCCGCGAGGCACATGGGGCATGGCTCGCAGCTGGTGTAGAGTTCGCAGCCGGCGAGGGTGAAGGTCCCCAGGGCCGTGCAGGCGGCGCGGATCGCGTTGATTTCGCCGTGCGCGGTGGGGTCGTTGGATGAAGTGACGGAGTTGGCGCCTTCGGCGACGATTTTGCCCGCGTGGACAATGACTGCGCCGAAGGGTCCGCCCTTGCCCGAAGTGACGTTCTCAGTGGCCAGCGCGATGGCGCGCCGAAGGAACTCTGGATTTGGTAGGCTGGGCATGCAGACCACCCCAGTATGGCACAGGCTTTCCGATCAACCCGCGCAGTGACGCAGCAGGGCCTGATGCCGGCGACTTTTGTAGTGGAAGACGGGCGAGTTGCGGAGATTGCGGGTTGGGACGCGGCTCCGGCGGGCGTTGGGACGCACGATTTTGGCGCAATGGTTCTGCTGCCGGGACTGGTCGACTCGCACGTGCACATTAACGAGCCGGGCCGGACGGAGTGGGAGGGTTTCTGGACGGCGACGCGGGCGGCGGCTGCCGGCGGCGTGACGACGGTGGTGGACATGCCACTGAATTGCGTGCCGGAGACGATCGATGTCGCGGCGCTCGAAGCCAAGCGCGCAGCGGCAAAAGGCAAGACGTGGGTGGACTGGGCAGCGTGGGGCGGGGTGATCGAAGGGAACTCGCGCTCTGTTAGGCCTTTGGCCGCAACAGGCGTAGCAGGATTCAAGTGCTTCCTGATTCACTCGGGCATCGACGGGTTCGCATGGGTGGATGAAGCGGAACTGCGGCTGGCGCTTGCGCAGTTACGCGGAACAGGGTTGCCGCTGCTGGCGCATGCAGAGGTTGCCGGGCCGGTGAATGAGGCGACCGCGAAGCTGAATGCAGCGGGCGCGGATTGGCGCAAATACGCGACCTACCTCGCATCGCGGCCGGATGAGGCGGAGCTGGAGGCGATCGCATTGCTGATCCGGCTGGCGGAGGAGTTCAACACGCCGGTGCACATCGTTCATCTCGCCAGCGCGAAGGCATTGCCGATGCTGGCCGATGCGCGGCGGCGCGGCGTGCCATTGACGGTGGAGACCTGCACGCAGTATCTGCATTTCGCAGCCGAGGAGATTCCGGATGGGGCGACGGAGTACAAGTGCGCTCCGCCGATTCGCGGGCGAGAGAATCGCGAGGCGCTGTGGAGGGCCTTGGCAACCGGAGTGATTGATTTTGTGGCAACAGATCATTCCCCTTGCCCACCCGGCATGAAGGGCCGCGAAGAAGGGCGGTGGGATCGAGCGTGGGGCGGTATCGCCAGCCTGGGTCTTGCGTTGCCGGTTTTTTGGACAGGCATGTGCGAACGCGGTTTGGGGCTTGAATGCCTCGCCAATTGGATGGCGGCCAGACCGGCGAAGCTGGCCGGACTAATCGGCAAGAAAGGCGCGCTTGCGGTTGGTGCGGATGCGGACTTTGTTGTCTTCGATCCGGACGCACAATGGACCGTCTCGCGCGAGCACCTGCATTTCCGGCACAAGATTTCGCCGTACCTGGGCGCGAAATTGCGAGGGATGGTTCGCGAGACGTGGTTGCGCGGAGAGGTTGTGTTTCGGGAGGGCGAGTTTTTGGGTAAGCCGAAGGGCCGGGAGCTGGTACGCCAATGAAAGAACGCGCGCAGCGCGCGATTGCGGAGTGCCAGGAGATCGCGAACCTGACCGAGGAGCCCGGGCGCACGACACGGCGCTTTTTGTCGCCGCCCACGCACAACGTACACGCGCGTTTGCAACGGCGCATGGAAGCGCTCGGGATGCAGGTGCGGACCGACGCTGCGGGGAATTTGCGCGGACTCTGGCGGCCAAAAGGAGCGAGCGGCGCGCGGCTGATCCTGGGATCGCACATTGATACGGTGCCCGACGCGGGAGCCTATGACGGGGTGCTGGGCGTGACGCTGGCGTTGGAGCTTGCCGATTATGCGCGGGAAAGCGGCCTCGCGCTTCCGATGGAAGTGATTGCGTTCTCGGAGGAGGAAGGTGTGCGCTTCGGCGTCCCTTTTCTTGGCAGCCGTGCGGTCGCGGGGCGATTCGATCCGGGGCTTCTCGCGCTGAGGGATGCCGACGGAGTGACCCTGGCGGATGCGATCCGCGCCTACGGACTTGACCCGGCGCAAATCCCGGATGCCGCGATCGCAGGGGAGACGCTGGGGTTCCTTGAGATCCACATCGAGCAGGGACCGGTGCTTGAGGCCGAAGGGCTGAGCGTCGCGGCCGTGACAGGAATTGTGGGCCAGACGCGGATGAGCCTTGAATTTGCCGGGCAGGCGAACCATGCCGGGACCACGCCAATGGGTCTGCGCCGCGACGCGCTGGCTGGAGCGGCGGAGTGGGTAGGCGCGGTGGAAGCGAAGGCAGCGCGCGCCGGCGATGGGTTGGTAGCCACCGTTGGCAAGATCGAGGCAGTGCCGAACGCTGACAACGTGATTGCCGGCGTGGTGCGGGTTTCACTGGACGTGCGCCACCCGCAGGATGCGCAGCGGCTGGGCGCGGTGGACGACTTGCTCGAAGCAGCGAACAAGGTTGCCGCTCGACGCAAGCTCGCGCTGCAGTGTACGCACCAGATGAATCAGCCGGCCGTGAGCATGGACGAGCGGATGACGGCTTACATGACCGCAGCAATCGAGACTGCGGGCCTGCCGCCGAAACAGATGGCGAGCGGCGCGGGGCACGACGCGATGGTGATGGCGGGGCGCATGCCGACCACGATGCTCTTTGTGCGCAGCCCGGAGGGCATCAGCCACAATCCCGCGGAAGCAGTGCGCGAAGAAGATGTGGAATCTGCGCTCGAGGCGGGCGCGAAGTTCGTGGAGCGGCTCGCCGGCGAGGTCCGCTAGAATCAAGCAACGCACTGGGAGACGAGGTCACGCTTGCACCACCTGGGAGCAACCCGAAGCAGCCTGAGATCCGATCACCTGCTGCAGACGCCTGACACGTTTATTCGCACACCGCTCGCGGGTGCCCAAGGCGTGGAGTTCGTGATTCATGCGGCGCCCCAACTGGGCGCACGTTTTACGCAGATGACAGCGGAATTCGCGGCGGGCGGAACGCTGGGGCCAACCTTGGCGCAACGATTCGTGTATGCCCTGGAAGGCAACCTGCAATTGGAAGTCGAAGGCAAGAAACATACGCTGAAACCTGGAGGATATGCGTACCTGCCCCAGGGGGTTCCGCACACGGTGCGAGCCAGGCGACAAGCACGCGCTGCGCTGATCGAGAAGGCTTATCAGATCGAAACGGGGGCCGGCGAGCCGAAGGTCGTGGTGGGCGACGAAGCGACTGTCGCGGCTGTGGCGCTGAATGGCGATGATGGGTTGCAGGTGCGGTCGCTGATGCCGGATGGAGCGCCGTACGACTTTGCGGTGAACACCATGACCTACGCACCCGGCGCGGCGTTGAGCATGGTGGAGATCCACGTGATGGAGCACGGACTGCTGATGCTGGAGGGCGGGGGCATCTATAGGCTTGGCGATTCGTGGTATCCAGTGGAAGCGGGCGACTTCATCTGGATGGCGGCCTACTGTCCGCAGTGGTTTGGAGCGCTGGGCAAGAAGCCCGCGAAGTATCTGATCTACAAAGACTGGCGCCGTCACCCATTGGGAGCGTAGACCATGGCAGCTACCGGGCCGGACCTTTCCATCGACGGTCTCATCGGTGAACTGAAGACTCTCGCTACGATTTCGGAAGCCGAGCCACCCGTGGTGACGCGGGTTGTGTTCAGCGAGGCGGATCTGCGCGGGCGGGCCTATGTGAAAAAGCTGTGTGCAGATGCCGGGCTGGCAGTGACGGAAGACGCGATCGGCAACACCTTTGCGCGCTGGCCGGGCTCAGATGCAACATTGGCGCCGATCGGCACGGGTTCACACATCGACGCAATTCCCAACGCCGGGCTCTATGACGGATGCGTGGGCGTGCTTGGCGGGCTGGAAGCGATTCGCGTGCTGCAGAAGCTGGGATTCAAACCGCGGCGGTCGATCGAGCTTGTTATTTTCACAGCGGAGGAGCCGACGCGGTTTGGGATTGGATGCCTGGGGAGCCGCATGATGGCCGGCGTGTTGACCCCTGCGCAAGCGCGCAAGCTCCGCGACAAGGAAGGGCGCGACCTGGAAGAACTGCGCGGACGAGCCGGATTCAAGGGCCCGCTGGAATCGGTGGCGTTGCCGGGCGGTCGGTTTCACCAATTCATTGAGCTGCATATCGAGCAGGGACCGCTGCTCGAGCAGGAAGGGATCGACCTTGGCCTGGTGACCCACATCGCTGCGCCTGCGAGCATGCGCATCGTGGTTGAGGGTGAGGGCGGACACGCCGGCGGGCGGCTGATGCCGGGGCGGAAGGACGCGCTGACGGCGGCCGCGGAGCTGATCCTGGCGCTGGAGAAGGCGGCGAAGTCGACGGGCGCGATCGACACGGTGGGAACCGTGGGCGTGTGTGATGTTTTTCCGGGAGCGGTGAACAGCATTCCCTCGCGAGTGCGGCTCGAAACCGATGTGCGCGACGTTGATGGCGCGCGGCGCGATGGCGTGATCGAGAGCCTGCATGCGGCGTGCGACGAGGTGGCGGGCCGAAGGGGCGTAGCCATCACCACGGAGCTGGTGAATGCCGATCCGCCGGCGGCGTGCGACGCGGTGATCCTGTCAGCCTTGGAGGAATCGGCCAGGACGGCCGGCAAGTCGTATCGGAGGATGGTGAGCCGGGCGTATCACGATTCGCTTTTCATGGCGCGGGTTGCGCCCATCGCGATGCTCTTCATTCCGTGCCGCGGCGGCGTCAGCCACCGGCCCGACGAATATGCATCTCCGCAATGGATTGGCGCGGGCATTCACGTGCTTGCACGAACCCTGGCCGCGCTGGCAAACTGACGAAACTTCAAACAAACTTTCGCTTCGGCGCAGGGTCGGTCCGCAGCCTCGCGGCTTTGCATCGCTGCGACTTCGTTGTATGCTATGCCTCAACCGTACGGCGGCTTCCCGACATGACCAGGCGTGCGCAAACCCGCATTGTTGGCGCTTCCGTTCCCCGCAAAGAAGGGGTCGACAAGCTGTTGGGGCGCGCGCGCTACGTGGATGACATTGAGCGCGAGGGGATGTGGCATGGGGCAACCGTGCGCAGCACCATGCCTCGCGGCCTGATCCGCTCGATCGAGTTTGATCGTCGTGTGGATTGGAGCGAATTTGCGATCGTGACGGCGGCCGATATCCCCGGGCAGAATCACATCCAACTCATCTTTGCGGATCAACCCTGCCTTGCCGATGGGAAAGTGAATCACTGCGACGAAGCGATCGTGCTGCTGGCCCACCCCGATAAGCACAAAGCGAAGGAAGCTGTTGCCGCGGTGAAGATCGAATACGAAGCGATGCCGCCCGTCTTGACGATCGAGGAGAGCGAGCGGCAGGACGTGATTGTTTGGGGCGCGGACAATGTGCTGAAGAGTTTTTTGCTGGAGAAGGGCGACGTGGATTCGGCGTGGGACCGCGCAGCGCACATTGTGGAGGGGGAATATCGCACCGGGGCGCAGGAGCATCTTTACATTGAGAACAACGGAATGATTGCCGAGTATGACGCCGCGCGTGGCGTTACGGTGTGGGGCTCGCTGCAGTGTCCTTACTACGTGCACAAGTCGCTGATGGCGGTGTTCGACTTGCCCGGGGACAAGGTGCGCGTGATCCAGACAGAGACCGGGGGCGCATTTGGAGGGAAGGAAGACTATCCGTCGACACTGGGGGCGCATGCCGCTTTGCTGGCCATGAAGAGCGGGCATGCGGTGAAGATGGTTTATGACCGCATGGAGGACCTGGCCGCAACGACGAAGCGGCATCCCTCGCGCACGCGGCACCGCACAGCACTTGACGCCGACGGAAAGCTGCTGGCGATGGACATCGATCTGGCGACCGATGGAGGAGCTTACTCGACGCTGTCGTCGACAGTGCTGTCACGGGCCACGCTGCATTCGCCGGGACCGTATGTGTGCGCTAATGTGCGCGTACGCTCGCGAGCGTGGGCGACGAACACGGTTCCTTACGGGGCGTTCCGGGGATTCGGCGCACCGCAGGCGATCTTCGCCATCGAGCGCCATATGGATGAGATTGCAGCGGCCCTGGGGATGGACCCGGTTGAGTTGCGGCGACGGAATTTCCTGCACGATGGCGACACGACGGCGACAGAACAGGTGATGCTCGAGCCGGTGATCCTGGATCAGCTGCTTGACAAGGCACTTGCAGAAAGCGAATACGCCGGCAAGCGTATGCAATTCTCAGCAGAGAACCAAAAGAGCCCTGTGAAGCGGGGGATGGGAATCGCGGCGTTTTATCACGGATCTGGTTTCACGGGATCGGGCGAGCGGTATTTGAATTCGCTGGCGGGCGTGGATGTCACGGTGGACGGGCAAGTGCGGGTGCTGGTGTCGAGCACGGAGTTCGGCCAGGGCACAAACACGATCCTGACGCAGATTGCCGCCGAGGCGATTGGCGTGGATTACGCGGACGTGGTGATGGCGCCGCCGGACACGGGCATTGTGCCGAACAGCGGGCCGACGGTTGCTTCGCGGACCTCGATGGTGGTGGGACGGCTGATTGAGCGCGCCAGCCGGCAGCTTGTGGAGACGCTGCGCGCGGAGGCTGGACTGGCCGCGCATTTCTCGAGCGAGGATTTCTTTGCGGCCTGCAGGCGACTTCGCGCCGCGAAGGGCGAAGTGGTTTCACTGTGCCGCTACGAGGCGCCGCCGGGCATCTTCTGGGACGACCAGAAATATCGCGGTGAAGCGTATCCAGCGTACGCATGGTCCGTCCAGGTGGCGCAGGTGGCAGTCGATACCGTGACGTACTCGGCCGAGGTGGAAGGCTTCTGGGCGGTGCAGGAGGTCGGGCGTGTGCTCAACCCGGTGCTGGCGGGCGGTCAGATCGAAGGCGGCATCGCCCAGGGCATTGGCTACGCGCTTTATGAGAAGGTCGTTCTGCAGAACGGGCACATGATCAACAACCAGATGACGAACTACATCATGCCGACGGCGGAGGACGTTCCGCCCATTCACGTGTCGTTCGTGGAGATTCCGTTCAGCCACGGCGGTTACGGAGCGAAAGGCATCGGCGAGTTGCCGCACGATGGGCCCGCGCCCGCGATTCTGAATGCGATTCGCGACGCTGTGGGGGTTTCGTTCAACTCGATTCCCCTGCTTCCGGAGGACCTGTATCAGGGGATGGGAGAGCGACGGCCGGTGGAAGAGGCAGCTACGGTATGAGCCTCGGGCAGATTGCGATTGAATTCAACGTCAACGGCGAGACGCGGCAGGTGTGCGTTCCCCCGATGAAACGGCTGCTTGACGTATTGCGCGAGGACCTTGGCTTGAGGGGAGCCAAGGAGGGATGTGGCGAAGGGGAATGCGGATCGTGTTCGGTGCGCATGAATGGCGAGTTGGTGAACAGCTGCCTGGTTCCGGTACTGCAGGCGCAGGGTGCGCGCATTGAAACGGTGGAAGGGCTCGCGCGGGACGGGGCGTTGCACCCATTGCAACAGGCGTTTCTCCATTGCGGGGGGGCCCAGTGCGGCATCTGCACGCCGGGCATGCTGATGGCGGCGACCCATCTGCTGGCGAAGAATCCGCGTCCGACGATCGCGGAGATTCGGGAGGGGCTGGCCGGCAATCTTTGCCGCTGCACGGGATTCAAGCGCATTTTCGACTCGGTGATCTCGGCGGCCGCGGAAAACGCAGACGCTACGCGCGAGGAGGCTCATGCGCGGTAACGCCGCAGCGCATGAACTGATTGCTCCCGGCAGCCTGGACGCGGTCTTAACGCTGCTGGCAGAAGCGCCGGGGCAATGGACGCCGATCGCCGGCGGCACCGAGCTGATGGTTGCCTATGCCGCGGGAAGACTGGGCGCGAAGAAACTTGTCAGCCTGTGGGGCATCAACGACCTGCGCGGGATACAGGCGGGCGCGGGGTTTGTGGCGATCGGCGCATGCACGACATTCAGCGATCTGCGGGGCGATCCGTCGATAGCTGCCGAGTTTCCGCTGTTGGCGAAGGCTGCGAGCTGGATTGGCGCGATTGCGAACCAGAGCCGGGCAACGGTGGGTGGGAACCTGGTGAACGGATCGCCGGCCGCCGATTCTTCGCCGGCGCTGCTGGTGTATGACGCGGAAGTTGAGCTCGTGTCGATGCGCGGAAAGCGACGCATTCCTTATTCGGCCTTTCACACGGGCTACAAGCGCAGCGTTCTCGCGGGGGATGAGCTGGTAAGTGCGATCTATCTGCCGCGCCGCTTCGCGGGGCATCGGCAATACCTGCGCAAGGTGGGAACGCGCCGCGCTATGGCGATTGCGAAGGTCGCGCTGGCAGGCACGGCCGTGGTGAAAGACGGGGTGATCCGCGAGATTCGGCTGGCTGCGGCAAGCCTGGCGCCGTTTCCCACGCGGCTCAGCAAGACCGAAGACGTTGTTCTCGGGCATCGGATCAGTGACGATTTGATCCAGGCGGCGCGCAAGACGTTGCTGGGCGAAGCGCAGCCCATCGATGACATCCGCTCGACGGCGGAGTACCGGAGGAGCGTGGCCGCCAACCTTCTCGAAGAGTTTCTGCGCGAGCTACGGACAGCCGGGCAAGAGCGATGAATCCGACGCTGGACAGGTGGAATCGCGCCGACGCAACGACCGCGACCGACGCGATGATCGCCTGCTGCGGAGCACGCCGTTGGGCGGCAGCGATGGTGGCGGCGCGGCCGCTGGCGGATGTCGCGGCCCTGCGTGAATTCGCCGACCGCGCGTGGTTCGGGATGGAAGAAAGCGATTGGCTGGAGGCATTCGCTTGTCATCCGCGCATTGGGGAACGCGGGGCCGCGCAAGCGACGGCGAAGTCGGCAGCATGGTCGCGGCAGGAACAGGGCTCGGTTGAGAGCGCTGAGGGAGGTATTCGGCTGCGACTTGCGGAAGGCAATGCCCTCTACGAAGAGCGCTTCGGCTTCACTTATATAGTGTGTGCAACGGGCAAAAGCGCAGAGGAGATGCTGGCGATCCTGGAGCGGCGGCTCACGAGCGACAGGGCAACTGAGATGCGGGAGGCCGCGGAGCAGCAACGGCAGATCCTGCAGATTCGCCTGGGAAAGTGGCTGGAAGCATGAGCAAGATTTCGACGCACGTTCTGGATGCAATGCTGGGCAAACCCGCGGCGGGGGTCTGGGTGCGGCTGGAAGAGCACCAGGGCGGCGGATGGAGCGAGATGGGCGATGCGGAGCGTATCAGCGACCTGACAGGGACCTGGGTGGAGATTGCACGCAAAGCCACCGACACGGACGGACGCTGCCGCGACCTGGCGGCAGATGCAGCCGAGGGCATTTACAGGATCACGTTTGAAACGGGGGTCTACCTGAGGAATGACGAACGGCGCACGATCTATCCGGAAATTGCGATCGTGTTCCAGTGTGACGGCAGGCAGAACTACCACCTGCCGCTTTTGCTGAGCGACAACAGCTACACAACCTACCGAGGAAGCTGACGAATGGCACGACTAGGCGAGAACCGTTATGGCAAATCGCGGGTGCGACTGTCGCGCATCACGCGGCACGCTGAACATCACGACTTCAACGAGTGGACGGTGGAGGTGCTGCTGGAGGGCGACTTTGAAACGAGCTTCACCGAAGCCGACAACAGCAAGATTCTGCCCACCGACACGATGAAGAACACGGTGTACTCGATTGCGCGGGAGTCCAGGGCGGAGACGATCGAGGCGTTCGCGATCGAACTTGGCGATTACCTGCTGCGCAACAATCCGCAGGTGACGAAAGCGAGCGTGGAAGTTGCGGAGAAGAACTGGGAGCGGCTAAGCGTGGAGGGGGCCGAGGAGGCGACGACGTTCAAGCTGGGCGGCCCGGAATTGCAAACCGCGCTGGCCGCGGGCGAACGGGGCAAGCCCTGGTCGGTGGTTTCAGGAGTCAATGGATTGACGATCCTGAAGACCACGAAGTCGGCATTTACCGGATACATCAAGGACAAGCTGACAACGCTGAAACCGGCGACGGATCGCATTCTTGGCACGCGGGCGACGGCCGCATGGGAGTATGCCAACAAGGCGCCGGACTATGCGGGAGCGCGCGCGCGCATCCTCGCAGCCCTGCTGAAAGAATTCGCGGCGCATGACAGCATGAGCGTGCAGCACACGTTATTCGATATGGGGAAGGCGGCGCTGGAGGCTGCGCCGGAGATTGCGCGGATCAAGCTGACGATGCCGAACCTGCACCATCTGCTTGCGGACCTGAGCCCATTTGGCCAGGAGAATCCCAACCACATCTTTGTGCCCATCGATGAGCCGCATGGAACGATCGAGGCGACGGTCGAGCGCTAATGCAGGTGGGTGAGGTCGGAAGGGACGTCGATGTCGACTTCTCCGCCTTCGAAGGGAACGGCGATCAACGCGCACGGCGGCTTGGCCAGCACGGTCCGCGCGCCCTTGTCGCCGTGCAGCGCGTGCAGCTTGGTGAAGACGCTGCGCGGAAACACCGCGGGAGTGCCATTCATGCCGGCGTAGGCCGAGGCGATGATGGCCGGCTTGGGCTGGGCGTCGAAAGCCTGCAGCAACGCGCGCAGGTGATCCACGGAAAGGCGCGGCTGGTCGCAAGTCATGATGAGCGCCCCGGCGGCTTCGGGTGAGCGGACATCGGCTTCGTTCAACCCGGCGTGAATCGAACTCGAGATGCCGTGCTCCCACTTGTCGTTGAGCACGGGGATGGCGGCGTTGAAGGGAACTTCAGCACAAATGCGGGCGAAGTTGGCGCCGAGCACGGCGAGCACGGGATCCGCGCCGGCCTCCCTGGCCAGGCGCAAGGCACGCTCCAGAAGCGCTTCGCCCCCAAAACCCAGGAGTTGTTTTGGCTGTCCAAGGCGGCTGCTCGGTCCTGCGGCAAGAATGATGGCAGCAACAGGCATCGAAGCTAGTTTACTCTGCCGTTCTTGACGCGCAGGTTCCCAGCAGTCGAGACTATCCGAACCGGGAAGCAATTCACGCAAAGGGAGAAACGTGACCGAACAAGCGAGTGCGGCAGTCGCGGTGTCTTCGGGCGCACAAGAGAGCTACGGATTGCACACGGGAGTTCTTGGGCCGGTGGAGACGCTGGCGCAATCGGTCTCGGCGATGGCTCCGTCGACTTCGCCCTCGCTGACGATTCCGCTGGTGTTTGCGCTGGCCGGGAATGCGACGTGGTTTGTCTACCTGCTGGCTACGGGCGCGACGCTGCTGGTGGGCTTTTGCGTCAGCCGGTTCGCGAAGCTTTCCGCATCGCCTGGATCACTCTATAGCTACACGGCCGACACGCTGCCGCCATTTCTTGGAGTGATTGCCGCGTGGGCACTGCTGCTGGCTTATCTCACCACGGGAGCGTCGGTGGCAGGCGGGGCACTCTATTATGCAAATCTTTTGAGCCTGCAATTCTTCCATGTCTCGCCGCCGGGGCTGGCGATGCTGGCGGCGGTGTCGCTGATCGCCGGTCTGATTGCCTACCGCGACGTGAAACTGTCAGCGGAGTTGATGCTGTGGATTGAAGTTGGTTCGGTGAGCCTGATTGTGCTGGTGCTGGCGATCCTGCCGATCCACTTCGGGCTGCATGTCGACACGGACCAGCTGCATCTGAGGGGCGCATCGCTGTCGGCGCTCGGCCCGGCGCTGGTGTTGTCGATGTTCAGCTTTGTGGGCTTTGAAAGCGCGACCACACTGGGCGGCGAAGCGCGCAATCCGCTGCACACCATCCCGCGCGCGGTGATCCAGTGCGCTGTCCTGGCCGGGGTCTTCTTCATGCTGTGCGCCTATTCGGAGGTGCTTGGTTTTCGGGGCGAGACCGGGAAGTTGAGCGAATCGACGAGCCCGCTGCATCATCTCGCTGAGAAGGCCGGGGTCGCGCCCTTGGGAGTGGCGATCGATGCCGGCGCGCTGATCAGCATGTTCGCCTGCGTGCTGGCGTGCACCACGGCCGCGGCACGCGTGCTGCTGCGCATGGCGCACAGCGGCCTGTTGCCGCAAGTTTTCGCGCGAACGACTCGGCAGCATGGAACGCCCGGTCCAGGCATCGCGCTCTGCGCGGGGCTTATGCTGGCGTCGACGGCGGGCATGGATCTTGGCGCATTCAACGGCTCGGAGATGTACGACCTGCTGGGCTCGTTGTCGGTCTTCGGATTTCTGACGGCTTATGGCCTGGTGGCGCTCGCGCTTCCTTTTGCGCGGCGGGCGATGGGCCAGCACTCGCACGCGGTTGCCGCAGTGAGCGTGTTGACGGTGATCACCATGATCCTGATCGCGGTCTTCGATCTGCGCTCGGTCGCGGATGCCGTGCATGCGCGGATTCCCTACATCTATCTCGCGTACATCGGAGCCGGAATCGCCTGGTACGCCATGCGAAGAAAGCGCATGACGATGGCCGGGGCCTGACCTTCAGGGCTGGTGGTCGGTTTCCGGTTGCATCAGGATCAGGAAGACGACGCCCGTGACCGCAAACATGCGGAAGGCTGCTTCCTGTCCGTTCCACGTGTGCGATTGCCACATCAGGAACCACTCAGCTCCGATAGACAGGAAGGCCACGAGCCACATCAACATCGCAAGCGTGAGCGCAATAACGGGAATGCGCTTGGCGGCGTGGAAGGCGGCCGGCGCGAGCCGCAAGGAACGCGCGAGCTTTACGACGCCCCACCACAGCAGCACCATGGTGAGGATCTCCCAGGCGATGATCGAGACAAAGAAGGCGAGGTGCATGGCAGGAGCCGGGAGGGCGCGCCACAGGCCGCGATTGCCAGGAAATGTGGAATCCATCGAGAGGACGTGGCGGACAAACTGGTAGTTGGAATCGGGGTCGGTAAGGTTATTGAAGACAACAAGGGTGTAAAAGAGCGCGAGGCCGGCGAGGAGAAGAATCTTGGCTGCCCGCGTAATCACCGGCGGATCTCCAACGAGGGACAGCCTGAACGCCCGCGCACGACCTGTTTGGAGGTTGGCATGGCTCATCCTATCGTTTGTCGGCGCAAATCCCAAGAAGCAGCCGCCGAAAGGCTTGGGGCGCATGCTAACCTCGAATGCAAATGACCGCGACCAGTTCACCGGAAGAGAAGCTCTCTGCCCTCGGCTTGTCTCTTCCTCAACCGCCGGCTCCGGGCGGCAATTATGTTTCTTCGAAGCGCGTGGGCGCGCTGGTTTATCTTGCCGGAGCCATCTCGACCGGGCCGGAGGGCGTGATTACGGGCATGGCGGGTGTAGATCGCGGCATCGAAGACGGCTATGCGGCCGCGCGGGCTTGCGCGCTGACGCAACTTGCGGTGTTGAAGCGCGATCTGGGGTCGCTGGACGCGGTGGCAGAGGTGGTGACGGTGAACGGGTACGTGAACGCGGCGGCGGGATTCGCCGATTCGCCGGCGGTGATCAACGGCGCGTCGGACCTGCTGGTGGCTGTGTTTGGCGAAGCGGGGCGGCATGTTCGCGCGGCGGTTGGGGTGAGCGCGCTGCCGCGGAATGCGCTGGTTGAGCTGCAGATGACGGTGCGGGTGAAAGAGTCATGAGCGAGCGCACGCTTTCGGCGGAGCCGACACACTCGATCTGGGACCGGTCGCTGATGCCGCGGCTGCTGATCGAGCCCGGAGACGAAGTACAGGTGGAGTGCGTGGATGCCAGCGGCGGCCAGGTGCAGCCGGGCATGACCACGGAGGAGTACCTGCACATCGACCGCACGCGGATTCATGCGCTCACTGGGCCGATCTGGGTGGAGAGCGCGGAAGCCGGCGATGTGCTGCAGGTGGATGTGCTGGCCACGCGGCATTCCGGCTGGGGTTGGTCGAGCATCGTGGAGGGGCTGGGTTTCCTGCCGGATCGTTTTCACGAGCCCTACCTGTTCCATTGGTTTCTGGAAGGCGAAACGACACGATCGCTGGAGCCGGCGGTGGTCCCGTTGCGGCCGTTTCCGGGGGTGATGGGGGTGGCGCGCGCAGAGAATGGGTCGTTTCGCACGCGGGCGCCGGGGCCGTTCGGAGGCAATCTCGATGTGCGCGAACTGTGCGCGGGATCGAGGCTCTATCTTCCGGTCTTCAACACGGGCGCATTGTTCAGCTGTGGGGATGGTCATGCCGCGCAGGGCGACGGCGAGGTCTGCATCAACGGGATCGAGTGCCCGCTGGACATGACGCTGCGGTTCAGCCTGCACAAGCAGCAGCCGCTGGCCGGCCCCTTCGTCGAAGCCAGCGAGCGCGCGGCGCCGGACTCGACAGCCGATGCGTGGATCGTGGTGGAATCGGGCATCGACATAGCGGAGACCGCGCGCGCGGCGACGCATCGCATGATCGATCTGCTGATGAGCCGGTGGGGATTCAGCGCCGTGCATGCCTACCTGCTGTGCAGCGTGGCGCTCAAGCTGCGCTTGAGCCAGGTGGTGAATGAGCCGGTCTCGACGGTCAGCGCCGCACTGAGCAAGCAGATTCTTCCCGCCCGGGAGATTTTTCCTCTCGCATGACGATCAACGATCCCGAAGTGCTGGCCGAGCTGGAGGCGCTTTACCCGGAGTACGAGCGGGCGCTTGTGAATAACGATGTGGAAAAACTGGTGGCAATGTTCTGGGCCGGACCGCAGGTGATGCGCTTTGGAGTAACAGAGAATCTCTACGGCCCGGAGGAGCTGGAGGCCTTCAGAAAGGCGCGCCCGGCAGCGAATCTGGCGCGCACGGTAAAACGGCTGGAGATCGTGAGTTTCGGCCGGGATTTCGCCAGCATTACGCTGGAATTTGAGAGGGTTGGGGACGGGCGAGTGGTGCGCGGACGCCAAAGCCAGGTGTGGGTGCGCTTCGCGGAAGGATGGCGCATTGCGCAGGCCCATGTTTCGGTGCTTCCCGGCTGAATTCGCGGCGGCTTCGGAGCCAGGGTGGCATTGAAAATCTTTAGATGAACTTTATTCCAGAACAATTAATCTATTTGCATTCCGCAGGTCGCACCCTAGCCTGACTTCCAGCACCTCGCAGCGAGGTGCCCTTCGCCCTCTTTTACGGGACCCAAATTCAGAGCAACTCACCAGCCAAGCGTTTTTTGAAGATCAAAAAACCTTTGCGGGACTTCTATTTTCGAGGCCGATCGCTTGAACTCCATGAGACTGTCCCTGACTTTCTTCCCCCGGCTGCTGGCGGTTGTGGCGGTCGCAGCGCTGTCGAGTTCGTTGGTGCTGGCGCAGCAAACGCTCGGCGGGATCACCGGCGACATCACCGACCCTTCGAGCAGCGTGATTGCCAACGCCACGGTGACCGTGGTGGACGAACAAACTGCGCTGACGCGCACAGTGACGAGCAATGGGGCGGGCACTTACTCGTTTGTGAATCTGCCCATCGGCACGTACACGGTGACGTTCAAGGCGGTGGGCTTTGAGACCCAGAAGACTCCGCACATCACGGTGCAGGGCAACCGCACGGTGACGCTGAATGCGCAGCTGAAGGTGGCGGCCGCGGGTCAGACGGTCGAGGTGGACGCCACGCCGCTGATGAACGCGGTGGATACAACCAACGGTTATGTCATGGACAAGTCGCAGATCGACAGCGTGCCCCTGGCGACAGGCAGCTTCACTGGCCTGGCGACGGAATCGGCGGGGGTGAATGCCGAGCTGGCAAGCGGAACCGGGGCGAACTCCGGCCTTGGCAACGAGCCGATCTGGTCGAACGGGCAGCGCGACACGTCGAACAGCTTTCTGCTGAACGGCGTGGATGCCAGCAACCTGTTCAATGGCAAGAGCACCAGCCAGGTCTCGTCGGCGCGCGTGATCAACAGCACCGGGATCCAGACCGTGCCCGGCGGGGCGGGCGGCGTGATTCCCTCGGCAGGGTCGGTGTACCTCTCGATCGGGGACGCAATCCCGACGCCGGCCCCCGAGACCATCACCGAGGTCCGGGTGAACGCTTCGATGTACGACGCATCGCAGGGTTCAACTTCCGGCGCGCACATCGACCTGAGCACCGCATCGGGGACGAACAACGTTCACGGCACCGCGTATGTGCATCGCGGAACAAGCTGGATCAACGCGGCTCCGTTCTTTTTCAACCAGGATCCCGACGTTCCTTCGTACGATAAGGTTCCCCAGCTGCATCGCTACTCGGCGGGGGGAACGTTTGGCGGACCGATTATCAAGGACAAGCTTTTCGGTTTTGTCGGCTACCAGCATCTTTCGGTATCGGACCAGGAGATCGGCGATTCGTTTCTCGACGTGCCGGTGGGCCTGAGCGACGATCGCTCGGCGGGAGCGCTGGCCAATCTAGCCAACAACGCGTTTGGGACGTCGCTGACCTCCGCCAACATCGACCGGCTGGCGTTGATTCTCTTCAACTCGCCCGCACTAGCTGGCGAGCCCGGCAAGTGGCTGATCCCGAATGACGACGGAATTCTCCCCACGTATTCGCACATCGACAACGCATTCATTCCGGGGGCGGGCCGATTCAAAGCCGATCTGGCGGTTGCGAACCTCGACTACAACGCAACCTCGAAAGACACGCTCTCGATGAAGTACTTCTACCAGCATGATCCGACCGTCGCGCCCTACACCTATTCGAGCGTGCCGGGGTTTGCGGAGCACCTGGACGCAGGCTCGCAAGTAGCGTCGATCATCAACACGCTGGTTCTGAAGCCGAACCTGAGCACCACGCAGACCCTGGGAATCATTCGCGAGAAGGTGTGGTCAGATAACGAGCAGCCGTTCGGGCCGAGCTCGATTCCCGGCGGGTCGATCGGCACCGGGTCGATGAATCTTTTCGGCTCGTCGTATTTCCCCGGCGTCTCGATTTACAACGTCCTGGGCTCGTACCAGCCGAGCGGCGTGTCGCCGGTGTACATGAACATCGGGCCGGATGCAGAGAGCCAGGCCTCGAATACCGGCGTGTTCCAGAACCGTCTTGCTCCGTCGGGAAACGCGATTTGGATTCATGGAAAACACACGGTCAGTTTCGGCGCGAACTACACCTACACGCAGTTGAACACAATCGACAAGCGCACCGGAAAAGCGACCGTTGCGACGGACGACTTCAGCCAGATGGTCCAGGGCTATGTTTCGCCGGGCAGCTCGGCGACCGGCTTCTACGTCAGCTCGTTCCTGCAGGGCGATGCCAACCGCTACTATCGCGCCAACCAGCTGGGAACGTACGTTCAGGATAAGTGGCAGATCACGCCATCGCTTTCGCTCACCGCGGGCGTGCGTTACGACTGGGACGGGGGGCTCACAGAAAAGTACGGACGCATTTTCAATTTCGAACCTTCGCTCTACAGCTATGACGTCGGCTCCGACTCCATTACCAACACCGGCCTGATCATTGCCGGCAACAACGCCAACGGGACCAAGGGCATCAGCAACACGACGCTGACGGGACGGCAGTGGGGCATCGCGCCGCGCATCGGCGCAGCCTGGCAGCCGGGAATGTTTCACAGCAAGGTGGTGGTACGGGCGGGCGGCGGGATGTACTACGACCGCGGCGAGCTCTTCAGCTACTTCTCGCCGGGCTACGCGATCGGAACGGTGACCGGCGGGCCTTTCGGCGTCAACCAGCAGCTTCCCTTCGTGAATGATTCGCAGTGCCCCACGGCAGTCAACGGCACTTATTCGCGGTCGCTGTATGAGTACTACATTCCGACCTGCGGCGGCTACGGCGGCTTTGGACCACCGACCACGGCGCCGGATGACGCGAGCGGCGACTTGGAGAACCCGTTTGGCACCTCTCTGCAATATGCCGCGCCCTCCAACCCCAAGGCTTCGGATCTCTCGAACTATCTGCCCAACGCCTGCAGCATCGTCAACACGGGTCTTGGCGGTGTGCCGGGGGTGTGCCCGGGCGGCGTAACCAACAATGGGCAGCCGATTTCTCTCGGCGTTTACGATCGCGCCAACAAACTGCCCTACACGTTCAACTACACGCTCGATGTGCAATGGCAGCCGCGCAACGATATCGCGATCGACCTGGGCTATGTGGGGAACCTGGGACGCCACCAGGTGATCCCGCTGCCCTTTAACCAGCCAACGATTGCTTCGCCAACCAAACCTACGCTGTCGGGCGGACCTTACCAGCAGAACTACAGCTACGGCTACACGGTGGAAGGTCCGGCAGGCTGCTCGGCGACGTTCTCTTGCGGCTTTGACATGCTGCCCGACGGGACGTTCTACCAGGCAAACTACGAGGGTGGCAACGTCGACCTGCGCGTGCCCTACATGGGATACGCGGCGGAGTCGATCTCGTATGTGGCCGAAGGCGTGGACGCCTACAACGCGCTCCAGGCGCACATTGAAAAGCGCATGAGCCATGGCGTCCAGGTGGGCGCGTCCTACACCTATTCGCACGCGCTGGATGAACAGAGCGGGCTGGGACTTTTCTACAACGGCAATAATCCGCTGAACCTGCGCAGCGGCTACGGATCTGCGGATTTCGACCGCACCCACGTCATCAATTTCAACTATGTTTTCAAGGTGCCGAATGCAGCGGCAGAACATTCGCTGGCCGGCAAGATCGTCAACGACTGGTCGCTGATTGGATTGACGGTGCTGCAGAGCGGTCAACCCTACAGCGTGATTGATTTCTCGGGCGCGGTGGGCAGCATCTACTACTCAACGGCGGACGGCATCACCAACCCGATTGTTCCGCTCGCGCAGGGCTGCACGGCCAAGAACGCCTTGAGCGGGCACTCCGGCGCGTTTTTCCCGGTGAATGGAGAAACGGCGTTGAAGCCGCAGTGCTTCACGCTGCCGCTGCTGGCTCCGGGTGGGCTGGGCGGTGCGATTCCGCCGGATGACTACTTCGAAACCGGCTTTACGAACGGCCAGCGCAACATCTTCCGGCAGTCGTTCCAGAAGCGGGCGGATGCGTCGCTGGTGAAGACGCTGCCCTTCAACGACCGCTACAGCCTGAAGTACACCTTCGACGTCTACAACCTGACGAACACGAGCAGCTTCGACATCCCCGGCAATGAAGTATCGCAGAATGCCGGCTACAACTCGTTCCCCACGCTGCAGAGCAACCCGCCGGTCGCGCTGCCCGCGGGATGCAACGCGCAGGGACAGCAAACGAACTCGAGCTTCTACAACTGCCCGACAGGCCTGGGCATCGTGACGCACACGATCGGCAGCCCGCGGCAAATCCAGATGTCTCTGCATTTCCTGTTTTGATCTGACCCGGTTCGAACGCATGGCAGCCGCCAACGCGGCTGCCTTTTTTTTGCGGTGTGGCGATGGCCTGCTGGAGGAACGTCTGGTTATTGGCTGAGGCGGACGGAGAGATGTTCCACGTTCGCCGCAGTATAGGCTTCTTGGAGATCGCGCGACGAACGAAACTGCTTGCCGGCGACGTGGCGCGCTGGAAACTCAAAATGCAGATCGGACTCCGCAAAGGGCCAGGGCGCGAGGCTGAAGTGACGCGGACCCAGCGGCTCGACGGTCACTTCGGAGGTTGACCCGTCGTTGAGCGGCAACGGATGCAGCAAGTGCGCGGGGGATGCGTAGGCAACGCAGGATAACAGCGAGAGATTGTCGCAGGCCTGCAAAAGGCGGAAGTGCTCGGTAATGGCCTGGTCGGATTTGAAGGCCGGAGCGAGCGATGTGTCGGCTTGGATCGCGGCGCGCAGCTGACCCTGATACGCGCGCTGGCGCTCAAGGAAGGAGTCGAGGAGCACCAGGCCTTCAGGCGCGATGGTGGAGCGGTCGGCGTGCGCAGTGAGCAGGTTGTAGGTGTGCATGGCGATGAGCAGGCCGGCGTATGGTTCGTTCTCCGCAATGATGCGGACGGCGCGATCGCGGACGGCGAGGTAGTCGGCGATGTCGATCTCTTCGAAGGCCGAGTATTTGCCGACCAGCTCGACAGAAAACGCCGACGGCTTGCCCTGCCGTGTGACGACGGGGTGCGCATCGCGTTCTGCCCAGCCATCATCGTGCCGAGCAATGCCAAAGAGGACGCGGTGGCGGGGTTCGGGCTTGCGAAACATCGCGTTGCCCCAGGCGGCGGCAAATGCGCCGGCGAGTTCGGCGTGGTCGGGATGCCTGATGAGCCACCAGCCTGTTTCCGACTCCATGCGCAACACAGTTTGCGCGCCTCCTAGTCCGCGGTTTGCGGGCGGCTCGACTCATGCCAATTGTGCAGGAAGAGCCACTCTAAAAACATGACGATAAAAAAGAACCCGAACCCAAGCACCGTGGCTGCGCAGACCAGGGCGAAGAGATAGCTGGTCTCCATCTGGTTGCTCGCGTAAAGGATCGCATAGCCGAGACCGCCCTCGCCCACGCGCGTCGAGCCGGCGAAGAGCTCGCCGGTGATGCCGCCGATGACGCTGATGCCCGCGGCGATGCGAATGCCGATGAAGAGATTGGGCGTGGCGTGGGGCAGCCGCAGCTTGAAAAGGATCTGCGCGGGCGAGGCGTTGTGCATCATGAACAGATGAATCAGGTTTTCGTCGACGCTGATCAGGCCTTGGGTGGTGTTGGCGATGATGGGCGCGAGACAGATGATGAAGGTAACGATGCCGACGGAGAAGAGGCCGGCGCCGACCCAGTTGATGATGAGCGGCGCGATGGCCACGATGGGCACGGTTTGCAAAAGGATCGTATAGGGGTAGAGCGTTTGGCGCAGCCAGCGCCATTGGGCAAAGATCATGGCGGAGGCAACGCCGAAGATGATGCTGGCGATGAGTCCGCCGGCGGCTTCTTCGGTCGTGATCCAGAGGGAATTGAGCAGCGAGGGATAGCGGTCGAGGATCGCCTGGGCGACCAGGACTGGACCGGGCAGGATATACGGCGGGAGATGGTTGAGCCAGATGACGGCTTGCCACAATCCGAGCAGGCAGAGGAAAACCGCAGCAGCGTTGAGCGCGAGCAGACCTTTTTTCATGCGGCCGAGACCCCTCGCAGCAAACGGGAAACGCGCGTGACCTGCTCTTCGAAGGCGAGGGACTCGCGCGTTTCGGCGGTGCGCGGCCAGGGCAAGTTAATCTCAACTTGATGGGCCACGCGGCCGGGATGCGCTGCCAGGATCACGACGCGGGAGGAAAGAAAGACCGCTTCGGAGACGGAGTGGGTCACGAAGAGCACGGTCCACTTCTGCTCCGTGTAGAGGCGCAGCAGCTCCTCGTTGAGGCGGTCGCGCGTCATCTCGTCGAGGGCGGCAAAGGGTTCGTCGAGCAGGAGAATGCGAGGACGGCTGACAAGCGCGCGGGCGATGGAGACGCGCATCTTCATGCCGCCGGAAAGCTGGCGTGGATAGCGCGCGGCGACGTGGCCCAGGCCGACGAGTTGCAGCATGTCGTGCACACGCCGTTTGCGCACATCACGCGTCGCATACTCGAGTTCGAGGCCGAGGCCGACATTCTTCTCCACGGTTCGCCAAGGCAACAGGGTCGCGTCCTGAAAGATGAAGCTCATCATCTCGCGGGCGTTGGCCGGGGTCATGCCGTTGACCTGGACCACACCATCGCTGGCAGGACTGAGGCCGGAGACGAGCTTGAGGAGCGTCGATTTGCCGCAGCCGGAAGGCCCGAGGAAGGTGACGAACTGGCCGCGCTGGATGGTGAGCGAGATGCTTTCGACGGCAACGGCGGCATTCCGAAAGCGCTTCGTAACGGCGTGCAGTTCGATCTCGGGAACGGTCTGCTCCTGCTCGCCTACCATCCAAGCGCCCCTTTGACTGGAAGCAAGAGGGCGGATGGATGGGCCGCCGTGTGGAGAATATGCTGCGTGGAGCGGGCCCAGTTCCAGTGGTCGGCGCGTTGCGGCGGCACATCGGTGGAAGGGTTGCGATCGTAGAGCGGAAAGGCGGAGCTGGCGATTTCGAGGCGGAGGCAGTCGCCGGGCATGAGCACGAAGGCGATGGGCTCGAGGGCGAACTCCCATGGATGGATTTCGTCGGGGGTATAACGCCAGTCGCGAAAGAGCCACGAACTGCGCGCGATGCCGATGGAGAGGAACTCGGCGCGACCCGCCGGGGTGACGCGAACCAGCTTCGCCGTGAAGTCCGCGTGTGGGGCTGAGGTGGAGGCGAAGAGCTTGATGCGCGGCTGGCCGAAGACCTCCATGTGCTGGGTGACCGGGTCGGAGGTGTAGACGAGCAGGTTGTTGCCCATCTCGAGAGCCGCCTGATCGAAGGGTCCGCTGAGCGCCTGTGGACCGCCGGGCGCGGAGACGGGAACCTCGGGGTCATAGACAAAGACGTCGCGTGGTTCGTCGGAGTCGGCCGCAGACGAGGAGAGTCTTCCGTCGCCGGTGCGGGCGTTGGCGTTGCCCGCGCTGCGCAAGAAGAGTTTGTAGGATTCTTCGTTCCAGTCGTGGGTGCCGCGCCAGTTGTTGATGCCGAGGCGGAAATAGCGGATGCGGGCGTCGAACGAGAATGCGGGAATGTCTTTGAGCCACTGGTCGAACCAGCGCAGCAGAATCTCGTCGGTGTTGAGATTCGCGGCGTCGCCCAGGTTTGCGTCGCCCACGCGATCGCCCCAGGGAATGTGAACCCATGGACCGACGAAGAGATATTGATGCTCGCGGGCGAACTCGGTGCCTGCGCCTTTGCACAGAGCGAGAAAGCCGGCAATCGAGCCCTGGAGGTAAGGATCGAACCAGCCTGCCAGGTGAAGAGCCGGGATCTTGATTTGACCGATGCGGGTGCTGATGTCCTGCGCGGTCCAATATTCGCCGGGCTCGCGGTGCGCAAACCAGTCGCGCACATAACTGGGAAGGGCGGAATCGGCGATGGCGGGATGATCGGCGTAGGGCACATGCGCTGCCTGGGCGCGAATGTTGGCCCAGGCGGCTTCGAGTTTATCGCTGGCTTCGCGGAGGCCGCGGCGGCGCGCATCTCCGCGCAGCAGCTGAATGCCCCAGGCGAGTGCAGAATTCAGGCGCAGCGCGCCCTGGTGATAGAACCAGCCGTGATAGAGATCGGCCGCGGTCATGTGGGGCGCGATGCACTGAAGGCCCTCGGGCTGTTCGGCGGCCGCGAGCAGCTGGGTTGCACCCTGGTAGGAAAAGCCGTACATGCCGATGCGGCCGTTACAGGCGGAATGAGCGCGGAGCCAGGCGATGGTCTCCGCGCCGTCACGGGCTTCGTTGCGGAAAGGATAAAAATCGCCCTCGGAGCCGCCGCGCCCGCGCACGTCCTGAATGACGACGTGATAGCCGTGGCGGGCAAACCAGACGGGGTGCGCGTAGACGACGGTGGAGGCGATGTCGCGCCCGTACGGCTGGCGCATCAGAAGGGTCGGCCAGGGCCCCTCTTCGGCTGGATAGTAGTGGTCGGAAAGCAGGGTAACGCCGTCGTTGAGGGTGCAGCGCACGGCACGTTCGAGGCGGACTCCATTGCCGCAATCGATCATCGCTTAAGCCCCGTGTTTCGGTTCAAAGTTAAACATGGCGATGAGGATCTCGGCAATGCGCGCCGCAGCTTCGCTGGCCCAGCGCTCGCCGTTCTCTGCGCTAGCCGAAGTGGGGTCGCCGAGCACGCCGCTGGGCGTGATGTCACGCGTGAGCCAGGCGAAGTTGGCCGCCGAGCCTTCGGGCTTGAGCGGCTCGGGCCGATCGACACGCGCGATGTAGTTTGCCGTGTAGGCGTCGGTGTGGACGAGATCGGGCGTTGCGTGGAGGAGATAGGCGGTCTCGATTTCGCCGGCGTGAAAGCCATAGGTCCGCTCCTGCGAAGACACGCCGTCAAAGGCGGCTCCAGGCGATCCGAAGAGGGAAAAGGTGCGCAGGCCGAACTCGGCACGCAAGTCGCGCGCGAGCACATCGACGAGGGAGGTGTTGCCGCCATGCGTGTTGTAGAGAACGAGCTTTTTGAATCCGCCGGCAGCGAGGCTTGCGCCGAGATCGCGAACGACGGCGAGAAACGTCTGCGCGCTGACTGAGAGCGTTCCGGGAAACCCGAGGTGCTCGTTGCTCTTGCCGTAGCAGACCGGGGGCAGCGCGTAGATGGGCAGGTCGGCGGGAATGAGCTGGAGGGCTTTGCCGAGGAGCAGATTATTGATAAGCGTGTCGGTCGCGAGCGGCAGATGGTGCCCGTGCTGCTCGATGGCCGCGGTGGGCAGCACGAGAAGCGTTGCTTCGCGCGAGAGAGCGTCGACCTGCTTCCAGGTGAGATAAGCGAAGTTGCGGGAGTCGGGAAGCCAAGTCTTCATGGCGCGACGCCCTGCTTGTGGAAGCTGATCATCTTGCCGGGATTGAGGAGACCGCGCGGGTCGTACTTTTGCTTTGCCATGAGCTGAATGTTGTCGGGGCGGAAGCGGCCGCCGTCTTCGAGGTAGTTGACGTGAGGATTGGCGACGAAGACGCCAATCGACCGGCAGAAGGCGATCATCTCGTTAAGGCGGTCTTCGGTGGTGAAGCGGACGACGGGGATGGCGCCGGGAATCACGATGCCGTCACCGTTTTTCATGAATTCGATATGGAAGAGGATCTCGTGGCCGAAGCGCTCGCGCAGCAGGCGAAACTGGTTGCGGCATTCGGTGGCGGAGAATCCGCATTGCAGGTAGGTGAAGGCCGGGTCTGCTTTCATGGCCCAGAGCGTGGTGTGATTCCACGTGTAATCGCTGAGCAAAGGTTGGGTGCGCGGGCCGTCGTAAGGGCCAGTGAAGGTGACTTCTCCGCCGGCGTTCGAAGCAGCCGTCGCCAGCGCCTCCAGCTGCGTGGCGTCGATCATGACCAGGGCCAGGGATTTCTGATCGCGTACCAGCTTCTTGATGGGCGTGAAGAAGGAAGGGATAGGCCACTCGAAGACGGTGGCGAGGCGCTTGGTCCAGGCGGGATCGGTGGCGATAGATTCGGTGAATGTGAAAGCCTGGTCGTAGGATTCGAAGGCCACCGTGACCTGCACCCAGTCGATAGCCGGGGTGAGCGCGAACCAGATGCGCGTGAGCACGCCATTGGTTCCCCAGGCATGCAAAATCTCGTGAACTGCCGGGCCCTCGTGCTTCACGATGCGCGGCTCCTCTTCCATGGTGACAACTTCGAAGGCGCGCACGGTATCGAAATCGCGCAGGCCGCCATGGGCGACGGAGCCGATGCCGCCGGAACCTCCGGCGAGGAACCCGCCGACCGAAGCCTTGACCAGCGTCGATGGGTACATGCGGAGTTCCCAGCCTTGCTTGCGTGCTTCGGACTCGAGCGCGCCGAGGCGCAGGCCGGGTTGGCAGACGGCAACGCCGTCAGCCGTGATCTCTTCGAGCTTGTCCATGAGCGAGAGATCGAGCACGATGCCGCCTTCGAGGGGAACGCACTGCCCGTAGTTGCCGGTGCCTGCGCCGCGGACGGTGACCGGGACCTGGTGGAGGCCGGCATAGCGCAGGACGGCCAGCACTTCGTCGACGCTGACCGGCTGTACGGCCACATCGCCGGTCTTGTCGACGAGCCTGGGGCGCAGGACCGGCGAATACCAATAGAAGTCGTGCGAGAGGCGGTCGATGACCGCGGGCGCGGTGACCACGCGCGAGGAATCGACAATGGTGGAAAGTCCTGCCGCCAGCCCGTCCTGCATGAGTGCCCTCAAAAGAGACCTGGATCGCCGCCTAGTTTACTTTTTGCGCTTGCGCGTGGGTAGGAGCCGAATGGCCTGCAGCATCGTGGGGTGAGTAAAGAGAGCATAGCACTGATCGCGCATCATGGGGCCATCGATGAGACAGGGCATGTCGGCTCGTTCCGCGACCTCGCGCGCCGGAATTTGAATTTGATTAAAGTGCCGGCTGGCGTCCTCGATGGTAGCGCCGTAAACCACCCGATCGAGCTCTGCCCATAAAGCGGTGCTCATGCACATGGGGCATGGCTCGCAGGTGGAGTAGAGCGTGTAGCCGGCGAGCGAAACCTTCTTAAGGCGCTTTGTCGCAAGACGGATGGCGCGCACCTCGGCATGCGCGCTGGGATCGACTGCCTGCATAACGTTGTTGAGCGCAGCGAGCAGCAGCTTGCCGGACCTGGTATGCACGATCGCAGCGCCAAAGGGACGAGGATGGCTGGTTTGCAGCGATCGGGCAGTAAAAGCAATCAGCGCGCGCATGCGCTCGAGGTCGCGGTCAGACTTGGTTTTAACGGTGAGACGAGGGGATGCGCTCAACACAACTCCCATACTCGAAGCTAGCATGCGGAAAACCGGGACGAAGGAGGAAAACGCGGGGCTTTATGCGGTCTTTATATGGGTGGGAGAGGCTGCGGGGATTGCCCCCCTACAATCACAGTATGTCGTCCTCAGGGTGGACTTTTCGCAGCCTTCGCGCGGCCCTGGCCGAGGGAGCCGTGCGCCCGGGTGAGCTCGCGGAGCAGGCGTTGGGGCGCTCGAATGGCAACGCGAGCCGGAACACCTACCTGTGGCAGGATGCGGCGTGGACGATGGGAGAAGCTGCGCGTGCCGAGGCGATGCCTCGCGGCGAAGGAGGCCTGTTTGGCGACGGACGCGCCACGCTCTGGGGCCTGCCTATCTCGGTGAAGGACTGCTTTGACCTGGCGGGGGCGCCGACCAGCTGCGGGGTGCGGTTTTATCAAGATGGAAAAGCGGTGCGGGACTCGTGGCTGGTGGAGAAGCTGCGCGCGGCAGGGGCAGTGATCACGGGAAAAACGCATTTGCATCCGCTGGCCTACGGGATCACGGGCGAGAATCCCGACTTCGGCGATTGCGTGCAACCGGGCAACGCGGGCGCGTTGACTGGCGGGTCGTCGTCAGGCGCAGCGGCAAGCGTGCTCGAGGGATCGGCGGTGGCGGGAATCGGGACGGATACCGGAGGCTCGGTACGCGCACCGGCAGCTCTGTGCGGGCTGGCGGGTTATCGGGCGACGATGGGACGGGGCAACTGGCGTGGAGGGTGCCACCTGGCGGAGTCGTTTGACACCATGGGATGGCTCTTTCGCGATCTCGAAGATGCGCCGCTGCTGGCGGAGGTCTTTATCCCCGAGGGCGCAAGGCGGCGGAGGAAGACATTCGCGCGCTTCGCGATTGTCGATCGGCCGTTTCTGCACGATTGCGAGCCGGGCATCGTCGATTCGCTGGAGGCAACGGCGGAGGAATTGCGGGCCCTGGGGCTGCGCGGCGAGACCTTCGATGCATCGAGTTGGGAAGAAGCCTTTGCGATTTACGCGCCGATCCAGGCATGGGAGGCAGCACGAATTCACGCGGGCCGCTTTGCGCACTTCCCTGCGGCCATCCGCGAGCGACTGGAAGGCGGCGCGCAGATTACGGAGAGCGCAATCGCTGCGCTTCGGTTGCAACAAGCGGAGTTTGTTGCACGCATCGATTCCATGCTCGCCGAGCACGAATTGCTGCTGCTGCCGGCGGCCCCGGTGGCTCGACTGGCAGCGGGCGCGGATCACCGTGAGACGCGGCCGCGCATCTTGCGCTACACCACGCCGTTCAGTCTGGCCGGGATTCCGGTGGTGACGATTCCCTGCTCTGCCGGCGGAATGCAGATGGCGGCGGCGCGCGGCGCAGACGAAGCGCTCGTCGAGATTGCGGCTCGGCTCGGCGCGCAAAGGAAAGCTGCGTAAACAACCGCGAGATAGGTTTTTGATTCATCAGCTGTCATCAATCGAGCGAGGTTCGTGTTGCGAATCCGGAGTCTTCGTTTCATTGCTCTTATCGTTCTCAGTGCAGCGGCGGTTGTTGCCGTGGGCTGCCGGCCGCAATCGTCAACAACCAGCGGACTCACGCCGGTCAAACTGCAGCTTGACTGGTATCCGCAGCCGGAACACGGCGGATTTTTCACGGCGCAGCAACAGGGGTTTTACAAGGCTGAAGGGCTCGACGTGACGATTGTGCCGTTGCCGCAATATGGCAGCGTGGCACAGCTTGTCACCTCAGGAAAAGCAGACTTCGGACTTGGATCGAGCGACCAGATTCTGGAGTGGGATTCGAATGGGCTCCCGTTGATTGCGGTGGGGGCCACGATGCAGCACGATCCGCAGGCGATCATGGTGCATGCGAATTCGCCGGTGCATGACTTCAAGGATCTGGACGGGCGCACGGTTGCGACGCAGACGGGCGCCACGTGGCTAAAGTATGTAATCGCGCGCTACAACCTGAAGAATGTGCGACAGATTCCGACCACGCTGTCGATTGCCAGCTTTCTCGCCGATCCGAATCACATCCAGCAGATTTTCGTGACCAGCGAACCGTTCTTTGCCAAGCAGGCGGGCGCCGATGTGCGAACGTTTCTGATCAGCTCGTCGGGCTACGATCCGTATCGCGTGCAATTCACGTCGCGCGATTTCGCCGCGCAGCATCCCGACGTGGTGGCGAAGTTTGTGCGCGCGAGCATCCGCGGATGGAACGCATACCTGCAAAACCCTGAGACGACGAACAAATACCTGCTGACGTTGAATCCCGCGTTGAACCCGGCGCAGGAGGCCTACACGGCGAAGGCGCTGCGCGACGGCGGCTTTGTGACCGGCGGCGATGCGAGCGGCGCGCAGACCGGCCGCATGACCGCCGCGCGCTGGCAGACGAGCTACGAACAGCTCAAGTCGCTGGGCATTTTGCACGGGGCTATCGATCCCGCGCAGAGCTATTCGCTCAAGTTTGCGCAGTAAGCGTCAGACCTGCGACGCACTCAACGGGCTCAGCAGCAGGTTGGAGATGTTGGAGACGATGGGCTCGAAGGCGAACTGAGGATCCGCCGATAGTTTTTTCCAGTTGGGGTCATTGCGGAAGAGATCCCATTTTGCGTCGAGCTCGGCGCTATCGGCGAAGCTGAGCATATAGGTGAGGTTGGGCATGCGCGAACCGATGAGCGTGTCGCCGAAGAAGACCATGTGAAAGCCGGCCTTGGCGAAGATGTCGAATTCGCCGGAGTGAAACATCTTGACCTTGACGACGTGGTCGCGGTAGCTAGGGCTTTCATAGGTGCGCAGCTGGAAGATCCGTTTCGCCTTCGTGGATGCGCCGGGCGGCGGTGTGAGCTTCGGCCATCCCTCGAAGGCGGCCAGGAGCGAGTACTCGACGCGTTGAAAGGCGGGCGCGGTGGCTGGGGCGCTCCAGAAGGGATCGGCGGCTTTCAGAAACTCCTCGTCGTGGGCAAGCTTGAGGTCGACCTCGGCGAGCGCGCCGGCGTCGGGGCCGGGGATGAGGACGTAGTAGACCGGCGTTTCGGGTCCGAAGTCGAGGCGGAAGGCGCCGACCGGGCCCATGCCCATTTTTGTGACAGCGGGAATGAGCGCGTCGCTCAGATAGGTTTCAGTGAGCTTGGATTGCGGGCCCGAGGTGAGCGCATAACGGCGCACCTGGTAGAACTCGCGCGCGTGTCCGCGGGAAGGTTGCGCGTTTACGCCGCGCGTGAAGGCTGCCGCCGAGGTCGCCAGAGAAGCCGCAAGAAACTGCCGTCGCTGCATGATTTCCTCCCAGATTGTTTGCAGGAACAGGAACCGACCCCGCCCTGTCAGTCTTCACCGATGTCCTCGTTCCACACTTCGGGTCGTTCCGCAATGAAGCCTTCGAGCAATTCGCGGCAGGCGCGATCGTCGAGATCGATCACCTCCACGCCATTTTCGCGCAGCCAGTCCAGGCCTCCAGCGAAGGTTCGACTTTCGCCCACAACCAGGGTGCCGATGCGAAACTGGCGCACGAGGCCGCTGCAATACCAGCAAGGCGCCAGCGTGGTGACCATGACCATATCGCGATAACTGCGCTGGCGTCCCGCGCGGCGAAAGGCATCGGTTTCTCCGTGCACGCTCGGATCATCCTGCTGCACGCGACGGTTGTGGCCGCGGCTTACCAGCTCGCCGGATCGGCGGAAGAGCGCGGCGCCGATGGGGATGCCCCCCTCGGCGCGGCCCTGCCGGGCTTCGTCGAGAGCAACCTCCAGCATTTTTCTGTAGAGATCGGCGGTTTGCACGCTCAGGGTTTTCGTCACCGCTCTCGATCATACGAGACCGAGCTCGCAGCAACGAACGACGATCCGCGGGACGGGACTGGGGAAGGAAGTTTGCCTCGGGCCTCTGGGAGGTCGGCAACTTCGATCCGCGAGATTGCCCGAGCCAAAGGGGGCACGAGGGGTTTCAGGGTTTACTTTCTTAAGAATTGTTAAGCTGGACCGAACTCAGGCGCGTGGATCACCGGGCTAACTCGTTAAAAGCAATGGTTTTATCATCGAAATCCGACGTCATGGAACGGCGTGCTGGGTAACCCGCTGCAGACGCTCACTTATCTTGACTTCGAGCGCGCTCTCAGATGTACGGTGGAAGGTATGGGGAACACCGGATACACGATTCGAAGTATGGCAGAGCGGTGCGGAATGACCGCGCACACGCTTCGCTACTATGAGCGCGTCGGTCTCATCCAGTCCGTCGGCCGCGCGCGCAATGGTCACCGGCGCTATTCCGACGCCGACGAAGCCTGGCTCCATTTCCTTCACTGCATGCGGGCAACGAACATGCCCATTCGGGAGATGCAGCGTTACGCGAGCCTGCGCGAGCTGGGCGATGCGACTTCGCTCGAACGGCGTAAGATTCTTGAAGATCATCAGGCCGAGATTGCGGGCCAGATTGTCGAGCTGCAAAAGGCGCATGCGCTGCTGACGCACAAGATCGAGAACTACAAGCTGATCGAGGAGCGCATCCGGATCGAGATTCCGGTAGAACCGGAAGTGCTGGAACCGGTGAGCTAAATCCAGGCAGAGGGATTCCGCATGAAGACCCGCACATTGGGCTCGCATGGGCCCGCGGTCTCGGCCATTGGCCTGGGCTGCATGGGCATGAGCCAGTCGTATGGCCCCGCCGATGAGAAAGAATCGATCGCCACGATTCATCGGGCGCTTGAACTGGGGCTGAACTTCTTCGACACCGCCGAGGTGTATGGACCCTTTGTGAATGAAGAGCTATTGGGCCGCGCGCTGAGAGGCCGGCGCCAGCAGGCGTTCGTCGCGACGAAGTTCGGCTTCGAGATCGTCGACGGGCAAATGAAGGGACCGAACAGCCGGCCAGCGCACATTCGCGACGTCGTCGACGCCTCTTTGAAGCGGCTTCAGACCGATCATATTGACCTTCTGTATCAACACCGCGTCGATCCCGGCGTGCCGATTGAAGATGTCGCGGGCGCGGTGAAAGAGCTGATCCATTCCGGCAAGGTGCGGTTTTTCGGATTGTCGGAGGCGAGCGAGAAGACGATTCGCCGTGCGCATGCCGTGCATCCGGTCAGCGCGCTGCAAAGCGAGTACTCGTTGTGGGAGCGCAACCTCGAGGCGAAGATTATTCCGACCCTGCGCGAACTGGGCATCGGGCTGGTTCCCTTCAGCCCATTGGGACGGGGATTCCTGGCGGGGACGGCGAAGCGCGCGGAGGAGTACCCGGAGGACGATTTCCGGCGCCTGGACCCGCGCTTTGAAGGCGAGAACTTCACCGCGAATATGAATGCTGCGGCGCGGGTGAGGGAGATCGCCGCGCAAAAAGGAGCCAAGGCGGGGCAGGTGGCTCTGGCCTGGCTGCTGGCCAAGGGGGACGACATCATTCCGATTCCAGGCACGAAACGGCGAGCGTTTCTGGAAGAAAACATTGCCGCCGCGGAGCTGAAGCTCGAGCCCGGCGAGATCGCGCAGCTGGATGCCGCGCTGGCGCCGGAGGTCATCGCAGGAGAACGCTACAGCCCGCAGCGAATGGCTCTGGTCGACCGCTGAGTAGAGGACGCAGGTCACGCAGGGCCCTGGAAAGCTTTCTAAGGAAGGAGTCCGCATGAAAACGCGGAGACTGGGTACGCACGGACCTTCGGTTTCGGCCATCGGCCTGGGCTGCATGGGCATGAGCGAGTTTTATGGCGCGCATGACGACAAGGAGTCGCTGGCGACGATCGATCGAGCTTTAGAGCTGGGCATCGACTTCCTGGATACATCTGATGTGTACGGGCCACATACCAATGAGGAGCTTGTGGGCAAGGCGCTGAAGGGACGGCGCAACCGGTTCTTTGTGGCAACGAAGTTCGGGATCTTGCGCGACCCGCACGATCCGACGCGGCGCGGAATTGACGGCAGCCCGGCGTATATTCGCAAGGCGGTCGAAGGCAGCCTGAAGCGCCTGGGCATCGAGACGATCGACCTCTACTATCAGCATCGCGTGGACCCGAAGACGCCGATCGAAGAGACTGTCGGCGCGATGGCGCGGCTGATTGAAGAAGGCAAGATCCGCTACATAGGACTGTCGGAAGCATCGCCGGCCACGCTGGAGCGCGCGCACGGCGTGCATGCGATAACCGCGCTGCAGACCGAGTATTCGCTGTGGACGCGCGATCCTGAGCCCGACGTGCTGCCGACGTGCAGGCGCCTGGGGGTTGCCTTTGTCGCCTACAGTCCGCTGGGTCGGGGCTTTTTAACGGGCGCGATCCAGAGTCCTGACGACTTCGAGGCAGACGACTGGCGGCGTTTGAGCCCGCGCTTCCAAGGCGAGAATTTCCGGCGTAATCTTGAACTCGTTGAGCACGTGCGGCGCGTGGCACGGCAGCAGGGACTGACGCCGAGCCAGCTTGCCCTTGCCTGGGTGCTGGCGCAGGGCGACGATATTGTTCCGATTCCCGGAACCAAGCGGCGCAAATATCTCGAGGAGAATGCCGCAGCCGGGGAGATCTCGCTTGCTCCGGACGTTCTGGCAATGCTGCAGGATGCGTTCCCGCTCGATGCAGCGGCGGGCGAGCGTTATGCGCCCGCGATGATGGCTTTGATCAGCAGGTAGGGCCCGTCAGCTTTCCCGGCGTTTGAGACGGACCCTGCGATGTTTCGCACGGATCGAACCGGTTCCCCGTGTTTCGATCCAGTTTCCGAGTGGATGCGATGGGGTGATCCCCTGCGCGTCAACCACGCCATCTGCCCGGGGCTGAACTCGGGTAGGATGGCTGCACATGGGCTTCGGCCCGAGGAGGTCCCCTGTGGCAGAACCAGTTGATCTGCATGCCCCGCCGACTCAGCAAGAACTTGCGCCAGACCAGCAGACGCTGGAGCTGGAGCCGCTGGCCCCAGCCTGTCCCGGGCTGAAGGGCTCGCGTTTCAGCCGCCGAACATTTCTCTCCGGCCTGGGCGCGACGAGCCTGATGGCTGGGACTGCGCCGCTGGCCGCGGCTGCGCCGGCGATGGAGCGCGAAGTGGACGACGGGCGCGGCGACCTGCCCGGAACGGCCAACGTTGCGCTGCGCATCAACGGCAAGGAATACACGCTGCATAGTCTCGACACGCGCGCGACGCTGCTGGACACGCTGCGTGAGCGCGTGCACCTGACGGGTACGAAGAAGGGCTGCGACCACGGCCAGTGCGGCGCCTGCACGGTACATGTGAACGGCCGCCGCGTGAACAGCTGCCTGAGCTTTGCGGTGATGCACGAAGGCGACGAGATCACCACGATTGAGGGCATCGGCCAGCCCGACAACCTGCATGCGATGCAGGCAGCATTTGTCGAGAGCGACGGCTACCAGTGCGGCTACTGCACCAGCGGACAGATCATGAGCGCGGTGGCGCTGCTGAAAGAGCCGATCGGGCCCACGGATGAGGACATCAAGCAGGCCATGGCCGGCAACATCTGCCGCTGCGGCGCCTACACCAACATTGTTGCCGCGGTAAAACGGGTGCGGGCGCAAGCCTGACGGAGGAGGAGACGATGCAGACCTTTAACTACGTCAAGGCATCCAGCGTGGACATGGCCATCACGGGCGGACAGACCGGCAAGTTTATCGCTGGAGGAACCACGCTGGTCGACCTGATGAAGCTCAGCGTGGAGACGCCGGGGGGCCTGGTCGACATCAACCTGCTGCCCCTGGACAAGGTGGAGAAGCTGCCTGACGGCGGATTACGGATAGGCGCGCTGGTACGCAACTCAGACCTGGCCTGGAACGCGGATGTCAAGGAGCACTACGCGGTGCTTTCGCAGGCGCTGCTATCGGGAGCGTCGCCGCAGCTGCGCAACATGGCGACCACGGGCGGCAACCTGCTGCAACGCACGCGGTGCGCCTACTTCCGCGAGCCCAGCGCGGGAACGCCGGGCGGTTATGGGTGCAACAAGCGCACGCCGGGTACGGGGTGCGCGGCGCTGGAAGGCTTCAATCGCACGCACGCGATTCTCGGCACCAGCGAGCATTGCATTGCGACCCACCCATCGGACATGTGCGTGGCGATGGCGGCGCTGGAAGCGGTGATCCGCGTGGAAGGACCGAAGGGCAAGCGGACCATCCAATTCGGCGAGTTTCACAAGCTGCCCGGCGACACGCCGAACGTCGAAAACGCACTGGAGCCAGGCGAACTGGTGACCTATGTCGACCTGCCCAAGCCGATCGAGGGAGCGAAGTCGGTCTATCTGAAGCTGCGCGATCGCGCCAGTTATGAATTTGCGCTGGCGTCAGCGGCGGTGGTGGCGAAGGTGGAAGGCGGACGCATCCGCTACATACGCGTGGCGATGGGCGGGGTAGGCACCAAGCCGTGGCGCTCGCACGAAGCCGAAGCCGCGCTGATGGGCAAATCCGCCGATGCGGCCGCGTTTCGCAAAGCGGCGGAAGCCGCGCTGGCGCAGGCGAAACCGCGCACCGATAACGCATTCAAGGTGGAGCTTGCGAAGCGCTGCCTGGTACGCACGATGAAGATGGCGACGGCTTAGCTCGGAGAGCCGGAGGTACGCAGGAGGTTTCGAGGCAGGCGTCTCGGAACACAAAGGACGTCGAACCGAGGAGAATCCCAATGGCGACGCACACACTTCCCCCAGCGGCCAATATCATCGGCGCGGCGGTGCCGCGCATCGACGGGCCGCTGAAGACGACCGGCCGCGCCGTTTACGCGGTGGACCACGATTTTCCGGGCCTGGTGCACGGAGTTGCCGTGCAGAGCACCATCGGCAAGGGCCGCATTCGTTCGCTCGATGTGACGGCCGCGGAGAAGATGCCCGGCGTGGTGCTGGTGTTTCACCACGGCAACATGGGCAAGGTCTATCGTCTGTTTCCGGGCCAGGATGATGGGCACACCAACGAAGCGCGCACGCCGTTTGAGGACGACGGCATTTATTACTGGGGCCAGTTCATCGCGGTGGTGGTAGCGGAGACGCTGGAGCAGGCGCGGGCAGCAGCATCCACGGTTCGCGTGGAATATGAGCAGGAAGCGCCGGATGTGCGCACCGATCTGGCCGCTGGGTTCGAAGGCAAGCGCGAGAGCAGCTGGAGGCGCGGCGATCCAGACCAGGCGCTCGGTTCGGCGGCGGTGACGATCGACGAGACGTATTCCACTCCCGTCGAAACGCACAACCCGATGGAGATGCACGGCACGGTTGCGGTGTGGGACGGCGACAATGTCACGCTCTACGAAAGCTCGCAGGGCGTGGTGAATCACCGGCGGGTGATGGCCGAGGTGCTGGGCGTGCCCTATGAAAACGTGCGCGTGATCTCTCGATTTATCGGTTCGGGATTTGGCGGCAAGCTGTTTCCATGGCCGCAGTCGACGATGGCGGCCGCGGCGGCGCGCAAGCTCAACCGGCCGGTGAAGCTGAGCGTCGATCGGCGCATGATGTTTTCGAATGTGGGCCATCGCCCGCGCACCCAGCAGCGCATTCGCCTGGGCGCGACGCAGGATGGCAAGCTCACGGCGATTCGCCACGACTTCTACACCCAGACATCGGAACTTGACGATTTTGTGGAGCACTGCGGCGAGCAGACGCCGTTTCTCTACAGCTGCCCCAACCTCGAAGTGACGACGGCGATGGTGCGTCGCAACGTGGGAGCGCCCGCGCCGATGCGCGGTCCCGGCGCGGTGCCCGGGCTTTTCGCGCTGGAGTCGGCGATGGACGAGCTGGCCATCAGGCTCAAGATGGACCCGGTGGAGCTGCGCATCAAGAATGATGCCGAACGCGACGAAGGCAGGAACCTGCCCTTCTCCTCACGTCATTTGAAGGAGTGCTACCAGGTCGGCGCCGAAAAGATCGGATGGAAGCAACGCACGCCGGAAGTGGGCTCAATGCGCCGCAACGGCAAGATCATTGGCATGGGCGTGGGAGCGGCTTCATGGTCGGCAGCTCGCATTCCCTGCACGGCGAGCGTCGAACTGTGCCCCAACGGCCGTGTCTGCGTGCGCTGCGCCACGCAGGATATCGGCACGGGAACCTACACGCTCTTTGCGCAGGTGGTGCACGCAAAGACGGGCGTGCCGCTCGATCGCATCGATGTCTTTCTTGGCGACACGGCGCTGCCCGATGGCCCGACTTCGGGCGGATCGATGGTAACGAGCGCGATGCTGCCCGCGGCGACCGGCGCGGTTACCCAGGCGGTCACACGACTCCTCAACATCGCCGCGCAAACGCCGGGCTCGCCGTTTCATGGTTCGCACCCTGACACGCTGACCGTTGCCGAGGGCCGCGTGGTTTCGAAAACGCAGCAACCGCAGGTTGTCGGCGCCGCGTATCACGGCGGAAGCCTGACGGCGAACGGGATTCCGTTTGAAGAGGTGTTGCGGCTTGCGGATCTGAGCGGCATCACGGCAACGGGCCGCACCTTTCCGTCGTTTGAGGATCCCAAGGCGCAGAAGTACTCGCTGCACTCCTATGGCGCCCACTTTGCCGAGGTGGAGTGGGATCCGGGGATCGCGCACGTGCGCGTGAGCCGCATCTTTTCCATTTTTGATTGCGGACGCATCATCAACACGAAGGCCGGCGCAAATCAAATTCTGGGGGCAGCGGTGATGGGCGTGGGCATGGCGCTCTTCGAGGGCACGCACTACGACGCCAAATTCGGCCAGCCCATCAACGGCAACTTCGCCGATTACCTGGTGACCACATGCGCTGACCTGCCGGAACTCGACGTGACCTTCCTCGACTATCCGGACCTGATCGTGAACGAATATGGGGCGCGCGGGATCGGGGAGATCGGCATGGCGGGGGTTGCGCCTGCGATCGCCTCGGCGGTTTATCACGCAACCGGAGTGCGGGTGCGCGAGCTGCCCATCCGCATTGAGGATCTGCTGCAATCGAAAGTAGTGGAAGCGTAATCGGGCAGCGCGCGGAGAATTGGGCGACCCGAAGGGATTGACGAAGCAAGAAAGGCAAGCATGAGCACGAGTTCGATCGTCGGCACGGCAACGCCCCGCATTGATGGCCCTCTGAAGACGTCGGGGGCTGCAGTCTACGCGGCGGATTTTCACTTCGAGCACATGGCCTATGCAGTTCCCGTGGGGTCGCTGATTGCGAGCGGCCGGATCAGGAGCCTCGACGCGAGCGCCGCGGAGCGGATGCCCGGTGTGCTGCTGGTGCTTCATCACGGAAACATCGGCCCGCTCTATCGCAGCGTCCCCGGCGACGCCAATGCCACCAACAGCGAGGTGCGCTCGGCCTTTGAAGACGACGTTGTGCGCCACTGGGGTCAGCACGTGGCGGTGGTGGTCGGGGAAACATTCGAGCAGGCAACGGCCGCCGCGGCAGCCGTTAAAGTCGAATACGATCTGGAGCCCGCGAACCTTCGCACGAGCCTCGACGACTACAAAGGCGAGCACAAATCTGTCTCGAAGCGCGGCGACCCGAATGCCGCCCTGGCTTCGGCGCCGGTGAAAATCGACCAGACCTACATCACTCCCAACGAAACGCACAACCCCATCGAGATGCATGCTTCGGTTGCGGTGTGGGACGGCGACCGCGTGACGCTGTATGAAACCACGCAGGGCGTGGTGAACCATCGCATCGTGATGGCGCAGGTGCTCGGGCTGCCGGTCGAGAATGTTCGCGTAGTGACGCGCTTTCTGGGCGCGGGCTTCGGCGGCAAGCTTTTTCCCTGGCCGCACACCGCGGTCGCGGCTGTCGCCGCGCGCAAGCTGGGGCGGCCCGTGAAGCTGAGCATGGACCGCCGGCGCATGTTTTCGAGCGTGGGCTTTCGGCCGCGCACCGAGCAGCGTATCCAACTGGGCGCGGGCAAAGACGGAAAGCTTGTGGCTATTCGCCACGACTATCTGAACGTGACCTCGCAGCTTGATGATTTCGATGAAGGCTGCGGCGAGCAGACGCCATTTCTTTACAGCTGCGCCAATCTTGAGGTCACGAGCGGCATGGTTCGCCGCAACATTGGCGCGCCCATGTACATGCGCGGCCCCGGCGCGGTTCCCGGCCTCTACGCACTGGAGTCGGGCATGAACGAGCTCGCCGACGCGCTGAAGATGGATCCGCTGCAACTGCGCCTGCTCAACGACGCTGAGAAAGATGAAAGCACCAACCAGCCTTTCTCGTCGCGCCATTTGCGGGAGTGCTACGAGACGGGCGCGAAGAAATTCGGGTGGGACCGCCGCACGGCCGGCGTTGGCTCGATGCGCCGTGACGGCAAGATTCTCGGCTGGGGCATGGCGGGCGCGAGTTGGATCGCGATGCGCATGCCCTGCACGGCGTCGGTTGAGTTCTGCGCCAATGGACGCCTCTGCGTACGCTGCGGCACGCAGGATATCGGCACCGGGACCTACACGGTCTTCGCCCAGGTGGTACACGAAAAGACCGGCATTCCCCTCGATCGCATCGACGTGTTCCTGGGCGACAGCGCGCTGCCGGAGGGACCGATGTCGGGCGGGTCCTGGGTTACGGGCTCCGTGCTGCAGGCCATTGCATCGGGCGCCGACAATGCCATCGGCAAGCTGCAGCAACTCGCGGCCAGCCTGGAGGGGTCGCCGCTGCACAACGCGAAGATCGAAACGATTGCTTACACCGACGGCCGGATCCACGCGAAGGATCAGCCTGCCAGCGGTGGCGCGCATTTCGTCGACCTGCTGGAGATGGCGCACATCAGCAGCATCAGCGCCGAAGGCAAGACCGTGCCCACTTTCGAAGACCCGAAGGCCAAGGGCGTCTCGCTGCACTCGTTTGGCGCGCAGTTTGCTGAAGTGGAGTGGGAGCCGGACATCGCACGGCTGCGCGTGAGCCGGACGGTCACCGTGATTGACGCCGGGCGCATCATCAACCCCAAGGCGGCGAGGAACCAGATCGAAGGCGCAGTGGTGATGGGCGTGGGCATGGGCCTGCTGGAAGAAACGGTGCGGGACATGCGAACCGGCCAGCCCATCAACGGAAGCATGGCCGACTACCTGATGGCGACGTGCGCCGATCTGCCCGATATCGACGTGACGTTCCTGAATTATCCCGACCCAGCCATGGGTGAGTACGGCGCGAGGGGCGTGGGCGAGATCGGCCTGGCGGGGGTAGCCGCTGCAATTACCGCCGCAGTCTATCACGCAACCGGCGTGCGTGTGCGTGAGTTGCCTGTGCGGATTGAGCATTTACTGCAATCTTCGATTGTCTCAGCCTAACCTGCGCGACAATAGGAGTGCATGAACGATCTAGGTCAGATTCTGTCCCTGTGGCGCGGCCTTGAAAATGCCGGGGCGGAATATGTACTGGCGACCGTGGTTTCTGTCGAAGGCTCGAGCTATCGCAAGCCGGGTGCACGCATGCTGCTGGCGCAGGATGGCCGCCGTGCCGGGACGGTGAGCGGCGGATGCCTCGAAGCCGAAGTGGCGCGGCGCGCATGGTGGCTCACGGCATCGGGCCCCGTGGTCGAGCGCTACTCCACGCAGGACGATGAGGACGAACGGCCCTACGGCTCGGGCTGCGGCGGGGTCGTCTATCTGCTGCTGGAACGCAAAGCGACTGCGGGACCGCTGCTGGCGGCTTTGGAGAGCGCATTCAAGGCGCGAATTCCCGTCGGCATCGCCACGGTGATTGAGGGAGCGCGGATCGGTTCGCGCACGATTTTCGGCGATTCGTCATTCGACGATTCCGCAGCCGCTACCCAGCGCGATCTCAAGTCACTCGCCCATCAGGCATTCGCTACGCGAACAACCCAGGAACAGCGCATCGAGCTTGATGGCGCAACGACGCGCGTTCTTGCCGAATACCGGCCGGCGCGCACCTCGCTCTGGATCTTCGGTGCAGGCGACGATGCCAAGCCATTGGTGGAGTTGGCGCATGGGCTCGGCTGGTACGTGGTGGTTGCCGATGGCCGCTCGCATCTCGCCACACGCGAGCGCTTCGCAGCCGCCGACGAAGTGCTTGTTCTGCCGATTGCCGATCTTCCCGCGAGGTCTCGGCAGCATATAAGCCTGCGCAGGACAGACAGCGCGGTGGTGATGACCCACAGCTTCGAACAGGATGCGCACATCCTCGCTTTGATCTTTGGGCTCGATACTCCGCTCGCGTACAGCGGGGTGCTGGGACCGCAGCGCCGCACGCGCGAACTGCTTGCCGAAGCCGCGCGTTTGCTGCATCTTCCCGATGCGTCGGATCGCGTCGATCGCTGGCTCTCGCAGATGCATGCTCCCACAGGCCTCGATCTTGGAGCGGATACGCCGGCGACCATTGCCCTGTCGATTCTCGCGGAGATTCAGAAAGCTCTTACCGCGGCTTCGGGCCAGCCACTGCACCAGGTGCGCGGCGTGAAAGATCTTACGCACTGTTAGCGCCGGTGATGGCAACGTGGGAAGGCGGCCGTCGCGGGGAAACCACGCAGGCTTACGCTGCTTTGTGGGCAAGGTGCGCTTCGAGCACTTCGAGGAACTTCGCCAGCCAAGCGGGATGCGCGGTCCACGCGGGTCCCGTCACCAGGTTCCCCTCCGCGAACGCCTCACTGAATTCCAACTTTACGAACGATCCGCCAGCCAGCTCCACTTCAGGGGCGCACGCGGGGTAGGCATTCAGCTTGCGGCCCTTGAGCACGCCGGCGGCAGCCAGGAGCTGCGGGCCGTGGCACAAGGCGGCGATCGGCTTGCGGGTTTGGTCAAAATGCCGGATCACGTCGAGAACCTTGGCATTGAGCCGGAGATATTCAGGGGCACGGCCGCCGGGAACGACAAGGCCGTCGTAATCGGCAGGTTTGACGTCGTCGAAGGTGGCATTCAGCGTGAAGTTGTGGCCGCGTTTTTCTGAGTACGTCTGGTCGCCCTCGAAATCGTGGATCGCAGTCCTCACCTGCTCGCCCTTTTTCTTTCCCGGGCAGACGGCGTCCACGCTGTGTCCGACCATTTGCAGAGCCTGGAAGGGAACCATGATTTCGTAGTCTTCAACAAAATCTCCCGCCAGAAGCAATAGCTTTGCTGATTTCATCTCATAGTCTCCGATGCGTGGGTTTGTGGCCGCGATTGCCTCTTCATTGAAGAATGGCGTCGCTCCAGTGTTCCTGGGTTCGCGCGAGTTTCTCGAGGAACTGCCCCTTCCACCAATCGGCCAGGCCGTCCATTTGCGCAAACTCAGCCGCCAGGGCGGGATCGAATTCGAGATACAAGCAACGATTCAGTGCGGGAATCGATGCGCGCTCATGCGGGCGTTCCTGCAAGAGCCACCGGTCGCCGGCTTCCACTTCCCCGCTCTCGCGAACGCGCAGATAAAAGCCGGTGCGATTTTCGCGAATGGTGAGCTTGACCCAATCTGTACGGCCGGCGCGCCGTGCCTGCGTGTCACAGGGAATGCGCGGGCACGAAACCTGCACGAGGGCGGCGCCAATTCTGACCACATCGCCGGCACAGATTTCAGCCTCTTCGATTCCTTCAAGCACGAGATTTTCGCCTAGATGGCCATGCGGCAATTCAGTCGCGTGCTTTTCGCGCCAGAAGGCGTAGTGTTCGGCCAGGTGCACGCAGGCTGCGGCGTCAGGGCCGCCGTGATAGGGCTGCGCGACCTTGTCCTGGGCAAAGCCGTCTGAAGAAAGATATACCGCTCCGCTGGCACGCCGGCGCGCGATCGATGTCACCCATTCGCCGCGTGAGTCACACAGCCTCGCCGGTCCTCCGATAAAGATCGAGTCAATTCGAGGTTCCAAAATCCCTCACTGTGCGCCTAACGAATGGATGTGTGCCAGGGCCGCGCGGATTCCCCAATTGCATTGAAACTGGAACTGGCTCCAGGGGAGGAAGGAGCGCTCCCGGTAGAATTTCATTATGCCTTCCCCGGCCTCAGTGCTTGAAGAACTCAACGTTCGAATCGTGGCCTGCGATCGATGCGAGCGGCTGCGCTCGTATTGCGCAGAAGTGGCCCGCGTCCGTCGCCGCGCCTATGCCGATTGGGAGTACTGGGGAAAGCCTGTGCCTTCGTTTGGCGATCCTCAGGCCCGCGTTCTTGCCCTGGGCCTGGCGCCGGGGGCCCACGGATCGAATCGGACCGGCCGGCCTTTCACCGGAGACGGCTCCGGTGATTTCCTGTACCCCGTGTTGCATGAAACCGGTTTTGCCTCGCAGCCTATGGCGAAACATCGTGGCGACGGACTGAAGCTCACCGGTTTGTGGATCAGCGCCGTGGTGCGTTGCGCTCCACCGGGAAACAAACCGGCACTTGAGGAGTTGCGCAACTGCGCACCGTGGCTTGACGAGGAACTGAAGCTGCTGCGCAATCTGCGGGTAGTGGTCTGCCTCGGCAGCATTGCCTTCAACGGGCTGCTGGGATTCGCGCAGCGCGACGGACAGATTGCCTCGCGCTCGGCATACGTTTTTCGCCATGGCGCCGAATACACCCTGCCCGGCGGCCTGCAGGTCATTGCCAGCTTTCATCCCTCATTGCAGAACACCAACACCGGCCGGCTTACGCGCGCCATGTTTCTCGCCGTCTTTGAACGGGCGAGGTCGCTTGCGAGCATGGAAACGCCCAGCGCCGCCGCCGTAAAATGAAAGGCCACAACGATGGACGACTTTTCCCGAGCGATTCTGAGAGAACTGCTTCCGGCGGAGAAGGAACCACCGCGCGCGAAGAGGAGCAAACGCGACCCCGACGAGCGCGTGCTTGACCATCTCGCGTCGCCCATTCTTCTGGAGCGGGCAGGGTATCTGCGCAAGCTGGCAAAACTCGGCGAGGGCTGGGCAAGCGAAGTGCTGAAGGAATATCCGGGGCACGCCATTCACCTTCTGGTGCGCAGCCGGGATGGCGGCGCCGAGCAGCACGAGCGATTCGCAGATCTTTTCATCGTGCTCGATGGCCGCGCGGCGCTGGTTACGGGCGGCGCCATCGCCGATGCCAAAGGGATTGCTCCGGGCGAAGTGCGCGGTTCACATGTAGAAGGCGGGCGACATCAGGAACTGCGAGCCGGCGACCTGGCGCATGTTCCGGCGGGATTGCCGCACCAGATGCTGGTCTCGGGCGATCGATTTGTCACGTGCCTGGTTCTTAAGATCGCGCAGGATCCGCTGAAGGAGTGAATTGATCGTTTTTGCAGGAGAATCAGCGCGGCTGAAGAAGATCGTGGAGCGGGAGACCGGGATCGAACCGGCGACATTCAGCTTGGGAAGCTGTTGCTCTACCTCTGAGCTACTCCCGCCCTTTATTAATCAATAACTTACGCCCTAAACGGATTTTGCTTTTTCCCGATGACGTTCTGAGATTTCAATTCCGTCGATTATATCTGTGAGAGCCGGCGCGATGCCGTACAAATCCGTTATCGATGCCAGAGGGCTGGTCGGAGACATCATGTTCTGGCCAACCGGCGAGCTCAGCAGATGGCCGAACTTCTTACTTATTCTTGACTAACCGTCTGGACGATCTTTTCGCGACGCGCTTCTTTGCTCGAGCTTCATCGTTAGATTGGATGGTATGAGCATTGACGATCGCCCGGAGCAGCTCTGGGAAGCGTTCCTCGATCTCCGCGCAACGCGAGGTGTTGTGCATCTCCACGCCGCGTCGTTCGCCAC
>DATJMC010000018.1:0-7473 GCA_035508975.1 Occallatibacter sp.
TGGGCCTCTTTGATGAGAGGCAGGGGGAGTGTTGCGGCCAGGTTGGTCTGGGCTACGTGGTCTTTGAGATCAGAACTCATCTGAAAAAGCTTATCTACGTCCGACTTGATTTGGGACCATGCGAGCGGGCTGATCTTGGAATTCTGCTGCGCCCCCGCCTCGACTCCCGCCCTGTCCAGTCCGGCAGGGGCGTTCTGATTCTGGGGGGCATTGGGGGACGGCATGGGCTGTGGATGCTGGCCGGCGAAAGCGGAACGTCTAGTGATTGCTCCGGCCGCAACCCCTGCAATGGCAACAAGCAAGCGACGGCGCGTCTCGGGCATGAGAACCTCCTGAAGTTTCCAACCGTATGCGAGGCCCTAATGGTACATTCCGCCGCAGGTGACTGCCCAGATGGTTTTCATTGGGCAAAACGATGGTTGGCGGCGGCATCGGTGAGTCGCCGGCAATGACAGGTTCTTTGCAGACGCTGTGTATCCTCCTGAGTACTGGAGAACTTGAGCGGAGATGCGTTCATTGAAGATGGCGCGCGTGATTTTATTTACCGGGCAGATGGAAGCCATGAGCGAGTTCTACGGGCACGTTCTTGGCCTGGAACAAGTGACGGAAGAAAAGGGCTGGAGAGAGTTCGATGCGGGAAGAGTGCGCATCGCGCTGCACTCAGGGCCGTCATCGCCGGGGCGCAAGGGTCCAAAGATTGTGTTCCATGCAGAGAACGTCGCCGAGGTGCGCGAAACGCTCACGGCGCGCGGCGCCAAGTTCGGGAAAGTGCGGCAAGGCGAGATGTTTTGCCTTTGCGATGGGAAGGATCCGGATGGCAACCCGATTCAATTGTCCGACCGCTGAAGCATGACGTGGGACGAAGCGCATGCTTCCGATGATGATCGGAGCATCAGGGCGGGTGAGCGGCTCACTCTCGAGCAGGATCATCGAACCGATCCGGAGCCGATGCTGACAAGCGAGAGTGAGCGTCAAAATACCTCTTGCGAATTTGACAACTATTAGACGGGGATTTAACGACAGTCGTTCGCGTGAATCGATAGTGTCCTTTTCTGTAAGGAGAAAACACCATGCGATTCATGCTCCGTTCTCTGGTTCTCACGTCCGCAGCCCTCTGCGCGACAGCGGCTTTTGCGGCTTCCAAAGTCGTGGTGAACGTCCCCTTCAACTTTGAAACCCACGGCCAGGCATTTCCAGCAGGCCAATACGAAGTCAGCCTCGACATGAACGCCGGCACGCTCAAGCTGAGCAATGCGGCGAATACCGGCCAATCGGTTAACTGGATAGTTTCTCCGGCGGATCGCATTGCGAACACCGCTGTACAGATGAAGTTTGATGATGCGGGCTATACCCATCAGCTGCGTTCGATTCAGCTCGGGTCGCGCATCACACCGGTACTGGACGCCCCGGCAAAAAGCCACGATGCGGGCAGCTCTGTGGTTGCGGCTGGCGGTCAGTAGCAACACTCGTCACGAAGCCCGCGCCGGACGCTCCAGCGCGGGCTCTTTTTTTGCCTCATTGCGGACGGCGGGTGTCAGGTATTCCGGCCCAACGGGATCTGTAACTGATTCGAGCACAATTGCGTCAATTTCGCGCATCGCGTCGTCATCCAGGCGCCAGGCCTGAGTTCCCTTCACTGCTTTAAGCTGATCCGGACGCTTCGCGCCCCATAGTGCGGCGCTCACGCCCGGCCGGTCGAGCACCCAGCGAATTGCCAGTTCGAGCACAGTTTTGCCGTAATGGTGCGAGCAAAGGCGTCCAGGCGCGCGACGGCCTCGAGGTACTGCGCGAATCGCGGGGGGTGGAATTTAGGATCGACGCGACGGATATCTTCTTCGGGAAATTGAGTGTCTTTAGTGAGGCGGCCTCCGAGCAGGCTGCGGGATAGCGAACTGTAGGTGAGGACAGCGATAGAGTGATCGCGGCAGTAGGGCAGGATGCCATGGTCGATGGCGCGCTCGAAGAGGTTATAGGGTGGTTGATTGGCGTGCAGAGGCGCGACGCGGCGGAAGGCGTCCATCTGGGCGGGAGAGAAATTGCTGACGCCGATAGCGCGGATTTTTCCCTGCTCGTAGAGAGCACGCATGACTTCGGCGGCGCGCTCGATGGGGAGCGTGGTGTCGGGCCAGTGGATCTGGTAGAGGTCGACGTAGTCGGTACCGAGGCGACGGAGCGAGTCTTCAAATTCCTGCGACATGCGGGCGGGGGTTGAGTTAGCGAAGACGCCGGAGGCATTCCACTCAAGGCCGGCTTTGGTGGCGATGTAGAACTTGTCGCGAGCTCCGTGCTGGCGCATGGCGTGCCCGATGATCTCCTCGGCGCGACCGTGTCCGTAGATGGGGGCAGTGTCGATGAGGTTGATGCCGTGGTCGAAGATGGCGAGGCAGGTATCGATGGCGTCCTTATCGCTGACCTGACCCCATTCCGAGCCACCGATCGCCCAGGTGCCGAGACCAATGCGGGACACTTGTGCGACATTGAGTGTGAAGCATTCCATGCCAGCCAGCATACAAGGGGACTCAAGTCAGATGATTTCGAGAAGGCAATTTGTGACGGGCGGAGCGATGACGGCGGCCGCGCTGATGGGATCGAAGGGATTGTTCGCGGCTGCAACCGATCCGTCGATCGGACTGCAACTCTACAGCGTGCGCAAGATGCTGGAGCAGGATTATGCCGGGACACTGCGACAGGTTGCAGAAGTGGGATTTCGCAATGTGGAAGCGGCGGGGTTCTACGGGCACAGCGCGGCGGATGTGAAGCAGATCATGGCCAGCGCCGGGCTGAATTGCTTCAGCGCGCATTACTCGCTGGCTGACCTGCTTAAGAGCATGGAGCCCACGATCGAATATGCGAAGGAACTGGGGCTGCAATACGTGATCTGCTCGTCGCCGTCGGTCGCTGATCCTTCACGCTTTGCGAATGCTCCGGGAGGGGCATGGCAGGCGATGCATAAATCGATGACGGCCGATGACTGGAAGTGGAACGCAGAGCAGTTTAACCAGATCGGCCACAAGATGAAGGCGCAGGGATTGAAGTTCGGATATCACAACCACACGATGGAGTTTCGCGACCTTGGCGGCGGGGCGAACGGCTATCAGATACTTCTCCACGACACTGATCCGGCGGTGGTGACGCTGGAGATGGATTGCGGATGGGTGGCGGCAGCCGGGGCAAACCCAGCGGAGATATTGCTGGCGCATCCGACGCGATTCTCGCTGCTGCACATCAAGGACTTCAAAGCGGCTCAGGCTGGGCAGGAGCCCGGGCAACGCCAATCAACAGAGCTGGGGAAGGGTGTAGTCGATTTCAAACCGGTATTTGCCGCTGCCCGGCAGGTTGGGATCCGGTACGCGATCGTGGAGCAGGAGGAATTCGATATGCCCCCAATCGACGCACTGAAGATCGATTTACGATTCATGCGGGAGGCGGGGCTGCGTTAGGTGCAGCCCCGGCCGGGGTTTAGATGTGGCAGCTGACAGCGCCGCGCTTTTCGAGATACTTCTGGTGATATTCCTCGGCACGCCAGAAGGACTCCGCTGGGACTACCTGGGTGACGATGGGCTTTGAGAAACGCTTCTCGGCGGTCAAGCGGGCGATGGTCTGCTTCGCCGCCGACTCCTGCTCAGGTGAGTGATAGAAGACTACACTGCGGTACTGCTTGCCCCAGTCCGGGCCCTGGCGGTTGAGCTGCGTCGGATCGTGCAATTCGAAAAACAGATCGAGAAGCTGTTCGTAACTGACCTTCGCCGGATCGTAGTCGAGCTCGACAACTTCCGCGTGGCCGGTAGCATCCGTGCAAACTTCTCTGTAAGTCGGATTATCAAGCGCCCCGCCTTCATATCCCACGGCGGTCGCTGTTACGCCGGGAACCTGCGCAAACCGCGCTTCGACACCCCAGAAACATCCTGCTCCAAATGTTGCTTTGGCCATTGCCAAAACCTCCTTACTTTACGCTAAATCTAATAATTAGATGTACTAAGAGGCCGTTTTGATCCTTCAACGTGACCGGGATGGCCTGGACACGGTGCGGGCAGGACGGCGGCCGCCTTTGGACGGAGTCGACTTGCGAGCCGAGGTTTCATTGGAGCTGGCATGGCTGCGAGGCGTGGCCTCACGCTTCGGCTTGCGGAACGCAGAGTCAGCCGGTTTAGCCTTCGTCGCCCGGCGGAGCTTCTCCACTTCCTGCGCGGTTAGCTCACGTACCTTGCCAGGTTCGACGTCCAGCACCAGCGGACCGTAGCCGACGCGGCGGATCTTTTCAGCGTGGTGGCCAATCTCCTCAAACATCTTGCGAATCTCGCGGTTGCGGCCCTCGATCAGGACCAGTTCATACCAGGGATTGTCGCCCTCACGCACGAGCCGAACCTTTGCCGGAGCGGTCATCACCCGGCCTTCGTGCGATCCCGGCTTGCCGCGCTCGATCATCATCCCACCTCGAAGCTGGTCCAGATCTGACTCGCGAGGGCGGCCACTGACCTTGACCAGATAGGTCTTCTCGACGCGGGCGGCCGCGCGGGTAAGAGCATTGGCCAGTTCCCCGTCGTTGGTCATCAACAGCAGACCCTCACTGGCGTAATCGAGGCGTCCGACGGGAAAGACGCGCTCCCCGCCGCGGATCAGTTCCATGACGGTGGGGCGTCCCTCGGGGTCGCTCATAGTGGTGACGTAGCCTTTTGGCTTATTGAGGGCGTAGTAGCGTGGCCGCTCCGGGCCCTGCAGCAGCTTGCCGTCGACGCGAATGTGGTCGCGAGATGGATCGGCCTTTGTCCCCAGCTCGGTTACTGTTTTTCCGTTGAGCTGCACACGTCCGGCGAGGATCAACTCTTCGGCCTTGCGGCGGGAACAGATGCCGGCGGCGGCAATGATCTTCTGCAACCGGTCCTGAATGGGCTCCTGGGGTGATTGCCCGCGATCTTCGGCCATTAGTCCCCTTCGCCGGGCTGGCCTACCGAGGCGGTCGCTTCTCCGGCATCCACCATGTGCGTCGGCTTCACCTCGGGTTCGACTTCGATGCCGGGAAGATCGGCGGTTTCCCTGCCTCCCTCATCGCTAACACCCACGGATGCGACCGCGGCGGCCCTGGTCTCGGCCTCGTCAGGATCGAGTTCGGCGGCTTCAGCAGTGCCCTCTTCGTCATCTACGGTTTCCTCTCCCGATGACAGGGGCAATTGCTCGGCTGACGCATCGATCTCATCGGTTTCGGCCAGTTCGCCGGCCATCTTCTCGAATTCTTCAATGGAAGGCAGCTCGTTCAGGTCTTTCAGCCCGAAGCGGAGGAGAAACTCTTTCGTAGTCTTGTAGAGGATGGGCCGCCCGATGACGTGCTTGCGGCCAGCGGTCGTGATGAGTTTCCGGCTGATCAGCGAGCCCAGCACTCCGCTCGAGTCCACCCCGCGAATCTCGCTCACTTCCGGCGCGGTTACCGGCTGCTTGTAGGCGATGACGGCCAGCGTTTCAAGGGCCTGCAGAGACAGCTTCATCGGCGGTTTGAGACTCTTCACAAAGCTACGAACGGCGTCGTGATACTCGGCCTTTGTGGCGACGCGGTAGCCTCCGGCGATTTCACGGATTTCCACGCCGCGATCGTCCTCGGCATACTCGGCGATCAGATCGTTCACAATGCGGCGTATCTCGTCGCGTACCTCGCGATCGCGCAGGCGAGCGACCTGCTTTGGGTCTTCGCCGGCCTCTTCCGCCTGTTCAGCAGCCGCATCCGCAGCGATGGCGCTGGCAACAGTCAGCGGAGAATCCCATCCCAAGCTGGGATCAATGCCTACCGACATCGCCGCAGCGGCTTCCACAGCCTGCTCCGCCAAACGGCCGCGGCGCTCGTCAAGGGCTTCAGCGTGAAAGAGAGCCGCAAGCTGGGCCAGGGTAACCGGCTCCTCGGCGGCATAGATAACAGCTTCGATCTTGGCTTTAAGGCTCATGTATCCGGACAAAACTCGACTGCGCCCCAAAAAGGAAAACGGCGCTTCTCAGATACTACAGAAGCGCCGCTCATCCCGTCAGTGTGGAGAAACCGGGCCGGTGCTAAATGAACTGCCGCAAACTCCAGAAGATGCCGGCTGCGAGCAGAGCAGCTGCGGGGAGGGTTAAGACCCAAGCGAGGGCGATGTTGCGAATGGTCGACAGCTGGAGGCCGCTTCCGTTCGCCAGCATGGTTCCGGCAACACCCGAGGACAGGATGTGGGTGGTTGAAACCGGCAGATGGTACTGGTCGGCAGCGATAATTGTGACTGCGGCGACGATCTCCGCCGAAGCGCCCTGAGCGTAGGTCAGGTGATCCTTGCCGATTTTCTCGCCAACGGTAACGACGATCCGCTTCCATCCGATCATGGTGCCCATGCCCAGTGCCAATGCGACGGCAACTTTCACCCATGGCGGAATGAACTTGGTTGAAAGGTCAAGGTGCTTCTTGTAGTTCGCCAGCACTGCATTTTCTGCAGACGTGAACTTCGGGTTGCCAGACTTGGCCATCAGCCGCAACGCCTCACTCTCGACGTACATGTCGTTGCGAACATTCTGTTGCTGGCTGGCCGGGATTCCGGCAAGGGTCTTGTACTCTGTTACTTCGTTCTTGATTTCTATCGCCAACTGGCGGGCGGCCAGCATGGTGTTGGGCGTGAACTCCTTTGTCCGGATGTAGTCCGTGAGGTCACTGCGGGCGTCGTCCATCACAGCGTTGGACGAAACATAGGTAGAAAGCACTTTGGCAGCCTGTTCGGAGACCGCCGCGAAGTCCTGGACCTGGCCATAGCCGACAGCGTGGTTCAGGGCGTAGGCGGTAGGAACCGTACCGATCAGGATGAGCATGATCAGCCCCATGCCCTTCTGCCCGTCATTCGACCCGTGACCAAAGCTCACGCCCGTGCAAGTAAGAATCAGCAGGGCGCGAATCCAGAACGGCGGCGGAGCATCGCCCTTCGGCGACTCATACAGTTCCGGCTTTTTGACTACCAGCTTCAACACCAGGAGAAGCAGCGCCGCGAAAATAAAACCGACAAGAGGCGAAAACAGCAGCGCCTTGAAAACGTTGGTCGCCTGCCCCCAGTCCACTCCGCTAGTCCCGACCTTGGGGCTCATAAGCTGATTGGCTACGCCCACGCCGATGATCGACCCGATCAGAGTATGCGAACTGGACGCCGGCAGTCCGAACCACCAGGTGCTGAGGTTCCAGATAATAGCCGCAATCAGCAGGGAGAAGACCATGGCGAATCCCGCGCCCTTGCCCACCTGCAAAACCAGTTCCACCGGCAACAGCGAAAGAATCGTGTAAGCGACCGCACCCGACGAGGTAAGCACACCAATCAGGTTCCACATGCCCGACCACACGACGGCAATGTGCGGCTCCAGAGTATGGGTGTAGATCACCGTGGCAACGGCGTTCGCAGTATCGTGGAAGCCGTTGACGAACTCGAAGCCAAGGGCAATCACCAGGGCGAGTCCAAGCAGAAGGTATGGCCAGATAGA
>DATJMC010000019.1:0-107492 GCA_035508975.1 Occallatibacter sp.
GGCGGATCTTGGCTACACCGGCACGCGGGCTAGCGATGCCTGCGGGACCTGGGGACTCTTGCGGCCTTGGCCTTCGCGTTCTTCTCGCCGGGCTCGTGGGTGAGCGGGATGGGCGCCATGTCGGGACCGATGCGGCGCACGGTGGTGTCGCGCATGGCGTAGCTGATGGTGCGCGGGGCGACGGGGTGGGCAATGCCGGTGGCGGGATCGATGGCGAGATCGGGCGAACTGGAGATGAGGAAGCTGAAGCTTGGCTCGGGACCCTTGGGATCGGGGTTAGTGCCGATGCGCACGGGCAGGAAACCCTGGATGGGATGGATGCGAAACGCGGTCTCGTAACGGTGGTGTTTCAGGCTCCACGTGAAGACGCGAATCTGATCAAAATCGAAAGGCAGGCCGGCCTTGGGTGGAGCGAGTGCAGTGACGTACTCGGCGACTTCGTGGTTGGGCGTGGAAGCTTCGTCGTCGTGAACCTTGGCAAGGATGTAGGCGCCGATGATGCGCTGGCCTTCGGCGTATTGGGCGACGTCGTCGGGAACATCCACATCGACGCGGCTGCCGAGGATCCAGCCGGTGCGGCCCTGGCTGTCGCGAATGAGCCACCAGTCTTCGAGGGCAACCTGGGGCGGCTCGTTGTTGGCCAGCGCGGCTTCGTCGGAGCCGGGTTTGGCTTCCGGTTCGGGCGCGGACGGAGCCTTTGCGGTTTCAATTTTCGGAGCTGCAGTCTGGGGTGATCCAGGTTTGGGCGCAGGAGCCTTTGGGTGAGCAGCAACGGCCGGCGCGGTTCCGGGTGCGCCTGCCTTGGCGATGGAGGCGCGCACCAGCATCTGCACCTTGAGGTTGCCGGGGAGCAGGTAGAAGCGGTCGGTCTCGCGCCCGGGGCTGACGTGGAGGTAGATGTCGTCGCGGAGGGTTCCGTTGGCGACGACGAGATCGTTCTTATGCTGCGCGGCCAGCGTGGTGAAGGCGTTGTAGGTCTTGTCGTCGATCACGGCGCGGTCGGGGATCCAGCCGGTCTCGTTTTTGGGGGTTTTGACACGCAGGAAGCGCCGCCCGTGCTCGAGGACTTCGAGGGCTTCGCCGTTGGAGACTTCGCCTACTCGGTTGGAGACGGCGGCCACGCGGTCGCGCAGGTACATCTGGCGGGTCCAGACGTAGACGGTCTCATGATGTTCAACGTGGATGCGGTTGCAGCCGGCGGTAAGGAGAAGAAAAGAAAAGAGGATGAGGCAGGATGTCGAGGTTCGTTGGATCCTGGGGAGGGGAACATCGGGAGGTCGGAATCGGAATAAGACGGCCACGGGGGTCAATTTGAGGATAGCACCGTGGGGAGCGGGCGATTGCGAAGGTGGGCGTTGCTGCCCGGACTGCCAGAAGCAAGCCCTCAGGGGACGGAGGCGATGCCGCCGGCCTCGACGGGGTCGGTGCCCGTGGACGCGGAGATGGTGGACTGAAGATACCCGGCGTTGGTGGTTTCGAAGGTGTAGCCGAGGAGGTCGGGGCTGCCTCCGTAATCGACAGCAAAGACGAAGCTTCCGGTTCCGTCTTCGCTGAGCGCGACGGGATTGGTGCCGGCGGTGAAGGTGCTGCCCAGCGCGGTAAGCGAATAGGTGTTGCTGGTGGTGGAGGCGACGGTGAATCCGGCGATGACGCCGGTGGAACTGCCGCTGATCTGGCGGTTGACGACGTAGACGTAGTCGCCCGTGGAGATGGGAAGAATGGAATAGGGCGCGAGGCCCTGGCTGGCAAAGGGCGAGCCGGAGATTTCAGTGAGGCTGCCGCCGAGAGTGGAGAACTCGAAGGCGCGGAGAGCGCCGCTGTTGGCGCTGTTGAGGGCGGCGGTTTCTCCGATGTAGAAGAGGCGCGAGGTGGTCTGGCCGGAGACGATGGGATCGACAGCGACGGAGATGGCGGCACCCGCGGAGTTGACGGTAGGGATGCGGGTGACGCCGCCGAAGGGATTGGTGCTGCCGCCGGCAAAGGGGATGGCGGCGGTGCCGTCAGCGCCCATGGCGACGAAGACATAGCTTTCGCTGGGGGCGACCGCAACCTGCTCGACGCTGCTGGCGGGCAGGGTGGCGTATTCCTCGGTGCGCGAGGTGTTGACGCCGGTGGTGGTGCTGATGCCGATGGCGTAGACGTAGGGCGCGCCGGAAGCAATTTCGATGAGCCAGCTGTTGTCGGGAGTGACCTGCATGCTGATGGCCTGATCGGCCGAGATGGGCGCCGAAGAGTTGCCGAGCGTGAGTTCACCCGTGGAGCTAATGGAGTAAACGTAGATGCCCTCGGAGGTCCCCATGTAGAGGAATGCGCCATTGGGAGCGACGGCGATGGAGAGCGGAGTAGCCGGAACGACATAAGGACTGCCGGGCAACGCCGTGAGCGCCCCGGCCTTGATGTAGTATCCGGCGATCTGACTTTTGGCGACGTTCATCACGTAGAAGTTGCCGCTGGACGCGGTGGTCGTGGTCGTCGTGGTGGCCGGGGGAGCGTTCCAGAAACCTTTGCAACCCGCGAGCAGCAGGGACACAACCATCAACAGCTTCACGCACTTCCGTTTCATCGCCAGTCTTCTCCCGCTGTGCCCTGAGCCTCTTGAAACAGGGTATCGCCTCGCGGCCAAATCAACCGGGAGGACACAGAAAAACAAACGAATCCTGAAGACAAAGACGCGCGAGCCTCAAATTTCGCTTACAGGGGATTTGTGGTTCGGGCCGGATGGGCCGGTCAGAGCGAATCGGCGATCTTAGGAGAGATTGAGGGACGAAGTCGAGTGCGCTTTCACGCGCAAGTCAATGGAGGGAGTTCGAGGGAGCGCGGAGAATATAACGGCAGCGCCCGACGAAACGCTGCCGTCCAGCTTCTATGCGTGCTTGGGGATCAGCTCTTCTGCGCGGCGATGGCGAGCATCAGTTCGCTGCCGGGAGAGAGCTTCACGTCATCCTTCTTGGTTGTGACAAACACGCCCGAGTTGTTGCCGTCGATGCGGCTGTGCAGGTCCACACCGGAAAGCGCGCCAATCTCGTCGATCCTCAGGGTTGAGGCGTTCCATTCATTGGGTTGCTGATCGCCACGGGCGACCTCGTAACCGTTCATGTTTTGCGACTCAGGACCGACAACGCCCACGATCGTCGCCTTGATTGGAATGGCCTCGCCGTCTTTCGGCTCCGCTTTGGTGAAGTTGAGGGCGAGCTTCGAGTTCCCGGGATGCAAGTTGTCGGTTGAGATGACGCCGTAGAGCATCGTTCCCCGGTGCAACTCGGTGCCGTCTTTGAGGTGAACGGTATCCGCCAATTGGACCTTGAATTGCTCGCCCGGTTTGAGCTTATTTGCGTCGAGTTTTTTGATGACAGCCGCGCGCGCGGGAACCATCTGCATAGCTTCAGCGCGCGCGCCGGCGGCGTTGGCATCTGTCGAGTTCGATGCGCGGGCGAAGCCCGGTGAAAGCAAGGCGAGAGAAGCAGCAGCAAGCGTGAATTTTACGGTACATCCGATGTTCATAGGAGCGACTCCTTTGAGAATTCCCTTGCGCCTCCAGCCACTGTTCCGTGGAGGTCTATCCACTTTTTTAGAGGGACGATCGCCGGGACAGGTTTTCCTGGAAGCGCGTCGAGCGGGCCGCGGAGGTCTTGCCGGGCACTGAAAAATTCATCAGGATCGAGGAGATAGGATGCGGTTGTTAAGTTATGTAAAGTTCAGCGCAGAGGGTTTTCAGATCTTCCTGGCGCGAGGTGGGTGGGCGGGATGCTGCATTTATTTCGCCGGCCGCCGATCCGGGTTGAGCGCCTGCCATACCACGCGGGCAGCAGTCAGGTCCTCGATGGCCATGCCGACGGATTTGAAGACGATACGGCAGTCGCGAGGGACCCGGCAGGATGCGGGATCGGCGAGGATCTCGCCAAGCTCAGCGTTGACCTTGGCGCCGGAAAGACGCACATCGCCTGACTCGCGTTCGGCGGCGGAACGCGATTCAGCAACGACGAAGCTGCCGCGGAGCACGTCGTCATCGAGTTCGCGCAGCGTGGAACCAGTGGCGCCGACAGCGAGAACGAGCGCATTGGGCTGCAGCAAGCGGCCGTGAAGGACGGGCTCGGGCGCTGACGTGACGGTAAGAACGACGTCGCAGGCCGCCGCTTCTTCAATGGCGACGGCACGCGCGCCGGTGAGAGCGGCGAGGCGCTGAGCGTGCGCCGGAGTGCGGCTCCAGATGCGGATGTCGTCGAGCGCCGCCCAGGCGTGTTGGAATGCGCGGACATGCGCGTGCGCCTGGATGCCGGATCCGAGAATGCCGAGGCTGCGTGGCGGCGATGGGAAATGCAGCGGAGCCAGCGCGGCGAAGGCGACCGCTGAAACAGAGGCGGTGCGCATCTCGGTAATGAGGCGGCCGTCCATGACGGCAAGCGGCTCGCCGGTGGCGCGGCTCAGGAGTTCGATCATGGCCATGTGGGTGGCGAGGCCGAGTTCCGCATTGCCTGGGTAAAAGGTGACGGTCTTGACGGCCATCATGTCGCCGGCGATGGCCGGCATGACAGCAAACCAGCCGTTGCTCGCGCCTTCGGCATTGCCTGCGCGAAGGATCATGCGTGCCGGCTGCTCGACGCGGCCGGCCGAGAAGTCGATGAGCGCCTGTTGAATCGCGGGAATGAGGGCTTCGTAGCGCAGGTGCTCGCGCACCTTCTCCTCGGCAAGGAACATAGACGATACGAGAATATACCGCGGCTTCGCAGGGGAGGCGCGGACGGCAGTCCGGGTCTGCGCCTTCCCGCTTCAGTTGGGTTTGTTGTTACTGGAATTGGAGCGGCGGCGGAAACGCTCATCGACGGGCTGGCGACCCTGGAAGCCGGCGTCGACGGTATGCCAGTGCTCGATGGCCGACTCGCCCATGCGCCAGCACAGCAGCACGATGTCTTCATCGAGGCGGAACGGAAAATCGAGGAGTCCGGTGTCGAGGTCTTTGACCTGCACCCCGATGGAGTCGATCTCGGCCACAGTTTCGCGCATGCGCTGGGTGTGGCTTTCCACCTCGGCTCGCAACTTGGCAACCTCGCCCACATCGATGCGCATGCCGCCCGAGACGTAGATGCGCTGAGCCAGCGCGGACAAATCTGCTTCAACCTTCTCTGCTGCCTGCTTGCTCTCAATGGCGCGTTTCAGGAGCGAATCGAGAACGGGAAGCAGGGATTGGGCCTCGTCAAGGGTGAAGGTTTTCATCGCATTCTTGCCTCTCAGCATACGACGAATATGCTTGCCCCACCAGCGTTGCGTCGTGGATAACGCGGTACGTTCGGCTCAAAAAACCGAGGTACCAATTGTGTAGATGCGGGAGCGCGGGAATGGAATGCAATTTGCCTGCCAAGCAAGCTGGTGGCCGTCGATTTCTTTCCTGAGACGAATAAGCGCTTTCAGCATGCCAAGGTTTCTGCAACAATTCGCACCCTTTAGTCTCTCCATGCCGTCCAAGTGCATACAAGAGTGTCTGAGCGCTCGTCGTTCCAATCCCCATGGGGTGACAGATTGCGGACTCGAAACATATTCCGATCCTGGGGCAAGGTCCTTGCCGGCCATACCCCGATGCTTTCAATCGAAATCACGCGAGAATGCCCCCTGCACTGCCCCGGCTGCTATGCCTACGGCGCAAGCCACCTTGGCGGCGAGGTGACGCTGCGCGAGCTCAACGACAAGCGCGGCGATGAGCTGGTGGAGGGCGTGCTCGGCCTGGTTGACCGGCACAAGCCGCTGCAGGTGACGCTGGTGGGCGGAGAACCGATGGTGCGCCATCGCGAATTGAGCCGCATCTTACCGGAGCTCGCAAAGCGCGACATTTTCGCGATGGTGGTGACAAGCGGGATCATCCCGATACCGCTGGAGTGGATGAGCCTGCCGCGCCTTACCGTGGCCATTTCGATTGATGGCCTGCCCGAGCACCACGACGTGCGCCGTGCACCCGCGACGTACGAGCGAATCCTCGGGAACTTCGCAGGACGGCGCGTGAATGTGCATTGGACGATTACCGCCCAGATGCTGGCGCGCGCCGGCTACCTCGAGGAATATGTGCGCTTCTGGGATGCTCGGGACGAGGTGCGGCAGATCTGGGTAAGCCTCTACTCGCCGCAGCGCGGAGAGGAGAGCGTGGAGCGGCTGAGCCCGGCACAGCGCGCCGAGGTGGCGCAGGAACTGACGCGCCTGCGCGGCGAATATCGGAAGCTGCTTACCCCGCGCGGGTATGCGCAGGCATTGCTGCATCCGCCCAAGTCGCCAAGCGAGTGCACGTTTTCGCGCCTCTCGAAGAACTACTCCGCGGATTTGCGCACACGCGTCGAACCGTGTGTTTTTGGTGGAGATCCGGACTGCAGCCAGTGTGGATGCTCGGCCAGCGCCGCGGCGCATTGGATCGCAGGAACGCGGCTCGCCGGACCGCTGAAGGCGAAGCATCTTCTCCACGGATCGATGCGGATCGGAAGCGCGATGGCGCGCCTGCAGCAGGTGGCGTTGCCGGCATGGCGCGAACGGGAAGAGCATGGCGGCAAAGCAGACGGCGAGCTGGTGCAGATCTCGATGGATTAGCCGTGTGCCGGCTATTGTCGCTGCGAACCTGCCTCCTGCTTGTGCGGGACCAGCCAGGAAGCCAGCGCGCAGACCGCGAGGATGAACCCGATGATGAGCAGCGAGAGAGTAATAGAAACATCGAGCCAGCGCGCGGCGAGCATCTTGAAGGCCACGAAAGCCAACAGGACGCCGAGGCCGTAGTGAAGGTAGCGAAAACGGTCGAGGAGGGCGGCGAGCGCGAAATAGAGTGAGCGCAGGCCGAGGATGGCGGCAATGTTGGAGGTGTAGACAACGAAGGGATCGTGCGAGACGGCGAGCACGGCGGGAATGGAGTCGAGGGCAAAGAGCAGGTCAGTGACCTCGATGGCCACGATGACGGGGAGCAGCGAGCCTTTGGCGGGCTGCAGGCGGCGAATCCATTCGGGGATGACCTCTTGCGCGGAGCCGTCGCTGAGCAGGCGCCAGGCAGCGTAGAGCAGGAGCAGGCCGAGAACCCAGGAGATCCAATCAAACCGAGCGAGGAGCGTGATGCCGGCGGCGATGAAGAGCCCGCGCAGGACGATGGCTCCCGCAACTCCATAGAGAAGCGCGCGGTGCTGGCGCTTGAGGCTGATCTGGAAGCCCCGGAAGATGACGAGGAAGACGAAGAGATTGTCGACGCTGAGCGATGTCTCGATGGTGTAGCCGGCGACGAACTCGAGGGCGCGCTGATGGCCTTGCTGCGCGCCGATCCAGGCAGCGAAGCCTGCGGCGGAGAGAACAAGGACAGCCGTCCAGAGCCAGGCAACGGTGCGCGGAGATTGACTTCGAAACGCAGGCAGCCACGCGTCGATGACGAGCAGCAGGACAACGGCGACGTGAAAGCCAATCCACCACGTCCACGATGCGCCCGCGATCATGAGTCGATGCTAATGCATGGGAGACGGGGAAAAGGGAGTGGGAATCGGTGTGTCGTGTCAGCAGGTTCCCATCCGAAGCGAGCCGACAAGCGGGAGATTTGAGATGAGCCTGGCATGGGGACGATGCAAGTTGCAAGCATGCAGCCAACCGACTGCAACATCACACCTGTTCGCTATCTTTCATCAATCAGGCGGATGGTTTCGAGGATGACGTCGCCATCGATGGCGAGGCTGCGGGCGCTGACCTTGTCCATGGTGTCCTGGGCAGTGTGGTGGTAGCTGTTGTTGGGGCCGTAGTCAAGGTCGATGATGTCGATGGAAGGGACGCCGCGCTTGACGAAGGGCATGTGGTCGTCGTCGACGTCTTCTTGCTGCTGAAAGAAGTAGCGCTCGTCGCCATATTTTTTGGCCGCCTCGCGGACGAGGTCGACAAGCCAGCCGGTGGAGCGGCTCTCGCGCTGGATGTCGAGGTCCTTGTCGCCGATCATGTCGGCGAGAAGAAAGGCCTTGATGCGCTGGAGGGTGCCGTCGCGCCCCCACTTGGCGGCGAGATGGCGGCTGCCGTAGGTGGAGTCGGAGTCGGACCAGCTGCGAATGGCTTCTTCACCGTCGAAGAAGACGAGCCATACGGAGTAGCCGTCGAGCTTTTTGCCGCCGGAGGTTTCGGCGCGGAACTGGTCGGCGAGGGCCATGAGAAGGCCGGTGGTTGAGCCCCCGTCGTTGGCGCCGACGAAGTTGATGTTCTTGAGGTAGTAGTTGGTTTCGTAGTGGCTGGCGAGAACGATGACGCCGTCTTTTTTGCCGGGAAAGCGCACGATGAAGTTGCGCATGGCCACGGGACCGATAGGGGTGTCGGCGGTGAAAGTGTCCTCTTCGAGCGCGTCGTGCTGGAAGTGGGCGCGGAGGAAAGCCTCAGCCTCTGCGTGGCCGGGGCCCGTGGGCCAGCGCGGACCGATGGCGACGAACTCGCGCGCGTAGTCGTAGGCCTTGACGCCGTTGAAGCGCTGGGCATGGGCGGCGAGGGACGAGATCGCGAAAAGCGCGAAAAGGATGAATCGTAGATTTGCCGGAAGTCTCGATGTCGCCAGCGTCAATTGAATTCTCCCTGCTTCTCCCTGAGAGCGAGCCGGTTGGAGCCAGGCGCGGCTTGGCGCTCCACCGGCTTCGCGGTATCAAAAAACTTCGACCGTCGCCGTATGTCCGGGAGCTGCTGCAATTCGCTGGTCCCGGGTGATCAAAGGAGCCTTCAACTTTTCGGCGAGCGCAACGTAGGCCGCGTCGTAGGCGCTGAGATTCTGGCGGAGACGCCAGATCCGCTGGAGCAGCTGTACCGGAGCATAGCGCGTGATGCGAAGGGCGGCCACATCCTCAATGGCCTCCTCGGCCCTCCTCGAGGTGACCGACCCCTCCCGGATCAGGCGCCGCAAGACCTGCGCAAACTCCATGTCGAGCAAATATACGGTATGCAGGGTCTCCTGGCGCGCATAGATGCGTTGCTCGATGCGCTCTCCAGCCGCGGTTCGAAGCAGCCAGTCCACAGCCGCGGAGGCGTCGAGCACAATCATCGCGCCGCGCGCTCCTCGCGCAGCAGGCCGGCGGTGTCCAGTGCGGCGGGAACCGGTTTTCGCGTGTGCAGACGCTCGCGGAACTCGGCCAGAGTCGGACGCTCCGCGATCTCCCGCAGTTCCCCCAGCAAATAGTCGGAAAGAGACATTCCCGCGTTCGCGGCCCTGGCTTTCAGGCTGCGGTGAAGAACCTCGGGAACGTTTCGAACCTGGATCATGCGGCGCATGCTTCAAACATATTTGCATGGGCTGCACATGTCAATTCAGCGCCAGCGCATCTCCCAGTTGACAGCAGTGTAATTGCACTTGATCTGTGGTCTAGATTCGTCCTTTGCCCGAATAAACGTCTGGCTCGACGAGTTCGACGCGGCAAAGGATCTCGACAGTGAAACCGCCATTCTGCTTATCTGACCGACATTCTCGAGGCCAACGACGCGGCTTTGCTGGCATTGGCCTTCGCTCAGGATGACAGTTTGTTGAAGTTTCCTGGGGAACGCTACGCGGACTGCTCGCGGGATTTGCGGCGGCCGGGGTGGACCCACCAGGCGACGGCGATTCCGATGATATAGAGGGCGAGCATGGGAACGGCGTAGATACACATGGTCCAGGGATCGGGGCTGGGGCAGATGATGGCGGCCACCAGGAACACGGCGAGGACTGCGTAGCGGATGTTCTTCCAGAGAAACTTGGGGCTGACGATGCCAAAGAGGGCGAGGAAGAAGATGAGGATGGGCATTTCGAAGCTGATGCCGAGGCCGAGGATGATGGAGAGAAAGAAGCTCTTGTAGTCCTCGATGGTGATCATGGGCGTGAAGTTGTGCCCGAACTTGACGACCAGGATTTCGATGGCGCCGGGAAGGACGTAGTAGTAGCCAAAGGCTGCGCCAGCGAGAAAGAGGGCGACGGTGGCGCTCATGAAGGGGATGACGAAGCGCTTTTCGCGCTGATAAAGGCCGGGAGCGATGAAGAGCCAGACCTGATAGAGGATGAACGGCGAGGCGAGGATGGCACCGCCGAGCAAAGCCGATTGCAGGTCGAGGTTGAGCGCATCCATGGGGTGGGTGATGACCAGCGACTTGCCGATCTTATTCAGAGGCGCCTGCAGAAACTGGACGATTTGCTCGTGGAAGATCCAGGCAATGACGAAGCCGACGGCGAGATAAGCAGCGGAGTGAATGATGCGGCGGCGGAGCTCGTCGAGGTGCTCCATCAGGCTCATGCCTGGGAGTTCGGCGCGCTCGGTGACCGCTTGCCGTGCTCTTTCGATCGCGTCCCCGGCATCAACCATTGCGGCTTGCAGTCTCCATGGTGGGGGCGCTCTCAGGTTTGCCAGAGCCGGTTTCGGACGTGGGGCCGGAGCCGTTGGGGGCGGATTCCGGAGATACGGGATCGACGCCGCCCGGAGCCGGGGCATTCGCAGCAGGTTCGGCGGGCACATCGGCCGGCGGCTCGGTCAACTCGGCCAGTTCGGAGCGGCGTGAGGTGGGAACGATTTCGCCGGTCGAGGGCGGCAGAATGCGGGGCGCCGAATCGACGGGCTGCTCGGGCGCAGTCGTTGCGGGGAGTTGGGGTTCTGGCGCGGGCGCAGCGATTGCCTGCGCAATGGCGGGCGTGGCGGAGACGGACTCCTGGGCGGCTTGGGTCGCGGCCAGCTGACGGCGCTGCTCTTCTTCCTTCTTGCGCCGGTCGGCCTCTTCTGAGATGCGCAACTCCTCTTCCATCTGGAATTTGAAGTCGTTGGAGGCTTTGCGGAACTCGTACATCAGCTTGCCGATCTGGCGGCCGATCTGGGGCAGGCGGCGCGGGCCGAAGACGACCAGCGCAAGCACCATGAGAATGAGCGAGTCAGCCATGCCAATGTTCCCGAGCTCAATTGGTGGCGGAGTTCCCATGAAGGCTAATGATAACCGTCAGATGAGCCTGACGACAAAGGGCAACGGTCACGTGGTCATGACGGGAGGACGCAACGAAACCGGTTCTCGCGAATCTACAATGATGAAAGGGCTGCAACAACCCCGTGGGCTCTCTTGCCGGCGCTGCGAGGCCGGGAGCGAGGGAGGATCCACTGCACCCTGGCACGAGCTTTCAACATCTCCGTCTGGCGCGAGCCGGACTGAAGGCGGCAAACGGTGAACCTGGCGATCGACGAAGAGACGGCGGCCCTCGCGGCCGCAAGTGAGAGTTGCAGCCTCGAAAACTACCTGGCGCTTCCCGACCAGACGATGGACGAACGGGTCGCCGAGGCGCGCGCCCGCCTGGGCGCGTCGACTGTGCTGCTGGGGCACCACTACCAGCGCGACGAAGTGATTCGTTTTGCGGACTACACCGGCGACAGCTACAAGCTCTCGAAGATTGCGGCGGAGACCGACGCCAGGTACATCGTGTTTTGCGGCGTGCATTTCATGGCCGAGAGCGCGGATGTGCTGGGGCGCGATGGGCAGCAGGTGATCTTGCCGGACCTGCATGCGGGATGTTCGATGGCCGATATGGCGGAGATCTCGCAAGTGGAAAACTGCTGGGAGGTGCTGGAGAGCTTTGGCCTGGCGGGTGAGACGGTGCCGATCACTTACATGAATTCGACGGCGGCCATCAAGGCGTTTTGCGGCGAGCACGGCGGGCTGGTGTGTACGTCGTCAAATTGCGCGCAGGCATTCCAGTGGGCGTTTGCGCGCGGCAAGCGCGTGCTGTTTTTGCCCGATCAGCACCTGGGGCGGAATACGGGATTCGCGATGGGCATTGCGTTGGAGCAGATGACGGTGTGGGATCCCTGGGGGCTGCAAGGCGGGCAGACAAAAGCCCGCGTTGCCGCGAGCCGCGTGCTGCTGTGGAAGGGACATTGCTCGGTGCACCAGCGATTTTTGCCGAGCCACGTAGACGCGGTGCGCGCGAAGTATCCGGGGATAAAGGTGATCGTGCACCCGGAGTGCCGGTGGGAGGTTTGCCAGAAGGCGGATGCGCTGGGTTCGACAGAGCGGCTGATTGCGCTGGTCGAGCAGGCTCCGGCGGGAACGATGTTTGCAGTCGGCACGGAGATCCACCTGGTGAACCGGCTGGCGAAGAGGTTTGCAAGCGAAGGAAAGCGGATCATCACCCTGGATGACACGGGGTGCCTGTGCACGACCATGTATCGCATCAGCCCTCAGCACCTGGCGTGGGCGCTTGAGAACCTGGTGGAGGGGCGCGTAGTGAACCGCATCCAGGTGGGGCAGAACGTGAAGCACTGGGCGCGCGTGGCGCTCGACCGCATGCTGGAGATTGGGTAGAGGCAGGGGACGAGAGAACAGGGAGCAGAGAGCAGAAAAACAGAGAAGCGGGAGGCGCGCGACCATCGACGGTTGCGCGTCTTTTTGTTTGGAGGGAAGCGGAATCCTGAGAGAGCGCCGGGAGCGATGCGGATCGCGTGAACCGGCATCAGGCAGCGAGCCATCGATCGCGTCTGAATCGAGCGCAGGGAAAACTGCCGCGCCTTGTACACTGACGGTGTTCGCGCGGAGGTCAACGCATGAAGCCCTATCGGATCGCGCTCATCCCCGGAGATGGCATCGGGAAGGAAGTGGTTCCCGCAGGCAGGCAGGTGCTTGAAGCGCTGGCCGGCGCCGATCTCGGATTCGAGTTCACCGTGTTTCCCTGGGGAGGCGACTACTATCGCGAGCACGGCGTCATGATGCCTGCCGATGGGCTTGAACCGCTCAAGGCGCACGACGCGATTCTCTTCGGGTCGGCCGGCGATCCGGACCTTCCCGACCACATCACCCTGTGGGGCCTGCGTTTGAAAATCTGCCAGGGCCTGGACCAGTATGCCAACGTGCGCCCCGCGCGCATTCTGCCGGGGATCGATGCGCCGCTGAAACGCTGTGCGGCGGGCGATCTCGACTGGGTCATCGTGCGGGAGAATACCGAGGGCGAGTACTCCGGCGCAGGCGGGCGCGTGCACCAGGGCTTCCCGATGGAAGTAGCGACGGAAGTCTCGGTGATGACGCGCGCGGCGGTGGAACGCATCCAGCGCTTTGCCTTCCGGCTGGCGCAGTCGCGGCCGCGCAAGCTGCTGACGGTGGTGACGAAGAGCAACGCGCAGCGCCATGGCATGGTGCTATGGGACGAGATTGCGCGCGAAGTGGCGCGTGATTTCCCCGACGTGACCTGGGACAAGGAGATGGTCGACGCCATGACGGCGCGCATGGTCAACCGCCCGGCCAGCATCGATACCGTCGTTGCGACCAACCTGCACGCCGACATTCTCAGCGATCTCGCCGCCGCGCTCGCCGGCAGTCTCGGGATCGGGCCCACGGGAAACATCCATCCCGAGGGCGCCTTCCCGTCGATGTTCGAACCGATTCACGGGTCGGCCTTCGACATCATGGGCAAAGGAATCGCCAATCCTATCGGCACATTCTGGAGCGCGGCGATGATGCTCGAGCACCTGGGCGAGCGCGAGCCCGCCTCGCGACTGATGCATGCCCTTGAGGCGGTCACGGCGAATCCCCGGCTGCACACACGCGACCTGGGCGGCACGGCAACCACAGCGGAAGTGACGCAAGCGGTCTGTTCGGCCGTCGGCGCAGCGACAGGGCAATCCCTGGCGGCCCGGTGAGGGGCCTGGAGCAAGATCTTGAGGCACGCGTAACACGGAAGCTGCAGACCAGGATTCTGCCGTTCGTGGTGCTGCTCTACCTGGTGAGCTTTCTTGACCGCGTCAACGTGGGCTTTGCCGCCTTCAGCATGAACACGGCGATCGGGCTCACTCCGCAGGTCTTCGGATTTGGCAGTGGTCTCTTCTTTGTCGGGTATCTCACCGTGCAGGTCCCATCGAACCTGCTCCTGCTGCGGGTGGGCGCGCGCAAATGGATCGCCTGCGTAGTTGTGGCGTGGGGCGTGGTCTCGTTCGCCTCGGCCTTCGTGGCCGGTCCTTTGAGTTTTTGCGCCATGCGGTTTTTGCTCGGCGTGGCGGAGTCAGGGTTCTTTCCCGGCATCGTGCTCTACCTCAGTCTTTGGTTTCCGCAGCGGCGACGGGCGATGGCCATTGCGGTGTTCATGGCGGCTGCACCGCTCTCCGCGGTGGTTGGCTCGCCGATCTCCGGCGCGTTGATGGAGCTGCCGCGCATCGCGGGGCTTGCCAACTGGCAATGGCTTTTTATCATCGAATCGCTTCCGGCCATCGCTCTTGGGTTTCTCACGCTCCTGGTTTTGACCGACACGCCGGAACGGGCAAAGTGGCTCGAGGAAGACGAGTGCGGGTGGCTGCAAGAGACGCTCGCGGCCGAGCACGCCGGGCATCGCGCAGAAGGAAACACGGCGGCAGTGTGGGCCGTGCTGCGCGATCCGCACGTGCTTGCGCTCGCCATGGTGTATCTGGGAACGTCGGCAGGGCTCTATTCGGTTGGATTCTGGTCGCCTCTGCTGATCAAGCAGTTCGGTCATTCGGCACTCACCGTGGGCTGGCTCAATACGCTGCCCAACGTAGTGGCGGTGGCGGGCATGATCTGGATCGCGCGCCACTCGGATGCGACCCTTGAGCGCATCTGGCACGTGGCCATTCCCTGCTTCATCAGCGGCCTTGGCTTTGTGTGGGCCGGCTACGCGCATGCAACCACCGCCGCAATTCTCGCGCTGATCGCCGCGAACCTCGGCGTGAATGGAACCAAGGGCCCGGTCTGGGCCGTGCCCGGTCAATTTCTCTCGGGCGCGCGGGCAGCTGCCGGGATTGGCATGATCAACTCCATCGGCAATCTCGGCGGCTTCTTCGGGCCCTATCTCATCGGTTGGATCAAAGGCCGCTGGGGCAGCTACGCGGGAGGTCTCGACGCCGTGGGCGCGGTGATGATTCTCTCGGGCTTGCTGATGCTGGTGATCGGTCGCAAGCTCAGGGAACAGACGCTCAAAGCGCAGTAACACAGGGCTTGACGGGCTTCATGGCTGCCACGCGTGCCTCGCAAGGATGGGGCACCGACGGTGATGTTGAATCGCTCTCTAAATCTTCCCGCTACTCGATGATTTTCAATTCCATTTCCTCGGTGGCGAGAGAGCTGCCGCCGACCCAGACATCGTAGGTAGTCGGTTCGACCGTGCGCTTGAGGTCAACGTTGTAGAAGCTCAACTCGTCGAAGCCGAGTGGGAAGGTAACGTGCCTGGATTCGCCGGGAGCGAGCGCAACGCGCGCAAAGCCCTTGAGCTCGCGGACAGGCTGCTCGACGCTGGCATCGGTGTCGCGGATGTAGAGCTGAACAACTTCGGTTCCCGCCACGCTGCCGGTGTTGGTGACATCAACGCCGACGGTCGTGACAGGCGTGCGATTGGAGAGAATCTCCTGCAGAGGAATCTCGGTGCGGCTGAGAGAGGGCTTGGAGAAGCGAAAGCGCGTGTAGCTGAGGCCCCAGCCGAAGGGAAAGAGCGCGGAGTTCTGCTCATCCAGGTAGCGCGAAACGAACTTCTCTTGGGAGTCGGTGGGCATGTGGGCGAGGTCGACGTTGCCGGCGGGACGGCCGGTGGGCAGCTGCGCGTAATAGAGCGGCTCCTGGCCGACGGCGCGTGGGAGGCTTGCGGGAAGTTTCGCGGAAGGATTGACGTCGCCGAAGAGGATGTCGGCCACGGCGGGACCGGCCTCAATGCCGGGGCTCCAAGCTTCGACGATGGCGGGCACGTGTTCACCGGCCCACTTCACCTGCAGGGGACGGCCGGCGAGGATCACGAGAACGACCGGCTTGCCGGTAGCCACGACGGCTTCGAGGAGTTTCTCCTGGTTGCCGGTAAAGCCGAGATGAACGCGGCTCGAGGCCTCGCCTTCCATCCAGTTCGTGGGTTCGCCGAGGGCGAGGATGGCGACATCGGATTGACGGGCGGCGTCGACGGCTTCGGCGATGGATTGGTTGTCGTCGGGGACGGGATGGTTCAGTTCGCCCGCGACGGAGCCGCCAAAGGCGACGCGCTGCAGGATCTTTTCATTCTCGCCGGAGAGCAGGCCGCAGCCGGGAGCGTAAATGAGGCGGTCGCCAAGACGCTGAGCCAATTCCTGGCGGAGGGTGATGACGTTTTTAGGATCGCCGGCGCTCCATGCGCCGAGTAGATCGCGCGCGTCGTCGGCGAGCGGGCCGATGAGAGCAACCTTCTTGGCTTTTGCCGTAAGCGGAAGCAGGTTGCCCATGCCTTCGACGGGCTCATTCTTGAGAAGGACGATGGTTTCGTCGGCGACTTTACGTGCGGCAGCGCGACGCGCAGGAGTTGGCTCGTAGGCTGGGCCGGGCTGGGTATAGGGATGATCGAAGAGACCCATCGCAAACTTGACGCGGAGAATGCGGCGCACGGCTTCATCGACTACGCTCTCGGGAATTTTGCCGGAACGCACCTGAGACGCAAGGACGGTGCCGAAGAGGTTGCCTTCCATGTCCTGGTCGACGCCGGCTTCGAGGGCCTTGCGCGCAACCGTGGGGCCATCGCCGATGGAGTGATTGATCAGCTCGCCGACCGCGCCCCAGTCGGAGACCACAAATCCGTCGAAGCCCCACTCTTTGCGCAGGATCTCGGTGAGGGTGAGAGGGTCGGCGGTGGCGGGAATGCCGTTGATGGAGTTGAAGGAGCTCATGACGGTGGCTGCGCCGGCGTCGACCGCGGCTTTGTAGGGCGGAAGGTATACCTGGCGCAGAGTCAGCTCGCTCATGTCGGTGGCGTTGTAATCGCGGCCGGCGATGGCTGCTCCATAGGCGGCGAAGTGCTTGACGCAGGCAGCCACGGAGCCGGGCTTGGCGAGATCGCCCTGCTGGTAGCCATTGACCCAGGCGCGGGCCATGGCGGAGCTGAGGTAGGGGTCTTCGCCATTGGACTCGACGATACGACCCCAGCGTGGATCGCGCGCAATGTCGACCATGGGCGAGAAGACCCAGTCGACGCCGTCGGCGCGCGCTTCTTCAGCCCCAGTGCGGGCGACCGTCTCGGCAGCTTTGGGATCCCAGCTGGCGGCGACGGCGAGGGGGATGGGGAAGGTGGTGTGGTCGCCATGAATCACGTCGAGGCCGAAGAGGAGAGGGATATGAAGGCGCGATTTCTCCATCGCGATGTGCTGGTAGTGATTGGTTTTGTCCGCTCCGACAACGTTGAGCATCGAACCTACGAGACCCTTGGCCACCAGGTCGTCGTAGGTGAGATTGGAGGCCGCCGGCCCGGTTGCGAATCCAGCCGAGTAAGAGACGAGCTGGCCGATCTTCTCTTCGAGAGTCATTTTCTTGAGCAGAGATTCGACGCGGGTGTTGATCTCTTTGGAGACGAGCTGCGGGTTCGGGACGGGGCGCGACTGCGCCAGGGCAGGAAACGCCGCCAAAGAGGCAAGAAGGAGCGAGCCGCAAGGAAAGCCAATTTTGCGAACAAAGGCGGAACACATAACCCGAAAATCATAAACTGCCCGTGTTTGCTTCGTCAGGCGGCCGAGACCAGCGACAATACACGGGAAGCGGAAGAAGATTGCAAAGCGGAGTTTCAGCTGGAGCAGAGCAGGAATTCATCCTCGGTTCATGGGTTGGGGTTCAGGTTGCAGTCGACGAATGTGATTCTGACAGGAAGAAGCGGCCGCCGGAAATCCTGCAAAATGCTCTACTCTGGCTGAGGATGATGCGCATGGCCGGCTGGGCAAACCGATTTCGAAAAGCGCTGTCGCTTGCCTTCGAGCACGACGTGCTGAACACGGCTAAAGCCGCGGCATATTCAGGCATGCTCATGCTTTTCCCCACCATGGTTGTGGTGACGGCGCTGTTGGCGCTGGTGCCCGAAGGAACGACGGTGATGTACCAGATTCGCACGTCGTTCATGCAGTTTGTTCCCGCAGACACGTATGTGCTGCTGCTCTCGTCGATGCAGGCGCGGCGGTTCCAGTCGGCACAGCTGATCTTTTCGGGGCTTCTGCTAAGCCTCTTCGCGGCGTTGGGCATGATGTTGTCGCTGATGGAAGGATTCCGCCGTGCCTACCGGCTGCCGCGCACGGAGTGGGGGTTCTGGGAGCGCCGGCTGCGCGCGCTGCTGCTGGTGCCGATGGTGCATGTGCCGCTGGCTCTGGCAACGCTGGTGCTGGTCTTCGGGCACCAGATTGAGCATTGGATGGTGCAGAGCGCTGGACACGAGGTGCAGCTGCGCCAGGCGGTGCTGCTCTTCTGGCGCATGGTGCGATGGGCGGTTGCCCTGGCGACGAGCGTAACCGTGCTTGCCGCGCTCTATCACTTCGGGACGAAACGCAAGGAGCACTGGTTCAACGTGATGCCGGGTGCGATTGCGGCCACGCTCGTGTGGTTTCCCGCTACGCTGGCGTTTGGCTGGTATGTAACCACGATTGCCAACTACAGCAAGTTTTACGGCCCGTTCGCCGAGGGGATCGCAACCTTGGTCTGGCTCTATTTGACTTCATTCAGCGCGCTGATCGGGGCGGAGTTGAACGGAGTTCTTTTCAGGGCGCGGCTGGAGCGGGAGTCGGACTTCGACCTGCCGGAGACGATGGCCTCGCAGCGCTGATTGAAGTTCGCGCATGCTCCCGCGGCCGCAAAGGGTCGCGGTCACGTCCAATTCCATTGATCTTCGACGTGTAAAATATGGGCATCCGCCCTTGATTTCCCCGAAAGACACGACAACCGGATTTGGAGCCTCCCCTGATGGTGCACGCTGAAACGAGCCTGAGCGAATCCCCGATTCAACGCCGCGCGAAGATTGTGGCGACGCTCGGACCGGCCTCAAACACTGAGCCTGTTTTTCGCGAGCTGGTCCGCGCGGGCGTGGACGTGGTGCGTTTGAACTTTTCGCATGGAACCCATGATGAGAAGCTGGCGTTGATCCAGATGATTCGCCGGGTGAGCCGCGAGGAGCGCAAGCCGTTGTGCATCCTCGGCGATCTGCAAGGGCCGAAGATTCGCACTTCGAAACTGAAGGATCACCAGCCAGTGATGTTGAAGACGGGTGGGCGGCTGACCATTACGCCGCGCGAGGTACCGGGGACGGCGTCGCTGGTGGGCACGACTTTCAAGACGCTCGCGGAGAATGTTGAGCAGGGCTCGCGGATCTTGCTTTCGGATGGATTGATCGAGCTTCGCGTGCACGAGATTCATGGCGCCGACGTGGTGTGCGAGATTGTAAACGGCGGGCTGCTGGGCGAGAACAAGGGGATCAACCTGCCGGGCATTCCGGTGCGCGTGCCGTCGCTGACCGACAAGGATTCAGAAGACCTGGAATTCGCCCTGAAGAACGGCGTGGATGCGATCGCGGTTTCGTTTGTGCGCACCGCGGAAGATGTGCGCATCGTGCGCAACCGGGTTTCGGCATATGGGAGCGAGACGTGGATCATCGCGAAACTGGAGAAGCCGCAGGCCATCGAGCACCTGGACAGCATTCTGCAGGCAGCCGACGGCATCATGGTGGCGCGCGGAGATCTCGGCGTGGAAGTGCCGCCGGAGCAGGTCCCGGCAATTCAGAAGCACATCATTCGCCGCGCCACGGAGTACTTCAAGCCGGTGATTACCGCGACGCAGATGCTGGAGTCAATGATCGAGAACCCGCGACCGACGCGCGCCGAAGTTTCGGATGTGGCAAACGCGGTTTACGACGGGACCGATGCGGTGATGCTGTCAGGCGAGTCGGCGGTGGGCAAATATCCCGTGGATGCGGTGGCGATGATGGCGCGCATTGTGAGCGAGGCCGAACGGCACATCAAGGCAGAGAGTGAGAGTTATTCCGAGCCGCGGGTCCGGCAGAGTCATCTTTCGATTGCGGAGACGATTTGCGAAGCGACGGCGCATGCGGCGGATGACCTGGATCTGCGGGGGATCGCGCTGTTCACCGAGTCTGGCGCGACGGCGCGGCAACTGTCGAAGTATCATCCCACCTCGCCGATTTTTGCGCTGAGCCCGATCGAGGTGACGATCAACCGCATCAACCTGCTGTGGGGCACGACGCCGGTTCGCTGCCCGAAGGTGAACTCGACCGAGGCGCTGGTGGATGTGGCGGAAAGCCTGCTCGAGCAATATGGCTACGTGCGCAATCGCGAGGTCATCGCGATTGTGGCGGGCACGCGCACCCGTTCGGGATCGACGAATTTTCTGCGGCTGCACGTGATGGGAGAGCAAAAAGAGGGCGCGCGGTTCTTTGTGCCGCAACACCAGGAGAGGCTGCCTGAGCCGGAAGAGGTGGGCGCGCTCGCCGATGCGAAGCGTCCGCGCCACAAGACGCCGCTGCGCCGGTATCCTTCGCCGAACCCGCCGAAGATTTCGAACCCGTAAAGGTCGAGTTGAGTTGATGGATCCCGGGTCTCAGCAGCGAGACCCGGGGCTGCCCGTTGAGGTGGAAATCGCCCCGGCCTACTTCGCGGCAAGCTGGCGCAATACGTAGAGCAGGATGCCGCCGTGCTCGTAGTACTCGATCTCCTGCGGCGTATCGATCCTCACCACTGCGTGGAGCGTTTTCTTTGCGCCGCTGGGGCTGGTGGAGATCACTTCAAGAGTACGCCCACCAGCGAACTTTTCCTTGAGCAGTTTGGTCAGGCCGGGAAAATCGTAAATCTCTTCTCCGGTGAGACCGAGGGATTCGACATTCTGGCCGTCTTCAAACTGCAAGGGAAGAATGCCCATGCCCACAAGGTTCGAGCGATGAATGCGCTCGAAGCTCTCGGCGATGACGGCGCGGACCCCGAGAAGGTTCGGGCCCTTCGCGGCCCAGTCGCGCGACGAGCCGGAGCCGTACTCCTTGCCGGCAAGAATGATGAGCGGGACCTTGCGCTCGGCGTACTTCACGCTGGCGTCGAAGATCGACATCTGCTCGCCCTCGGGAAGCAGGCGGGTGACGCCGCCCTCCGTTCCAGGAGCCAGCTTATTACGGAGCCGCACGTTGGCAAATGTGCCGCGCACCATGACTTCGTGGTTGCCGCGGCGCGAGCCATAGGAATTGAAGTCGGGTGTTCGCACACCTTTGTCCCCTAGGTACTTGCCGGCTGGACCCGAGGCCTTGATGGAGCCGGCGGGAGAGATGTGGTCGGTGGTGACCGAGTCACCGAGGACGGCGAGAACGCGGGCGCCGCGAATGTCTTCGATGGGGGCAGGAGTTTTGGTCATGCCGTCGAAGTAAGGAGCCTTGCGGATGTAAGTGGAGTCGGGCTCCCACTTGTAGACGTCGCCACTGGGAAAGCTGAGGCCTTGCCAGTTCGCATCCCCCTTGCTCACGGTGGCGTATTCTTTGCGGAAGCCATCGCTGGAGACCGCCTTCTCAATGGCTGCGGCCACCTCTGCCTGCGTCGGCCAGATGTCGCGCAGGAAGACCGGACGGCCGGATGGGTCGCTGCCGAGCGCGTCGGCATCGAAGTTGTGGCCGATGCGGCCGGCGAGCGCGTAGGCCACGACGAGCGGCGGGCTCATCAGATAATTTGCGCGCACGTCGACGTTGACGCGACCCTCGAAGTTGCGATTGCCGCTGAGAACGCTGACGGCGACCAGGCCGTGCTCGTCAATCGACTTGGAGACGTCGGAGGGAAGCGGACCGCTGTTGCCGATGCAGGTGGTGCAGCCGTAGCCGACGACGTTGAAGCGCAGTTTTTCGAGATAGGGCAGCAGGCCGGACTTCTGATAGTAGTCCGTAACGACCCGCGAGCCGGGGGCGAGCGACGTTTTGACCCAAGGCGGAACGGTGAGGCCTTTCTCGACGGCCTTTTTGGCGAGCAGGCCGGCGGCGATCATGACAGATGGATTCGACGTGTTGGTGCAGCTAGTGATGGCGGCGATGACAACCGACCCGTGATCGAGGTACCGGTCGGGATCGACGTTGAAGCGCTCTTTGACGGTGGTGGTGACATGGAGCGAGTTGCCGGCCGAAGACCTTGCCGGGCCTTCATTTTCTTCGGCAATGGCGGCATCGCTGACCTTCGTGGCTCCGCTCCATGCAGTGGCTGTGCGCGAGCCGAGCGGCTTGGCCGTGGGCGCAAGCAGCGAGGGAAGCTGCTGTGTAAAGCTCGCGGCTGCGTCCTTGAGCAGTACGCGATCTTGCGGGCGCCTGGGGCCGGCGACGCTGGGCTCGACGGTGCCGAGGTCGAGCGAGAGGGTCTGCGAATATTCGGCTTCGGGTGCGCCGGCGGTGTGGAACAGTCCCTGCTCTTTGTAATATGCCTCGACGAGTGCGATTTGGTCTTCGCTGCGGCCGGTGAGGCGCAGGTAGCGCAGAGTCTCGGCGTCGACTGGGAAGATGCCGCAGGTGGCGCCGTATTCGGGAGCCATGTTGGCAATGGTGGCTCGATCCGCCACCGGTAGCTCCGCTATCCCGGACCCATAGAACTCCACGAACTTGCCGACCACCCCCAGCTTGCGCAGAGCCTGGGTCACGGTGAGGACGAGGTCAGTTGCGGTGGCGCCTTCGCGCAGCTTGCCGGTGAGCTTGTAGCCGACGACCTGCGGGATAAGCATGCTGACGGGCTGGCCAAGCATGGCGGCTTCGGCCTCGATGCCGCCGACGCCCCAGCCGAGCACGCCGAGGCCGTTGATCATGGTGGTATGGGAGTCGGTGCCGACGAGGGTGTCGGGATAAGCCAGCCGCTCACTCTTCGGCGGCAGATTGGCAAACTCGATGGCCGCGTAGCCGGTAAGCTCGGTCCGAAATTCCGGCGGGGCCTGCTGGTTCTGTGTCGCCTCTTCGTCTTCGGTCGTGAAGACCACACGAGCCAGATACTCGAGATTGACCTGGTGGCAGATGCCCATGCCGGGCGGCACGGCACTGAAGTTGCGGAAGGCAGTCTGGCCCCACTTGAGGAAGGCGTAGCGTTCTCGGTTGCGCTGGAACTCGAGCAGCGAGTTGGCGTCGTAGGCGAGGGGCGTGCCGAATTCGTCGACCTGCACGGAGTGGTCGATGACGAGCTCGGCGGGAATCAGCGGATTGACTCTTTGCGGATCGCCGCCGAGGGTTTTGATGGCGTCGCGCATAGCGGCGAGATCGACGATGGCTGGTACGCCCGTGAAGTCCTGCATGAGGACGCGCGCGGGCATGTAGGCGATTTCGCGGCTGGGCTCAGCTTTTGCGTCCCACTTGGCGAGGAATTCGATGTCGGCTGCGGCGACGTTGACGCCGTCTTCGCGCCGGAGAAGATTTTCAAGCAGGATCTTGAGGCTGAAGGGGAGCCGGCTGAGATTGAAGCCGCGCGCGGCGAGAGCGGGAAGTCGGTAGATGGTATAGGAGCGGTTGCCGGAGGTGAGCACGGCCTTCGAGGAGAAGCTGTTCATCGGGATCCTTTCTCCGCACAGGGAGGCGGACGCAATTCATAGCCAGAGGCTGGCGCGTAACAACGCTCGCCGAGATTAAACCGGGCGGAGCTGACGGTGCGAGACCAGCCAAATGCGCGAGCGAAAACTTGTCGGGAATAGATTACTCAGCGGAGCGATTCAGCGTCCACGGTCGGGCCTGCCGCGACGGAAGCGCTTGAGCAAGGGGGCGGAATGGGCCGAGCAGGCAAGCATTGATAACGCCCAAAATTTTACCGCGAATGAGGCGCAGTGCGGAAGATGCGCCTGTTCACGGCTGCTCCAGATCAGGACACCCGGCGCAGGAGATACGCTCTCGGCCCTTGCTCGCAACAATGGGGCGCCCGGCATGAACGCGGCCCGATCGTCCTTCCACACTGAGGCCACCGTGTGCGTCCCATGCCCCCGCGTCGCATCCGAAATCGGCTCCAGGATAATGCGGGGACGGAGCCGAAGCCGTAGCCGGGCGCGTTTGGCTTGGGGTGGCTGCATCGATGGTTGTGAGCGGCTCGAAGATATCCCGCAGCCGGCTATCAAAGCGCGTTTCACAGGCGCCTGAAGGCCTGCCCTTTCAAAGGGCCGCGTGCTGAAAGATGACGGTTCGTCGAGATGAGCGTGTGCGCCCTCCTATACTGGGATGGCGAGGTCATTTTTCTTTTGAAATTCTGGGTCTGGCTGACAGGCGTATACACCAACTTTGTCGGGTGGCTGCTGCGGTGCCTGCCGAACGAACGGCAAAGGCTGCTGGCGCTGACGATCTTGGCAGGTGGATTGTGCGGGTTGGCGGCATGCGCCTTTCACATCAGCGTGGCAGTGATCGAGGGGCTGCTGATCGATCGTGCCGCGTCCGGGCATGCGACGCCGGGCAATCATGCATGGATTGTGTGGACGATTCTTTCGCCCGCTCTGGGCGGGCTGGTTTGCGGAGTGGGTCTCTACTTCTTCGCGCCGGCGGCCGCAGGCAGCGGCATTCCCCAGGTGAAGGTTGCGTTTGCGCGGCGATCGGGCTTTGTTGCGGCGCGCGACACGATCGGCAAATTTGTGCTGTGCGCGATGCAGATCGGGTCAGGTGGCTCGCTGGGCGTGGAAGGGCCGACGGTGCACATCTGTGCGGGCGTCAGCAATCTGCTGGCGCGCGCGGCGCGACTGAATGCGGAGAGCCGGCGGCGCATGACTTCGGTGGGAATGGCAGCCGGCATCGCAGCGGCGTTCAACGCACCCATTGCCGCGGTGACGTTCACGCTTGAGGAGCTGATTGGCGACCTGGATCAGACGATGTTGTCGGGCGTGATCGTGGCTGCAGCACTGGCCGCGGTGGTGGAGCACATCGTGATGGGGGCCAATCCCATTTTCCACGTGCCGCACGCATTCGAATTGGGCAATGCGTCGTCGCTGCTGTGGTATGCGCTGCTGGGGCTGCTGGCAGCGGTTGTTTCGGTGGCGTTCTCTGATTCGCTGCTGGGACTGCGTGCGTGGTTCAAAAAGCTGAACCGGATTCCGAAGTGGGTGCATCCGGCGATGGGCGGCGCAGCAACGGGCAGCTTCGCGGTGGTGGCGCTGCTGCTGTTTCACCTGGGCGGCATCGCGGGCGATCCCTACAAGACGCTGACGCAGGCGTTCACGGGAACGATTCCGGTAACCGCAATGATCGTGCTGTGCGTGCTGAAGCTGGCTGCTACGGTCACTTCATATTCGAGCGGCGGAGCAGGCGGCATCTTTGCGCCGGCGCTGTTTATGGGCGGAATGCTGGGCGGCTCGGTGGGGTATCTCGACGTCATGGTGTTTCACCATCCGGCCGACTCGATTGGCGCCTTCGCGGTGGTGGGCATGGGCGCGGTGTTTGCGGGCATTGTGCGCGCGCCGATGACGTCGGTGCTGATCATCTTCGAGATGACGCGCGGCTACGGGCTGGTGCTGCCGCTGATGATCGCCAACATGAGCTGCTTTGCGCTGGCGCGGCATTGGAGGCGGACCCCGGTCTACGATGCCCTGCTGGAGCAGGACGGGATTTACCTGCACGGCGAGCCGGAGGAGATCGAACAGCCCGAGGGCGAAGGCATGCCGGAGCCGCCGCTGTTTGCCGATGTGAAGGACCGGGGAACCTTTGTGGAGTAAGCAAGACAGGGAAAGCAGCCTTTCGCTTGCCGCGTTCCATCTCCTGGGACGACGGTGCGGGCCGAGGTTTGTCGCATTCCCTGTCGAACGGACGGCGCCCCCCCGGCTAGCGGGGCTGCTCGTTGTAGAGGAACAGGGCGCGAAGCTCGAGGTAAGGGCCGTGGAACTCGCGCGGCAACGGCGGGTAGCTTGAGCCGGTGATGGCGCCCCAGGCGGCGCGGTCGAGGCCGGTGTCGCCGGAGCGGCCTTCGAGGATCATGTCGGTGACTTGGCCGTTGGGCAGCACCTTGAAGCGAATCTGAACGGCTCCCGACTTGAGGATGGGCGGATTGACCTCGTCGGGGATGAGCGGGTCCCAGGTGTGCTCGGTGTCGTAGTACCAGCGCCGAAGCCAGCTGCTGAAATCGACGCCTTGCGTATCGGAAAGGATCTGGACGCCGCCGGAACCGGCGCCGGGGTGACGGGCAAGCCCGCCGAGGGGCTGCGCGCCGGAGTCGGCTCCGCGATTCTGGGCCGCTCCGCGCATGGCTTCGCGCAGCTGGTCAGCCGGATTCTGTGAGCCGATGGCGAAGTTGGGGCGCGCGGGAACAGCGGGCGGATGGGGCGCCTCAATGGGCGATTCCGACTTGGGGCTGGGCGGAATCGGCGCGGGCTGCGGCTGGGGCTGCGGCGGCGTTTCCAGCTTGGGCGGCTCAGCAGGCTGGGCCAAGGGAGGCGTGGTGGGCTTGTTGAGCGCTTCCAGGGTTTTCTTGTCGATAAGCGGCCGTTTCTCGGGAACCGGCTTGATCTGCACCTTGGGCTGCTGTTGGTACTTCTTAAGCAGGTCAGGAGGCAAGTCGAGGTAGCTCAAATCCTTGCGCTGCTTGATGGCATCAAACGGGTCGATGACGGGAGGGACGCGGAAGACATATTTCGGGATCCAGGTAACCGCCGACAACAGGAGCACGTGGATGAGGATGGCGAGCCAGATGCCTTCGCGCAGGCGCGCCCAGCGGCGCTCGTCCTCGAGCTCGCTGATCATCTCAAGGAGCTCGTGGGTATCGTAGTCGACCCAGCGGGAGGTGGAGCGCGGGGCAGGCTGGGGTTCCTCGTCGGCGACAAGGATTTCCCGCCCGGCGCCTCCGGATCCGGTTCCCGCCGGCTCGTTGGGATCGTCCACCTTGGTTGGCGGTTCTGTTATGCGCATTCAGCTCAACGGACCGCAGGAATACCCGGCGGCTCACTTCGAAGTCCTTCCCGTCTATTCTCTCATTCCCTTGGATTTGGGCCAATCATCCGCGGGTAAAGCGGCGACCGTAGAATGATTCTTTTGGAATGGACGGAATCAACGGCAGAAAGAGACCCATTTGAAGCGTTTTTTCGCAAATCTGACCTCGAAATGGAAACTGCTGATCCTTCCGGCGCTGCTGAAGTGGGGACTGTGGGGCGTGGCGGCGGTGGCACTGCTCGATTCTTCGTCGATCCCGGTGCCGATGGACGCGATCCTGGGCGTCTATGTGTGGAACGACAAGAGGCATTTCTGGCTCTATTGCCTGATGGCTTCGGTGGGCTCGGCGATTGGGGGCCTGGTGCCGTATGGGATCGGCCGCGCGGGCGGCGAGCTGTTCCTGCTGAAGCGGGTGAACCGGGCGCGCTTTGACGAGTTGCGGACACGGTTTGAAAAGCAGGAATTCCTGGCAGTGATGATCCCCTCGATGCTGCCTCCGCCGACGCCGTGGAAGGTGTTTGTGTTTGCAGCCGGCGTGTTTGAGATGCGGGTTGCGCCCTACATGCTGGCGGTGTGCGCGGGGCGGTTTGTGCGCTGGATGGTGCTGTCGGCGCTGGTGCTGAAGCTGGGGCCGGGCGCGGTAGACCTGGTGGCGCATCACGCGCTCAAGGCCATGCTGGTGGTCGGCGTGCTGGCGCTGGTGGCGTTTGCGTGGTGGTGGATGAAGATCCGACGGCGGAAGCCGCCGGCATCTTCAGCGCTCGGCGAGGTTTTTCCAGAGAATGGCGGCAAGGACCCCGAGCGATGAAAGCAGCCGCAGGACGGCGTTCCAAAGGCCTCCCTGATTGGGATGCGCGACACCGAGCAGTGCGGAGTTGCCGATTCCCTGGATGGCGAAGAACAAAGAGAAGGCAAGGAAGAGCGTGTCGCGGGTCGAGTTCCAGAACTTGAGGAAGAACAAGGCCGCGACGAACGAGCAAGCGGAGATGAACCCGAGCAGAAAAGCGTCGGCAAAGGGATGGGAAAGGGGAGCGAGCGGGTGCATGAGGTCTGCGCCTGCGATCATCGACTCTCCCAGACCAGCCCGTACATCAGCAGGGCCATGGCCAGCGCGCCCGAGCCGACGCGATAGCTGTAGAGATCGACGTCGCGGAAGATGACGAGGTCGGCGATTTTGAGCAGGTTTGAGGCGGCCAGCCCCAGAAAGCAGAGTCCGCTCCAGAGGAGCAGTTTTCTGCGCACACGCCCGAACGCGCGCAGCAACAGGACCGCGCAGAGAAGCGTAGTGAGAAACGTGACGGTGTATAAGACCTCGTTCACGAGTCCTTGTCCTTTCTCAATCGAAACGCGCGGGCAAATTCACGGACGGGAGAAGATGCCTTCGAATGTACCATAGTGGAAATTCGCACCAGATCGCGGCGATAGGCCGCGTCGATGTGATGCATCAGTTCGTTTTGTTCTTCCGAGCGGGCGAAGTAAGAAAAGCGCGCCGGAGAGCCAGGGGACTCCTGCACGACCTGCAGGCGAACGAGGTCGCGGAGCAGGGCGAGGACCTGCTCGGTTGGAACGTAGAGGCGAGAGGCCATCTCTTCGCAAGTCCACCCGACGGGACGACTATTCCAGAACAGGATCAGCGCCTCGAGATGCGGTACGCTGTCGATGCATTCCTGGATGAATTCGTAGGGGTCCGTCCGCGGCGATCGTTTCTCTGACACAGGCCGAAGCCCTCTCGGGATCCGGCGGGCGCAACGAGAAAACGGGCGCCGGGGAAACGGCTTCTAGCGCAGAAGCCCTGTGGCAACGGAGGCCGCGCGTTGCTGCCGCATGCGGCCAAGGAAAACGGGGATGCCAAAGGCGAGGCCGGCAACGACAGCGGTGGAAAGCAGATCGTTGCGGTAAAACGGCAGGGCGGCGATAAAGCACGCAAGAAGACCGCTAAACGTGCGCGGATAAAGTCCGCTCGCGTCCCAGACCGCATAGTTGGAAACGAGGAAAAACGAAGTTGGCCCAAGAACCACGCCGGCGGCCACGCGCACGACGGTAGTGCGGGCGTGGAGCAGGATCCAGCCAAGAGCCATCGCCATCAGGTACCAGGCCCAGGTGGTGACGTAACCCTGCCAGCGGAAGGGATAGGAGTAGACCTGCGTCGTCAGGAGGTAATCGGTCGCCATCAGGGCGGCGAGGGGAGCCAGCATTTCGCGCCACGAACGCCGCGCGCCGAAGTAGAGGAGCGCACCGCCAACCGCCGTGAAGTTGAAGACCCCGGCATGAGGAAAGGCGGCCGGCAGAAAACGGCTCAGGATGGCGACGGCAATCAACAGGTATGCAGGCATGGCGTGCTCCGAGGGGTCGGCGAAATGTTCAGATCGTCAAACGCAGTATATCCATTGTGCGGGTTGAGGGCGGCGGGGTCAACCGGAATGGCTAGGCGGCCGGGGGCAGCGTGTAGTCGAGGGTATAGAGATGTTCGCCGTTCGGGCCGAACTCGATTTTCATGGCTCCGAGGATTCCAGCCAGGGCGCCGACACCGCTGCCGGGCACGATCTCAACGCGCATCTCGAGCTTGCCGGTGGACATGGCGCCAAACTGCATCAGCGAGAAACTGCCCGCGCGACCATCCAGGGTCCCGCTGATGGTTTCCATAGCGACGTAGCCGGCCGCGCCCGCTCTCTGATTGCCGCCGGCCAGCATTTCGCCGATCGACGAAGCTTCGAGGGCTCCGTGGTACTGCTTGTCGAGAGAGATGCGCTGGGGAATGCCGCCGCCTTCCGGGAGGGGCTGGATCTTCACGTCGAAGGTGCCTTTAGCGAGCATTGTGGGTCCCTTTTGCGGTCGCGCAACCCGCGATTCGATGCGCAGAGGGGCAGTGTAGCAGAGGGGGATGAGCGCGCAATGAGCAAGCCTTCGGAAATCCTGGCACTCCGACGTTCCAGGGAGAACTAGGCCCTGCGCTTGGAACGGGCATGCTTGCGCTTGCCGGCGGCGCGCGGAGAGCGGGATCCGCGGGCGGCGACGTTCAGCGACGCAGCGTGGCCACGGCGGCGATGCACGACCGCGGGACGCAGCGACGCGCCGACCAGGTGCTCGGCGGCGGTGGGGCTGTCGGCATACGACGGGTCGAGCATGGCGATGACGGCGATGGCGCGGGTGCGATAAAGATGCGCCCACTGGGTTTGGATCAGCGTGTGCTGGACCGACTGCCAGTAGGCCTGATCGAGGGCGAGAGAGTCGGTGGGAGCGTCGGCTGCCACGGCGGCTGAAGGAACACCATCGTTGATTTGCTCGAGGAACTGGTCGAAGCGGACCAGGTTGACGCCGATCTGGTAGACGAGCTGGCTCAGGGCCATTTGCTGCGGCCCGGTCATGCGATCGAAGTTGCGGCAATAGGCCTTGGCGTTGAAGACGGATTGAATGGCGGCGATACGCAGCAGCTGCGTGGCATCATCGTCGGTGATCTGCGGGGTCAGGCTCGGGATGCGGCGGCGAAATCCTCTCTTCTTCCAGGCCGCGAAGCGATCCTGGTACTGGTCAAGGATCGCGTCGAGACGGGCGGGATCGAGACCGGCGGCGCGCCAGAGATCGGCCGAGGACGGCTCGAGAAACGGATGCGGGTTGAGCGGATCGGGCTGCGGGTGCGGGCGCTCGGGAAGATCAAGGGTGAAGCCGGCTCCGATCAGCGGGTGGCCGGTCTTGGGATCGGGATAAGCGGCCAGTACCCAGCCTTCATGGCGCTTGTCGCGCAGCGTGTCCATCAGGTCGCTGAGGTTGAACTTGATGTCGGAGTCGCGGAACGACTGGAGAATCTGGACCGCCGCCGAGGGCGGAGCGAGAGCGGGCTGCGGAGCCGCTGCCGTCGTCGAAGAGTCGGCCGCCGGCGCGGAGATCGGCTGAGGGGCATTCTGAGCCGGACTCGCTTGCGGGGCCGGACTCGAAGCGGCGGGTGGTGCGGGCAGGTCCTGGGCGGCAACCGCGCCGCACGCGGTTGCGAGGACACTGACGATGACAAGAGGCAAACGGGCAAAGCGCATTTCGATAAGTTTTACTTCTCTTAAATTTACTGATTTCAAGAATGCGCGAAAGTTGCGCCAGAAGCAATCAGGAACCCATGAAAGGATTAGAAAAAGTAATCAGCGATCTACCACCAAAGAATCATTTTTGCTCGCGGCTGCCCATCCCTTCGGCGGCCTCTTCGCGGCCGTCGACGATGTAGCACCAGGCGCCCAGGGGAGACGAGCCGCTGGAGGAGCCGGAGCCGCGGAAGGCATAGTCGAAGCGGAGATCGGAGAACTCGACGGTCGTCCAGGTTCGGCCGGGCGGAAGGCGCGGTGGATCGATGTCGGCGACCGGCAGCTGGCCCACGTCGCGAACCACGGCCCAGCGGCCCCAGTCGAGATAGACATGCCCAAGAAAGGTGCGCTTGGCGGCTTCGACGGCGGGCGTGTCGGTGGGCTTATAGAGCACGTCGCGCGGGGCTTCGCTGTCAATGACGCCGGTGTGTGTGTTGATCTCGCCGAACTGGTAGTAGGTGGGCGTTTCGAGAATCGCGTGCCAGCGAAAAGGATTGACGGGATACGGTTCCGCGGCCATGCGCAGAACGGGGGCTGTGGTGACCTGCGTGTTCTGGAGCATGGCCAGCGCCTGCGCATGCTCGGCCCAGCGCCAGCACCAGACCACGACCATGCCGCAGAGCGCGAAGATGGCCCAGCCGCGGCCGCGGAACCGAGTGCGGCGCGCTCCGATCTCAGAGTCGGCAAGACCGAGAAGCCAGGGCATGAGAAAGGCCGAGACCAGAAGGGCCCAGAGCACCGGTTCGGCAATGAAAACGAAGCTGCCCTCGTACCAGCGCGGATTGAAGGGGAAAAACGGGCGAACGCCGTAGTTGTTGGTCCAGTCGAGAAGGATATGGCTGGCCGCTGCGAGGCAGGCCGCCGCGTAAAGCCAAAGCCATCGCACCGGCGGAGCCGCGGGCCTGCTTGCGGCTGAGGCCTCTTTGCCTCCCGACGCCCGCGAGCGCCAGCGATGCAGGAGCCAGACCGCGCCGATGACGACGGCGGCAACAACCGGGACGGCGATGAAAGTGTGGGTGATGCCGCGATGATGCTTCAGTTCCTCGACCGGTCCAGCGAAGCCCCAGAGGATGTCAAGGTCGGCGGCTTCGGCGGCGAGCGTGGCGGCCAGGGTGGCGTAGGCTGTTTTGCGATTGAAACCGGCGCGGCCGATGCAGGCGCCGGTGAGAAAGTGCGTGATGGGCTCCATAGCTCGCTGGGACCATCGTAGCGGACGTTTTTGGGGTGGTGGCCCAGCAAGTCAACAAGACAGCCAGTCAGCGGGTGCGCGCGCCGGGTAGAAAGACCGGACCGCGAGCCACCTATAATCCTGCCCATGGATGGTCGGGAAAAATCGGACAAGGTGGCGCGCCGGGTCGAAGCGCTGCGCGCGGAACTGCGGCGGCATGAGCACTTGTATTACGTGAAGGACGCGCCGGAGGTCAGCGATGCCGAGTACGACGCGCTGATGAAGGAGTTGCGCAAGCTCGAGGCCGAGCATCCCCATCTGCGCTCGCCGGACTCGCCGACGGAACGGGTGGGCGGAAAGCCTGCGGAAGGCTTCAAAAAAGTGAAGCATTCGCGGCCCATGCTGAGCCTGGACAATGCCTACAGCGAAGAAGAGCTGGCTGAATGGGACAGGCGCGTGCATGAGCTGGCGGGAAATCTGCCGGTGGCGTACACCGCCGAATTGAAACTGGATGGATTGAGCGTGGCGCTGACGTATGGTCCGGGGGAAGACGGATCGGCGACGCTGATCACCGGCGTGACGCGCGGCGATGGGCAGATTGGCGAGGACGTGACTTCGAATGTGCGGACAATCCGCAGCGTGCCAATGTCTATCCCAAGCCATGCGCTGGAAGGGCTTCGCCTTTCACCCGATGGACGAGGACCTGTCCTCGCGCAGCGACAGGCATTTGAGGTGAGGGGCGAAGTGGTGATGCCGGAGAAAGCCTTCCTGCGCACCAACGAGGAGCGGGAACGCGAGGGGCTGCCGGTGTTCGTCAATCCACGCAACTCCGCTGCGGGCACGGTAAGGACGCTCGACCCGAGCATCGTGGCGCGGCGCGGGCTGGTGTTTTTCGCGTATTTCCTGTTGATCGACGGCGAGTATTTCGCGGCCGGGCAGGATGCAACCCTGGACGCGCTCACCAAGCTGGGCTTTCGCGTGAACCCGCACCGGGGGCGCGTGCATAAAGTCGGCGAGATGATGAAGTTCATCGAGAAGGCCGGCGAGCAGCGCGAGACGCTGGGCTACGAGATCGACGGCGTGGTGTTGAAGGTGGATGCGCATGCGACGCAGATGCGGCTGGGCTATACGGGACGCGCGCCCCGCTGGGCGATTGCCTACAAATTCTCGGCAGAGCAGGCCGTGACGCAGATGGAAGACATCATGATCACGGTGGGACGCAGCGGCAAGCTGACGCCGACGGCGATGCTGAAGCCGGTGTTCGTGGGCGGCGTGACGATCAGCCGCGCCACCCTGCACAACGCGGACTGGATCGAGCGCATGGGACTGCACATCGGCGACTGGGTAAAGGTGGAACGCGGCGGCGACGTGATTCCCAAGGTGGCGGGAATCGTGGAAGACGCAGAACACCCGCGCGGGAAGCGCCGTTTCGCATTTCCTGCCAAGTGCCCGGAATGTGGAAGCGACGTGGTGCGCGAAGAGGGCGAAGCGGACTATCGCTGCGTCAACGCCGACTGCCCCGCGCTGATTCGCGGCACTCTGGAGCACTGGGGCAGCCGCGGGGTAATGAACATCGAGGGGCTCGGCGAGGCATCGGTTGCAGCGCTCACCGGCAGCAAAGCCGTGCGGAGCGTCGCCGATCTCTACAAGCTCAACGAAGAAACTCTGGCGTCGCTGCGGGAATTGGTGGAGCGTAATGGCGTGAAGAAGGAACAGCGCGTCTTCGGGCCGGTGGAGATCAAGAAGCTGCTGCACCAGATCGAAAACTCGAAAAGCGCGGGCCTGGCGCGGGTGCTGATGGGGTTGAGCATCCGCTTTGTCGGCGAGCGCACGGCGGAGCTGCTGGCGCAGGAATTCGGATCGATGGAAGCGATGATGGCGGCGAACGCGGAGGAACTGGAGCGCGTGGAAGAAGTGGGCCCGCGCATCTCGCGATCGATTGCGGATTTCTTCGCGAGGCCTGCCAATCGCGAGCTGATTGAGCATCTGAATGCGGCCGGCGTGAAGATGACCGCGGAGAAGAAGCAGCGGTCGACACAACTGGCGGGACTTACATTTGTGTTGACGGGAACACTGCCGACGCTGACCCGCGACGAGGCGAAGGAAAAGATCGAGGCGGCCGGCGGCAAGGTTTCCGGCTCAGTCAGCAAGAAGACCAACTACGTGGTCGCCGGCGAGGAAGCCGGATCGAAGCTGGACAAGGCGCACGACCTGAAGGTGCCCGTGATCGATGAGGCAGCGCTTTTGAAGCTGCTCGCGGGATAAGACGAGTTGTGCGCGGGACGATCCTAAGCGATGGAGCGGCGGCGCTTGTCACCGGCTTCAAGAGCACTGCGTTGGGCGCGTTCCTTCTCCCGCTTCCAGGCCTCGGCGCGCCAGGCTTTGGTGTTGAAAGCGGGCTGCGACACGGGAGCCTGGGCGGCAGCGACGACGTTTTGCGCGACGGGCGCAATCAGCCGGGCCGACGACTCGGATTGGTCCACCCCAAGGTCGGCAGACTTCGGGAGATAGCGGGAGAGCGGAGCATGCGCGGCGCGCGAAGTCAGGCTCGCATCGGTCCTGGCGACAGCATGGTCTTTGGCTTCAGGTCCTGCGCGAGTACTGTCTTCATCGGGCAAAGCCGCGGAGGCTGCAAGCGTCCGGGCAAAAAAATCGTCGACCAGCTTGTGCAGGCAGATTTGACCGCAGAGATGCCTGGCACGCGGATGAAGCCGGCGAGGCGAACTCCAGTCGGCGATGCGCAGTTCGGACCCGTGTTCGTACGCAACAAACCAGTGGTTGGTCTGCTTCTTGTCGGTCCCACAGATGTCGCACGAAATGGCCTGGCGAATCACCGGGCCGCCTCCTTCTGGCGAAAGGCGCCTGCTTCTATTGGAGCGCGCAGATTGACGGGATGGCCAAGGTTTCCGAGGCGTGAATCGTGTGCAGACGCGAAACGGGAAAGTCGGAGGCATTTGGTTCCGAAACAGGAACGCCGTCGACGGAGGCCAAAGAGCCGATCCTTCGCCCGGCTTCTCCAAGCCACGGCGACCTGTCCGTGGCGACCGGCACGCGCTGATCCGCGATGAGAGAACCTAAAGGGTTGTATGCAGCGGCTCAGTCGCGCGGAGCAAAGTAGCCCTTCTTGGCGCGCACCTGGTAGCGGCGGTCGTTGCAATAGAGATAGATGGTGCGGAACTCGCCGTTGTATTTGAAATCGGCGGGCGTATAGACGAGCGAATACTGGCTGCGCAGTTCTTCTTCGACTTGCTTGAAACTGTTCGACATTTCCTCGACCGACGGCGGGAAGAAGACGTTGCCGCCGGTGGCGGTGGACATCTCCTCGAGGACTCTGTCCCCTTTGCCGCGGCTGGGCGTCCAGTTGGTGCTGATGGCGTAAATGATGGTGTCGGCGCGCTGGCACTCCTTGATGGCTTCGTCGGGGTGAACGCGGCTCTGGTTGTCGTCGCCGTCGGAGATGAGGATCATGGCCTTGCGCACGGGTTCGGGGCCGCGCTCGGTAAGAAGCTTGTCGCGGCAGGCTGTGTAGACCGCGTCGAAGAGCGCCGTGCCTCCGCCGGGACGCATGCGGTTGATGCCGGTTTCGAGCGCGTCGATGTTGTTGGTCCAATCCTGCTCGATGGTGGGCGTGACATCGAAGCCCATGACAAAGGCGCGGTCGCTGCGTTCCTTCAGAATATCGAGAAGGAATTCGGTGGCGGCCTGCTGCTCAAACTGGAAGCGGGTGCGGATGGAGGTGCTGGCATCGACCACGATGCCGACGCGCAGGGGCAGGTTGATCTGCTGGCGGAAGGAGTTGACCTTTTCCGGAGCGCGCTGATCGTCGAGAAGCGCGAAGTCATTGAGCTTGAGATCGGGGATGTAGTGGCCGTGCCTGTCGGTCACGGTGAAAATCAGATCGACTTCGTTGACTCCGATCTTGATCGTCGGCGCATTCGGGATGTCCTCGCCCGACGGAGCCGGGGACGTGGAAGCTGCTGGAGCTGTTTGCGCGGGGGCGGTCGAAGGAGCAGGCCGAGGCGCAGCGGGTTGTTGCGCGCACAAAGTCAATGCGGAGCAAACCGCAAAAACAGCACCGAACATCTTTCGATTCATATCTTCCTTATTCTACCAATCTCATCTTGCTGGCAGGTTACCACCGGCATTGCCGGTTGAGGTTCGCTGATGCTCTTCGAGCCGTTGGAGAAACGTTTCGAGCTCCGGCGGGAGCGGCACTTGCAACTCGAGCGGTTTCCCCGAGGTTGGATGCTGAAACTGAAGGCGTTCGGCGTGCAGAAAGTTTCGCCCGAGCCGCAGCCCGTCCCCATCGTTTTTGCGCCGGGCGCTTCCCTGCTCGGCGAGCTGGCCCGCGGCTCCGTAGAGCGTGTCGCCGACGACGGGGTGACCGAGGGAGGCCATGTGCACACGGATCTGGTGCGTGCGTCCGGTCTCGATGCGTACGCGAACCAGGGTGAACTTGCCGAAGGGGGTTGTGAGCCGCCGCAACACTTCATAGTGAGAGACGGCGCTGCGAGGGTTTTCGGTAGCGCGGACGGTCATGCGGGTGCGGCGAACGGGATCGCGCCCGATGGGCGAATTGATGGTTCCGCCAGCGCGTGGCAGGTGACCCTGGACCAGGGCAACGTAAGTCTTGTGGATGCGGCGGGAAGAAAACATCTGCGCCAGAGCGGCGTGCGCGGCGTCGTTTTTGGCAACGATGATGAGCCCGCTGGTGTCTTTGTCGAGGCGATGCACTATGCCGGGGCGCAGGTCGCCGCCGGTGGATGACAGCGCATGGAACCGGTGCAGAAGCGCGTTGACCAGGGTTCCGCGGCTGCGCGCGTCGTCGCTGGCCCCGGAGCCGGCGTGGACCATCATGCCGGCGGGTTTGTTGACGACGGCGAGATCTGCATCTTCGTAGACGATGTCGAGGGGAATATTCTCGGGGGTGGCTTTGAGCGGCGCGGGGTGCGGGTCGCCGGTGATGAGGATCTGCTCGCCGCCGCGGAGCTTGAGCGAAGGCTTGGGGTGCGCGCCGTTGAGCACGACGTCGCCCTGCTCGAGGAGCAACTGGACGCGCGATCGGCTGATGCCGGGAATCGCAGCGGCGAGGAAGTGATCGAGCCGCCGGCCCGCGGCTTCTGGCGGAACCATCAAACTGCGCGTGCCGCTCATTGCGACGAATCTCCAGGACTGCCTGAGATCGAGTTGGCGGTGCGAAGAACTTTGCGATCGAGGAGGACGCAGGCCCCGGCCAGGACGGACGCAACGGCGACGATTTGCGGGATGTCGATTGCGCCGCGCAGGATCGAGCCGCGGCCTTCGGGATCGCGCCAGAACTCGGTGAAGTAGACAGCGGTTCCGGCAGCCATGAGCGCGAGCCCGCAGATGTCTCCCGGCTGCGCGCGATGCGGCAAGCACAGCATCAGGGCCGCGGCGAGGAAGAGAAACGCAATCGCAGCATAGGCCTGCACGGGATGCAGCGGAACGAAGAGCGGCGTGCCGCTCCAGCGGGCGGCGAGCGGATGCGTGTAAGTGACAGCCCAGGGCACGCTGGCTTCGGTCCCGTAGCCGGAGCCGGAAAGCAGCTGTCCCCACTGCTCACACGCGGCGCCCAGCATAAGCGGGGGTGAGAGCGCATCCGCGGTGTTCCACAGGGGAAGCTGCTTGCTGCGTGCATAGGGAATGGCAACCGCGAGGGCGCACAATGCTCCCACGCCAACCAGCAGAGGGTGATGCACCATGGCGAGGTCGAGCAGCCAGGCGGGATGAGCGCGGACGACCGTCCAGTTGAGCGCGACCAGCAGCAGGCGCGAACCGACCAGGGCGGCGAAGAACGCAAGGATGGCGAGGTTCCACAGTTGCCCCGGATTCACCCCCGCGGCGCGCGAAGTCGGCAGCAGGAGCGCGAGAACGAGCAAAATGCCCAGAGCGTTCATCACGCCGTACGACGGAACGATGAGCGATCCGATGTGGAAGAGGACGGGGTACACGTGAGAGAAGGATATCTTCTCGAGGAGGTCGCGTCAGGAATTCACAGCAAATTGGGCAGGCCGGGGAGGCGCGGTTCGCCGGCAAGAGAAGAATCTCGCTGTTGGGATGTGGACGCTAGCCGGGAGGCGAATAGAAATCCGGCCCACGGGGCCGTGAATGATGCGCTGGTGAACCCGTCCTAAGACGGTGGAGCTCTCCGCGGTTCCTTAGGCATTCCGGACTGGCGGACACGGCACACAGAACCGTTATTGACGAGTCGAGCCCCTGTTCAATGAATGTTGGTTCATCCAGCGTTGACCACCCACCTGCTTTGCAGGCCGGTTTCTATTGCGGATAGTAGGGACAGTTGCGAAGAATTGCAAGTCTTGTGCGGGGTAACCAAGGTGTGGTAGTTTTTCGGCCCGGCCGGATTCAGGACTTGTTCGCAAAATGGAACTGTGCAACCGAATGGGTTTCGGTTGCATCGCGCTACGATCCGGTTTTCTCCTCAAGCACCTCGTCGAGCAGTCCCCGCAGGGTCAGAGCGCGGGCGTGCCCCTCGCGCGCGTCCGCGCCCGTGGCCTGGGTGAGTTCGTCAGCCAGGTTGAGCGCGGCCAGCACAGCGACGCGCAGCGAGTCGACGGTGCGGCCCTGGGCAGCCACCGCGCGCATTTTTGCATCGACCAACTCGGCCAGGCGATGGATGTGGACGGGGTTTTGCCCGGTAAGGTGATAAGCCTGGTCGTAGATGGAGACAGTGGTGTAGCCGGGAGGAGCGACTGTCGGAGTTGTTGGCATCGATTCACCTCACAGTTCGAGGGCGTCAAGCTGGGAAAGCAGGCGCTCGACACGCTGGCGCACCTGATCGCGCTCCGTGCGCAGGGAGCGGACTTCTTGCCGGAGCTGGTCAAGGGCCGGTGATTGCTCGTTGAGTTGTGCTTCCGCCTTTGCAGCGCGGGTTTCCGCCTCGGTGCGCGCCTCGCGCTCGCGCTTCACGAGTTCGACCGCGCGCACGATGCGATCTTCAAGAGCGGAAAAGTCGGCGGCGCTGAGGGCCAGGGTTGCGGCCTCAGCAGAGGAAGGGGTTTCGTGATCTTTTGAGGAAGGCGTTTCGGCAACCTCGGTTTCAAAGAATGTTTGCGACATAAAAGGGGACCTCCGCGCAAACGCGCTTCGTGCAAGTATAGCTCCGCCGCAGCTTGACGTTAAGGCGGAGGCATGTGGATAGCAGGGTTGTTATTGAGCTCGCAAACGCGCGCCGGTTTTGGTCAAGGCGGTAATGACCCGCGATTGAAGAGCCTGCAGCTCCTCGTCGCGCAACGTGCGATCAGAAGCCTGAAAAGTAACGCCGAGCAGCAAAGAATATTCTCCCTTGCCGAGCCTGGCATCGTGGAAGACTTCGCGGGCGCGCCACTCAATCATGTCGGGAATTTGCGCGGAGGCAAGCGCGCGGTCGATTTTTCCCCAGTCGATGCTCTGATCTAAAACCAGGGAGAAATCGCGCCGCACGGGCTGAAAGCGCGAGACTTCGCGAGCCGCTGGCTTGCGCAGCGGCAGCTTGTAGAGGCGATCGAGGTAGATCTCGCCGAGGAGTAGCGACTGCTCCTTGATCTTCCGCGCAACAGCCTCCGCAGGATGCAACTGGCCAAACCAGCCCACGGTGACGCCTTCGGCAACGATGCGCGCGGCGCGATAGGGATGGAGCCACCCGGGCATCAGGCCGGCGTCGGGCGGGAAACGGTCAAAGTAAATGGTACGCATCTCGAAGCGCGCGAGAACCTGCTCAACCACGCCTTTGACGTCGTGGAAGTCAATTGAACGAGCAGGCTGGATGGAACTCTGATCGGGCAGCGCGCCCACGGCCGCAAAAGCAAGCGCCGGGCGCTCTTCGACACGCTCGGTGCTGCCGCTGAAGACAGTGCCAAGCTCGAACAGGCGCACGTCGCTGACGTCGCGGTGGAGATTGCCCGCAACCATGGCGAGCATCCCGGGAATGAGCGACGGGCGAAGCACACCGGCTTCTTCGCTGAGGGGATTGCCGAGCGGCACCACCAGGGCGGGTTGCGGCGCAGACAGGGCGGCTTCGGCCGCCGAACAAAAGGTGCTGGCGATTGCTTCGTGAAAGCCCGCCGCGAGCAGGGTGGCGCGCACGGTGGATTCGGCTTCAGCCCAGGGCAGCGCCTCGACGCCTTCGCCGAAGGCGGGAAGCGTATTGGCGAAACGGTTGTAGCCGTAGACGCGCGCGACTTCTTCGATGAGGTCGATTTCGCGCTCCAGGTCGAGACGCCAGCTGGGCAGAGTGACCTGCCACGCATCATTGCCCGTGGGCGCGAGGGTGCAGCCGAGAGCCGTCAGGAAGGTTTGCACGATGGGGGCGGCAATGCCGTCCTTGTCTTCGGTCTTGCCGAGTATGCGTTGCACCTCGCTGAGCGCGATGGCAATGGGCTTGCGATGCGCGGTGCGCGCTTCCCATGAGGGAACGCGCACGTCAACCAGGTCGCCTTCGATCGAGCCGCCGTTGGCGAGAAGAATCCGCGCGACGAGCGCTGATGCAACCGGTGCGGCGTTGAAGTCGGCGCCGCGTTCGAAGCGATGGCTGGCGTCAGTGTGCAATGCGTGGCGGCGCGCGGTGCGGCGCACTGCCATGGGCTCAAACCAAGCGGCCTCGACGAGAACGTTTTTCGTCTCGGCGGTGATCATCGTGTCCCATCCGCCCATGACGCCGGCGAGGGCGAGCGGCTTGGCGTGATCGGCCACAACGAGGTCTTCGGGATCGAGAATGCGCTCCATGCCGTCGAGGGTTTTCAGCTTTTCGCCCTTGCGCGCACGGCGCACGATGATGCCGCCATCGATTTTGTCGAGATCGAAGGCGTGAGTGGGCTGGCCCATGGCGAGCCAGCAGAAGTTGGTGGCGTCAACGGCGCTGGAAATCTTTTTCTGCTCGAGCAGGCCGAAGTACGTTGCCACTTCGGCGCCGGGAAACCAGTCGCGCGACTCGCCAACCGTGATGCCGCGAAGAACGCGCGCCGTGAAGCGGCCGCAAGCGTCTTCGGCTTCGATCTTGACTGGAAACGCCTGCGCGGAGGGCGAGGGTTTTGGGAGAGTGCTGTCAAGCGGCTTGAGCTGAACGCCATAGATGGCGGCGGCTTCGCGGGCGATGCCATAGTGGTTCATGGCATCGACACGATTGGTCGTGATGTCCATCTCGAAGAGCGAGCCGTTGCCGGGGCCAAGGTCGAAGATGCCTTCAACGGCGACGCCACGCAAGGTGAGGTCTTCGGCAAGCTGCGCGTCCGAGACGGCGAGGTCAGGCAGATAAGATCGGAGCCACCGGGTTAGAATCTTCATGCGAGCTCCAGCAACAGGCGCGAGCTTCGCGCACAAGAGCGAGTTAGCAAGTTAGCGGTACGGTCTCTTTTCATCTACTTATCCAATACCCTCAAAAGTCCTTTGATCAGCTTCGCGGCTTCGATCGAGAGTGCATGTAATCGCGAGTTGCATCGCCGATTGCCAAGCCAAAAGGTCGCAGTGCTGCGTTCGTGCCAAGACTTCTTCGAACTCCTACTCCAAAGCTAATTTGCTATTGCGCGCGGCGCACACTAACTTGGCGCTCTCACGCAAACTGCCCCAGGAACCGCATATCTCCCGCATACAAGCTTCCGATTTCGCTGATGCCGTACTTCATCATCGCGATGCGTTCTACGCCCATGCCGAAGGCGAAGCCGGAGATCTTTTTCGGATCGTACGCGGGCTGCTTTTCGGCGGCGAAGGCGAAGACCGCCGGGTCGACCATGCCGCAACCGAGCAGTTCAATCCAGCCGGATTGCTTGCACTTGCGACAGCCTTTGCCTCCGCAGAAGATGCAGCTGATCTGCACGTCGGCGCTCGGCTCTGTGAATGGAAAAAACGATGGGAAAAAGCGCGTCTTCACGCTCGAACCAAAGAGCGCCTTCATGGCGTGATCGAGCGTGCCCTTGAGATCGGCGAAGGTGATGTTGGTGTCGACGCAAAGGCCTTCAACCTGATGGAAGATGGGCGAGTGGGTTGCGTCCTGCGCATCATTGCGATGAACCTTGCCGGGAATGACAATCCGCACCGGCGGCGGCTGCTTCTCCATCGTGCGCATCTGCACAGGCGAGGTGTGGGTGCGCAGCAGAAGGCGATCGCGCAGCGGGCGGCGCTCCTGGTTGGCGATCACGAGCGTGTCCTGCGTGTCGCGCGCGGGATGGCCGGGCGGGAAATTCATTGATTCGAAGTTGTAGAAGTCGGTTTCGACCTCGGGCCCGACGCCGACCGAGTAGCCAAGAGCCGCGAAGACTCTCACGATTTCATTCAGCGTGCGCGTGATGGGATGCTCTGCCCCGATGAGGCGGCGCGTGCCGGGCAGGGTGATGTCGATGGCTTCGGCGGCGAGGGCGGCATCGCTGGGACCCGCGCCTTCGGCCTCCGCAAGAAGACCGTCGATCAGGTCCTTGACTACTTTGAAGCGCTCACCGACGGCTTTTTTCGCCTGCGGCGGTGCGGCTTTGAGCCACGCGGAAACGTCGTTGAGACGGCCCTGCTTGCGGCCGGTCCAGCGCAGGCGATAGGCCTCCACGGCGTCGGGAGACGTGAGCGCGGCGGCCTCGTCGCGAGCCTGCTGAGCGACCGCGGCAAAGGCTTTATCAAGCGAATCGTCATCGAAAGACGACAAGGTGGGGATTGCATCTGTGGTCATTGCGAAGTCCCAGAATAAACCACTGCGTGGGGAGAAACTCCGAAGCGCGGCGGGTGCCATCGGGCCAAAGTTGTGGTCGAGATGACTGACCCGTCAAGTCCGGGTACGGAAGCAGGCGCGAGCTATGCGGGAATGGCGATCTGCTTCACCCTGCGCGGAAGGAACCGGAATGGGAAGACCGTCTTGCCGGAGTCCGTCGATTTCAGATTCGATTCCCTCACGAATGAGCTTCAAATGCGAAACGGCCCGAAGCTGAGCTCCGGGCCGTGAAGAAAGAAAGTCCGCGCCGGGCTCAGGCTGCCTTTGTGCTGGCGAGAGCGGCCTTGGCCTGCTCCACCAGCTTGGTAAAGCCCGCGGTATCGTGCACGGCGATGTCGGCCAGGATCTTGCGATCGAGCTCGATGCCGGCCTTCTTGAGGCCGTTGATGAATACCGAGTAGCTGGTGCCGTTGAGCTTGCAGGCGGCGGCGATGCGCACGATCCAGAGCGACCGGAACTGGCGCTTTTTCTGGCGGCGGCCGGTGTAGGCGAACTTCAGTCCGCGCTCGACGGCTTCCTGCGCTGCCTGGTAGAGCTTCGATTTTGTGAGGAAGTAACCGCTGGCGCGATCGAGAATCTTTTTGCGGCGGTCGTTGCGTTTGGTGCTGCGTTTGACGCGAGGCATTGCTGTTGCTCCTTTGTGCGTTACGTGTATGCGGCTGGAGGCAGGAGGGCCGAAGTGCGCCGGCCGGTGAACCTCTTCACTCGCTTGTCAAGCCTGATCTCTACCGGTGCGAACGCATCTCGTATCCGGCGGGGCACTGCTTGTCGCAGGCCCTTCCTGCTTGGGGTCACAGCCCTCATCCTAAGGGCTGCCCCACGCAGTGATCAGGCGTAGGGAATCATGCGCGCGACCTTCGCGTAGTCGCCGTCGGAGACGAGCAGGCTCTTGCCGAGCTTGCGCTTCACCTTGGGCGATTTCGACGTAAGGATGTGCCGCGTCTTCGTCTGGTTCCGTTTGATCTTGCCGGTTCCAGTCTTCTTGAAGCGCTTGGCCGCGCCCGAATGGGTTTTCAACTTGGGCATTTTTGTTCTCTTGTTTCGAGGAGGGACCGTCTGGCAAAACCGTTGAAGGTTCGCTTGAGCCCACCGCAAAGTCCGTAGGCACAGGAACTTCCCTGCACTCTGAGGCTTGAAACAGTATACCGTAAGTCGGATTCTGACGCTACCGGGCACCTCATCGCGGCGCATTTCGTATCTTCGCGGCGCATTTTGGGAGTAAAAAGGGAGCCGGAGGTGGATGATGGGCTGGAGAATCCTTCTCTGGGTGCTCGCCGGGTTCACCGTCGCCTGCTGCTGGGTGCTCGTCGGCATGGTCATCCCGCGTGGCGTCAATTTCGGCATTTGGCCGATCACTGCCGTCACCGCCCCCGCTTCGGCGATCTGCCGGCTGATCCAAGCTCCTATCAAGTGGTGGGAGTTCGTGGCGATGAATGGGGCCGTTTACGGGGTGATCGGCTTGGGGGCGGAACCGCTGCTGCGGATTCCCAGGCATGGGACACCGCTGCCGAGGCCCTGACCCGAGGAGCGCGGCCCGGCCCCGGCCCAAGTCCCTGGATCAATTCGACAGGCGATAGAGAGCAACCTTCTCCGTGTGCAACCCGCGGGAGTCGAAGCGCCAACCCTTCCCCTGATCGTTCTCGTCGCCATTCAGGCGGCGGCCGGGAATCCACTTGCCGGAGTCGTCGAAGCTGCCCTCGTCGACAGACGCGATGCCCACAGGGTTTCCGGAGCGGGGTTCGAAGTCGACGCGAAAGCCCTTGCCGGCCCCAAGAAACTCATCGGTCCCCGTCGCCATGATGACGCCGAAGCCGGTTTCGGAGTGGCTGCCGAAGATCTCGTCGAGAGTGGCATGAAGCGTATAGCCGCTCATGGTGAAGTCGACCGAGGGATGGGCGTGGTCGATCACGAAGCCACGGATGGTGGCGTCGGCCTGGTGCTGCGCGATAAGGGGCGACAGTTTCGAAAGGAGGCCATAGCTCGCGGCGAGGTCGCCTTTCGAGTCCATCTCGCTGTCGATGCCGAAGGGCGAGAAGCCGATGCCGGCCTGCTCTCCAAGGGCGTAGAAGACGTTGGCTGCGCCGGCCGCGCCGCCGCGGGTCTCGGGCATGAAGAGCGGGTTTCCGTCGCGGTGATAGCGCTGGCACCACAGGGTGAAGTTCGGGTCGTAGAGGTCGGGTGAGTAAATGTCGATGGCCGAGCCTGCGGCCTTCCAGATGTCGACCACCCACGGCTCGGGCCCGCCGCTGGGGTAGTTGCCGGGCGTGGAATCGTCGCCCGCGAGCCATGTGTTGACGTACATCGGAATGTTATAGGCGGCTTTGCCGCGCGCTGTGACGGCCTGGATGTAATGCGCGTAGTGCCAGGCCATGAAGATTTCGTCGGCGCGCTCGGTGTCGCCGAAGACCTCGGCCCACGTGCCGCCGGTCTTGGCGCCATTGGCCTCCCAGAGCGCGCGCAAGGCCGGATAGAGCTTGTCTCGATGGGCCTGGAGATAGCGCGTGAGCTCAGTCGGAACGGGCGAGGCGAAGGCTTTGTCGGCAGCGGCGGAGTGGTCGCGCGTGTCGCCCAGAACGCCGACTTCGTTTTCGACCTGCATCATGATCACGGTGTGATCGCGGCTGTCGGCCTCTTTGATGTGCGCCATGAGTGCGGCGAAGGCACGCGCATCGGCTTCCTGCGTCGCGGCGCCCTGTGGGCTCAGGATCTCAACTTCGGCGCCATGTTCGACGACCCGAGGAAAACGCCGTGTGTCCTGCTTAACCCAGACGGGCGCGTAGCTCGACATGCCGTTTTTCCAGCTCGCGAGCCAGAGAAAGACGATGCGCTGGTGTTGCTGGCGGGCCTGATCGAGAAGGCCGTCAACGAGGGTGAAGTCGTATTTGCCTTCGGCGGGTTCAATGAGCTCCCAGCTGAGGGGCGTCACGACGGTGTTGAGATTCATGGCGGCAAGCTGCGGCCAGATCGGCTTCATGTATTCGAGGCTCGAAGACGAGGAGTTGTGCAACTCCCCGCCGAGAATCAGAAACGGCTTTCCGTCAACGATGAGCTGGGTTGCGGAGCCGCGTGATTCGAGGCGCGGCGCGGCATCTTGCGCGATGAGGCTGGCGGCTTGCAGGGCGGCAACGACGATCAGAATTGGCAGCAGAGAACGGCAGATTCGCATAGCGTGAGGGAGTCTAGCACAAGGGGATCGGGCGCCCCGCCTGCCCGGACCCGGGAGTTCGTCACACTCCTCGATGCCGCAGCGCACCGACCAAACAGGGCTGCTGGGGCAGCGTGAGGAGGTGAACCGCGCCGCGCACCAACGCCGCATCCTGATCGCGATCAAGCTGCTCCACACGGCGATCTGGGTTGTCCTGAGCGGGTGCATCCTCGCAATCCCCATGGCGGCGGCCCTTCAGCGGTTCCGGACTGCCGGGTCCCTGTTTGCGATTGTGCTGGTGGAGTGCGCCATTCTCGCGTTCAACCGGGGCCGCTGCCCGCTGACCGGTCTTGCCGCGCGCTATACCGAAGAGCGGAGGGCGAATCTGGACATCTACCTTCCTTTATGGCTGGCGCGCTATAACAAGGTGCTCTTCGGATTCTTGTTCGTTGCCGGAGCTCTCTTCGCGTTGCTTCAATGGCGACTCTCTCTGCGATAGGCTGGAGAGGTGGGCTCTTCTTTCCACATCGAAAACTTTGGCTGCCGCGCAGCGCGCGCGGATGGCGAGGCCATCGCTTATCAACTTGAAGCGGCGGGGCATTGCATGCAGCCGTACGACGAAGCTGGTGTGATTATTGTGAATACCTGCAGCGTAACCGCGGAGGCGGACCGCGCGGCCCGGGCATTCATTCGCCGGACGCATCGCGTGAACCCCACGGCGCGCATTGTGGCCACGGGCTGCTATGCGCAACGCGCTCCCCAAGAGCTGGCGGGAATGGCGGGTGTGGCGGCGGTGGTGGGCAACAGCCATAAGGCGCTGACGCCGGAGATCGCGCTGGGGCTGGCGCGGGCCTTGGGCCCCGCTGCACCTTCCGGCAATTTTGTGAGTGCCGCGGCGCTTTTTGCGTCGACGGGGCAGGCCGCGATCTTCACCGACGAGCGGTTCGCGCACTCCTTCCTTGAAGAGGCACAGGTAGCTCCGGGCACGCAGACACGGCCGAACCTGAAGATCCAGGAAGGATGCGGGAATCGCTGCTCGTTTTGCGTCATTCCCCAAACGCGCGGCAGCTCGCGCAGCCTGCCTGCCACGAGCGTGCTGAAGCAGGTGGAGGGATTTGTCGCGGCGGGCGGCAACGAGCTGGTTCTATCGGGAATCAACCTGGGACGCTGGGGACGGGATCTCTCTTCTGGTTCCGGAGAGAACGCGGAAGGACCGCGCACATTTGCCGAGCTGGTGCGGACAATCCTGACCAAGACTGCCCTGCCGCGCCTGCGGCTGAGCTCGGTTGAGCCCATGGATTGGGATGAGGAGCTGATCGCGCTGATGGCCGAATACGGCGGACCTGCGCGGAATCTTTGTCCTTGGCACGATCGCGCGGATTCACGAACCGCCCCGAATAGACACGGCCATCGCCTGGCTCGGCATGCGCATCTTCCGCTGCAATCGGGCTCGGACGCGGTGCTGCGGCGCATGCACCGGCGCTACCGCCCCTGGCACTACGCAGACAAGGTCAACGCGCTCAAGCGTGCGGCGGGTCCAGATCTGACCCTGGGCGCGGACGTGATGGTCGGGTTTCCGGGAGAGACGGACGCGGAGTTTGAGGAGACGCTCCAGTTTGTGCGCGCGCTGCCTTTCGGCTACCTGCACCTGTTTCCCTTTTCGCCGCGGCCGGGAACGAGCGCCTGGGCATTGCATGCTGCGGATCCGGTGGCCAGTGAGGCGGTAAGAGAGCGGATGGATGCGCTCCGAGCGTTAAGCGGCGAGAAGTCCGCCGCGCACCGGAGGCAGTTTGTCGGGCGGCAGCTGGAGGCTATCACCCTGCATACCTCCGATGAGTTGGCCGCAGCCGGCAAGACCTCGGCCCTCAGTGAGAATTTCATCCCGCTGGATGTCGAGGGCATCATAGAGGCGAATCGCCTGGTGCGGGTGCTCGTGAGCGCAGTCGAGGCGGATGCGTTAATCGCCGATCCAGTTGCCGAAAACGCTAGAATTCCGGCAGCTTGCGCGGCTTGCTGAATCGCTCCAGAAGGTCTCCATCGAAACCAAACCAATGCTATACTCAGTGTGCGTTCGCGGCCTTGAGCGCCGGGGCTTGATCCCGGTTTTTCGGCTGCGAAACCCTATTGGAGGAGCATCATCGCACTCGATAAACGTTCGGCCAAGTCCTTCATCCGCATCAACGACCGCATCCGCGCGCGAGAGATTCGCGTCATCGACGAAAACGGCGAACAATTAGGAATCCTGGCGCCCTTCGAGGCGCTCAAGATCGCTCGCGAGCGCGGGCTTGATCTGGTCGAGGTTTCGCCGAATGCCGTTCCGCCGGTCTGCCGGATCCAGGACTACGGCCGCTTTCTCTACGAGAAGGAAAAGAGCGAACGCGCCGCGCGCAAGAAGCAGAAAGTCATCACCATCAAGGAAGTCAAATTCTCGGTCACCGTGGACGAGCACGACTATCAGACCAAGAAGAACCAGGCAGTGAAGTTTCTGCAGGGCGGCGACAAGGTGAAGGCCAGTCTCCGTTTCCGCGGGCGGCAGATGGCGCACCGCGACCTGGGCTACAACATCATCAACCGCCTGATCCAGGACATTGGCGATGTGGGGATGGTGGAGTTCATGCCGCGCATGGAAGGCACGATCTTGCATGCGATCCTGGCGCCGGCCAAGAAAGACGGTTCGAAGCCTAAGCCTGCGCAGCCGGCACACCCCCAGGCGCCGCGTCCCCCGATTCAGCAAGTCCAGCAGTAAGGCCGTCTCCTCAAATTTGAGCGCATCTCAAGGCACCCACGCGGCGGAATGCCCCTGCCCTCGGCGATTGCCCGTGTATGCTTGCGCCATGCCTTCTTCCCTGCATCGCGCCCTATTCCTGGCGGTGTTTTCTGCTCTTGTTGCCGCAGGTTCAATCGCGAACAGCCAGCAGAACGCTGCGCCGCACTTCCCCACCACCGACGATCTGCGGCATTTGAAGTCGATCGGCGGGCCGCAGCTCTCGCCCGACGGCAAGCAGGCTCTCTTCACGGTGACCGACGCAACCGCGGACGGGGCGAAGTCGCATGTGTGGGTGGTCGCGACCGGCGGGACAGAGAAAGCGCGGCAGCTGACCTTTTCGCCGCCGGCAGACAAGCGCGGCGAGCACAATCCGCAGTGGGCGCCGGATGGATCGGCGATTTTCTTTGTGGCGCATCGCGGAGAGAACACGCAGTTGTTCCGGCTCGATCTGCGCGGCGGTGAAGCCGCGCCCTACGACTTGAAGGTCATGCCGGTGGTGGATGAGTCAAAGGAGAAGAACGCAATTCCGCCCCCGGGAGCCGAGAAGAAAGACGACAAAGCTGCGGACGGGAAGTCGGACGATGCGAAGAAGCCGGATGAGCCGGTGGCGATCGATGTCGCCGGGTTCGCGCTTTCTGTCGATGGAAAATGGCTGGCGGTCTGGGCGCGCGATCCGCAGACACCGGGCGAGAAGAAGCGGAGCGATGCCAAGGCCGATGCGTCGTGGGTAAATCACGAGAAGCATGGCTCACGGCTGTATCTGGCCGCGCTCAAGCAGGACGGCGCAATCGACGGAGCGCTGAAGCCGGTGGCCGTCGCGCCCGATGTGCGCGGAGCGGTTTGGTCGCCGGCAGCGGATCGACTGCTGGTGTTCACGCAAGCGCCCAACGACTTGTCGGATCTTGGTCCGGCGGGAGCCGCGTGGGTGGTGGATGCGGCGACACCCGACAAGGCAACGAAGCTCGACGCAGCGCCGGCGACGATTGGCGGAGGCGCGTGGCGCCCAGACGGAAGCGGGATTGTTTTCAGCGCAGCGACCCCGGAAGACGCACCGCCCGGATACGACGAGCTGTTCGCGCTCGCCGTGGGCGATGCGGCGGCGAAGCCGATGCGCTTGTCGGCGGGATTTGCGGGCCAACTGAACGCGGGCAGCCTGTTCTTCACACCGGACGGATCGTTGATTGCGCAGGCGGGAGTGGGAACGCGCACTTCGGCGGTCCGCGTCGGGCTTGATGGGAAGACTGCGCCGGCCGCGATGGACCTCGGCACGCCGGTGGTCTCGGGATTGACCACAAACCTGAAGCAGACCGGCTGGTTGTGGCTGGCAGAGAGCGGCGCGCAGCCGGAGAAGCTTTGCTACGCGCCGCATTTTGGAGATGCGTGCACGGCGCTCGCGATTCCGGAGCTGATGCCGGCGGGACTGCGCTTCGTTGAACCTGAGCTTGTGAAATGGAAGAGCGACGCATTCACGATTGAAGGACTGCTCTCCCTGCCGCCGGATGCGAGCGCGGCCAGGCGCGTGCCGCTGATTGTCGACGTGCACGGCGGGCCCTTCGGCGCATTCGAGAATCGCAACGATGCGTTTGTCGCATTTCTTGTGGGGCACGGATGGGCGGTGCTGCGGCCCAATCCGCGCGGCTCCTCGAATTACGGTGTGAAGTTTGCCGCCGCCAACAAGAACGACCTGGGCGGCGGTGACTACCGCGACGTGATGGCGGGCGTGGATGCGGTGCTCGCGAAATATCCGCTGGATTCGTCGCGAATGGCGCTGATGGGCTACAGCTATGGCGGTGAGATGGCCGCCTTCGTCGAGGGAAAAACGGACCGCTTCAAAGCCATCATCAGCGGCGCGCCGGTGATCGACCAGTTCAGCGAGTACGGCACGGAGCGGGGCTCATGGTACGACCGCTGGTACTTCGGCAAGCCTTGGGAGCATCTGGAGGATGCATGGCGTCAAAGCCCGCTGGCCGGCGCGGCGCATGCCAGGACGCCGTTCCTCATTCTGCAGGGACAGAGCGATACAACCGATCCGCTGGGCCAGGCCGAAGAGATGTATCGCGCCCTGCGGCAGGAAGGCGTGCCGGTGGAGCTGGTGACCTATCCGCGCGAGGATCATGGACCGCTCGCAATCGGATTGTTTGGCCGGCCATCGCAGGAGCCGTGGCACGGGTACGATGCGCGCCAGCGTGTGGTGGAGTTCCTCGACAAGGCATTTGCTGCGGATGGGACAAAGACGGAGACGGCCGCGCAGAACGGGTCGCGATGACGTGCCCGGTTGGTTACGCATTCCGCCGCAATGAGCGGGCGGGAGCGAAATCGCGTTCGTTATACTAAGCAGAGGACGTTTGAACGTTTCGTTCGCTCCCCGCTTGATGCAAAGCCCAGCCCTTGCCACTTCTTCTGCGACTCAGGCCGCGAGATCGCGCGCCGAAGTGCGACACATTGCGAGCTTCGTCTTCTTCACGTTCATCTGCTATCTCGCCATCGGGCTGCCGCTGGCCATTCTTCCCGCCTATGTGCACCTGCGCATGGGATTTCACGCTTCATTGGCGGGGCTGGTGATCAGCATTCAATACATCGCGACGTTTCTGAGCCGGCCGTGGGCAGGGCGCATCAGCGACCGCGCGGGCGCGAAGCTTTCGGTGATCTGGGGGATGGGGGCGTGCACGGCGAGCGGCGTGTTGCTGCTGGGCGCGGCCGCGCTCCATCGCAACCCGGCGTGGCTCAGCCTTACCAGCCTGTTCGCGAGCCGGTTGGCGCTGGGAGTAGGCGAAAGCCTGGGCTCGACAGGAGCGACGCTGTGGGGCATCACCGCGGTCGGGCAGGAACACACCGCCAAGGTGATCTCGTTTAACGGCGTGGCGACGTATGGGGCGCTGGCTCTGGGCGCGCCTCTCGGCGTGGTGATGGAGCAGCATTGGGGACTGGCGTCGATCGCTCTGCTGACCATCGTGCTGTGCGGCGCGAGCATCGCAGTGGCAAGCTGGAAGCGGCCGGTGGTGGTGGTGCATGGCGAGCACCTTCCCTTTCGCGATGTGCTGGGGCGCGTGATGCCGCACGGTATCGGGCTGGCCCTGGGCGGCGTCGGCTACAGCGTGCTGGCCACGTTTGTAACCCTCTTCTACGCCAGCCGCCAGTGGCACGGCGCGGCGTTATGCCTCACCGCATTCGGCGTTGCCTTCATTGCCGCGCGGCTCCTTTTTATTCGCGCCATCAGCCACTTCGGAGGGTTCCCGGTAGGCATCACCTGCCTGATCGTGGAATCGCTGGGAGTGTTCCTGCTGTGGCGTTCGGCGTGGCCCTGGATGGCGGTGTGCGGCGCGGCGCTGGCGGGATTCGGCTTTTCGCTGGTGTTTCCGGCGCTGGGAGTAGAAGCGGTGCGGCATGTGCCGGAGCGCAGCCGCGGCACGGCGCTGGGCGTTTATACCGTCTTTGCGGATGTTTCCTTCTTCCTGGTGGGGCCGGTTGCGGGCGCGCTGATCGGCGTCTTCGGCAACGCCAGCGTCTTTCTCTTCGCACTCATTTGCGTGCTGGCTTCGCTGGGCATCGTGGTGGTGCTGGCCAGCCGCGATCCCGCGCTCAGTTCCTGAGGGCTCGGTGGTGCGGCCACCCTGCCCTCTGCCACCTTCGTGGTACACATATCCCCCGGATGGATGACGTGATCCTCCCAAACGGTCATTGTGCCTTTACGCTTTCCAAACGATTCTTCTGGTAGGGCTCCTCCAAAGCCTTTCAAGTCTGTGCGGATCGGCAGGATTCAGCGCGCGACTCCAAACAGGAAACGCAAAATTGAAAGGAATTTCGATGACAAGCATGATCAGCGCCGTGCGCGAATCCTTCCGAAGCCGGACATTTTGCCATTTTCAATTCAACAGCATCTCCGACACGCTTCTCAAATACACGATTCAACTCAAGAATCGGATCGAGGCCGAAGAAGCCCAGGACCTGGTGGAATACGCTCTGGTTGTCGCGCTGATCGCGTTTGGCGCAACGACCGCGATGAAGAGCCTTTCCTCTGAAATCAAAACCGCATTCAGCACCATCAGCAACGACCTCGCCACTTCGCTCTAACTCTCCTCTTTTTGATCGCTGCCTTGCTGCGGCATGCCCCAAGAAGCCCAGAAAAAACGGCCATCCCGAAGGATGGCCGTCGCTGTTTCGCTACCAGGAAGACGCTAGCGTTCGTTCTTGCGCCAGTTGATGAGATCGCCAAGCGTGGTGGTCGAGCTGGAGACGGGCTGCTTGTGCGCGCTTTCCTTGTAGTGCTCCACTTGCGCGCGGCTTGCCTCGTGGCCGGTGACGGCGCGGAGACTCAAGCCAACCTTCTTCTCTTCCACGTTGATCTTGATGATCTTGAACTCGTGCTCCTCGCCCTGCTCGAGCTTGGCAGGAGCGCCGTCTTCGCCAACCGCCTCGGAGACGTGGCACAGGCCCTCCACACCCTCGGCGATTTCGACGAAAGCGCCGAATTGCGCGGTGCGCAGCACCTTGCCGTGGACTACATCGCCCACCCGATGTGAGGCGAAGAAGCTCTCCCAGACGTCGGGCTGTAACTGCTTGATGCCCAGCGAGAGGCGGCGGTTTTGCGGCTCGACGCCGAGAACAACAGCCTTGACCTTCTCGCCCTTCTTGACGACTTCAGAGGGGTGCTTGACCCGCTTGGTCCAGCTCAGGTTGGAGACGTGGACGAGGCCGTCGATGCCGTCTTCAATTTCAATGAAGGCGCCAAAGTCGGTCAGGTTGCGCACGCGTCCCTCGACCACCGTTCCGGTCGGATAACGTTCGGTGAGGTGCTCCCAGGGATTCTCGAGGAGCTGCTTCATGCCGAGCGAGATGCGGCGGTCGGCCGGGTTGACGCTGAGGACGACGGTGTCGACCTCGTCGCCGGGCTTGACCAGCTTGGAAGGATGCTTGAGGCGCTTGGACCACGTCATCTCGGAGAGGTGGACGAGGCCTTCGATGCCCTGCTCGAGCTCTACAAACGCGCCGTAGTCCGTGACCGAGAGAACGCGGCCGTGAACGTGCGCGCCTACCGGATACCGCTCCGAGGCATCGAGCCACGGGTCGGGAGTGAGCTGCTTGAAGCCGAGCGAGACGCGCTGCTTGTCTTTGTCGAACTTGAGCACCTTCACCTGGATCTCGTCGCCGACGTTGACCAGGTCGCGCGGATGCGTGAGGCGTCCCCAGCTCATGTCGGTGATGTGAAGCAGGCCGTCGATGCCGCCGAGGTCAACGAACGCCCCATAGTCGGTGAGGTTCTTGACGGTGCCGGTGAGGACCGCGCCTTCGCCAAGGTGCTCGAGAGTCTTGGAGCGCTTGCTGTTCTGCTCTTCTTCGAGGATCTCTTTGCGGCTGACGACCACGTTGCCGCGCTTCTTGTTGAGCTTGATGACGCGGACTTCGATCTGCTGGCCGAGGTATCCGTCAAGATTGCGCACGGGGCGAATCTCCAGCTGCGAGCCGGGTAGAAAGGCCTTCATGCCGATATCGACGGTGAGACCGCCTTTGACGCGATTCACGACCGTGCCCAGGACCGGGGTCTTCTCGTTGTGCGCCTTTTCGATCGTGTCCCACACGCGCAGGCGCTGCGCCTTCTCGTAGCTGACGAGGTAGCCTCCCTCAGGCTCCTCGCGCTCGATGACGACGTCAATCTGCTCGCCGGGCTGGAACTTCACGGCTCCGGTGTGATCGACTACCTGCTCGAGCGGCACGAGGCCTTCGGACTTGAGACCCACGTCGATGACGAGGTGCTTCTCAGTCTGCTTGATGACGGTGCCGGTAACGACTTTGTCGCCGTAGGCTTCGACGGCGGCAGCTTCGGCTGCCTGCTCGCGCTCAAAGGCTTCAAGGGCTGCGGAGAAATCTTCAACGGATTCGGGAGCGTGCTCGGCGGGCCGTTCGGTCATGGATGCGGCATCGTGAGCATCCGCCATTTCTGCGGCAGGTTGGGTTGAGGCATCGGCGTCCAGCGCGGGAGAAACGAGTGCTTCGGCGGTTTCGGGGTTGGACGTGGATTCGTGCAACGGCTGTTCCATCTCCGTCGCAGGTTCGAGGGTTGGAGTTTCGAGTTCGGTGTTCAGGGTTATGCTCTCGGTTTCGGGATTGAGGACGTTTGCCATCACTGCAGCTCCGGGATATGTTGCTCCGGCGACAATGAACCGTCGCAGGGGCCGAACGCTTCCTGTGGATCAATCAACGGGAGGCGTGAGGCCGTTCCCCGCGTCGCGGTCGTGTGACCTTGCGAATACCTTCAGAGACAATCGTCCGGGCCAGAGCACTGGCGCGGATAGCGACTCGTCTCCGAGGGAAACACCAGGCGCGCAACGGCTGGCTGGAGGTCGGCCGCAGCTCGCTGCCACAAAAATGCAGGGAGCCACGACTCAAGTTTAGCAACCTCCGCTTTCCAGCGTCAATGCAACAGGTTGGGGAAACTCCCGGCGGGCGGCTGTGACGCAAAAAATTCACAAAGATTGCCCTCTGCGGGAGGGGCCGGCTCAGAACCAGCGCTCCAGCCGCCAAAGGCGCGAAAGCCGCCACTATACTGAGAGCCGGCGATGATATGGACCTGCTTTGGACTCCCTGGCGTTTTGCTTATGTAACCACGGCCGATGGGGCGCCCCGCGCCGGAGTTCCCGCGAGCCTCGCCGCCTGGCCCGGCGACAAAGGCTGCGTCTTCTGCAACCTGGTGGCTGCGGTAGACCATGCGATCGAGGGGGGAATGAGTCGCGACAAAGCAGAGGCTGCCGGCGGCCTTGTTCTGCGAGGGCAGCACTGCTACGTTTGCCTCAACGCCTATCCCTACACCTCAGGCCACGTCATGGTGGTCCCCTACGCGCATCTCGACAGGCTGGCTGGCCTCTCGACCGAGGCGGCGCACGAAATGATGGACCTGGCACGGCAGACCGAGCAGGTGCTGGAGCAGCTCTACCACCCGCATGGGATGAATCTCGGCATGAACCTGGGCAAGGCGGCGGGCGCGGGGGTGGCCGGGCATCTGCATCTGCACGCGCTGCCGCGCTGGCTGGGCGACACAAATTTCATGACTACCGTGGCCGAGACGCGCGTGCTGCCCGAAGACCTGTCGGCAACGTGGAAGCGGATGCGCGAAGCCTACGCGGTAAAGCAGGCCAGCAACCCGGCGAGTTAGCAAGAGAGCTAGCCATCAAGTTAGCCGCGGGTGTTCGCGGAGTTAGCCGCGCAGCCGCGCGTCTGTTCGCGATCCCGGGCGGGTGTAAGTAAGCCGCGAGCGAGAGGAGTTAGCTGCGTGTTAGCGGAAGTTATCGCGCGAGGAGCGCGTGCAGCATGACGCGCAAAGTAACTGCCGCGTGGCAACGAACCACTCACGATTCGCCGGATGTAGCCCTTCAGCGATATCTTCCATCCTCGCGACGGTGCGCATCAAATCCGACGAGGTCTTGGATGAATCGCATCGCCAACTACCGTTGAGCGCTGCATTTATCTACCGGCCGTTTTTATCGCGGTGCGTCTGCCGGGCTCTCTTCCGCTTCGGCCGAGAGAGCCAGCTCTTCCTGGTCAACGGCGGCGCGGTCAAGGATCTTCTTGGGGATGGATTTGTTGCTGCGAATGCCGAGGTCCTTGAGCTTCTGCACCTGACCCACGAGATTGCCCGGCCCGTCAACCAGCTTCCTCCACGCGTTGTCGTAGTTTTGATCGGCCTTGCGGATGGCCTCGCCGATCATTTCCATGTCGGTGACGAAGCCGACGAACTTCTCGTAGAGCAGAGCGCCTCGATTCATCACGTCGCGCACGTTGCGCGCCTGGCGCTCCTGCTGCCAGAGCACGTTGACAATCCGTATCACGTACAACAGCGTGGTTGGCCCGACCAGCAGGATTCCCTGGCGGTAGGCATCGGCCCATAGCTCGCCATCGGCCTGCAGAGCCATGAGGAACGCGGGCTCAACGGGAACAAACATCACGACGAAGTCGGGCGCCTCGAGCTCGGGCAGGCGGTGATAGCCAGCTTTGGCGAGGCTGGCGATGTGGCCGCGCATGCTGGCGAGGTGGAGCTTGAGCGCAGCCTTGCGCGCATCTTCTGCGGTTGCCGAGACACAATCGGTATAAGCCGTGAGCGAGACCTTGGAGTCGATCACGAGGTTGCGCCCACCGGGCAGAAAGACGATGACATCGGTGCGCAGAGCGCGGGCGCGTTCGCCGTTGTCGCTCTCGACTCCGCTAAACGACTGCTGGAAGCTGTACTGCTCGCCTTCGCGCAGGCCGGCCTTGTCGAGCAGGTCGCGGAGGATGAATTCGCCCCAGTCGCCCTGCGCCTTGGCGGAGCCGCGCAGCGCCGTGGTGAGATTGCGGGCGTCTTCGGCGAGTTGCTCGTTCAGGCCGCTGAGCGAGCCGATGAGGGTCTCGAGCTTGGTCACGCCGGTTTTCGAGTCGGACTGGGCTTCTTCGACTTTCTTGCGGAAGTCCTCGATCTGTGTCTTCAACGGGCCCAGCAGATTGCCGAGATCTCTCTGGCTCGACTCGGAGAAGCTCTTTGATTTCTGGTCGAGAATGTCGGCGGCGACGGCCTGGAACTGGTCGGACATCGCTTTCTTTGCGTCGTTCAGCAGCGCCACCTTTTCGGCAAGATTCTGGCGCTCGTTGTTGAGCTCGGCTTCGAGCTGGCTGATGCGGGCGGCCTGGGCGCGCGCCGTTTCGCCCGCGGCCCGCAGATCGTCCTTGACTGCGTCGCGCTCGGCCGTCATGCGTTCAATGGTCCGCTCACGCTCGGCGGCAAGCGATTCAAAACCGGCGCGGCGAGTCGCTTCGCCCTGCGCCGTGGCCAGCTCGCCGCGTAGCGCCGTTGCCGCCCCTGAGAACTCGCGATTGCGCTGATCCATCAGATCCCACTCGGCTCGAGCCGTGCGCGAACGCAGCAGGAAACCGAGGACGAATCCAACAATAGGAAGGGCAACCGCGGCCAGAACCGGAAGCAGCATGGGGAGGAAACCTCTTCGCCTAATGTACGCCTTTTTGCTGTGCAAGACAGGGCAGGAATCCGCGATGCCAACCGCCTGGCGCCCGGACCTGAGCGGGATCAGAAAAATGCCGGATTTCTCTCAGGGAGTTGGATTTATTTCCACCTTGCACGCCTTTACACCGCTCCGGGCCGCCCGGTAGACTTGGAGTTTCGGGGCCATGCGCTTGCTGTAAGGCGCTGTGGTTGTGTTCGTGTGCCGGAACGGCTATTGTAGGCAGGCGGGAACGCAAACGTATCAAAGCGAAGTCCCGAGCGCATCCGAAGTTTCGAATCAATGAGGAGATTCACGCATGGCTGTTGAAGAAAAAGTGAAGCAGATCATCGTCGAGCAGCTGCAGGTCGACGAGGCCGAGGTAACCCCTGGCGCGAGCTTTCAGGAAGACCTGGGCGCGGACTCGCTGGATGTGGTCGAGCTGGTGATGCAGTTCGAGGAGGCGTTTGATCTGGAGATTCCCGACGAGGACGCCGAAAAGATCAAGACCGTCAAGGATGCGATCGAGTACATCGAGAAGAACGAGAAGACCACGAAAGGCAAGTAACTGGTGAATCGTCGAGCAGTCATCACCGGCCTTGGGCTGGTATGCGGTGTAGGCAATACCGCTCCCGAGGTGTGGCGACAGTTACTGGCCGGGGCAAGCGGGATGGCTCCCATTCAGGGCTTCGACACGACCGGCTATCCCGTGACCTTCGCCGCCGAGGTCAAGAACTTCGATCCGCTGAATTTCGTGGAGAAGAAGGAAGCGCGCAAGATGGGGCGCTTCATCCATTTTGCGTTCGCAGCCACGCACGAAGCCATGACGCAATCCGGGTTGCAGATCACGCCGGAGATCGGCGACCGGGTGGGCGTGTTTATCGGCTCGGGGATCGGGGGCTTCGAGATCATCGAGCGCGAGCACGCAAGCCTTCTGGCGGGGGGCCCGCGCAAGATCTCACCCTTCTTTATTCCCGCGGCCATCGTCAACATGGCGGCGGGGCAATTAAGCATCCGCTACGGCGCCAAGGGCCCGATTTCGGCCACGGCGACGGCCTGCGCCACCAGCGCGAACTCCATCGGCGACTCGGTGCGCATGATCTTGCATGGCGACGCCGATGTGATGATTGCGGGCGGGTCGGAGGCCGCGGTGACGCCGCTTTCCGTGGGGGGATTTGCGTCGATGCGCGCGCTCTCGACGCGCAACAACGAGCCCACGCGCGCAAGCCGGCCCTTCGACAAGGACCGCGATGGATTCGTGATCGGCGAAGGCGCAGGCGTGCTGATCCTGGAGGAGCTGGAGTTTGCCAAGGCGCGGGGCGCAAAGATCCTGGCCGAAGTCATCGGCTACGGCATGAGCGCCGATGCGCACCACATGACCGGCATTGCGCCGGAAGGTGCGGGAGCGCAACGCAGCATGCGCGCGGCGCTGAAGGACGCAGGGATTGCGCCGGAAGAAGTAGGCTACGTGAACGCGCATGCGACCTCGACGCCGGCAGGCGACGGCAATGAATCGCGCGCCATCGAAGCCGTGTTCGGCGAGCACGCACTGAGCGGAACCCTGAAGGTGAGCGGCACGAAGTCGATGACCGGGCACCTGCTGGGCGGAGCAGGCGGCCTCGAAGCGGGCATCACCGTGCTGGCGCTGCAGAACCCGATGCTGCCGCCGACGATGAATCTCGATGAGGCGGACCCCGAATGCCGGCTGGATTATGTGCCGAATAAGGCAATTCCCCACAGCTTCGATGTGGCGCTGTCGAATTCGTTTGGGTTCGGCGGCATCAACGCGACCCTGATCATGCGGCGATGGGTGGAGTAAGGGACCAAAAGTCCGACAAGCGACCGAGGAAATAGAGAGCACAAAACGGCGGCGCGCACCTTGAGGGCGCGCGCCCTTTTTCGTTCTTGTTGATGCGGAAACTTGCAAGCGCCTTCAAGGCCCAGCCATCAGCTGAAGGCCGCGGCCCAGCCCACGCCGATGAGCACAAAGATCGCCCACCATGCGAAGACCGCGATATACCCCGATGTGCGCTTGACGCCGGCCACGATCGCAGTGCCCATGCCCAGCAGGATAAGCGTCCAGATGGTGATGACATCGAGCGCGCTGGCCAGCGAGTAGAGCGCGGCGGGCGTGTCGGTGGGACTGAGAAATGCGCCCGCATTGGTTGGCGCGTAGTTCTTGATGTTGAAGGACTCGGGTGCCGTCCCCGCAAAGATGACGGCCACCCCCAGAAGCACTTTGAGGGTTCCTGGTAAGCCTGCATACATCCAGACCGTGAAGATGCTTCCGAACTTTGCCTTCCCGCCGAAGACGAAGTTGATGGTGCCCCAGAGACCAAGCGAGCCAATCGCGAGAATGATAAGCAACATGATCGGGTTACCGATGAAAATGCCCTCGGTGATGCCCTGCGAGATCTTCATCGTCATTTCACGCCGCTCGGGCGGAGCCTGGCTCATCTGCTCTTCCTGCTTGGGGCTGAGATGAATCTGGTTCTCGACGACCTGCCGCATGCCGATTTTGAGCGAGACCACGGCAAAGAGAATGTAGCCGACGACGGCCATGATGATGAATGGCATCCACCAGCTCTTGTTGCCGCGCTTGATATCTTCGAAGGTTTTCGATGGAGCGGTGAAGGTATTGGAAACGCGTTGCCACTGGGATAGCCCGGGAGCCTGTGCGCCGACGGGATCAACCTGAAGATCGCTCATAGTTCCGCCTCTCGGAGATACCGGTTAAGTCTGCCTGGCCAGGTTGGGGGAGCCATCGAGCGGTTGCCTTGTCAACAGAAAGCCCTACGCCTGCGCAGGCAGTTCCGTTCCATGCCTTGTAGAACTGGCGTTCGCCCGCGATTGTACCGTTCAAGGCGGCCCGGATGGAATGATTTTCGGCGAGAACAGCGGAAAGCGCTGCGGATCAGACGCCGGGAGCGGGATCGCCCGCGGGTTCAGCAGAGCTGTCGGTGCTATCGACCGGAACCGCGGTTGTGTGCGGGAACTTATGCACGGGGCCGGCGCCGATGTAACTCTTGTAGACGGTAATGTGGAAGCAGGACTGGCGGAATTCCTCTTCGACATCGATTTTGCCTTCGGCCTGCAGGGTGTTGAGGCGGTCGCGCATCCAGTACAGCTCGCTGCGGGTCAGGCCTTTCTTGGCAATGTCGACGGCGGCCCCGGTGAGATGGGGGCTGGCAATGTCGCCTTCGGCCGGCGCGGCGTTGCCGTTGGTGCGCATCAGGTGTTTCTGGTACTCGACCGTGCGCACCGCGGAACTGACTTCAAGAGCATGATGAAACTGGGCAGCATGAGCACGCGATAAATCGGCGAGAAAGCGTGCGGTCCAGGGACGGCAGTAACGGCGGTCGTCGGGAAGGCTCGGGTTGACGGCAAGGCCCGACGACTCGGGGACGCGGACGAGCTGGCCGTTGGCGATGCGCGCCTGGAGATCGGCGTCATTCTCGATGCGTTCGAGGTTGTCGGCGTTGGTCTTCTCGTTCTGGCGGATCAGCGACTCAAGCGAACCGCGCAACGGCGCCATGGCGACGATCTTCGTACTCCGCAGAGGATCCGCGGCCGACGCCACGGCGAATTCAGCATGGGGTGCGGGCGCTTCGGCAGCAGCGATCTGGTTGGCGGCGTCCTGGGCGGTAGCGGTGTTGGGTTCGGCGGTGTCGGCGGATTCGGTTACGGCGACAGAGGTCGCGGGAGCCGGACTTTTCGGGCTCGGTGCATCCGCAGCCGGCGCCGTGCGGACTTCAGATCCTGTATCACGAGCGGCGCGCGCCGCAGAGCGCGAACTCATCCACCGGTAATGGCGAATGGGCATCCGCGCACGGACCAGGGTTGCGCGACGGCGGGTGGATCGATTGCGAGCGCTCGCATAGCGCGTGCTCGCAGAACGGGTGGTTCGCGCGCGCGACGCGGAGCGATGAGCGGTGTGGTTCGCCGAATGATGGTGCTCCGAGCGAGCCGCCCGATGAGCCGGGGTCTGTTCGGCGTCGGTATAGGTGCCTGAAGCGGTCAGGAACGCCGCACCGAGAAGCGCGAGGAACGCGGCACGCCGTTGGAGGGGAGCTCGGAGGATCGCAAACACCATAAATATAAGACGCATCACGAAGAGATCTGAAAACGAAGGTTACGTCACAAGCCGGTTACTTCCAAGCCAGTTTACCGCAACTTCGGTCATATGGAAGCAGGAAAGACCATGCGCAGGTATGACTTTCCGGGGATGCACCGCGGGAGTTACCCGCCCGACCCCGGGAGTCTTGTCGATCGACCGCATCGGCCGGAAAGCAGCAGCCGCACCCGGAGGTGCGGCTTGCCTTATTGGATCAGCGTGCCCTGGTCGTCGTTCGCAACTTCGTCGGGCGGGATGATCACGGCGGCGGCGACCTTGTCGTCGTCTTCGAGGTTCAGCAGGCGAACACCCTGCGTGGCTCGACCCGCGGCGCGAATCTGCTTGGTGTCGATGCGGATGATCTTGCCGAACTGGCTGATGACCATCAGCTCGCTGGTCTCGTTCACCAGCAGGATCGAAGCGGTTTTCCCAACCTTGGGCGTCGCCTTCATGTTGGTGACTCCCTGTGCCCCGCGGGCGGTCAGCCGGTACTCATCCACATCGGTGCGCTTGCCGAAGCCGTTTTCGGTGATGGTCAGGATCAGCTGCTGGGTCACGCAAAGCTTCTCGTCGAGAGCCTTCAGCGCCGTCCACGCATCCTCAAACGCCTTCTCCGCTTTCTTCTCGCGGTCTTTGAGCTTCTCGTCGTCGGAGTCTCCGTTGCGGCGGTCTTCGCGCGCCTTCTGCAGAGCCTCCTTTGCTGCGACGTAAGCCTTGCGCAGAGCGGCAAGCTTGTCGACGAGGCCGCGCTCCTTGGCGCAGGTGTCGCGCTCCTTGTCGCGCGTGTCATCGGAGTCGGTAATGGCCGCACCGATCAGGTAGTCGCCCCTCTTGAGGGAGATGCCTTTATTGCCGGCGGCATTGCGGCCCATGGGACGCAGACCGATGCCGCTGCGTTCCGGATCGTATTCCTCCTGGAAGCGAATGGCCATGCCTTCGCGCGTCGCCAGGAAGATGAACTGTTTGCCGTTGGTAATGTCTGCCGTCACCAGGTCATCGTCTTTGTCGATGGCGATGGCGATAATGCCGCGCGACATCACGTTGGAAAAATCTTTGAGCGGCGTCTTCTTCACAATGCCGTTGCGCGTCGCGAAGACGATGTACTTGCCTTCTTCCTCCAGATCGCGAATGGCAAGGATCGCGCGCACGTTTTCGCCGGGCTGCAGGCTCAACAGGCTCTGGATCGACTTGCCTTTCCCGGCTGCTCCCACGTCGGGAATCTCGTAAATCTTAAGCCAATAGACGCGGCCGGTGTTGGTGAAGCAGAGTAGGAAGGCATGCGTCGAGTCGACGATGAGCTGGGAAACAAAATCCTCTTCCCGCGTCTTCATGCCGGTGCGGCCCGAGCCGCCGCGGCGCTGCTGACGGTAGGTCGAGATCGGCGTCCGCTTCAGATAGCCCTGATGGCTGACCGTGACCGCCACCTGCTCATCGGCGATCAGGTCTTCGATCTGCAGCTCGGTGGACTCATCGATGATCTGCGTGCGCCGCTCGTCGCCGTAGCGGTCGCGGACGTCCTCGAGTTCCTTGATGATGACCGAGCGAAGCTTCTTGTCGCTGGAGAGAATCTCTTCGTACTCGGCGATCTTCTCCCGGATTTGCTTAAGCTCGTTGAGAATCTCGTCGACCGAAAGCTGGGTAAGACGATAGAGCTGCAGTTCGAGGATCGCATCCACCTGCTTGAGGGTGAGGCCGCGTTCTTCCTGCGCCAGGCGCTCACGGTCAAGCTTGACGACGATCTCGTTGCCTTTGCCCCAGGCATAAAGGTTTTCGCGAGCCTCGGCGCGCGACGCCGAAGCGCGGATAATGCGGATGACGGTGTCCAGATTGTCGAGCGCAATCTTGTAGCCTTCGAGGATATGCTCGCGCTCGCGGGCCTTGCGCAGCAGGTAGACCGTGCGGCGCTGCACCACGTCGACACGATGATCGATGAATGCGCGGATGGCCCGGTCGAGCGGCAGCTCCTTGGGCTGGCCGTTGAGCACGGCCAGGAAGATCATGGAGAAGCTCTCCTGCATCTGCGTGTGCTTGTAGAGCTGGTTGAGCACGATCTCGGGCTGGGCTCCGCGCTTGAGCTCAATGACGATGCGCATGCCGTCGCGATCGCTCTCGTCGCGCACGTCGTAGATGTCGTCGATGACCTTGTTGTTGTACAACTCGGCGATGCGCTCGATGAGCTTGGACTTGTTCACCTGGTAAGGAATTTCGGTGACGATGATGGCCTGCTTTTCCTTGGTCAGGTTTTCCGTGGCCACCTTGGCGCGCATCATGAAGCGGCCGCGGCCGGTTTTATAGGCGTTGACGATGCCGCTCTTGCCGTAGATAAATCCGCCGGTCGGAAAGTCAGGGCCGAGCACGTGCTTCAGCACTTCAGGCAAGCCGTAGTTCGGGTGCTTCACGAGGTCGATGGTGGCGTTGATGACCTCGGTGAGATTGTGCGGCGGGATGTTGGTTGCCATGCCCACGGCAATTCCGTTTGACCCGTTGACGATCAGATTGGGAATGCGCGTGGGGAGAACGGCCGGCTCGCTGGTCGACTCGTCGTAGTTGGGGACGAAGTCGACGGTCTCCATCTCGATGTCGGCAAGCAGTTCCCCGGCGATGCGTTCCATGCGGCACTCGGTGTAACGCATCGCGGCGGGCGGATCGCCGTCGACGGAGCCGAAGTTGCCCTGCCCGTCCACCAGCGGATAGCGCAGCGAGAAAGGCTGCGCCATGCGCACCAGCGTGTCGTAAATGGCGGAGTCGCCGTGGGGATGGTAAACGCCCATGCACTGACCCACAACCTTGGCGCACTTGGTGTACTTCTTGTTGTACTCGAGGCCCATCTCGCTCATGGTGTAGAGCACACGGCGATGGACCGGCTTAAGTCCGTCGCGGGCATCGGGAAGAGCGCGCCCGATGATCACCGACATCGAGTAGTCGAGATACGACCGGCGCATCTCCTCCTCGATGTTGATCGGGATGTGGCTGGGATTGTTGGGCGGCGTGCCGCCATCAAGAGGGAGTTGCGGATTCTGATCGTCTGCCATAGAAGTCGTTTCGCACCCGGTTGGGGACCGCTGTCGCGCCGCCAGAAGCGCCAGAGCTGGGGTTGAGGGTGATGCGGCCGAGGGCCGCTCGAATGAATCTCTATTTTAGCCCCTGGAGGGGGTTGCGCACAAGGCGGCGACCTGCGAATAAGTCCTTGCAGAGCTGAGTTTTACACGAGCCTGAATGCTGCCCCTCCAGAGGCGGAAAAACGACCCGGAAAAGCACCGTTTGGTGTGCGGAAAAACGGGGATCGGGGGGCTTTCGCCGCGGGGTTCAGATCAACGACGGCAAGGTGGCGAGACACAGGATTGCCTGCAAAAGCAGGATGGCGCCCCCAGCGGCGAGCGCCAGCTTGCCGCGCGGGCTCTCGTAGGCATCGGCAAAGACACCGGCGATGAAGGTAAGCAGAAACGGCAGGGCCCACAGCCAGGGAGTGCCGGGGACGCCGGTCATAATGACCGCGAAGAGCACCAGGGCGCATAACAGCGGAGTGGTGTTGCCAAAGTAGCGCGAGCGGCGCACGCCGAAATAGAGCACGCACGATGCGGCCGCGGCGATGGTGATGCCGGAATTCGAGAAGGCGGAGAAGAAGCGCCTGGCAGGATCGAGCGAAAACCAGAGAAAGCCCGCGGCAGAGCGAAAGACGTAGCTGAAGGCGTCGGGCGAAAAGCCGTAACAGGCAAAGACCAGGATCAGCGCGCCGAGCGACGCTGCGAGAACAACCGGCAGAATCTGGCTGCGCCGTCCTTCGGCGATCCAGAGCATGAAGACAAGGCCCAGCAGAGCGGCCAAGGGGAGAGCCGCGATGTGCGATGCCGCGGCCACGCCCAAGGCAGCCGTAAGCAGAACGATGCGCGGCCGCCATTTGCGCCGCGGCCCTTGCATGGCATGGGCGACGCCAATGCAGGTGTAGATGGCGCCGTAGACGCCAAGCGCGGCAAAAACCTCCGGCGTGGGAGATACGCAGGCCTTCAGGACGGGCGGGGAAAAGCAATAGAGCGCAAGCGCGGTGTAGCCGCCGAAATTGCCGTAGAGCCGCCGCGTGACCCACCACAGTCCCGCGCCGAGAACGCATCCGGCCATGAGGAAGGGCAGGCGCAGCAGGAAAAGAACGTGCGTGAGCTGGTGGCGCAATTCCCAGGTGCTGAGGCCCGCGGATTCACCGGCCGCTTGGGTGACCCTGTCTTCGGGCTTGCGGAACTGATCGAGGGCCCGCTCGGCGAGGAGGTTGAGCGTGAGGGGAAGGCCGGCGAGGCGATAAGCCAGAATGCCGTCGCGAATGTTGCCGCAGGTGGTAAAGTATCCGGCCAGCGGTGACGGCTTTTCCCAGGTCTCGCGCCCGCAGCGGGCATATTGATAATCGCGGTCGGTGAGCGTCTGGCGGCTGGTGATCCAGAATCCCTGGGCGAGAAAGAGGAAGAGCAATCCGGCGGCGATGCGCTGAGGCGTGTTGAAGCGGAAGCGGCGAAGGCGAGCAAAACGATGGGTCATGCCGGGCTGGACTTTTTCAGTCTAAATGGCCGGGGCAAAACAAAACGGGCCGCTCATCGGCGGCCCGCTTGGGAGATCCAATCTAGAGGATCTACTTCGTTGGCGGCGTGACGTAGAGCCGCGTGACGCCTACGGCCGTCGTGCCATCAGCATTCGTATAGGTGGCAACGATGGTGGTCCTTCCTACGCCGAGCGTGGTCAGCAGACCGGTTGACTCGTCGATCGTGGCAACCTGGTTGTCGGTCGAGGTCCACTTGGGCTGGCCAGACAGCTTGGCCATCGAACCGTCGTTCATCTTCCCCGTCGCGGTGAATTGCACCGTCGCATTGGGAACCGCAGTTGCCGTGGAGTCGTGCGTGAGCGTCAGGGAGCGAACGGCCGGCGTGCTTGATGGAGCCGAAACCGTGAACGCTGCAGTCCCCACGATGTCGCCATGGAAACCCGGATAGGCTGCGTAGATATTTCCGTTGCCGTATCCAAAGCCCTGGACGGTTGCGACGCCCTGGCTGTTGATCGTCACCATCTGCTGAAACGAGGATGTCCAGGTCACTTGATCGGTGATATCCATCGTGACCGGGGTGTGGCCGGGCCGGGTGTAATTACCGACCGCAATAAACTCGACCTGAAGACCGGCGGAGAACGATGTGGTGACCGAGGCAGGATCGACCGTGATCGATGTAAGTGAGGGGCTCGTGCTGCAACTGGTGATTGGCAATAACCCGCCGATGAGAAGCAAGGCACCCAGCGACGAACGATAACGCATATTTTGGTCTCCTGGCGTTTCCGCCTGGCCAGCCTTCCCTTTTTCAGGTCCAGCCGCGTGCAATTTCAATACAGCACCAGAGCGCCGATTAACTCCCAGTTGCGATCTGTGCTGAGGGATCAACCCTGATCGGTGAGCTTGCGCGGACTAATCTACGCAAACTCATGCCTAAGTTAGTGTTAGCCAGCTTAGCGCGATGTTTGACGCGAGTTACCCTCCGCGCTAACACCGATAGATTCCTCTTGTGAGGTGGCGCAATCATAAGTCATCTCAAACCGCTGAATCAATAACAAACTTGGGTCATTTCATTCTGGAAGTTACGCGCGTAACGAGGGACAAGCCAACAACTTGCACAGATTTCGAGGCCCGCGTAAAAGCCCGCGATCGCGTAGGGCTGGAGTGGACTTTTCACGCCATTTTTCAGACGCCGGCAGTTCGCTTGGCCCCTCCAAGCGGCAACAGCTACACTTGCGGCAACATGAGTGGAAGTCGAGAGAATGCGCCGGATCGCCTGGTGAGCGCTTCGCGCGCCGAAGAAGAACAGAACTTCGAGCTGAAACTGCGCCCGCGATGGCTGCGTGAGTTCATCGGGCAGTCGAAGGCGAAAGAGCAGCTCGCGATCGCGCTCGAAGCGGCAAAGTCGCGCGGCGAGGCGCTGGATCACGTGCTGCTGTTTGGGCCTCCCGGTTTGGGCAAGACCACCCTGGCCACGATCATCGCCAACGAGCTCGACGTGGGATTCCAGCAGACCTCCGGGCCCGCGCTGCAAATCCAGGGCGACCTGACCGCGATCCTCACCAACCTGCGCGAGCGGCAGGTGTTGTTCCTGGATGAAATCCACCGCCTGCAACCCGTGCTCGAAGAGAAACTCTACACGGCGCTCGAAGATTACAAGCTCGATATCATCATCGGGCAGGGCCCGGCGGCGCGCACGCACGTGATGGAGATTCGCCCGTTCACGTTTGTCGGCGCAACCACGCGGCCCGGATTGCTGAGTTCGCCGCTGCGCTCGCGCTTCGGCATCCTGCTGCGCCTCGAGTTTTACACCGAAGACGAATTGCGAGTCATTGTGGAGCGCTCGGCCGAAGTGCTGGGTGTGCCGATCGACGCGGATGGCGCGGCGGAGATCGCCCTGCGGTCGCGGGGAACGCCGCGTATCGCCAACCGCCTGTTGCGCCGGGTGCGCGACTATGCCCAGGTGCGGGGAACGGGCGCGATCGACCGGCCCACCGCCAGCGCCGCGCTCACCATGCTGGAAGTGGATGCCCACGGATTCGACGAAATTGATCGCCGCTTATTGCTCACCATCATCCAAAAATATGACGGCGGACCGGTGGGCCTGGGCACTCTGGCAGCGACGCTGGCCGAAGAAGAGGACGCTCTGGAAGAAGTCTACGAGCCGTTCCTGATCCAGATCGGTTTTCTCGATCGCACGCCCCGCGGCCGCGTGGCCACGCGACTCGCCTATGAGCACTTCGGCCTGACCATGCATCAAAGACAGCCAGGACTGTTTTGAGATAGCTGAATCCGCGGGTTCCGGGAGTTAGCCAGTATGACTTCACAGCCTTCACGAGTTAGCACAACCTAGGAGATGACCATGGCTCTCACCGAATCGACGATGGAACTGGAGTTAGGAGTGGAAGCGCCGGAGTTTGCGCTGAAAGATGTGGCGAGCGGCAAGACCGTGCGGCGCGACGACTTTCGCGGGCAGAAGGGATTGCTGGTGATGTTCATCTGCACGCACTGCCCTTACGTGAAGCACATCGAAAAGGGACTGGCCGCGCTGGGCATGGACTACGATGGCGAGCCGCTCAGCATTGTCGCCATCAGCAGCAACGACGCGGCAAACTATCCCGACGACAATCCGGAGGGACTGAAGGCGCAGGCGCAGCGGCTGGGCTTCCGGTTTCCGTATCTCTACGACGAATCGCAGGCAGTGGCCAAGGCCTATCATGCAGCCTGCACACCCGACCTCTTTCTCTTCGATGGCAATCTGAAGCTTTTCTATCGTGGCGAGTTCGACAGCAGCCGCCCCGGCAACGGAGTTCCGGTTACGGGCGAAGCCCTGCGCGCGGCAATGGATGCGTTGCTTGCGGGAAGACCTGCGCCGGAGGATCAGAGGCCCTCGATCGGCTGCAATATCAAGTGGAAGGAAGAGCGGAGCTAGCGGGGTTGGCGTCGCTTCCTGACGTTCGCAGCCGCCGCTGCGCGGCTCGTTTGCGTGGTTGGCAGCCGCTGCGCGGCTTCGCTGAGCCAGCCAGGAATTCTTCCGGCACATCGCGGCTCACGCCTAACCCCGCTGACATCGCGAAGCGATGCTAACTCCGCGAACATCGCTTCGCGATGCTGCCCTCCGCTAACCGCCAGCACGCTGCCTACAGCTTCAGCCCCTTTAGATATTCGCGGAACTTCGAGCCGAACTCGGGGCGCTTGAGCGCGAACTCGACCGTGGCCTGCAGCATGCCGAACTTGTCGCCCGCGTCGTAGCGTTTGCCCTCGAAGGTGTAGCCGAAGACCTTCTCTTCTTTGAGCAGGGCCTTGATGCCGTCGGTGAGCTGGATTTCGCCGCCGGCGCCGGGCTGGGTCTCCTCGAGCAGTTCGAAGATGCGCGGCGTGAGCACGTAACGGCCGATGATGGCCTGCTTCGACGGCGCATCTTCGAGTTTCGGCTTCTCGACCATGCCGGTGCAGTTGTAGATGCGCTCGTTTTCAGGATCGGGCGAGCCGGCCAGCACGCCGTAGGCGCTGATGGCAGGCCCGTCGATGGTCATGGTGGCAAGCACGGAGCCGCCGCGCTCGTCGAAGACGTCGATCATCTGCTTGAGGCAAGGTGGATCGGCATCGATGACGTCGTCGGGAAGGATCACGGCGAAGGCTTCGTCGCCGACCAGTTCCTTGGCGCAGAGAACGGCGTGGCCAAGCCCCAGCGGCTCCTTCTGGCGCACGTAGCTGATGCGGGCCAGCGAGGCTACGCTGCGCGAGACGGCGAGCAATTCCTTCTTGCCGCGGCGCTCGAGGGTGGCATCGAGTTCGAAGCTATGGTCGAAGTGGTCTTCCATGGAGCCCTTGCCGCGCCCCGTGATGATGATGATGTGCTCGATGCCGGAGGCGATCGCCTCTTCGACGCCGTACTGAATGATCGGCTTGTCGACCAGCGCCAGCATCTCCTTGGGGACGACTTTGGTTGCGGGCAGGAATCGAGTGCCGAGACCGCCCGCGGGGAAGACTGCTTTTCGTACTTCCTGGCTCATGTTGTCTCCCGTTCAGAATCAAAAAACGCAATCCGTACCTAAACGCCTCTACGGCCATCATACGGCGGCCGTCATGCGACACAGAGTCGGCGGCTCATTCGAGCGCGGGGGAATTGTCGCCCAGCAGCGCCTCGCGCACAATCTTGATCGGCGGAAAGCCCTGGCGAAGGAAGTTATCGTGGAACTGCTCAAGCGAGAATGCCGCGCCTTGCTTTTTTCTGAGGTCTTCGCGAAGTTTCAGAATTTCGAGCTTGCCGAGAGTGTAGTAGAGATAGGTGGGGTCCTGGGTTCCCCGCTTGCTCTCGACCAACGCCGATTCCTTTGACTGGTAGCCCTCTTTCTGGAAGAAGTCGACCGCCTGGTCGAAGCTCATCTTCCCTGTATGCATTTCGATGCCGACGATGAAACGGGCGTTGCGCAACAGGGCATCCTGCAACTGGCCGAGCCGCAGGAACCTGGATTCGCGCTCGTCTTTGGCGCCCTGGCCGGGCTGGCCATAGCCTTCGTCGAGCATCATCTGCTCGCAATAGTGCGCCCAGCCCTCGGCATTGCTGTTGGCGCCGAGCAGCTTGCGCACCCGGCTTGGCGCCTGCGGCACCCAGAGAAACTGCACGTAGTGGCCCGGGTAGGCTTCGTGCACCGCCGTGGAAACAACTGTGCCGATGTTAAATGCATGCATGTAGCCCTCGACCTCGGCGGGCGTCATGGACTTGTCGGGCAAGGTGACGTTGAAGTAAGCCTCGGTGGCGTGCTTCTCGTAGGGACCGGGCGTGTCCATCGAGGCGAAGGTTGTGGCGCGCATAAAGGGCGGCGTTTCTTCCACGATGGGGCGCACCGTGGATGGAATGGTCACAATGTGATGCGACTGGATAAAGCCGATGAGCCCATCGAAGGTTGCAGTGAAAGTCGGAATCAGCTTGTCGGGCGCCGGATGCATCGCGCCCAGCTCGTCGAGCACCGCGCGCGGATCCTTGTCGGGCTCGATCTCCTTGGCGACCTGCTTGAAATGCTCCTGATTTTTGCGCAAATCGGCCCAGCCGATCTCCAGCAGCTTGTCGAGCGGTAAATCGACCATCTCGTCGTATTCGAGCTTTTTTGAGAATGTGTCGGCGCCGATGCGGAAGTCTCCGTTGGATTTTTGAAGCATGTCCGATTTGAGCCAGACGAGATAGTCCTTGAGCGCGGATACCACCAACGCATTGGTGTGCGTAAACTCTTCTTTGAGCGCGGCGTCCTTGGCGTCGGTGAAGGCCGCGGGAACATCGTGCTCGAAGAATTGAATATTGTCGGGCAGCTGCTCAATGGCAATCTCGGTGTAGATGCGCGGAGGGTTGCTCAGATTGGCGCGCGCCGCCGCGATAAGCTTCGGGATCTGCTGCTCGCGCGCCACGACGGAGCGAAGCCGGGCATCGGGCGGGGCAAACTTGCGTTCCATCAACGTGAAGATGCCGTTGGCGGCGATGGTGGTATAGCTATCCGGATCCTTCTCCCACGTCCGAATGGTTTCCAGGGTCAGCAGCGTCGAGCGAATATTGCCAAGCACCAATTCGCAATCGCCGCGGTTGACCAGGTTGAAGGTCCCCTTGTCGTGCATCTCTTCGAAGCGGCGTTCGAACTTATGCAGCGCGGCGATCTGCGCGTGGAGGTTCGGCGCGCTCAGGTCCTCGAGCCTGGCGTCGTATTGGTGATAGCCCGCCATGGTGCCCGCGGTGGGCTGAAACGGGAAGTAGACCTGGTCGAAGTACTCATCGGAAGCATGCTGGAATTCCTTGTCCCAGCGAATCTCGGTGAGTTTCTTCTTTTGCGCCTGAGCGGTGAATCCAGCGGACATTGCGGCCCCCATGGCAAGCGATGCAACGAGTTTTTTCACGTAACCTCTCGGGAGAACGATTTTGGCTCTTTACGCGTTGACAGTGGTTGGCGAAATGCTGGCAAGCAATTCGCGGATTTCGAGCAGCACTTCGTCGGGCCGCGCCGACGACAAGGGATACTTAAGCACGCCCTGGGGGGTGAATTGCGCGCCCCGCTTGGCGTTGCGCGACACCAGGCGCAACAACAGCTGCGGGTCAACATGGGCGTTCTCGCTGAATCGAACCTGCAGTTCGGCGCGCTTGCGATCGACCTGCGCGATCCCGATGCGTTCGCATTCCAGCCGCACCGCGGCCGCCTCCAGCAGGTAGACGGTCGCATCGGGTAGAGGCCCGTAGCGGTCTTCCATCTCGGCGCGCAGATCGGCGATGGCCTTCTCAGTGGTGGTGCCGGCGATCTTCTTGTAGAGGCGCAGGCGCTGATTTTCCTCGGGCACGTAAGCCTCGTCGATGCGCAGCGCGATACCGAGATTGAGTTGAGTCGACGGGCGTTCTTCGGCGCCTTCCCCTTTCAGTTCCTTGACAGCCGCTTCCAGCATCGACGTGTAGAGCTCGAATCCGACGGCCTCGATGTGGCCGCTCTGCTCGCCGCCGAGCATGTTGCCCGCGCCGCGCAATTCCAGGTCGAGCGCGGCAATCTTGAAGCCGGCGCCGAGATCGCTGAACTCCTTGAGCGCGGCCAAGCGGCGGCGCGCTGTTTCACTCAGCTCCTGCTCGCCGGGGATGAGGAGATAGGCATAGGCGCGGCGATTGGAGCGCCCGACGCGGCCGCGCAGCTGGTAGAGCTCGCTCAGGCCGTGACGATCGGCGCGATTGATGAGAATGGTATTGGCCAGCGGAATGTCGAGGCCGTTCTCAATGATGGTGGTGGCGACGAGCACGTCGAATTCGTGGCGCATGAAGGCGAGCATGACTTTTTCCAGTTCGCCCTCGCTCATCTGCCCGTGGCCGACGGCAACGCGCGCCGCGGGAACCAGCTCCTGAATGCGCGATGCGATTTCGAAGATGGATTCGACGCGATTGTGGACGAAGTAAACCTGGCCGCCGCGCTCCAGCTCAAGCTCGACCGCGGAGCGAACCAGCTTTTCGTCGAATTTGGCGACCACCGTCTGGATAGCCATGCGATCTTTGGGCGCGGTTTCGATGACGCTCATGTCGCGCAGGCCCACGAGCGACATGTGCAATGTGCGCGGGATCGGCGTGGCGCTCATGGCGAGCACATCGATCTCCTTGCGCAGTTGTTTGAGCCGTTCTTTGTGGCGCACACCGAAACGCTGCTCCTCGTCGACGATGAGCAGGCCGAGGTCCTGGAACTTGATGTCCTTGGAGAGCACGCGATGCGTGCCGATGAGGATGTCGATCTTTCCCGCTTCGACCCGTTCGATGATCGCCTTCTGCTCCTTCGGCGAGCGAAAGCGCGAAATCATTTCAATGTGGATGGGAAACTGCGCGAAGCGGCGCTTGAAAGTTTCGAAGTGCTGGAAGCAAAGGACCGTCGTCGGGGTGAGGACCGCGACCTGCTTGCCGTCCTGCACGGCCTTGAACGCCGCGCGCATCGCCACTTCGGTTTTGCCGTAGCCCACGTCGCCGCAGAGCAGGCGGTCCATCGGCGTCGTGGCTTCCATATCCTGCTTGATGGCGGCGATGGCGCTGAGCTGGTCGTCGGTCTCGTTGTAGTCGAATGAATCTTCGAATTCGCGCTGGAATTCGTTGTCGGCCGAGAATGAAGTGCCCTGGGCGGTGCGGCGCTCGGCGTAGAGCTTGAGCAGTTCGGCTGCCATGTCCTGCATGGCCTTGCGTACCCGCGCCTTGGTCTTGACCCACTGCTGCGAGCCAAGCTTGTTGAGGACAGGCGCAGGGCCGGATTCCGTGGAACGATACTTCTGAATCAGATCGAGGCGCGTGAGCGGCACGTAGAGCTTGGCCTGCTCGGCGAACTCGAGAATCATGAATTCGACCGAGAGCCCGTCCTGCACGATCTCCTTCAATCCCTGATACTGCGCGATGCCGTGCTCGACGTGAACCACGTAGTCGCCCATGGCCAGGTCGCGAAAATCACTGACGAACGCGGCGGTTTTGGAGCGCTTCGGTTCGGGACGCGCGTGGATGTCGGCCTCGTCGGAGAGATCGTTGGCGCCGAAGACGATGAGGTTGGCCTCGGGAAAGCTGACGCCGCTGGCGACCTGCGTACGCACGATCACAGGAACGCGAAGATCGCCGGCCAGATAGCTGGCCTCGTCGAACATGGTTTCGCTGCTGGCGTGCGAAGGACGGCTGCCCAGCCGATAGGGGACCTGATACTCGCGCATCACTGTGGCCATGCGCTCCACGTCACCCTGCGTGGGCACTGCGAGAACAATGCGCTGCTCGGCGGCCATCAGGTTGCGGAGCTGCTCGGTGAGCGCGGGAATGGAGCCATGAAAGCGCAGCGTGGGGCGCGAATTCAGCGCGATTTCACCCAAGGTGCGGTCTTCTTCCAGGACGTCGACGGCGCCCAGTTGGTCGAGATCCAGACCGGGATGCGAACTCAGAAGGGCCTGCAGCACTTCGGGGCGCAGGTAGATATCTTCGGGACGGATCAGCGAGCCGATGCCGCTGCGCTCGTGGCGCTGCTCTACCTTGTTCCACCAGCGGTCGATCTGGTTGCGGACCATGGCCGGCTCCTCGACAAAGAGCGCGCACTTGGGCAGGAGCTTGAGCAAATGGTTCTCGGCGCCGGCAACGCAACTGAAGAATTCCCACCCGGGAAAGACACTCACGCCGCCCGCGGCAGCGGCTTCAACGGCCAGTTCTTCGTCTTCGGTTTCAACGCGCTGGCGGCTGAGGCGCGCATTGACAGCAGCCAGCAGATGCTCGGTCACGGGCGTTTCAGTGAGGGGCGAGATTTGCGTTTCGTCCAGGCCGGAAAGCGAACGCTGCGATTCAGGGTCGAACTTGCGGATGGTGTCGATCTCGTCGCCGAAGAATTCGATGCGCACGGGGCGGTCCGACTCGGGCGAGTAGACATCGAGAATCCCTCCGCGCCGCGTGAACTGGCCGGGCATTTCCACAAGGTCCATCTGCGTGTAGCCCACGCTGGCCAGATGCCCGGTGAGCACTTCGACGTCGACTTCTTCGCCGCGGCGCAGCGTGAGCGCGAGGCTGGCGTAGTAGTCGCGGTCAAAGAGTTTCATGGCGGCCGCCTCGGCGGGCGCGATCAAAACTGAAACGGCCCCCGTGGCCAGCTTCCACAGGGCCGCGGCTCGCTGCTCCTGCACGTCGGGGTGGGGCGAGAGATTCTCAAAGGGGAGCACATCGTGGGCAGGAAAGCGAACCACGCGCTCTGGATCGATCGCGCCGGTCAGCTCGCAGCCGGCACGCAGCGCGGGTTCAAGAGCTTCGGCAGCCTTGTTGTCGGCGACGATCACGATGACGGGCTGGCGGGCCGCGCGGGCCAGCAGCGGCAGATAGAGGGAGCGAGCGGTTGCGGTTAATCCGGACACACGCCTGCGCCCCATACCGAGGCTGAGGTGCCTCTGTACGCGTTCAAAAGCGGAGGAGCGCTCCAGCTCCGCGAAGATTTCGCGGACGAACGGGAGGATCATGCAGCCTCTAGTTTACCGGACGCGCGAGACTTCGCGTCGAGCGCCAAGCACTTCGCCGGAGTGCGTCCTTCCTGTCGGCCTTCCGGGCCTGCAGCCGGATCTTCACACGTCCCCAATCAGCGCTTGCGCAGGCGCACCGATTCCCAGCTGCCGTCACTGGCCCATCCGCCATCCACCGAAAGACAGTGGCCGTTGATGAAGCTGCTCTCGTCCGGGTCGGCGAGGAAGAAGATCGCCCGCGCGATGTCATCGGGTGTGGCGAAGCGGGCCATGGGAACGCGTCCTGTGATGTCGGCATCGCTGTAGCTGCCGCCGGCCTGGTCGGCAACGTCCATCTCGGTTTTGACCCAGCCGGGACAGACCGCGTTGACGCGCACGCCGCGCCCGCCCCACTCGGCGGCGAGGGTCCGCGTAAGGCCGATAAGCCCGTGCTTCGATGTGTTGTAAGCGGCGCGATCGGCGACCGCAAGCAAGCCGGCAACCGAAGCGACATTGACGATGGAACCCGATTTTGCCGCGAGCATGCGCTTGCCGAAGGCGCGGCAGAGCAGAAACGGCGCAACCAGGTTGACCTCGAGGACGCGGCGATAGTCGGCGGCCGTGGTCTCTTCGGCGGGCGCGATGAGGCTGATGCCCGCGTTGTTGACCAGCACATCGGCGCGGCCGAAGCGAGCGAAGACCGCTTCAGCAAATGTGTCGACCGCCGCATCGCTGGTGATGTCTCCGACGAAAGACACGACTTCGTCGCTTTTGGCGCCAATGGCTGCAAGAGTCGCAGAGGGTTCGCGCAGGTCAATGATAGCGACGCGGTAGCCGCGCTCGGCGAAAAGCTCGGCGGTGCGCCGCCCGATTCCCTGCGCTCCGCCGGTGATGACAGCGACTTGTTTATCGCTCATGGATTTCTCGTTTTCCCCGGCCCGCGCACAGGCGAACGGCTCACGCGATGCAAAGCGCACAGGGCCCGCACGACGCGGCCCTCACTTGCTGCCCAGTGCCTTCGCGAATGAGTAGAAGAAGTCCAGCGACTTCCAATACGAGTCTACGGGCAGCCGCTCGTCCTGGCCGTGCGCGCGTTCATCGTCGCGTTCCAGAGCGATGGCCGAGTAGCCATAGCTGGGAATGCCGGCCCACGAGAAATAAATGGAATCCGTGGCGCCGTTCTCCATCACCGGCGTGACCGGCGTGCCCGGCCAGAGTTGCTGGGTAATGCGCGTCAGCGGCTCGAAAACTTCCTTGATGGGCGCCGGAGGCGCGATGGCCTTGCGCGCAGGCGCGGTGTCGGAGACGACACCTTCATCCGAGACGTATTTCACCGTGAGCTTGGGATCGCCGAAGACAGCGACGAGCTGGCGGCGAATCTCTTCGGGCGAGTGGCCGGGAAAGATGCGGCAATTCACATTGGCCTGAGCGGTCTGGGGCAGCGCGTTGTTGGCGTGGCCCGCGTTGAGCCTCGTGGCAACACAGGTGGTGCGGAAGTTGGAGTTGAAGCTCGGCTCGGCGCTGAGGCGCGCCGCCGCTTCGGGGCTCGGAGGCGTGGCAAGGATCGCCTTGATGTCCGCCCGGATCGGGCCGGTTTCGCGGCCGGCGAGACTCCTGAAGTAGGTGCGCGTGACTTCGTTCAGCTCGAATGGAAATGAGTAGGCGGCAAGCTTGTTGAGCGCGAGCGTGAGCTCGTAGATGGCGTTGTCGGGCCGCGGAAGAGAGCTATGGCCGCCGCGATTGACCGCGGTGACCTGGAAGTCGGAATAGACCTTTTCAGTGGCTTCAACGTCGGCCACCACCGGCCGGCCGTGATCGAGCTCCACGCCGCCGGAATCGGGATTGATGACGTAGGCTGCGTCCACTAGATCGCGGTGCTGGTCGACCAGCCACTGCGCTCCGTTGAATCTGCCGCCTTCCTCATCAGCAGTGAGAGCCAGGATCAGGTCGCGCTGCGGCTTGTAGCCCTCGCGATGCAGGCGGAGAAAGGTTTCCACCAGCGCCGCGTCGGAGTCTTTCATGTCCTGTGTGCCGCGGCCGTAGTAGTAGCCATCCTTCTCGACAAACTCGAAGGGATCGGTGTGCCAATCGGAGCGCAGGGCTTCGACTACGTCGATGTGGCAGAGAAAGAGCACCGGCTTCTCGTTGGGCGATCCTGCGGCGCGCATGCGGACCACCAGGTTTTGCTTGCGCGGATCGGGACCGAGCAAGTGCACGTCGTCGGCAGCAAAGCCCGCATCGAGAAAACGCTTCTGCATGGCTACAGTAGCGGTGGTCACGTTGCCCTTGGGCGTGTCGGTAGTGTTGATTTCGATCAGCTGCTTGAAGATCGCGCGGGCTTCCGCGCGATCGGCGGCGGACGCGGTGGGCAGACCGTCTTCCGCAAGCAGGGGAAGAGCGAGGCATGCAGCCAGGGCAGAAGCCGCCAGGCGCGGCACAAGAGTTGGAACGGGCATGTGCAGCATTGTAACGGGCGATTCCGGCCCGTCAGTGTGCTGCGGCGCCGTTGGCCTGTTTGGCCAGGACCACGCTGTGGGTACGCGGAATGGAAAGCTGCTCCTTCAGGAAAAGTCCGCCGCGGTGGGCGGCGTCGAGTTCCTTGGCGAAAAGTTCGTTCTTGACGTGGCCGGCCGGCTCGATGAAGAGGATGCGCCCGTCGGCTTTCATCGCGGCCGCGGCTTCGCGGAAAAAGCTCTGCGGCGATGGCATCTCGTGTACGACGGCACAGGCCAGCACGAGATCGATTGTGCCCTCGAGATCGGCGATGCCCAGCGAACCCGGGTGGGCCAGGCGCGCGTCGAGGCGAGGCGCCACTCCGGCTTTGGCCGCCCTTCGGCGCAGAGATTTCAGCATCTGCGGCTGGATATCGACGGCCACGACGCGTCCCGATTCCCCGATCATCTGGGCCAGGGGAATGGTGAAGAAGCCCATGCCGGGTCCGGGCTCGAGCACCGTCATTCCCGACCAGACGTGTGGACGCAGAAGTTCTTCAGGGTTCTGCATCAGGCGGCGAACCGGGCTGGCAAGCAGATAGCCGACCCACCACGGACAGACTTGTTGCGTCATTGGGCTCCCCCCGATTGATGGACGCGCACGCGGGAAACGATTTCAGGCGCAGCCAGAAGTGAATGCCGCGAAGAAATCCACCGCGCAACCGGGGTTACGCAGCCCGCGGCCGACCAGTTCCCTCGATGTGACGGGTTTGCGCTCCGCGAAAAATCGTTTTATCTTGGTGCGGCCATTGTTTTTTTGAGGTGCGCTATGCCATCACGATTTTTGATCGCAGTCCTCGTTGCCGGATTTGCCGGTGCGGCGCTGGCACAGACGGCGCCGGTTCGCCCGAAGATTACGGGAATCTCCCATCTCGCCGTCTACACGTCGGACCCGGCTGCGACCGAGCATTACTACAAAGACATCATCGGTGCGGCCAAGGAGCCGGATCCGGAGAACCCGAAGGGCGTTCGCTATGCGGTGAGCGCGACGCAATTCATCGAAGTGCTTCCGCTGCCGGCGGGCGCGGGAATCAACAGGCTCGATCACTCGGCGTGGATCACGGTGGATGCGGAGGGCATGCGGAAATATCTCGGCGCGAAGGGATGGTCGGTTCCGGTCAAAGTAACGCATGGCTCCGACGGAAGCCGCTGGTTCGAAGTGCTCGATCCCGAGGGCAACAAGGTGCAGTTTGTGCAGCCGGCAGCGAACGCCAGTGCTCCTGACGCGCCCCATGCCATTGGCCATCACATCATTCATGTGGGATTCATGGTGCACGACCGCGCCAAAGAGGACACGTTTTACCGCGCGCTGCTTGGCTTCCGGCCGTACTGGTTTGGCGGCATGAACGACACCAAGATCGACTGGGTAAGCCAGCAGGTTCCCGACGGGCATGACTGGCTGGAGTACATGCTCATCAGCGGGCCTTCGGGTTCGGGAATCCCGGCGAACATCACGCAGCATCAGCTCGGCGTTCTCGACCATTTGTCCATCGGCGAAGTTTCGGTCTTCGATGCTTACAAAGCGCTGGCGGCCGGCAACCGGCTGAGCGGAGTGCATGACAAAGAGCCGAAGATCGGCAAGGACGGAAAGGGACAATTCAATCTCTACGACCCGGATGGAATCCGGCTGGAGCTGATGAATTTCCATGCAACCGAAAAGCCCTGCTGCTCGCCTTTCACGGCCGCGGACCCGGCGGAGTAATCGGCATAATGGGCACTCCAGCCTGGCTGCCGCAGAATGAAAACACGGGGTGAAGCGATGGGCAGTCGAGTGCAGAAGTCTTATGGCAAGCGCCGCGTTTCATGCCCCTGGATTGCCGTCGCCGCGCTCCTGCTGTCGAGCATCGGCTTCGCGCAGAGCTCCGATCAGACCCTGCGTGGAGCAGCCGCAAAGCACGATCTGCTGATGGGCGCGGCCGCCTATTCCACGCGCCTGGACGAAGAGCCCATCTACGCGGAGACCCTGGCGCGCGAGTACTCCGTCCTCGAACCGGAGTCGGAACTGAAGTTCGATCCCATTCACCTCCAGCCGTCGACCTACAACTTCGACGGTCCCGACAAGCTGGTGGCCTTTGCTCTAGCCCATTCCATGAAGGTGCGAGGGCACACGCTGGTGTGGCACGAACAGGTCCCGGTGTGGGTTCTGTACCCGAAAACTCCCTGGACACCCGCAGCGCTCGGCCAGGTGCTGCACGATCACATCGCCACCGTGATGGGCCGCTACAAGGGCAAGATTTACGCGTGGGACGTGGTCAACGAAGCGTTCAACGACGACGGCAGCATGCGGTCGACTGTCTGGTACGACAAGCCCGGCATCGGCTACGCGGGAGAAGGAACAAAGACGATCGAGCAGGCGCTGCGCTGGGCCCACGAGGCCGACCCGCAGGCGAAGCTGTTTGTCAATGACTACGGCGCCGAAATCCTCAACCGCAAGTCGGACGCAATTTACGCGATGGCCAAAGACTTCGTGGCGCGCGGCGTTCCTCTGTCTGGAATCGGGATGCAACTGCACATCAGTCCCGACTTCGACGATCTTGAGAATCTCGCTTCGCTGCGACAGAATATCCGCCGCCTCGCGGCCCTGGGACTCGAGGTGCAATTCACAGAGCTCGACGTGAAGCTGCCCAATCCAAGCGGGTTCAACCTGGGCGCGCAGGCCGACACCTACAAAGACTTGCTCGGCATCTGCCTTGCCCAGCCGGCGTGCACGCTGTTTCAGACCTGGGGATTTACGGATCGCCACTCCTGGATACCGGCTTACTCGAAAGGGTACGGGTGGGCGCTGCCGTTCGATGAAAACTACCAGAAAAAGCCCGCCTACAACGCCATGTTGAAGAAGCTGCACGCGGGCGGGCATACCGGTCCTCGGCCGCCGGCGCGGCCGGCGAGCCAATCGCGCTGAACGGCTGCCGTAAAATCGTCAGTAGTCATGCCTCCTACCGCGCTCTCCGACGAGACGATGACGAAGTATGAGCCCGTCATCGGGCTCGAAGTCCACGTGCAGTTGTTGACGGCAACGAAGATCTTTTGCGGCTGCGCGAATCGGTTTGGATCGGACCCCAACACCAACATTTGTCCGGTCTGCATCGGCTTGCCGGGCGCGCTGCCGGTGCTGAATGCCAGGGCCGTGGAGTTCGCAACCCTCGCATCCCTGGCGCTCAACTGCACCGTAAACGAGCGATCGATCTTTGCGCGCAAGAACTACTTCTATCCCGACCTGCCCAAGGGCTACCAGATTTCGCAATACGACAAGCCGCTGGCGGAACATGGCTGGATCGATGTGCCGACGGCTGACGGTTCAATAAAGCGGATCGGCATCACGCGCGTGCACATGGAAGAGGACGCGGGCAAGAGCCTGCACGAAGGGTTCAGCGATTCAGCCACGCACACCTATCTCGACCTCAACCGCTGCGGAACGCCGCTGATCGAAATCGTCTCGGAGCCGGATATCCGCACGCCCGACGAAGCCTTCGAATATCTCACGCGGCTGAAGGAAATCCTGCTCTACACGAGCGTCTCCGACTGCAACATGGAAGAAGGCTCCCTTCGCTGCGATGCCAATGTGAGCGTCCGCCTGAAGGGCGCGGAGCGCTTCGGCACCAAGGCGGAAGTAAAAAACGTGAACAGCTTTCGCTTTATTCGCGCCGCGCTGGAATACGAGATCGAGCGGCAGATCGAGGTGGTCGAATCGGGCGGCCACGTTGTCCAGGAGACGCGGCTGTGGAACGCGGCAGAGGGCCGCACCTACTCGATGCGCTCGAAAGAACAGGCCCACGACTACCGCTATTTTCCCGAGCCGGATCTGCCGCCCCTCATCCTGTCACGGGATTTCATGGAGCGCAGCCGGGCGCAGCTCCCCGAGCTGCCCGAAGCCCGGCGAGCGCGCATGATTGCCGAATACGAGCTGAGCGAGCGCGATGCGCACACTCTCACGGCCTCGCGCGAGTTTGCCGACCGGTTTGAGGCTGCAGCCAAGTCGGCAAAAAATCCGCGGCGCGTGGCTAATCTCCTGCTCAGCGAGCTGGGCGGCCGGCTCAAGGCGTTGGGGCTGGAGCCGGAGCAATCGCCGGTGTCGATGGCCGGCGTGGTGATGGCAGCCGATCTGCTTGAAGACGGCAAGATCAGCTCCAAGCAGCTAAAACAGCTTTTCGACATTTGTTTTGAGAAGAGCGAGGACTTCCTCGCCGTGTACGAGCGCGAGAAGCCGCAGCAGATCACCGACACTTCGGCGATCGAAGCTTTGATTGACGAGGTGATCGCGGCAAATCCCAAGCAGGTGGAGCAGTACCGCGCGGGCAAGAAGACTCTCGCCGGGTTCTTCGTCGGCCAGGTGATGCGCGCGTCCAAGGGCCAGGCCAATCCCGCCCTGCTCAACGAGCTGGTCACCAAGAAGCTGGACGCGTAGGAGCCGGCCCGGCCGCCACGCGCCTCACTTCATTCGCAGCTCGGTTTCAAATTCCTTTCGCGCGTCCCAGGAGCTGACAGTCTTCACGACGCTCTTGTGGCTGTCCTTCTCCGCCCAGAGGTCGTAGTCCTCCGCCATGTTGACCTGGGCAAAGTGGAAGCGGCCGTCCTTGGACGAGGTATAGCTGCGGATGGCCTTGGTTTTCTCATTCTTCAGGAAAACGGTGGCGCCGGAGACGGGGTTGGAGCTGCCATCGACAACGGCGCCGGAAACAGTTCGCTGCCCGAGATTCTGGGCCTGAGCGGTCCAGCCGTTCCGCTGGTGCGTGAGCAGGGGAATTGCAGCGATCAGGCCGGCAAGCAGCACACCGGCAGCCACACGAGTTTTACGGCCGGTCACTCTTCCTCCTCTTCCTCGTCGTAAAGCTCTTCCTCCTCATCCTCGTAGTCGGCTTCCACCTTGGTCAGTTCCAGGGGATCCACGCCGACGACTTCGTATTCCGAACCGCATTCCTCGCAGGCAACCACGTCGCCTTCTTCCAAATCATCTTCGTCTACGTCCAGGTTATTTTCGCATTCAGGACAGGTGGGCATGGCAGCCTCCTCTCTCAAGGCATTTGTGATACAGGGTGAAAGTGTTTTGCATGGTGACTTCGCTAGTTTTAGGGAGTACACGCCCTCAGGTCAAGGGCACTAAAAGTCAGATTGACGCAAACTCTCAATTGCGGAGAATACACCATCCTGCAGCGCGCCTCCCATTCCCCCTTTCGGTTGGTGAAATCCCCTGCTGCCTCACCGGCCATCCCGCAGCCCTCGCAATTCTTTCCATGGCCAATGCAACACCGGCCGCGTCGCTTCGATCACACAGAGAACAGACGATGAAGGGAGCACAGGGTTTGGTCGGGAGATTGAGGAATCGCGGAAAGACGGTTTGAGGCAAAGATTTGACGTCTTGGCGAGCCCACATGACACCGCGATGACGAACGGTTTACCCTGTTTCATAACATGGCACGGATCGGCACTACACCGCTTGCCTTTCCCGACTTCCGCGGCGCGACCCGCCGCCTGGTCGTCATCAACCTTGTTGCGTTCTTTACTCTGTTCTTGCTGGGCTTTGCCGCTCCCCAGTTGGGGACCCAGCTCGGCCAGTTGCTGGCTTTCCTGCCCGGCGGGTTTCTGCACGGCGCCATCTGGCAGCCGTTGACCTACAGCCTTGTGCACTTCGGGCTGATCAATACCCTCTTCGAGCTGCTCTCCCTCTGGTTCCTGGCCGGATTCCTTGAGCCCTATCATGGCGACGGATGGGTGACCGGCCTCTATGCCTCCTCGGTGCTGGGAACCGCCCTGGCCGCCTTGGCGCTTTATGCCGGGGGCGCTGCGTTCGGCTATCCGATGGAGCAGATCCCGCTCTTCGGCTGCTTCGGCGCGATCTTCGGGATGCTCATCGCTATCGGCTATCTCTACGGCGACGTGCAGTTCCTCATGTTCTTCGTCATCGGCATCAAGGCGCGCTACCTGGCCATTATCTACGGGCTCATCTGCTTCGCCATGCTCTTCAGCCAGCAGCGTATGTATGCCTTTGCGCAGTTTGGCGGAGCCCTGGCGGGGTGGATCTACCTGCGCGCGGTGCCGCGGCGCGGCTTTTCACTCTTTCTCAGCGAAAGCTGGTATGGTATGCGCAACCGGTACTACCGCTGGAAGCGCAAACGGGCAGCCCGCAAGTTTGAAGTCTACATGCGCTCCCAGGGGCGCACCGTGCGGTTCGACGGCCAGGGCCGGCAGATCGATGAAGCACCGGACGACAAGAGCCGCTGGAACTAGGGCCTGGTTCGTCTCTGGAGACGAGCCCATGTCTTTGACCTATTGACCCACTTCTCGCGCAAAGGCCCGTTTTTGCCTGACGTGCCTCACATCCGGGACCAGGAATAGCCCCGCGGAGTCCGGTTTTTCGCTCCAACCGGCTTATCCGGGCCCGCCCTGTAACAAATTAGGGTCATTACACTCCCCAAAAGACGCATTGAACAGGGGTTAGCCGCCTCGCACACTTGAATGGAGCCATAAGTTTGTGTAAGTCTCGACTTTGCCTTCAGTTTTGACAGAAAGTTCATCAACGCCCGGCAAAATGACCGGGTGAATCGGGCACCCTCAGATTTCTCGCTTGTGAGGACAGCCGTGTCGGCCACATCCCGGATGTTTGCAGCTCTGATGTTCTCTCTCTTCGTGCTGGTTGGATTCAGCCTGGCGGGATCGTGGGACATTGAGCGCGCCAAAGCCGGACAGCGAACCAATGAGGCCATCGCCGCAACTAGCCCGGTGGAACAACCTGCCGAAAGCCAGAGAACCCGGAACATTCACAAGTGGATGACGGTAGCCCAGGGACTGGCGCTGATGACGATCGGCGCGCTCTACGGGCTCGGCCTGCGGATTCGCAACAAAGCGGCCCGCACGGAGCGCGAAAGCCGCGCCGCAGAACTGGCCCTGGAGCGGCGCGTGGAAGAGCGCACGCGCGAGTTGCGGCAGGAGGTCGACGATCGGCGACGCGTAGAGCACTTGCATCGCGGCCAGAAAAAAATCCTGGAGATGCTCTGCGACTCGAGCGAGCTGAAGACCGAAGACATTCTCGAATACCTGTCGGGCGTGGTGGCGTCGCGCAACCAGGGATGGGAATGTGCGATCCACCTGGTGGAGCGGCGCGGGAAAGCCCTGCAGCTGGCCGCGAGTTCCCAGGTCTCGGAGCGGCTGAGGACCTACCTCGAAAATGTCGGCAGCGAGTTTTGCGATACGCCGGAGTGCCAGGCTTGCGCTTCCGGCGAGACGCACATCGTCGAACAACTGAGCGAAGCGGGCCTGGAGTGGAGCGCGATGCTGGTCAACACCGGCATCTTCTCCGCGTGGTCGGTTCCCTTCTCCGCGAACGGATCGAGCCGACTGGCCGGCACGCTGACCGTCTATGCGCGCTCGCGCACAAAACCGACAGCCGAGGAGCTGGAGCTGGCTGAGAGCGCGGCCAAGCTGGCTGCGCTGGTGATCGAGCACCGCCGCCTGCGCGCCGAGCTCATGCGCAACGCTTTCCAGGATGCGCTGACCGGCCTGCCCAACCGGCGCGCGGGCGTCGAAGCCATCGAGTCGGCGGTACACAAGGCAAGCCGTCGGCGCGACGCCTTCGCCGTCCTCTGGATCGACATCAACCGCTTCAAGCGCGTGAACGATCAATACGGCCACGATGCCGGCGATCACGTGTTGCGCACCATCGCCGAGCGCCTGCGCCGCAACCCTCTCAGCACGGGAGCGGTGGCGCGCATGGGCGAAGACGAGTTCCTGGTGCTCATCCCCGGATCCATCGACTCGCTCGACACAGTCGAAATCTCGCGCCGCATCGAAACCGCGCTGACCAAGCCAATTTACTTCGGAGCCGCGAAGATCGGGGTCTCGGTGAGCATCGGCAGCTGCCTCTATCCGCAGGACGGAGCCACCGCCGATGTGCTCGAACGGCACGCCGATTTCGCGATGTATCGCGCCAAGTCCGCAGGCGACAGCTATTGCGTGTTTTCTTCCGCGATGAGCGAAGAAGCCAGCGAAGCGCTGGAGATCGAAGAGGCACTCGGTGTGGCCCTGGAGCGCAACTACCTGCACCTTGCCTATCAGCCGCTTTATTCGCATGTTGGCGAGCTGACCGGATTCGAGGCCTTGCTGCGATTCCATCATCCGCGGCTTGGCAATATTTCGCCCGCGCAGTTTATTCCCGTCGCTGAAGACACGCGGCTGATTGTTCCCATCGGGAATTGGGTGCTGCGCGAGGCCTGCAAGCAGCTCAAGACCTGGCACGAGTCGGGTCTTCCCCGGGTGCGCATGGCGGTGAACATCTCGGCACTGCAGTTCGCGCGCGACGATTTTGCCGATACCGTCGCCGCGGCATTCACCGAATGCGGCCTGAACCCCGAGCACCTCATCCTCGAACTCACCGAATCCGTTGTGATGGAGGATTACGCGGCAGTCGTGCGCCAGATGAACCTGCTGCGCCAGTGCGGCGTCCACATCGCGATGGACGACTTCGGAACCGGCTACTCTTCGTTGAGCTACATTCACCGCATTCCCGTGGACGTGCTCAAAATCGATCGCTCCTTCGTCGAGCGCATCGCCGACCCCGAGGGCACCCGCCCCATCGTGGAGGCCGTGATCGCGATGGCCAAGCACCTCGGCCTGCACGTCGTCGCCGAAGGTGTAGAGACGCATGAGCAGCAGAACATCCTGCGGCAGGCAGGATGCCAGGGTTTCCAGGGATTCCTGTTTGCCCGTCCATTGCCAGCCGAAGACGCGGAGAACTGCCTGAAGGCGAGCCGGACGATCCCCTTTGCCAATCCGGCGGCACGGAAAGCGGGAGGTGGACTTGCAGTGGCCTAATCACAAACGAGTCATTGTCACCGGCAAAGCGCGCAGCCTGGTCTATCGCGACTGGGCGCCGAGCACGGGCGCCAGCATGCCCAGCGGCCTGGGAGAACGATCGGGACCCCGCGCCCGCCTGGCCCATGTCTTCAAAACCGTCACGTTTGTCGATTTCTCGACCCTGGGATCGCGGCGCGGCTCTTCGGATTCCTTCGATCGCTAGAAACCCTACGGCAGCGGAAATACGATGCTGACGCTTACCGGAACAAACTTCCAGCCCGGGGTCGCGGTCACCTGGAACGGAAGCTATCGAACGACGACCATCGTGGATGCAACTCACGTCACCGTGGCAATTCCAGTAAGCGATGTAGCGTCTGCGGCCCAGCGTCCCTCACCGCGACCAATCCCGGCGCTATGGCGTCAAACGCTCTCCGCATCCCCATCAACTAGCTGCTTCTTTCGCCGATCTCACCTCAACCCGACACATCCACGGCAACACGTGGGTGTGTCGGGTTGAGGTAGACCCTATTTGGCGCCGGCGGCGATCGCGCACGATAGAATCGTCTCTGAAATGACGCAAAAGATTGCCTTCCTTTTCCCCGGGCAAGGCTCGCAGACTGTCGGCATGGGCCGCGAGCTTGCAGAGCGCTTTCCCATTGCGGCGGAAACCTTTGCCGAGGCCGATGAGGCCTGCGGATTTTCGCTCTCGAAGCTCTGCTTCGAAGGCCCCGAAGAAGACCTGAAGCTCACCGAAAACACCCAGCCCGCGATCCTGACCGTGAGCGTGGCCGCGTGCCGCGTGCTTGAATCCCACGGTATGCGAGCCGCGATGGCCGCGGGGCACTCACTGGGAGAATGGTCGGCGCACGTGGCCGCCGGAACCCTGCAATTTGCCGACGCGGTGCGCTCGGTAAAGGCGCGCGGCCGGGCCATGCAGGAAGCTGTGCCCGCGGGCCAGGGCGCCATGGCCGCGGTGCTGTCGACGGATGCGAATGCCGTGATGGAGGCTTGCGCGGAGGCAGCCCGGGAGACAGGGCTGGTAGTGGCCGCCGCCAATTTGAACTCGCCGGGGCAGACCGTGATCTCAGGAGCGCTGGCTGCCGTCGAGCGGGCATCCGCGATCGCCAAGGCCAGGGGCGCACGGCGCGTTGTGATGCTGCCGGTGAGCGCGCCCTTTCACTGCGCGCTGATGGAGCCGGCGCAGGAAACTGTCGCCCGGGTGCTCGAGTCGTTCGATCTCGCCGAGCCGCGATTCCCTGTTGCGGCCAACGTCACCGGACAGCTGGTGACCCTCGCTGAGACCGCGCGCGAAGCTCTGGTGCGCCAGGTAACGGGCACGGTGCGCTGGGTCGACTGCATCCACGCGCTGATCAAGAACGGGGCGTCGGCGTTCGTCGAAGTCGGACCGGGCAAAGTGCTGAGCGGGTTGTTGCGGCAGATCGATCCCGCGCAGAAGGCGCTCAACGTGGAAGACGCGGCCAGCCTGGAGAAGACGCTGGCGGAGCTTGGGGGTGCCACTTCCGCCGGCTGAAGACACGCGAAGTTTGGACTCGGTACGGCGCCAATGAACTCTTGCCCTTCACGGGCAGCGAGCGCAAAGCACTACGGGCCGAGGTAAAGCTCGACCGGCGAGAAACCCAGGGTGTGCATCCTGGGATCGTAGTCGAGGAAGAGCGCATTGCTCTGCAGGCCATTGATGCGAATCCCCATCACGAGGACGTTGCCCGACAGGCGCGCCGCCACGATCTGGTGGCTTTTGATGGCGCCGTACTGGTTTTCTGAGCTGGTCGGACTCCAATCCTGCTGAAAGCGCTGGAAGGTGTAGGACGCGTCGCTTCCTGGGTGCTGTTGCCAATGCGGGTCGTGCAACCAGATTCCGTAGGCTTTCTGCAGGTCGTTCTGCTCGACGGCGTCGAGGAACTCGTTGGCCGTCATCCGGCCGCGAAAGTGAGTCCACCAACGCCAGGGCCAGTCGACAGGCCGTCCGGCGACGAACCATGAGGCAATAAAGAGAACCACCAGCAGTCCTGCGCCGCCAATGAGCATGGTCGTGTTGCGGCGATCGCGGGCAGCATCAAACGCGGGAGCGTCGAGCAAGGTCATCGCATCTGTTCCTCGGCTTTCAGCATACAAACAGGGAACAAGGGGAGAGGGTCAGTAAACAAGAAAGCGATCCCTCTCTCTCCTCCAATTTTAGACACCGGCGAGGGACTTCCGGTTCCCTGACGTCCCTGCTCCCTCTCTCGGCTCTGCTTTCTCACTCTTCGCGGCTGTACGTGGTCCGGCTCTTCTCGGCATGGCGTTCCAGCGCCAGCTCAATGAGGCGCGTGATCAGCTCGGTGTAGCCGATGCCGGTCGCTTCCCAGAGCTTGGGATACATGCTGATCTGCGTGAAGCCGGGCAGCGTGTTCACCTCATTGAGATAGATGCGGCGCTTGCCGTCGGGGTCCATCAGGAAATCGACCCGCGCCAGGCCGGCGAGATCGCAGGCGCGAAACGCTTCGACCGCCATGGCGCGAATCTTCTTCGACTCGGCGGGAGCGAGTTTCGCGGGGATCACCGGCACCGATCCTTCAGAGAGATACTTCGCCTCGTAGTCGTAGAACTCTTTGCCGGGAATAATCTCGCCAACGACGCTGGCCTTGGGGTCGTCATTGCCGAGCACCGCAACTTCGAGTTCGCGCGCCTTCTTCTTTTTCCCGCCCACGCCCTGCTCAACGATGAGCTTGCGATCGTACTTGGCGGCCAGGTCAAGGGCCGGCCCGAGTTCCTTGCGGTTGTGCGCCTTGCTGATGCCCACAGAAGAGCCGAGATTGGCGGGCTTGATGAAGAGCGGATAGACGAGCGCCTTTTCGATGCGCGCGATGGCCTTGCGCGGAGACCTCTCCCACTCCGAGCGCAGCAGCGTCACGTGCTTCACGATGGGCAGGCGGGCTTCGGCGAAGAGGCGTTTCATCACATCCTTGTCCATGCCCGCCGAGGAGCCGAGCACGCCGGAGCCGACGTAGGCGATGCCTGCCAATTCGAAGAGCCCCTGGATGGTGCCGTCTTCGCCGAATGTGCCGTGCAACACGGGAAAGACCACGTCGAGCGATTGGCCCACGGCGGAAGATTCCGCGGCGAGCGCGCCCTTCTTCTGCGGCTCGGGAGCGAAGAGCGTGGGCATGCCTTCGTGCAGCAGCTTTGCGCCAGGCGTGGCTTCGGGGTCGCCGGCGCGCAGGCGCCGGGCCACAGCGCTGGAATCGCCATCGAGCAGGCTCTTGGCGTCGCCCGCGCCCAGCCAGCGGCCTTCTTTGGTGATGCCGATGGGCACTACATCAAATCTGTCGCGATCAATTGCTTTCAAAATCGAAGCAGCCGAGAGCAGCGAGACCTCGTGCTCGCCGCTGCGCCCGCCAAACAAGATGCCGACACGAAGTTTTTTTGCCATTGAGAATGCAGTCACCTGTGCGAAAGAAATCCTTGGTTCAGTCTAGAGCTTCCCGACTCCGTATCGCGTCTAGAGAATCTTTTTGCCAAACGCCGAGCAGGCCAATTCGACCGCGAGATCGGCGGTGCGGTTGTGCTCGTCGATCACAGGGTTAACCTCGACGAGTTCGAAGCTGACCATGCGCCCGTGGTCGGCGAGGATTTCCATGGCGAGATGAGCCTCGCGATAGGTCGCGCCGCCGCGCACGGGCGTGCCCACGCCGGGCGCGTCTTCGGGATCGATCCAGTCCATGTCGAGCGAGACGTGGTAGCCGGCGGTGCCGCGGCCTGCGGCCCGCAGGGCTTCTTCCATTACCGTGCGCATGCCGCGCTCGTCGATGTCGCGCATGGTGTAGACCTCAGTCAGCCCGGCGCGGCGAATATTGGCGCTCTCGGCTGCATCCACGTCGCGAATGCCGATGAGGACAGTGTTCTCAGGCGCAATTTTGGGAGCGTACCCGAAGATGTTGGCCAGCGGCTCGGGGCCCAGGCCGAGCAGCGAGGCCAGGGGCATGCCGTGGACATTGCCCGACGGTGAAGTCTCGGGGGTGTTGATGTCGGTGTGGGCGTCGATCCAGATGAGGCCGATCTTCTGGCCCTGGCGGCGGTAGAACTCTGAGACCCCGGAGACCGATCCGGCTGCCAGCGAATGGTCGCCGCCCAGCACAAGGGGCGTCCGCCCCTCATCCAGGGTCTTCACGACGGCTTCGGCGGTGCGGGTGCAGGTCTCGGCAATCTGCTTCAGGTAGCGGGCGTTCGGGCTTCCAAATGCCTGGGTTTCGGCAATCTCGACACGGATGTTTCCACCGTCGGTCACCTTGTGGCCGAGCGACTCGAGACGCGCCTCGAGGCCGGCGACGCGCATGGCCGAGGGCCCCATGTCGACTCCGCGCCGGCTCGCCCCCATGTCCAGGGGTACGCCAAGAACGCGGATTCGGCGGGTCGGCCGGGCCTGGGTGCCGCTCGGAGGGGAAAACGGGGTAATGTTCTGGGGTTCCATTGGTTTCGCCATGGGAATCCTAACCTGAACAGTGGGTTCCGCGCACTGCCCCCTGCAAACTTCCGGCACCGGAGGGGGCCGCATCATAACCTTCGTAGAAGGGGCTGGTTACTTCCGACATGCCAAACGTCATGCCCTAAAAGGGCTATTAGCTCGCTTTTCATTCAGAGTAAGATGAAGGTGCAACAATCTAAAGGAATTCAGCCCATTCTTAGGTAGATATAAACCCGCCTTGTAGTGCATAAAGCAGCAAGGCTGCCTGGGAAGGATCGAAGGCATGGTGGACGCTGGGAGGACCAGGCGAAGTGGTGTGTCTGGCGCCTTCCCGATCGGGAAGTTCGTTGTGTTGGCGGCCTTGGTTTGTGCGTACGTCTCTCCCACGTGTGCCCAGCCGACTGCGATCACTTCCGTGCGCGCAATCCGTGCCCTCAGCAACAGCGAAGCAAGCCAGGGCCGGCCGGTCGACTTCCAGGCGACCGTCACCTACGTCAGAACCTACGAGCGCGCTCTCTACGTCCAGGATGGCGACTCCGCCGTGTACGTCGACTGGCCCACGCAGAACCTTCTGCAGCCCGGCGACCGCGTTGAGATCACCGGCGTCACAAAGTTAAGCTTTCGGCCCATCGTCGCGGCCACGGGCGTTACCGTGCTGCACCACGGAGTACTGCCCGCGCCCGTACCGGCTACTTTCGACGAACTGGTGCGCGGTGAGCTCGATTGCCGCTACGTTACCGTGACAGCGGTGGTGCGTGACGCCGACACGGTGGTAAAGGCCGGCGTGCGGAGCACCGTGCTGCAGCTTCATACCGATGGGGGCGACATCGAAGCCGCCGTGGACTTCGACAATCCCCAGATTCTTGGCTCGCTGCTCGATGCCGAGGTCAGTGTGACCGGCGCGGTCTCGGCGCGCTTCGACGGCAAGATGCAGCAGACCGGAATCGTTCTTCACGTCAGCTCGCTCGATGGAGTGAAGGTGCTCCATGGCGCGGTGTCGAGCCCGTGGGATTTGCCGATTACTCCGATGGACCAGCTGCTGGCGGATTACCACGACAGCAACCTGAGCAAGCGCATTCGTGTGCACGGCGCCATCACTTACTACCGTGCCGGCTCCGCGGCGGTGTTGCAGGACGGCAACAAGAGCCTGTGGCTGATGACCTCGTCGATTGCACCGCTTCACGTGGGCGATCTGGCCGACGCAACTGGATTTCCCGATCTCCATGATGGCCGCCTGGTGTTGGCGAATGCTGAAATCCAGGACAGCGGTCGCAAAGACCCGGCCGCGCCCAAGCCCGCAACCTGGGAACAGCTTTCGACCAGCAAAGATCTCTTCGACCTGGTTTCGACCGAGGGCTCGGTGGTTGCCGAAGTGCGGGGAGCCGATCAGGACGAATATGTCCTGGAGACCGGCGGCGGCGACCTTTTCTCTGCCGTGTACAAGCATCCTTCGCCGGAAGTGGACGATGGCGAACCCGCATCGCCGATGAAGCATCTTGCGCCGGGCACGAAGGTGCGCGTAACCGGCGTGTGCTTTATCAGTGGAACCAACCTTCCTGCGGCGCGCGCGCCCTTCGACATCCTGTTGCGCTCGGCTGACGACATCGCCGTGCTGGCAGGTGCGCCCTGGCTCACGGTGGGCAACCTGGGGCGGCTCGCGGGATTGCTCTTCCTGGTGGTGCTCGCGGTGAGCGTGTGGGTCTGGATGCTGCGCAGGAGAGTGCTCCAGCAGACGGCTGCCATCACCGCCCAGAGCGAAGCCGATGCCGCGCAGGAGCGGCGCACGGCGCAAGTAGAGCAATGGCGCAGCCGTGTGCTTGAAGACATCAACAGCTCGCGGCCGCTGGGCGACATCGTGGAACACATCACGGAGATGGTCTCGTACATGCTCCACGGTGCCCCCTGCTGGTGCGAGGTCACCGAAGGCCCCGTGCTCGGAAAGGCGCCCGCGAAAAAGGAAGCCTTCCGGATCATCAGCCGGGAAATTCATTCCCGCACGGGTCTGGTACTGGGATCGCTGTTTGCCGCGATGACTCCCGGAATGGAAAACGAGAAAGAGGAGCAGGAAGCGCTCGGGGCCGGCATCCGGCTGGCGACCCTTTCCATCGAAACGCGCAAGCTGTACAGCGATCTTGTTCATCGCTCGGAGTTCGACTTGCTCACCGATATGTACAACCGCTTTTCCCTCGATCGGCACCTCGAGGAAATGATCGAGAAGGCGCACCTGACTTCTTCCAACTTCGGACTGATCTACGTCGACCTTGACGACTTCAAGCTTGTCAACGATCTCTACGGCCACCACATCGGCGACCTTTATCTCCAGGAAGTCTCCCTTCGCATGAAAAGACAGCTGCGAACCGGCGACATTCTTGGCCGCATCGGCGGCGATGAATTCGCCGCCCTGGTGACAGTGGTGAACGGAAGATCGGATGTGGACGAGATTGCGCAGCGGCTGGAGCGCTGTTTCGACGCTCCCTTTGCCCTGGAGGGCTACGTGCTGCGCGGAGCGGCGAGCGTGGGCGTGGCGATCTTCCCACAGGACGGAGCCACTTCAGACAGCCTGATGAGCGCCGCCGACGCGGCCATGTACTCGGCAAAGAACAGCCGCCGCGGAACAGGCAAGCTGCCTTCGCGAAGAAGCGGCTGAGAGCCGGAAGCGCGGCTGGTTCGCGGCTGTCGATGGAAACGATACCCTTCAATCTCCAGATGACGCACGCTGCCGTTGCGGCCGTGGAATCGTTGCCTCCCCCAAATGGAATGACGCTTTAGTTTGGTCCAAGGCTCGTAGTCCATTGATCTTTGTATCAAGGGCTTCCGATAATCTTTTGGATGAAGCCTTCCCCACTCAGGCCGGCGACGCGCAAGGGCTGCACGATGACCGGCAGTGTGGCGGCGCTCGTTCTCGCCTGCGCGGTTGTGACGGCGTGGGGAGACGAGGTTCCCGCGACGCTGACGACCCTCAGCACGATTCGGAAGCTCACCAATGCAGAAGCCAGCATGGCTGTTCCCGTCTCCTTCGAGGCGACGGTGACCTACTTCCGCAGTTATGAGAAAACACTGTTCGTCCAGGATGGCGACAACGCGATCTACGTCCAGGCAACGACCCGTTTGAACCTGGAGCCGGGCGACCGCATCCTGATCCACGGATACACGCGCGACAGCTTCCGCCCCATCGTGATCAGCGATGACCTGAAATTCCTGCACCACGGCGATGTGCCCAAGCCGGTAGACGCGGAGTTCTCGCCTCTGGTCCAGGCCAAATTCGATTGCCGCTTCGTGACCGTTCACGGAATCGTTGTCTCGGCGGTTCCTGCGCTCAGTTCCGGCCGCACGGTAACCCAACTTGAGCTGGCCCTGCATGGAGGCACCGTCGGCGCCACCGTCGACAAGGGCATGGTCGCGCGCCTCAGCGACTTGCTCGACGCCGAAGTCGCGATCACCGGCGCGGAGGCGGGCCGCTTCGACGGCAAGATGCAGCAGACCGGGGTGCTCCTCCACGTCAGCTCTTTCGACGACGTTCGGATCTTGCGCAAAGCCGCGGTTGACGCATGGTCCATCCCCCTGACCCCCATGGACCAGGTGCTGAAGGGATACGATGTCGAAGACCACACATCGCGGGTCCGCATCCAGGGAGTGCTCACCTACATTCAGCCGGGACGGATGGCGGTCCTGCAAGAAGGCGCGCAGAGCATCCGCGTGCTGACACCGACGATCGAAACCTTTCATGTGGGCGATCGCGTGCAGGCCCTGGGAGAGCCCTTCGTCGAGAACGGATTCCTGACCCTGAAATGGGGCGACCTGCGCACCACGGGCGGGTCCGCGTCTCTGACTCCGGTGGGCGTCAACTGGGACCAGCTGGCATCGGGGCGTCATGCTTTCGACCTGGTCTCGATTAAAGGACAAGTCGTGACGCAGGTGCGGGAGCACGCGCAGGATATGTACATCATCTCCGCGGATGGGCACCTGTTCTCGGCCACGGTGCGCTTCCCGATGGTCTTCGATCCCAACGGGGCGAACACTCCACCGCCCATGCCGTTGATTCCCGCGGGCAGCAAGGTCCGGATCACCGGCGTCGCCATCCACGACAATGCCAGTCCCTTCAATGGTCCCATGGCATTCGGAATCCTGCTGCGCTCGTCGTCGGATGTTGTGGTCCTGGCGCGTCCCTCGTTGCTGAACGTGCGCAACCTGGTGCTGCTCGTGACCGTGCTGCTGCTTTCAATGGCAGCCGGAGCGGCGTGGCTGCTGATGCTGAAGCGCAAGGTGCATGAGAAGACGGCCGAGCTAGCCGCACAAAAAGAAGCCGAAGCGATTCTTGAACGGAAGCGCAGCCAGATTCTCGAGGACATCAACGGAAACCAGCCGCTGGAGGACATCCTCACGCAGATCACCGAATTCGTGACCTTCCGGCTCGACGGCAGCCCCTGCTGGTGCGAGGTTGGGGACGGCGTGAAATTCGGGGCGGGTCCGGTGAACACAATGGACCTCACGGTGATCCGTCACGAGATTCCCTCGCGTTCGGGCCCGCTGCACGGCCTGCTGTTTGCGGCGCTCGATCCGCATGCGTCTTGCATAAGCCAGGCGCAGGAAGCTCTGGCGATGGGAGCGTGGCTGGCGACCCTGGCAATCGAAACGCGCGGGCTCTACACCGACCTGATCCATCGTTCTGAGTTCGATCTCCTCACCGACATCTACAACCGCTTCTCGTTCGAGCGGCGGCTCGACACCCTGATTCAGGACGCTCACAAATGCCAAACGCAGTTCGGCCTGGTTTACATCGATCTTGACGACTTCAAGCAGGTGAACGATCAGTTCGGCCACAGCGCGGGCGATCAATACCTGCGCCAGTCGGCGCTGCGCATGAAACGCCAGCTGCGTCCCTCCGACATGCTCGCCCGACTCGGCGGCGATGAGTTCGCCGTGCTGGTGGCAAACGTCCGCAGCCAGAGCGAAGTGCAGGAAGTTGCCCAGCGGCTGGAACGCTGCTTCAAAGACCGCTTCGCCATCGAGGGCTACTCGGTTCAAGGCTCCGTGAGCGCAGGCTGCGCTCTTTTCCCCGAAGACGGTTCGGACAAGGACAGCTTGCTGAGCACCGCCGATGCGGCGATGTATGTGAACAAAAAGATAAAAAAAGAAGCCGGCCAGAGCGTTCGCCGCTGAACTGCGACGCATCGCAGCCGCATCCGGCATGCCGGTGATCGCTCGAAACCTTGTGAGTGGACAAAGAAAAGGCCCGGCATGAAGCCGGGCCTTCTGCTGTGCAGTTGATCTAAAGGATCGCCAGGACGGCCAGTCCTTATTCTGCGGCCATCTCCTCGGCTTCGCCCTCCTGGCGCATCATCTCCAGTTCGCGCTCCGCCGCTTCGATCTCCGCATGCACTTCCTGCTGGACGCGCTCTGCCGCTTCTTCAAGCTCAGGCGAGAGCTGGACGTTGCGGTAGTACTCGAGGCCCGTGCCCGCCGGGATGAGCCGTCCGACGATCACGTTCTCCTTGAGGCCGCGCAGGTTGTCGACAGCGCCGTTGATCGAGGCTTCGGTCAACACGCGCGTCGTCTCCTGGAAGCTGGCTGCGGAGATGAAGCTGTCGGTCGAGAGCGACGCCTTGGTGATGCCCAGCAGCAGCGGGCGCCCGATTGCGGGACGGCCGCCGTTAGTGAGCACGCGCTCGTTCTCTTCGCGGAAGCGGAAGCGATCGACCTGCTGCTCGAGCAGGAAGTTGGTATCCCCCACTTCATCGATGCGCACCCAGCGCAGCATCTGCCGCACGATCACTTCGATATGTTTGTCCGAAATGGCCACGCCCTGCAGACGGTAGACTTCCTGGATTTCGTTCACCAGGTAAGCCTGCAGCTCCTTCTCGCCCAGGACGGCAAGAATGTCGTGCGGGTTCAGCGGCCCGTCCATCAGCGGATCGCCTGCGCGCAGGCGCTCGCCTTCCTGGACGTTGACGTGAATACCGCGCGGCACCGAGTATTCCTTCTCGTCGCCGTTGTCGGCCGTAACGTAGATCTTGCGCTGGCCCTTGGTGACTTCGCCAAAGCGAACCACGCCATCGATCTCGCTGATGATCGCGGTTTCGCGCGGCTTGCGGGCTTCGAAGAGCTCGACCACGCGGGGCAGACCGCCGGTGATGTCCTTGGTGCGCGTCGACTCCTTGGGAATCTTCGCGAGCACGTCGCCGGGGCCGACTTCGTCGCCGTCTTGCACCATGAGGTGCGCTCCGCGCGGCAGCAGATACCGCTTGCTGCCCTTGGAGTTCTTGATCACGATGGTCGGCTGCCGCTTTTCATCCGGCGAGTCGGCAACCACCCAGCGCGAGAGGCCGGTGACTTCGTCCACTTCTTCGTTGAGCGTGATGCCTTCCTGCAGATCCTTGAACGTCGCCGCGCCGCCAATCTCGGTGAGGATGGCGTAGGTGTATGGATCCCATTCGGCCAGCAGCTCGCCGAGCTTGACCGTGCTGCCGTCTTTCACGCGCAGGCGCGCGCCATAGACCACCTGATAGCGTTCCTTTTCACGGCCGCGCTCGTCCACGATGGCAACCGATCCAGAGCGATTCATCGCAACCAGAGAACCGTCCTTGCTTTCGACGGTGTTCAGGTTGATGAAGCGCACGAAACCGTTGTTCTTGGCATCGAGGCGCGACTTGTCGGCCACGCGGCTTGCCGTGCCGCCCACGTGGAAGGTACGCATAGTCAGCTGCGTTCCCGGCTCGCCGATGGACTGCGCGGCGATGACGCCACAGGTTTCGCCCAGCTCAACCATGCGGCCCGAGCCCAGGTTACGGCCGTAGCACAACGCGCAAACGCCGCGGCGCGATTCGCAGGTGAGCACCGAGCGGATCTTCACCCGCTCGACGCCCGCACCCTGAATGGCGGAAGCGATGTCTTCGTCGATCGGCTGGTTGACCTCGACCACCACGTTGCCGTCGTAGTCCTTAATCCTTTCAAGCGAAACGCGCCCGATGATGCGGTCGCGCATCGGCTCGATGATCTCGCCCGACTCGACGATGGAGCCAACGTAGATGCCTTCTGAGGTTCCGCAATCGTATTCGGTCACGATCACGTCCTGCGCCACGTCGACGAGGCGCCGAGTCAGGTAGCCCGAGTCGGCCGTCTTCAGCGCCGTATCGGCCAGGCCCTTTCGTGCGCCGTGCGTCGAGATGAAGTATTCGAGCACCGTCAGCCCTTCGCGGAAGTTCGCGGTGATGGGCGTCTCAATCACTTCTCCCGAAGGCTTGGCCATCAATCCGCGCATACCCGAGAGCTGGCGGATCTGCTGCTTCGAACCGCGGGCGCCCGAGTCGGCCATGATGTAGATCGGGTTCATGGCGCCTTCTTCGTCCGCGCGCTTCATGTTGCCGAACATCTCGTCGGCAACCTGGTCGGTCACCGCTGACCACATCTGGATGACCTTGTTCGAACGCTCGCCGTTGGTGATCGCGCCGTCCATGTACTGCTTCTGGACTTCGATCACCTTCTTGTCGGCTTCGTCGACCACGGTGTACTTGGTCGCAGGAATGACCATGTCGTCGAGACCTACAGAGAGACCGGAGCGTGTGGCGTACTGGAAGCCAAGCTGCTTGATGCGATCGAGCATGCGCACCGTGACTTCGAGACCGAGGTTCTGGTTGCAGTAGTTCACAAGCTGGCCGATACCCTTCTTCTTGAGCAGGCCGTTGATGTAGGGCATGCCCGAAGGCAGAGCGTCGTTCAGGATGACGCGGCCCACGGTGGTCGACAGGTACTCCTTGTTGAAGTCCACCGGCTCGGTGTGCGTCAGGTCCTGGTCGTCGTACGCCGTGGTCATGTCGAGCACCTTGCCGGTGTAGCGCAGGCGGATCGGCGTGAGCGTCTCGACTTCCTTGGCTTCGAGGGCCATCAGGATTTCGTCGGTCGTGGAGAAGGTGCGTCCTTCGCCGACTCCGCCCCTCTTGGCCTTGGTCAGGTAATAGAGACCGAGCACCATGTCCTGTGTGGGGACGGTGATCGGCTGGCCCGACGCAGGCGACAGGATGTTGTGCGAAGCGAGCATGAGCACGCTGGCTTCAATCTGCGCCTCAGGCGACAGCGGAATGTGCACGGCCATCTGGTCGCCGTCGAAGTCGGCATTGAAGGCGGTGCAGACCAGCGGGTGAATCTTGATGGCTTTGCCTTCGACGAGCACCGGCTCGAACGCCTGGATGCCCAGGCGGTGAAGGGTTGGGGCGCGGTTCAAGAGCACCGGGTGATCCTTGATGACTTCTTCAAGGATGTCCCAGACCACCGGCTCCTGCATCTCAACCATCTCTTTGGCCTGTTTGATGGTGGTGCAGTGGCCGGTCTGTTCGAGACGGTGATAGATGAACGGCTTGAAGAGCTCGAGCGCCATCTTCTTGGGCAGGCCGCACTGGTGCAGCTTGAGCTCGGGGCCGACCACGATGACCGAACGGCCGGAGTAGTCGACGCGCTTGCCGAGCAGGTTCTGGCGGAAGCGGCCCTGCTTGCCCTTGAGGGTGTCGGAGAGAGACTTGAGCGGGCGGTTGTTGGCGCCACGCAGCACGCGGCCGCGGCGGCCGTTGTCGAACAGCGCGTCAACGGCTTCCTGGAGCATGCGCTTTTCGTTGCGCACGATCACTTCAGGCGCGTGCAGGTCCATCAGCTTCTTCAACCGGTTGTTGCGGTTGATGACGCGGCGATAGAGGTCGTTCAAGTCCGACGTGGCGAAGCGGCCGCCATCGAGCGGCACCAGGGGGCGCAGCTCCGGAGGAATGACCGGCAGCACATCGAGAATCATCCACTGGGGCTTGTTGGCCGACTTGCGGAAGGCCTCGACAACCTTGAGCCGCTTGGCATACTTCAGCTTTTTCTGCGCCGAGTTCTCGGCCTTCATGCGCTCGCGCAATTCGGTCGCGAGGTCGTCGACCTGCACGCGTTTGAGCAGTTCCTTGATGGCTTCGGCGCCCATCATGGCCTTGAAGCCGGAGGGACGGTACTGCTGGTCGAGCTCGCGGTAGCGATTCTCGTCCTTGATGATCTCGCGCTCGCGCACCGGCGCGTCGCCGGGATCGACCACCACGTAGGACTCGAAGTAGAGAATGCTCTCGAGGTCGCGCAGAGAGATGTCGAGCAGGTGGCCGATGCGCGACGGGAGCCCCTTGAAGAACCACACATGCGAGCAGGGCGAGGCCAGCTCAATGTGGCCCATGCGCTCGCGACGCACCTTGCTGACCGTGACTTCGACACCGCACTTGTCGCAGATGACGCCGCGGTGCTTCATGCGCTTGTACTTGCCGCACAGGCACTCCCAGTCGGTGACCGGGCCGAAGATGCGGGCGCAGAACAAGCCGTCGCGCTCCGGCTTGAAGGTGCGGTAGTTGATGGTTTCCGGCTTGGTGACTTCGCCATGCGACCAGCTGCGGATCTTTTCGGGAGAGGCCAGCATGATGCGGATAGCGTCGAAGTCGGTGATGGGGCTGGATAGTTCAAACGGGTTCGAACGGAACAAGGCGACCCTCCTTGGCGGGCTTCTCTGCAACCGCCGCGGTATCTCCCGGGATTCCTTTTGAGGTTCTTCCTTCCCGGGAAGCGGCGGTTACCGCTTTCAAGAAGAACCCGATAAAGCTAGTAATCACTTTTCAGTGATCAGTTGTCAGCCGGCAATCCAACCGACAACTGAAAACTGACAACTCAATCGGCTACTGCTGCGACTTCGGGCGTGGGCGCCTTCTTGATCAGATCGGCGCGCTTGATGAGCTCCACGTCGAGGCACAGCGACTGCAATTCACGAATCAGCACGTTGAACGACTCCGGTACGCCCGGCTCAATCGCCGCTTCGCCCTTGACGATGGCCTCGTAGATCTTGGTGCGGCCATAGACGTCATCGGACTTCGCAGTGAGCAACTCCTGCAGGATGTACGCAGCGCCGTAGGCTTCCAGGGCCCACACTTCCATTTCGCCGAAGCGCTGTCCGCCGAACTGCGCCTTGCCCCCCAGCGGCTGCTGGGTGATGAGCGAGTACGGGCCAATCGAACGCGCGTGGATCTTGTCATCGACCAGGTGCGAAAGCTTGAGCATGTAGATGTAGCCCACCGTCACCGGCTGCTCAAACTGTTCACCCGTCATGCCGTCGTACAGCGTCGTCTTGCCCGACGAAGGCAGACCGGCCGAAGCCAGCAGCGCCTTGATCTCCTCTTCCTTGGCGCCGTCGAAGACGTTGGTCCCAAACCAGATCCCGCGACCCATGCCGGCGGCGACACGCAAAAGCGTCTCGTCGTCCAGCTCGAGCAACTGGCGCAGCGTCGCGGTTCCCGCAAACTCCTTCTTCATCGCTTCGCGAATGAAGTTGGCATCGCTGTTTGCCTTGAGCAAAGCGGCGATCTTTCTGCCCAGTTCGGCAGCCGCCCAACCCAGGTGCGTTTCAAGAATCTGGCCCACGTTCATACGCGAAGGCACGCCCAGCGGATTAAGCACAATCTCGACCGGGGTTCCATCGGGCAGATACGGCATGTCTTCTTCGGGAAGAATGCGCGCGATCACGCCCTTGTTCCCGTGCCGGCCCGCCATCTTGTCGCCGACCGAGAGCTTGCGCTTCATGGCCACGTAGACCTTCACCAGCTTGATCACGCCCGGAGGCAGTTCGTCGCCCTTCTGCAGCTTGGCGATGCGCTCGTTGGTGATCTTGCGCAGCACTTCGATCTGCCGCGACGTCATCTCCTCGATCTCGTCGATCTGCTCGTTGACGCGCGGATCCTTGTCGGCATAGCGAATGCGCTTCAGGTTCTTGGTCGAGATGCGCTCCAGAGTCTCGCGATCGACCAGCGCGCCCTTGGTCAGCAGGCGCTTGTTGGTCCGCTCGTCGTGCAGGTCGGCCAGCACTTCTTTCCCGCCCAGGATCGCCTCGAGACGCTTCAACCGCTCGTCGGTCAAAATGCGAATTTCGTCGCCCAGGTTCTTCTCCAGCTTGGCAACGTACTCCGCTTCGATCTGCTTGGCGCGCTCGTCCTTTTCCTGGCCCTTGCGCGAGAAGATACGAACGTCCACCACCGTGCCTTCGATCCCCGGAGGGCAGGTGAGCGAAGCATCGCGCACGTCGCCGGCCTTTTCACCGAAGATGGCGCGCAGCAGCTTCTCTTCCGGAGTCAGCTGGGTCTCTCCCTTGGGCGTGACCTTGCCAACCAGGATGTCGCCGTGGCCGATCTGGGCGCCGATGCGGATCACGCCGCTCTCGTCCAGATCGCGCAGAGCATGCTCGCTGACATTGGGAATGTCGCGCGTGATTTCTTCGGGTCCCAGCTTGGTGTCGCGCGCTTCGATTTCGAACTCTTCGATGTGGACCGAAGTGTAGTAGTCCTCCTTGACCAGCTTCTCGCTGATCAGGATCGCGTCTTCGAAGTTGTAGCCGCGCCACGGCATGAAGGCCACCAGCACGTTGCGTCCCAGCGCCAGCTCGCCCTGCTCGGTGCAAGGCCCGTCGGCGATCACCTGGCCCTTCAGAACCCGGTCGCCTTCGCGGACCACCGGCTTCTGATTGATGCAGGTGTTCTGGTTTGAGCGCTTGAACTTGATCAGCTGGTAGATGTCCGAACCCACCTCGCGCGACAGCTGCGTGGGATGGTGCTCGCCTTCGACGCGCACGATGATCCGCTCCGAGTCGACCGAGTCCACGATGCCGTTGCGCTTGGCCAGAATCACGGCGCCGGAGTCACGCGCGGTCACGCCTTCCATGCCGGTTCCGACCAGCGGAGCCTCGGCCACCAGCAGCGGCACCGACTGGCGCTGCATGTTGGCGCCCATCAGCGCGCGGTTGGCGTCGTCGTGCTCGAGGAACGGCACCAGCGATGCGGCCACCGAGACCAGCTGCTTCGGCGAGACGTCGATGTAGTCGACTTCAGCCTTGTTGACCAGCACAAAGTTGCCCTGGCGGCGGGCATTCACCAGGTCTTCGGTGATCACGCCGTCTTCGTTGAACTCGATGTTGGCCTGCGCAATCGTGTGCTTGTCTTCTTCCCACGCCGACAGGTAGAAGCTGTACGGGATCCACTCCAGGGCGCGCTTGCCCTGCTTCTTCAGCTGGGCGCTGAGCTTGATCGCTTCGTCCTTCTCGATGTGGTCGCCCACGCGCATTCCGCTTTCACCGGCGTTGGCGATCTCGACGTAGTCGAGAATCTTCGCGTCCTTCACCTTGCGATACGGCGACTCGATGAAGCCGTACTCATTGATACGCGCGAAGCACGAGAGCGAGCTGATCAGGCCGATGTTCGGACCTTCCGGCGTTTCGATCGGGCAGATGCGGCCGTAGTGCGTTGGGTGCACGTCGCGCACTTCGAACCCGGCGCGTTCACGCGACAAGCCGCCCGGCCCAAGCGCCGAGAGACGCCGCTTGTGCGTGATCTCCGACAGCGGGTTGGTCTGGTCCATGAACTGCGACAACTGCGACGAACCGAAGAACTCGCGGATCGCCGCCATCACCGGCTTGGCGTTGATCAGGTCGTGCGGCATGGCCGTGTTGAGCTCTTGATACACGCTCATCTTTTCCTTGATGGCGCGTTCCATGCGCACCAGGCCGATGCGGAACTGGTTCTCCATCAACTCACCCACGGCGCGCACGCGGCGGTTGCCGAGGTGATCGATGTCGTCGACCACGCCGATGTTCTTGCGCAGCTTGAGCAGGTAGCGGATGGTCGCGTAGAAGTCTTCCGGCGTCAGCGTGCGGTGATCGAGCGGCGTCGCTTCCTGGTTCTCGTAGAGCTTGATGTTGAATTTCAGGCGGCCCACGCGCGAGAAGTCGTACTTGCGCGCATCGAAGAACATGCCTTCAAAGAGCGCCGTCGCGGTATCGAGAGTCGGCGGATCGCCGGGACGCAGCTTGCGATAGATCTCGATCAGCGCCTCTTCGGGCTTGTGCACCGAGTCGCGCTTCAGCGTGTTGGTGATGATGTTGCCCACGTCGTCGCGCTCGGGGAAGAACAGCTCGACGCTGGTCGCGCCCGATGCCATCACCTTGTGCAGGCGGTCGGCGGTCAGCTCGACGTTGGCTTCCACGATCACTTCGCCGGTATTGGTGTCAACCACGTCGGACGCAGTCAATGCGCCATCCAGCTCGGCCGATTCAATTTCGACCTTCTCGATGCCGGCGGTGCGCAGCGCCTTCAGCGAGTGCGCGGTGATCTTGCGCCCCGAGTGCGCGATCTCGTCGCCCTTGTGGATCACGGCGTGCGCCGGCTTGGCGCCCAGCAAGTGCGTGGCGCGGCCCTCGGGCGCTACCGACCAGTAGAGCTTGCCGTCGGCGATGTTGATCCGGTCGACCGTGTAGAAGGTCTTGAGAATCTCCTCGTCGGAACGCAGACCGAGAGCGCGCAGGAAGATCGTGCCCAGAAATTTGCGCTTGCGGTCGATGCGCACATACAGCGTGTTCTTCTGGTCGTACTCGAACTCAACCCACGAGCCGCGATAGGGAATGATCTTTCCCAGGAAGTAGGTGCGGTTGTTGGCCGTCTCAAAGAAGACGCCCGGCGAGCGGTGCAGCTGCGACACGATCACGCGCTCCGTGCCGTTCACGATGAACGTGCCGTTGGGCGTCATCAGCGGAATGTCGCCGAAGAAAACTTCCTGCTCCTTGATGTCACGGATGGTCTTGTTGCCGGTCTCGGCATCCTTGTCGTAGATGGTGAGACGGACGGTGACCTTCAGAGGTGCGGAGAAAGTCATGCCGCGCTCTTCGCACTCCTGCTGGTCATACTTCAGCTGCAGGCCCACAGGGTCGCCGCACTTGTTGCAGAAGTCGGGCGTGTTCTTGTTGTAGGTGCCGCACTTCTGGCAGAGCACGTCGCCGGGAAGAAATGGGTCAGTGATCACCATGGCGCCGCAATTGACGCAGGCGGTGCGCAGGTGGTGCAGGCCTTTCAGGTGGCCGCACTTGCACTCCCAGTTGCCGATCGCGTAGTCGACAAAGTCGAGCTGCGAGATCCCGCGAAAATCGGTGATCGGGAAAACGGAGACAAACACCGACTGCAGCCCCGAGTCATCACGCTCGTTGGGCAGCTTGTCCATCTGCAGAAAGCGCTCGTAGGAGCGGCGCTGCACTTCGATCAGGTTGGGAATCTGGGTTGCGGTTGGAATCTTTGAAAAATCGAGCCGGCTGCGAATCGCGCGCTTCTCGTTGGACATTCTTCACTCCTGAGTCTCGTCACGCCGGGCCGCTCGGGTTTCGGCGCCGGGCCGGCGCCGAGTCTCTGGGCGCCAGCTTGGATTACGGTAAGAAAACCTATCTGCGGATTGGCATGCCACAACGCCGATCCAACCCGCGCAAGTCAGAGTCCGCCTGACGACGTGCGGGCGAGTCACCAATGCCAAGCTGCACGCGAGAGAACCGGTTTGCGAAGAGCAGGAAAGCTCACGTGGGAGGTCGTGACCTCAAGAAGCGGCACGGATCGGGAAGGACGAATCTTCGCATCCTCAGGCCGTTGCACCTTGCTGCCGCAACCGCCCCCTTGCGAATTTGCCGAACCCCAAACCCAGCTACTGCTCAAGTCTTCACACAACGGGAAAAGCAGGCGCGCAGGTAACTCTTCTGGTTCCGCTGCGCACGGATTGGTAGATTTGCCGGAAAATGGCCTTATCTGCCAGGGTGGGTAGACACAAAAGGCCCGCAAGGACGCAATGCCTCACGAGCGCCGAACTTCTCAGTGCCCCCCATCCGAATTCTCTTGCCTGTTCTCGCCGATCCCAAAGCTCGCTTCTGCCGCTCGCTCGCCAGCTACTCGCTACCGTCAATGAGAGGTCCGCCTATCCCATTGACCCTAGAGCACATTCATCGCATGAACTCACAGCCAGAGTGCTTGGCCCTGCTCCGGCTTGCAGATCCCTCGTGTGCTCTCGTGTTGATCCTATGGCGCGCCGACCAGTCTCCGTCACTTTCCGGGCAAAACCGGAACAGGACGGAAAGACGCGCAACGGTTATCGTAGCGCGTCTTGGCCCGCCTTGCAAGTTTCGTGCCAACTACTTGATTTCGATCGTAGCCACGCCTTCGAACTTCTTTTTGATGGCCTCGGCCTCATCCTTGGTCGCACTTTCTTTCAGCGCCTTGGGAGCCCCATCGACCAGGTCCTTGGCTTCCTTCAGGCCAAGCGAGGTGACTTCGCGTACGGCCTTGATGGTGTTGATCTTGTTCGCGCCTGCGTCCTTCAGAATGACCTGGAATTCGGTCTTCTCTTCGGCCGCTGGAGCCGCGCCGCCGGCCGCTGCGCCGCCGGCCACAACCACCGGTGCCGCCGCTGCCGCCGAAACACCAAGCCGCTCTTCCAGCTTCTTCACCAGGGCCGCCGCTTCCAGCAGGCTCAGGCTAACGATCTGTTCTTCCAACTGTGCGAGATCCGCCATTTGTTTGTTCTCCAATCCCAACCGTTTTGAAAATTTTGATTACCCCGGCCGCAAATGCAAACTGGAAGTTTCCGTTGCGCCAGACCCGCGCACTTCCTGATTGCCTCTGCCGCCAAAAACCTTGAGAGCAGCCCCTTGCTTTTCGCTGCCAGCTTCTAGCCATTCCTGCGAAGACCTTCCGCATCACCCCTGCCGAGAACCAGCTACCAGCTGGAGGCGCTTACGCTGCGCCGGCAAACTTCTCTTTCTCGACTCCCTGCCCGAGCACCACCGCCAGATCGCGGCCGGTAGCATTGAGCACCGTCGCCAAACGCTGCGCAGGCGCATTGATCAAGAACAGGAGCTTCGCGAAGATCTCTTCCTTGCCCGGCATGGTGGCCAGGGCCTTGACCTCTTCCACGGTCAGCAGCTTGCCGTCCACGATGCCCAGCTTGAACTGGAACTCGGCGTTCTCGCCGACCCACTTCGAGAAGCCCTTGGCCAGCGCAACCGGATCGCCCGAGGTGAATGCCACCGCACTCACACCCTTCAGGCCCTTCAACGCGCCTTCAACCTTGGTTCCCTTGCTCGAAATGCCGGCCAGCTTGTTCTTGACCACGCGATACTTGCCGCCCGCCTCGCGAATCACCTTGCGCAACGCGAAGTCCTGCGCCACGGTCAGCTTGGTAAAGGTGCCGACGATCGCGGTTGTCGAGGTTTCCAGCTCCTTGGCCAGCTGCTGAACCTTGTCCGCCTTCTTCGATTTCGAAATTGCCATTTTCCGCTCCGCTACTGCCGGGACAACTGAACCCTGGTCCCTATTCCAAGTTCTTCTACTTCTTCGCTGCCGCCTCGGCGATAGCCGAATCCAGCGGAACACCCGGGCCCATGGTTGAGCTCAAGGTGACGCTCTTGATGTACTTGCCCTTGGCCGCCGAAGGCTT